>NZ_JAAVUN010000012.1 GCF_012163155.1 Kocuria subflava
CGTCAGATCTACAGGCAACTCAACGCCACGATCACACCTGCGGCGGCTGCTTGACATACATAGGAGATTCACCGGGTTCCATCTGCACCGCGGTGCTCTGGCCGCCATGCACCGGCCCGCCCCGTTGGCCCTGGAGTCCGTGGTGGCGGATGCCCGGCGGGTGGCGATCATTGAGGACATTGTTGATCACACCAACGTGTGTGGTCCCAAACTAGCCCATCCGGAACCCGCCGCCGAGCCTCGCAGACGCAGTCGGATCGCGGTGCTGGAGGGGCTCGTTGACCATACCAACGTCGGCAGCGCCTTCCGTAATGCAGCCGCCTTGGGCCTTGATGCGGTGCTGGTGTCTCCGACCTGCGCTGACCCGCTGTACCGGCGCTCGGTACGGGTCTCGATGGGCACGGTTTTCCAAGTGCCGTGGACACGGATCCCCGATTGGACAGAGGGCATTGCGGAGCTTAAGGCGGCTGGCTATGTCCTGGCCGGCATGACGTTGGGGGAAGGCGCGATTACCCTCGACGAGCTGGTGGCCGAGGATCACGAGAAGCTCGCTCTCGTGTTCGGCACCGAAGGCCACGGCATCACGCGGGAAACTGATGCTCTACTCGATCGCCGGGTCACGATACCGATGATGGGCGGAGTCGACTCGTTGAACGTGACGGCATCAGCAGCCGTGGCGTTCTACGCGACGCGCTGATGCTGCTGGAGCCCCGAGCGTCAGTGGCCGCCGATAGCCTGTGAACGAACAACCCAGCACCGTGATTGCGCAGTGGCGCGGAGGAGACAAACCTATGGCACCGACCACCAAAGAGGCGCAGCGTGCTGAGCTTCACAAGACCATCTGGCGGATCGCGAACGATCTTCGCGGCAGCGTCGATGGGTGGGACTTCAAGACCTACGTGCTGGGCATGCTCTTCTACCGGTTCATCTCCGAGAACCTGACGGCCTACATCAACAAGGGCGAGCACGAGGCTGGTGACGCGTCGTTCGACTACGCGCAGATGCCGGACTCGCAGGCGGACTTCGCGCGCGACGAGGTCGTCGCCGAGAAGGGCTTCTTCATCCTGCCGTCCGACCTGTTCGCTAACGTTCGCAAGCGTGCGGCGCGGGATGAGAACCTCAACGAGACGCTCGAGCGGGTCTTCAAGAACATCGAGGCGTCGGCGCTGGGTTCGGACAGTGAGGAAGACATCAAGGGGCTGTTCGACGACCTGGATGTCAACAGCAACAAGCTCGGCTCGACGGTTGCCAAGCGCAACCAGAAGCTGGCGAAGTTGCTCGACGCGATCGGTGATCTGCCGTTGGGGCGGTGGGAAGACAATTCGATCGACCTGTTCGGCGATGCCTACGAGTACCTGATGCAGATGTACGCGGCCAACGCCGGCAAGTCCGGCGGTGAGTACTACACGCCGCAGGAGGTCTCCGAACTGCTGGCGCGCATCACGGTGGTCGGCAAGAAGCAGGTCAACAAGGTCTACGACCCAGCGGTCGGCTCCGGATCGCTGCTGCTGAAGTTCGACAAGGTGCTCGGCAAGAACAACGTCCGTAAGGGGTTCTACGGTCAGGAGATCAATCTGACCACGTACAACCTTGCGCGGATCAACATGTTCCTGCACGACGTCAACTACGCCGACTTCAACCTCGCCCACGGCGACACCCTGATCGAACCGGAGCATTGGGACGACGAGCCGTTCGAGGCGATCGTCTCCAACCCGCCTTACTCGACCAGATGGAAAGGAGACGACGACGCACTGCTTATCAACGACGAGCGGTTCGCACCGGCAGGAGTGCTCGCGCCAAAGTCGAAGGCGGATCTCGCCTTCACGATGCACATGCTCAGCTGGCTGGCGGTCAACGGCACTGCGGCGATTGTCCAGTTTCCCGGAGTGCTGTATCGCGGCGGTGCGGAGAAGAAGATCCGCCAGTACCTGATCGACAACAACTACGTCGACGCGGTCATCCAGCTGCCGACGGACCTCTTCTTCGGCACGACGATCGCGACCTGCATCCTCGTGCTGAAGAAGTCGAAGAAGACCAGTGACGTGCTGTTTATCGACGCATCGGCCGAGTTCAAACGCCTCGGCAACAAGAACAAGCTGCTCGAAGAGCACCGAACGAGGATCCTCGACGCATTCACAACGCGCGAGCCCCAGGACCACTTCGCCACCATCGTGGGCAACGAGGACATCGCCGCGAATGACTACAACATCGCGGTGTCGTCGTACGTCGAGGCCGAGGACACTCGCGAGGAAGTCGACATTACGGAGCTGAACGCCGAGATCGCGCGCATCGTGGCGCGCCAGGCTGAGCTCCGCTCGGCGATCGACGAGATCGTGGCGGATCTGGAGGGCGCGCGGTCATGACGGACATGCCCAACTGGGAAGGCTTCATGATCCCGACGCTCAAGGTGATGAGCGATGGCATCATTCGCCACTGGCGCGAGTTTCAGCCTCTCGTAGCTGATCAGGCGCAGCTCACCGATGAACAGAGGAAGGAGATGCTTCCGTCCGGGAGCGCGCTCAAGTATGAGAACCGCATCGGCTGGGGCGTCTCGTTCTTGACGAACGTCGGCGCGCTCAGGCGTCCGAAGCGTGGTCACTACCAGATCACTGATGCCGGCAAGCAGCTCATCGAGCTGTTTCCGAATGGTGCCAAGGAACGTGACATCAAGGCGCTCGGTGCAGATCCCAGCTCGCCGATCCGCGAGTACGTGGCGACCACGACCCGCAAGACGAGCGAGTCTGCAACGACCGCTCCGACCGAAGAGTCGTCGATGACTCCTACCGAGCAGGTGCAGAGCGGCGTCGAGCGAATCCACGATGAGATCGCGGTCGAGCTGCTCACTCGGCTGCAGGACAAAGAACCAGGCTTGTTCGAGCAGGCGGTTGTCGATCTCCTGCTGTCAATGGGCTACGGCGGCACCACCGGGGCCGGCAGCGTCACCCAGCTCACCAACGACGGAGGCATAGACGGTGTCATCGACCAGGACATCCTCGGCCTCAACCGCGTCTACGTCCAGGCCAAGCGTTACCAAGACGGCAACACTGTCGGACGCCCCGACCTCCAGGCGTTCGTTGGAGCACTCAGCGGCAAAGCCGACAGCGGCGTCTTCATCACGACCAGCCGCTTCTCGGACGGCGCACGTACCTACGCCGAGAATGTGCCGACCCGCATCATCCTGATCGACGGCAAGCGCCTCACCAGCCTCATGATCCGGTACGGCGTCGGCGTGCAAGTGAAAGAGACCTATAGGGTCGTCGAGATCGACGAGGACTTCTTCGCATGAGCCGCATCGATGACCTAATTCAGGAGTTGTGCCCGGACGGGGTGGAGCACAAGACTCTCGGTGGGGCCGGGAAGTTTATTCGTGGGAGCGGCCTTCAGAAGGCCGACCTTCGTGAAGAAGGTGTCCCCGCTGTTCACTATGGGCAGATCCACACCTTCTACGGTGTCTACGCGACTGAGACGAAGTCTTTCACCGATCCAGTGATCGCAGCGAAGCTTCGTCATGCGCAGCCTGGCGACCTGCTGATCGCTACAACGAGCGAGGATGACGATGCGGTCGCGAAGGCGACGGCATGGCTCGGGGACTCTGATGTCGTCCTCGGTGGCGACGCCTACATCTATCGCCACGAGCTTGATCCGAAGTACATGGCGTATTTCTTCCAGTCATCGTCATTTCAATATCAGAAACGGCGCTTCATCTCTGGGACGAAGGTGCGCCGCGTGTCTGGTGCTTCGTTGGAGAAGATCCGGATCCCCGTGCCGCCTCTCGAGGTGCAGCGCGAGATTGTGCGAGTATTGGATAAGTTCACCCAGCTGGAAGCGGAGCTGGAAGCGGAGCTGGAAGCTCGGCGCGCCCAGTACGCGCACTATCGGCGAGAATTGCTGAGTGGTGGTGATGCCGCGAGTGGCCGAATGATTCCGTTGGGGGAGATCTTCGAGATGCGCGCTGGCACGCACATCAAGGCGGCAGAGATTTCTGATGAGCCGACCGAAGAGAAACCGTACCCTTGCTATGGCGGGAACGGCCTTCGCGGATATGTGAGCTCGTACAACTACGACGAGAGCGTTATCTTCGTTGGCCGCCAAGGGGCGCTCTGCGGCAACGTGCACCGTGCCGAGGGCAAGACCTATGCGACCGAGCACGCGGTCGTTGTGACCCCGAAGGTGGCGGTCGACATGTCTTGGGCGTTCCACAAGCTCACCGAAATGGACCTCAATCAGTACAAGACGAAGTCTGCGCAGCCTGGGCTCGCTGTTGGACGCGTCAAGCAAGTCGAAGCTCAGTACGTCCCGGTCGATGACCAGCGTCGTGATGGAGAAGTGCTCGACAAGCTCGACGCTCTAGTCAACGACATCAGCATCGGTCTCCCAGCCGAACTCACGGCACGTCGCAAGCAGTACGAGTACTATCGCGACCATCTACTGTCTTTCAAGGAGGCTATATAGATGGCGGGCGTGCATTTAACGGTCGCGGGCTTGGCTGACGAGGTGCTGAACGGCCTAGCCGAGTCGCGCACTGCCCTGATCTACGCGCCGAACACGATCGGTAAGACTCGGCTAGCTCAGCATCTAAAAGAGCGCGCCCCGGAGAGCGTGGTTCTCTATAACTCCTTCGTGGAGGACGTGTTCACCTGGGACAACGACCGAGTCGTGCTCAAAATGAACCCAGAGTCTGAGCTATTGGAAACTATCGTTACCCAGGGCCTCGACAGTGCAATCGTCGATAACTTTCAAGATTTCACGAGCGGCAGAATTGAACCAAGGATTGATCTCGAGAGTGGAGAGGTCAACTTTGGTATTCACAAGGGGGATGATAGTTCTACGGACGGCATCAAGATATCTCGCGCCGAGGAGAGCATATTTATTTGGAGCGTCTATTATGCTGTTTTGAGCGAAGCCATTGAGACACTTCGCGACAGTCCTGACATGCGTTCCACGGATAACTACGATCTGCTAACGCTGGCCGTCATAGACGACCCGGTATCATCCATGGATGACGTGCGAATCGTATCCGTGGCTCTCGCGTTGTCGGCGCTCATCAAAAGGGCCTCAGAATTGGACTTGAGATTTATTATCGCCACCCACCACGCTCTCTTCTTTAACGTACTATTCAACTCGCTTCGTCGAAAGAGTAACAGTGCGTATATTCTTTCGCGGGATCCAGTCGCTGGATGGATGCTGTCGAAGCAGTCAAAGGATTCGCCCTTCAGTTACCATCTCGGAATAATCAAAGAAATTAAAGAGGCGATATCAGAAGATTCGATCGCGCGTGTTCATTTCAATCAGTTCAGAGCACTGCTTGAGAAGACAGCCAATTTTCTTGGGCATACGGGCGGGTGGGGCGACCTGCTGACCGGGCCAGATGCCGCTTTGGTGACGAAGGTGCTTAATCTTTACAGTCATGACCGATTCGCTGACATCGATACCTTCGAGGTGGCCGAAGAGTACAAGGATGCTTTTAGGAGCGAGTTTCAAGAGTTTCTGAAGGCGTTCAGATGGGCGGCTGCGTCGTGAGCGATGCACCGGCGCGTACGTACGATCCGATTGCTGTCTCGTCGGAGAGCACGGTTGTCGCTGAGTATGTTCACGACCTGTCGCAGGCCGATGCGTATCAGACGGAGTCCGCGCTCGAAAAGGAGATGATCCGACTCCTTCAGGAGCAGGCATACGACTACCTGCCGATCACCTCCGACGCGGAGTTGGTCGCGAACCTTCGCGTGCAGCTCGAGAAGGTCAACAAGATGACCTTTTCGGATGCCGAGTGGGAGCAGTTCTTCACGACGAAGGTCGCAGGTGCCAACGACGGCATCATCGAGAAGACGGTGCGTGTGCAGGAGGATCACGTTCAGATCCTCAGGCGCGATGACGGGACGACGAAGAACATCGCGCTGATCGACAAGACGAACATCCACAACAATCAGCTGCAGGTCATCAACCAGTACGAGATCGGCCGCGGCGACGGTGACGCCGGCGACGGTGGTGCGAAGTACGCCAACCGCTACGACGTGACCGTGCTCGTCAACGGGCTGCCGATGGTGCACATCGAGTTGAAGCGTCGCGGCGTGGATATCCGGGAGGCCTTCAACCAGATCAACCGGTACCAGCGCGACAGTTTCTGGGCCAGCTCGGGTCTGTTCGAGTACGTGCAGTTGTTTGTGATCAGCAACGGCACGCTCACGAAGTACTACTCCAACAGCACCCGAGCGAAACACCTCAAGGACAGCCAGAAGCAGGCGGGAGCGAGCAGGTCGAAGAAGTCCAGCAACTCGTTCGAGTTCACCTCCTGGTGGGCCGATGCCAGCAACAAGCCGATCACCGAGCTGACGGCGTTCGTGAAGACGTTCTTCGCGAAGCACTCGCTGTTGAACATCCTGACGAAATACTGCGTGCTCACCGCGGATCGGGACCTGCTGGTGATGCGGCCGTACCAGATCGTCGCCACGGAGCGGATCCTGCAGAAGATCCAGATCTCGACGAACTCCAAGACGCTCGGCACCGTCAAGGCTGGAGGGTACGTCTGGCACACGACCGGATCGGGCAAGACGCTCACATCGTTCAAGGCAGCGCAGCTCGCATCAAAGATGCCGAGTGTCGACAAGGTGCTGTTCGTCGTCGACCGCAAGGACCTCGACTACCAGACGATGCGTGAGTACGACCGGTTCGAGAAGGGCGCGGCGAATTCGAACGCTTCGACGGCGATCCTGAAGAAGCAGCTCGAGGACCCCGGCGCGCGGATCATCATCACGACGATCCAGAAGCTGTCGACGTTCATCAAGGCGAACAAGGGCCACGAGGTGTTCTCGGGCCACGCGGTGATCATCTTCGATGAGTGCCACCGGTCGCAGTTCGGCGACATGCACACCGACATCACACGCGCCTTCAAGCGGTACAACCTGTTCGGGTTCACCGGCACGCCGATCTTCGCCGCGAACGCCGGCAGCGGCGGGAACCCTCAGCTGCGCACGACCGAGCAGGCGTTCGGCGATAAGTTGCACACGTACACGATCGTCGACGCCATCACAGACAAGAACGTGTTGCCGTTCCGGATCGACTACATCAACACCATCAAGGTCGGGAACCCCGACGACTCACAGGTGTCAGCGATCGACCGTGAGCGAGCGCTTCTTGACGTTCGTCGGATCCGGGACGTCGTGGCATACACCCTGGAGCACTTCGATCAGAAAACGAAGCGCTCATCCAGCTACGAACACGCAGTCGTGACGAACGTCGCCGACTCGGTGCGGGGCCGGCGTCAGGCGGAGGCACTCAAGGAGCGGAAACGAGTTCGCGGATTCAACGCGCTGTTCGCTACCGCGTCGATCGACGCCGCGCGCCGTTACTACAACCAGTTCCAACTGCAGATGGAGGAGCTGCCACCGGACAAGCGGCTGAAGGTCGGCTTGATCTTCAGCTACGGTGCGAACGAGGCCGAAGCCGACGGCATCCTCGATGATGAAGCGTTCGACACCGATGCGCTCGACCGTGACACGCGCTCGTTCCTGGAGGACGCGATCCAGGACTACAACGACATGTTCGGGACCAGCTACGACACGAGCGCCGACCGGTTCCAGAACTACTACAAGGACCTGTCGCAGCGGATGAAGAACCGCGAGATCGACCTGGTCATCGTGGTGAACATGTTCCTCACCGGCTTCGACGCGACGACGCTGAACACGCTGTTCGTCGACAAGAACCTGCGCGCCCACGGACTGATCCAGGCGTACTCGCGCACGAACCGCATCCTCAACTCGGTGAAGACCTATGGCAACATCGTCGCCTTCCGCGATCTCGAGGAGGAGACCAACGCCGCGTTGGAGCTGTTCGGCAACAAGGATGCCCGCGGCGTCGTCCTGCTGAAACCGTACGGCGACTACTACGGCGAGTACGTCGACAAGGTCACGGAGCTGCTCACGCACTTCCCGATCGGGCAGCAGATCGTGGGGGAGCAGGCGCAGAAGGACTTCATCCAGCTGTTCGGCGCGATCCTGCGGCTGCAGAACATCCTCACATCGTTCGACGACTTCGACGGCAACGATCCACTCACCGAGCGACAGCGGCAGGACTACACCAGCATCTACCTGCGGCTCCGCGACGAGTACACGCGCGACCGCGACAGCGACAGAGAAGTCATCAACGACGACGTCGTGTTCGAAATCGAGCTCGTCAAACAGGTCGAGATCAACGTCGACTACATCCTTATGCTCGTCGAGAAGCTCCGCGCCGAGAAGGGCGACGGCGACGACAAGGAAGTCCGTGCCGAGATCACGCGCGCTGTCGATGCGAGCCCGACCCTGCGAAGCAAGCGCGACCTCGTCGAGGACTTCGTCGAGTCGGTGTCGCTGCAGGGCGCGGTCGATGAGCAGTGGCAGTCGTATATCTCCGCGAAGCGCGAGGCTGAGCTTCAGGAGCTCATCGAAGCGCACAAGCTCAAGCTGGAGGAGACGCAGTCGTTCGTGGATGAGGCGTTCCGGGACGGACAGCTGCGCACGGCGGGAACTGAGATCACCCGCATCTTGCCGCCAGTGTCACGGTTCAACCGCGAGTCCAACCACGGCGACAAGAAGAAGCGGGTCATCGAAGCGCTCTCCAGATTCTTCGAGCGGTTCCGCGGACTTGCCTCGGGGGATGAAGAGTCTAGGGACTGAGGGCAGCACGAAGGGCGCTGGCGGCACAGCCGCTCACGCGCCACAATCTGCGCATTCAGCCAGGCACGTAGGGGTGCGGCATGTTCGAGCATCTCGGCCTGGCCGTTCAACCGCGCACCGCCTCGGCCACGGCCGTCTTGATCCGCGCGGCCAGGTCGTCGACGAGTTGCTGGCACAGCGCGATCCCGGCCGCACCGTCCTGCTCTTGCCGGCACTCGGACAAGCGTGCCTCGTCGATCGGGATCCGCTTGGCGGATCCACGAGTGGTGCTGACCTCGATGTACGCGCCGGTCTCACCGGGCCCGTCGGCTCCCAGCCGCATCTTCACAGGAGTGTCCCACGGGACGTCGGCCGTCTGCATCGCCGCGTTGCCGAAGTTGGACGCGCTCGTGTTGAACGGGCTGCTGATCATCAATGCCCCTCCTTCCTCGAATGCTCGGCGATCTCGCAGTGTGGCACCGTTCGGCGAAACCACCACCTCGCTCGGTGTGTCCGACGTTCCAACCTACATTGCAGGACCGCCCGCATCCCCGTCAGCACGCCACCTGGACAAGTGCCGGAGCCGTCTCGATCTCATCGCAGTTCGGCGCTTCGGCATCCTCACTCACTGCGATACAAAAGCCAGAGTCGTCGCTATCGGTATGATCTATCCAATTGCTCATGCGATAAGCGCTTATGCCGTTGTTCCTGGTCAGGCGCGGTTTCCTTGCAGCCGATCGTAGCCGGACACCACATCAACGTGGGCGCGATCTTCCGATCGGCGGCCGCCCTGGACGTGGATGCAGTGTTGGTGACCCCGCGCTGTGCGGATCCTCTGTACCGGCGGGCCATCCGGGTGTCCATGGGCACCGTGTTCCAGGTCCCGTGGGTGCGGTTGGAGCACTGGACAGCGGATCTGCAGACCGTCAAGGACGCCGGGTTCCTGACCGCCGCCATGGCCCTGAAGGATGACTCCTTGACCTTGGACCAACTGGGTGCTCGAGTCCGTGGCTCCGGGGAGAAGCTGGCGTTAATCCTGGGCACGGAAGGCAACGGCCTGGGGGAGGCCACCATCCATCACGCGGATGTGACGGTGAAGATCCCCATGTCCCACGGCGTGGATTCGCTGAACGTGGCTGCGGCCTCAGCCGTGGCGTTCTGGGAGACGCGGCCATGAGCGGGAGATGACCCGCGGCGTCGTCGTCGTAGTCATGCGATTGTCAGGGAAATGACCCGCTGCGGTGAGCGCAGCGGGTCATTTCCCTGACAGACGCGGCCCTTACCGGTAGGAGCGGTAGATGAACGCCGCCATGGCGTCCCGGTTAGTGGTGTTCAACGGACGGAACGTGCCGTCAGCCCACCCGGTGGTGACGCCGCGGTCTGCCAGCCAGTGGATCTCCCGGTAGAACTGCTGCCCGGGCCGCACGTCAGAGAACCGGGAGTTCACCGGTGCCGTGTAGGCCGGGGACCCTGCCAAGCGGTAGAAGATCGCAGAGGTGGCATCCCGGGTCACGTTGTTGTTGGGGCGGAACGTGCCATCGGACCAGCCCTGCATGATGCCCGCACTCCGGGCCCAGGTGATCTCCTTGTAGAACGGGTGTGAGGTGGAGATGTCCGTGTAGGGGGAACGCGCCGGGGGAGTGAAGGCCGGTGAACCGGAGACACGGTAGGCCACGGCGGCCATGGCGTCCCGGTCGATCTTGTTCAGCGGGCGGAAGGTGCCATCCGGCCAGCCGTTGAGGTAGCGGTTGTCACGGACCCACGTGATTTCCCGGGCGAACTGATTGTTGGCTGACACGTCAGCAAACGGGGCGCCGGAGGCAGCCACGGAGGCCACCGCCCGATTCGGTGCCACCTGCAGAACGCCGAGTTGTCCGGTGGAGGTGGTCTTCAGCGTGCGCTCGATCTGATCCACGCTCAGGGACGGGTTGGCCTCCTTCATCATGGCCACGGTGCCTGCCACAAAGGGGGCGGCCATGGAGGTCCCGTACTTGTAGCCGTACATGGGCGTGCCGTAGGTGCGGGTACCGGAGTTCATGGTGGAAACAATGGGCGCAGTCTGGGTGCCACCCGGTGCCAGGACGTCAACGGAAGGCCCCCAGTTAGAGTAGGAAGCCCGTGCCCCGTTCTGATCTGCTGCACCCACCACAATGGTGCGTGCGCAGTTGGCCGGCGGGTAGTTGGCTGCGTCCCGGTTGGCGTTGCCTGCAGAAACCACCACGGGAACGTTGCGGTTGTAGGCGTAGTCAATCGCGGACTGCATGGTGGTGCTGCATGCGCCCAGCAGATTCAGGGACATGTTGATGACCGTGGCGGGCGTGGGCGCAGTGACACCGTCGATCGTGGCACCGGCGGCCCAGCGGACCCCGGCCACGATGTCTGATTCGTAACCGTAGGTGCAGGAGCCCAGGACTCGAACGGGCATGATGCGGGCATCGCGTGCCACGCCTGCCACACCTTGAGCGTTGTTGGTGTTGGCTGCGGCAATGCCTGCCACGTGTGTGCCGTGCCAGGTGGCATTGCATCCGGAGATCTCGTACCGGTCGCCTGGATCGGTGGGATCGGAGTCACGGCCGTCACCGTCAATGGCGAACGTGCCGCCGTAGTTGGTGGTCATGTCACGGCCCTGGACCACTTTGCCGTTGATGTCCGGGTGGCTGGAGATTCCGGTGTCCACCACGGCAATCACCTGGCCGCGCCCCGTGGCCCCGGACCATGCGGCAGGAACGTTGCGGCCCAGCACGTTGTACTGCAGGTTCAACAGGGGGTCATTGGTGGCAGCAGCCAGGGCCAGGCGGTCCGGTTCGGCGTAGTCCACACGCGGGTCCGCTTCCAGCTCCGTGATCAGCTCCTCCTGGGCCTGTGGATCCAGGGTGTCCTGGAAGGCCATGACGTCAGTGCCGTCATCCAGGGTGTTGATGGTTTCCGGGGTTTCCGACTCACTCAGCCCGGCTTCCTGGGCCACACCAGCGGAGTCAGCGGCTTCGGCCACCACGTCCTCCTTGAGGGAATCGTCCGTGGCGGGTTCGTGGAACTTGACCATCAGGCGGTCCGTGTCCTGGGGGAGCTCATCCGGGGAGGTGGGCCCCTGAACATCGGTGGCCTCGGCCGTGACGGCCGCAATGGCATCGGACTCGCGCTCTTCCGTGAGCTTACCGTCCAGGGCATTCGGTGCGGGGGATTCGACGACGCCGTCCGGTGCACCACCTTCTGTGGCCGTGGCTGCGGTGGCACCGATCAGAGGTGCTGCCACCAGTGCCACGGTCAAACTCAGGGCGGCGCTGGGGCGTAAGAGGGCGTGGGGGAACCGAGAAGGCAATGGCATGGGGAGATGCATCCTTGGGAACTGGGGGGAACTGGGACCGGGGGAAGTCCTGTCAGATGATGCAAAGTCAACTGACCCAGACCACCTTACGAAATGAACCCGCAGATCGCAGGCTTTGACGTGATGTTTTTGTGATCTTGCCCGCGCCGTGCGCGGACCCCTGAGTCCCCGGAGACCCCTGGTGTAGACTTTTCGGCTGGTGTCCTCCGTGACACCCGCAACCCAGCGTCATCGTGCCTGGCAGAATCCAGTCACCCAAGAGCCAAGGAATTCACGCTCATGAAGAACGACATCCACCCGGATTACCACCCGGTTCTGTTCCGCGATCTGGCATCCGGCAAGACTTTCCTGACCCGCTCCACCGCCACCTCGGCCAAGACCGAGCAGTGGGAGGACGGCAACGAGTACCCGTTGATCGAGGTTGAGATCTCCTCCGAGTCTCACCCGTTCTACACCGGCAAGCAGCGGATCATGGACTCCGCCGGCCGCGTGGAGCGCTTCAACGCTCGCTTCAAGAACTTCGGCAAGCCCTCCAACTGATCCGTTCCCGCCACCCAGGGCAAGGGTTTCGGACCCACCCCGGGTGGCCACACGACGAACGGGGGGCTTGCTCCCACCACGGCGGTGGTAACTGCGATTCTGCGGTGACCACCGCCGCGTTCGTGCCAGGATCGGCGACAACGGGCCGGCTCTCCCGCCTGTCCCGCTAGGCTGCATGTGATGCACCCCCCACATCTGTCCACACCAACGCGCCGTCTCTTGCCCGCAACGCCCGTCCGATCGCACGCACCCGTCTCCCGCAGGGTCCGGGCCGGCACGGCTCTCGGCTTGGTTACGCTGCTCCTGCTGGTCGGCTGCGGCTCCGAACAGCCCCAGGAGCCTGCATCCCCGCAGCCCGGGGATCCGTGGCCGTTGAGCCCGCCCCCTGATGACCCCATGGCCTGGATCGCCGAGCAACGCGATCCCGCAACGGCCACCGCCTCAACCACGGGGTCGGTTGACGACGACGCACTGACGGTTGGGATCGGCGGTGCCGGCACGGGCACCCAGTACACGGCTGCAGGCGCGGGAATATCCTTCGAGGCCACCGATCTTGCCGATGATCGGCTCAGCGCCGAGAACCCGGACCTGGTGCGCATCCTGAAGCAACTGGACCAGCCGACACTACGGTTCGGTGGCAATTCGGTGGACCGGCGACTCTTCTTCACCGACTCCCAGGAAACTGCTCCCCAGGATTGGCCCCTACGCTCCGGCGAGCGCATCACCACGGTGACCCCGGAGGACCTTGCCCGCCTGGCGGAACTGGCACAGGCCACCGACGCTCATGTGATCCTCAGCGTCAATCTGGCCGACGGCGATCCCGAACGTGCCGCATCCATGGTCGGTCACGCCCACACGGCCCTGGGAGACCGTCTGGTGGGTGTGATGATCGGTAATGAACCCAACGGTTACGCCTTGGGTGAGGACAATCCCCTGAGCATCAAGGACGCTGACTGGGACACCGATCAGTTCCGCAGTCAGTGGCGTTCCTACGTCCAGGCCATCCGGGCCGAGGTCCCGGAAACGACGATCGTGGGTCCCGGTGCCTATGACGCCGAATGGTGGCGCACGGTGACGGAGGCCGGTGTCAGGGACACGGTCCTGGCGGTGCACCAGTATCCGCTGTCCGAGTGCGGCGATCCGGATGACACGGGTTTCCAGTCGGGCAGTGAGCCGACCATCGAGAACACCGTGTCCCAGCAGACCCGCGATCGAGTGGACACCTTGCTGGGCCGGGCGGTGGAGTTGGCCGACCGGGCTCAGATGGACACGTGGGTCACGGAGACCTCGGCCTCCTCCTGTTCCGGGTCCAATGAACTGACCGAAACGCTTGCGGCCGGGCTCTACACGGCGGACTACGTACTGCGCGCCCAGTTGCTCGGGGTGGACCGGGTGGACTTTCACTCGTCCTTGCTGCCGTGCAAGGGCGGACCGCCGATGTCGGTGATCTGCGCCTCAGGGACCGTTCAGAACCCGGGCGATGCTCTTGTTCCACGGACCAACGGACTGGCGTTGGCGGTGGTGGGCTCACTACCCACCGGTGAGTTCCGCAACACCACGGTCACGCCGGCCGACGGCGGGGAATCGGGTCCCGGCGCGCAGGCTCGCGATGTTGTGACCTACGCGATCGCTCACGACGACGGTTCCACCTCGGTGATCCTGGTGGACTTCCGTGACCCCGAGCAGGCCCAGGCCCAAGCTGTCACGTTGAATCTTCCGCACGGGGTCGCCGGGGCGCGGCAAACCACCTTCGGCGGATCCGATCTTCGCGACAACTACCCGGAGACCACGTTGTTCGACGGTCACCCATCGGCCGAAAGTCCCACAACCGAGGATGCCGACGGGGTGGCGCTGGATGTGCGCGGGGCGATAACTGCGGTACCCGACGGCGCGCCGTCGGTGGACGGTTACGGCCTGCCGCTGATGCCTCCGGACATCCAGAGCGAGGTCAGCGGGGTGGCAGAGGGTGACAGCGTCATCCACACCACGATCGAGCCCGGCAGCGTGTCAGTGATTTCGACCAGACCCATATGATGGAACAATCACCGCTGAGCAGGAAGGTGTCCACCACTTGGCCGACACTGTCTCCTGCCGTGGGTTAGGGTGACCTCACCTAATCCCCACCCACACTGTCCCACGAACCGGAGGACGTGCCCATGGCCCGCGACATCCAAGATGATCTGTTCGGCGACTCATCGCAGAACGCGGCGGATGACACCCGCAACGAACGCCCCAAGCGCACCGGGCGGAAGGTCCTGCTGGGGTTCTTGATCTTTTTCTTGGTGGTCGTGATCGGCGTGGTGGCAGCGATCTTCATCTACGTCAACTCCCTGAGCCGTAGCTACGACGACAACGTCACGGCCGTGCCTTCCGCCTCCGCCTTTCCGGAAGGAGACCGGCCCGAAGACACCGAAGGCACCACGATCCTTCTGCTCGGATCGGATGCCCGGCCCGAAGGCGGTGGGGAAGGTGGCCGAGAGGGCGAACGCGCGGACTCCATCATGCTGCTGAACATCCCCGCTGACGGCGGCGAGGTGTACGTGATGTCCATCATGCGCGACACCTGGGTGGACATCCCCGGAGTCGGCGAGGCCAAGATCAATGCCGCCTACCAGAACGGCGGGATGCCGCTGATGGTCGAGACCCTTGAGGGTCTGTTCGGGACGCACATCGATGAGGTGATGGCCGTGGACTTCGCCGGGTTCGAAGGCATGACCGATGCACTGGACGGGGTCACCGTTGATGTCCCCGAATCCTTCACCGCCGATGACGGCACGCAGTTCACCGCAGGGCCCACCACCATGGACGGGGCCACGGCGCTGACCTTCGTGCGCGAACGCCACGCATTCACGGACAGCGACTACACCCGCGTGGAGAATCAGCGGGCCTACATCCGGGCCGTGCTTGACCGGTTCTTGGAGCCGTCCACGTTGGCCAATCCCGGCAAGATCTCCGACGTCGTGGAAACCATCTCCCCTTACCTCACGGTGTCCGAGGGCATGGACTCCGGGTACATCCGAGGACTCGTCCCGGATCTGGTGGGCACCACCAACTCGGACATCCACATGTTCACGGTTCCCACCAACGGTGTGGGTACCTCCGCAGACGGACAGTCCATCGTGATTGCCGATCAGGAGGCCATGCAGCAAGTGGGTGAAGCCATCGACGACGGCACGTTGGATGACTACTACGCCCAGCACAGCGATGATGACGGGAGCGGCCTCTAGGACTCGCCGAGCAGATCCTCTGCCCCCACGGGTCTGCCCGAGTCACCCAGGACCACCCCCATGAATGTCCTCCTCCTCACCCACTCCTACTGGCCAGAGCATTCCCCTCCGCAACGGCGCTGGCAGTCCCTGATCCGCCACCTGCGCACCCGAGGCTGGCAGGTCACGGTGGTGACACCCGTGGCCCACTACAGCCACGGTCCCGACTACACCCGCAGCACTCGCGGTCGGGTGTGGGGAACCCAGCTCGGGCCCCTCGGGGAACGGATTCGACGGGTGCCGTACCTCACCGGAGGCGATGACCGATTCAGCAAGCTGGTGGACCAAGTGTTCACCGCTACAGGCAGCGGACTGCGAGCAGTCACGACGCCGCGCCCAGACGTCGTCGTCGTCACCGCACCGTCGCTGCCCCTGCTTGCCGCGGGATGGTGTGCGGCCAAGCTGTGGCGGGTGCCCCTGGTGGTGGAGATGCGTGACGCGTGGCCGAACCTTGTCACCGACTCCGGGGTGGCGCTGGGCCTGGCCCAAAAGGTGATCAACCGGGCTGTGGAGTTTGTCCAGAACCAGGCCGACACGGTGGTCACCGTGACCGAAGGGTTTGCCGAGACCCTCCGGGAGCGCGGTGTGGGGAGCGTGGTCACCGTGCGCAACGGGGTGCAACTGTCGCGCACACCACTGCTGCCACCGGTCCCGCCACGTGCTCACCTTGAGGTTTTGTACCTGGGCAACCACGGCGAAAGCCAGCGCCTGGAGCGGTTGATCGACGCGGCGGGTCTGGTGGGCAGCAGCATGCACCTGACGATGGTGGGGCAAGGGTCCCAGAAGGCTTCCCTTGTGGCCCACGCCGCCCGCACCGGGGTGCCGGTCCGATTCCTGGACCCTGTGTTCCGCAAGGACGTCTTCGCCTTGTACGAGCAGGCCGACTCCTTGGTGATCTCGCTACGCGACGACTGGAAGTCCTTTGAGGCGACGATCCCCTCCAAGACCTACGAGGTCCTGGCCGTTGGCCGCCATGTCACCGGTGTGGTCAAGGGAGAGGCGGCACGGGTGCTCGAAGACTCGGGGGCCGGCCACATTGCCAACGGCACCGCCGAGGACATTGCCAGGGTGTGGCGGCAACTGGCTGCAGACCGCACCCTTCTGGACGTCAAGGACTCCGGACGACTGTGGGTTGCCAACCACGCCGACTACAAAGATCTGGCCGGGCAGTATGACGCGCTGTTGCGCGGGTTGCTGTCCCGTGTTGCGCCAAGCGCGTCGACTGCAAAGCCTGCCGAGGCCGCCGGGGCTACAGGGGCTGCCGGGGCGACAGTGGCTGCAGGGGCTACGCAGGCTGACCACGCGCCACCTGCTCAAGGCGCAATCCCCGAGTTCGCCGAGCGAAGGGACCCTACCCGTGGCTGATCATCACGGGAGAATCCCTTGGGGCGCGCATCTGCGACTGGTCCTCTCAACCGTGTGGGAGCACACGGGAACGGACCCCGTGGTATTCGCCCTGCAGGTCTCGCGGCGCCTGCCCACCCCCGTGGCACAACGCATAGCCCGCCCGCTGAGCCGCACCACCGCTTGGACCCCGGCGATCGGGGCCGTGGGACTTCACATCACGGGGCGTGAGCAGCAGTTGGAAGACCTGTTCGATGCCGCGTCCCGGGTTCAGCCGCGTACCGCTCGCCAGCGGCGTGGTCTGCGACGGCTGGCCGAGGTGGCGCTGGCGGTGGACTCCGTGGACCACGCCTTTCGTCTGACCAGCCAGGTCCCACAGAAGTTGCGCGGGGCAGCCGGTACCAGGGCTCGCCGTGACTGGTACCTGGGGGAGATGAGCTCCGCCGTCGTCGAACTGCAGCGGGCATGGCTCACGGGGCGCGCCACTGCCGGGGAACGCCGGCAATTGGAGCGCCTGGTCGATGAACGCGCCCAGTTTCACGGCGCGCGCCCCAGGTTGGCCGGGCTCTTGGGCGAGGACCTGCCAATGGTGACGACCACCTACCGGCCCCGGGAGCAAACCGTTGTTCATGTGCTGACCAACTCCGTTCCGCACACCTCCAGCGGATACGCACTGCGATCGCATTCGTTGCTGAGCGCCCAGGCGAAACAGGGGTGGCGTGTTCACGCGGTGACCCGCCCCGGATATCCGGTTCAGGTGGGCAAGCTGGGCGCGGCGGTCTACGACGTGATCGACGGCGTGACATACCACCGCATCAATCCGCCCACGCTTCCCACTACCGCCACGGGTCGGCTGGAACTGTTCGCCCGCGACCTGCTGGCGCTGTGCCTCCTGACCCGACCGGCCGTGCTGCACACCACCACGCATTTCGTCAACGCTCTGGTGGTACGCGAGGTGGCTGAGGTGCTCGGCATCCCGTGGGTCTACGAGGTCCGTGGACAGTTGGCCGACACCTGGGCTTCACGGCGCCCGGCCGTGGCAGCTTCTTCGGAACGCTACCGCTGCTTCACCTCACGGGAGGCGGAGGCGGCTCGCCAAGCCGACGACGTCGCCGCTTTGGGTGGTGCCATGGCCAACCGGATCCAGGAGATCACCCAAGGTGCAGTGGACTCCGGCAGCGTCCGTCTGGTGCCCAACGCCGTGGGTGCGGACTACGAACCCGAACCGGAGACGGTGGCCGGGGTTCGCGCCCGGCTCGATCTCGACCGGTGGGGGATCAGTGGCGAATCCTTCCTGGTCGGCTCCGTCACCAGCGTGGTGGACTACGAAGGCCTGGACGATCTGATTCGGGCCATGGTTGATCTACCGCCCGGGATCACCGCGGTGATTGTGGGCGAAGGCAGCGCGCGGCCCGGTTTGCAGGAACTGGCCCGCGGGCTCGGGGTGGCCCAGCGTGTGGCATTCGTGGGCCGAGTGTCCAGGTCGGAGGCCCGCCAGTGGCAACGGGCGCTGGATGTCTTTGTGGTTCCGCGCAGGGATCGCGCCGTGACCCGTGCCGTGACTCCGCTGAAGATCGTGGAAGCCAGTGCCAGTGCGGTGCCCGTGATCGCATCGGATTTACCCGCGATCGCCGAGTCGGTCCAGGATCGGGTGACGGGACTGCTGGTGCCCGCCGAGAACCCTGGTGCGCTGGCCGACGCAATCATGAAATTGTGGGCGGATAGGGGGCTGGCGCTTAGACTCGGTCAAGCTGGCCGGAAGGCGGTCCTGGAGCATCGAACCTGGTCGGCTGTGGCTGCGGGCACCCTCGCCCAGTACCTGCGGCTCACTCGTGCCACATCAACGGACGCCATTTCGGGGACGACACCTAGGAGAACAGCGTGAGTGCACGGCATGGTGACGAATCTGAGCGCACCACGCGGTCCTCCTCGCGCGGGGGCTCGCGTTCCACCGCCCAAGACGCCCCCTGGAGTGCAGGACCTCAGACCGTGATCGGTGACGCCCCCGGGCGGGTGGCCTTCGACTCCTCCGACCTCAAACCCGTCGGCGCACGCCCACCCCTTCTGGACTATTTGGTCAGCTTGTGGGGTGCTCGGCATTTCGTGATCTATGACGCCCGCGTGCGCCTGGCCGTGAGCCAGGACCACACCGTGTTGGGCAAGGTGTGGTTGGTGCTCAACCCAATCCTGTTCGGGTTCACGTTCTACCTGATCTTCGGGCTGCTGCTGCAGACCAACAGGGGGATCGAGAACTTCACCGGGTTCATCATCATCGGCTTCATGATGTTCTTCTACACCACCCGGTCTTTCGTGGCGGGGGCGCGATCGATCGCCAACGGCCAGAACCTGATCCGTGGCTTCTCCTTTCCACGGGCGGCCCTGCCGCTGGCGATCAACGTGCGTCAGGCACTGAGCCAGTTGTACGTCCTTGCCGCCATGTTTGCGCTGGTGCTGGTGGTTCCACCGTCCGAAAGGGTCGGTCTGCACTGGTTGCTGGTGATCCCCATCTTCCTGCTCCAAACCGTTTTCAACTGGGGCCTGGGCATGCTGTTCGCCCCGCTGGTGCACAAGATCCCGGACGTCGGCAACATCATGGCGGTGGTCACACGCCTATGGATGTATTCCTCGGGACTGTTCTATGAACCCTCCCGTTTCACGGACAATGCCACGATCCTGGCGCTGTTCCACCTCAACCCGCTCTATCAGATCCTGCAGATGACGCGCGGTGTGATGCTCTACGACACCTTGCCGTCGATGGAGCAGTGGTCCCTGCTGGTGGTCTGGGCCGGTGGGGTCTGGCTGTTGGGACTCATCGCCTTTTGGCGCAACGAGGAGAGCTATGCCAATGAACGCCGCTGACTCACTCTTCGAAGACCCCAAGGCCTCCACCCCGGAGACCCCGCGTCCACGGCCCGGAGACCGGCACTCCGGCCAACCTCAGGCAGCGGCGATCCGCCCCGCCGTGGTGATCGACGACGTTTCCATGGTTTACACGGTGACCAGCACGGGCTCGGAGGAAGAGGACCAGGTCCACGGTGCCCGTCGCCTGGCCCGCCGAGCACTCGGTCGACCACCGATCGTGAAGAACCATGCGCTCACGGGCGTGCGGCTGCTGATCGAACAAGGCGAGTTCGTGGGCTTCATCGGGCGCAACGGGTCAGGCAAGTCGACCTTGATGAACATCGTGGCCGGGCAGATGAACCCCACCAACGGTCGGGTCTGGGCGGTGGATCGACCCGCCAAGTTGGGAGTCAACGTGGCCTTGGTCCCGGCGCTGTCGGGTGATCGCAACATTCGGCTCGGGTGCCTGGCCCAAGGTATGACGCCGGGTGAAGTGGACGAGGTATTCGATGAACTCGTGGAGATCGCGGCCCTGGGCAAGGCGCTGTACTGGCCCATGAAGGCCTACTCCTCCGGAATGGCCGCGCGCCTGCGCTTCGCGGTGGCCACCGCCACGAACCCTCACGTGTTGATCCTGGACGAGGCCTTGAGCACCGGCGACGCCCAGTTCCAGGCCCGCGGTCAGGCCCGCATGCAGGAGATCCGCAAGAACGCGGGCTGCGTCATGTTCGTCTCCCACTCCATGAGCGAGATCCGCAACCTGTGCACGCGGGTGGTGTGGATCGACGACGGCCACGTGGTCATGGACGGTGACACCAAGGACGTGGTGGACCGGTACGACAAGTACATGGGTTTGCTGGCCGATGGCAATCTGCTCAGCGCGCGTGCTTTCCGTGACGAATGCGCAGGCCAGTACCGGCCCCTGGCGTGGATGGGTGGTTCCCTGTGAGCAACCGATCCCTGACAGCCATGGCACGCGACTACCTGGATGAGACCCGCACTGCCGTCTGGCACCTGCGCCGAGGAGGACCGGCTCAAGTGCGCAAGTATCTCCGGCGGAGGAACTTACCCGCAGTGACCGCCTCGTCCACCACGACGACGGCGGGGCGTGTCACGTTTGCCGAGGCCAAGCTGCCCATCGAGTGGAAACGTCCTTATCCGCACGTGGCCGTGGCCACGATTCTGGACGACTTCTCCGCCCAGGCATTCGGGCACGAGTGGAATCAGATCCCGCTGCGCCGGGAGGGGTGGCAGGAGCAGTTGGACGCCCACCGGCCCGACCTTTTGTTCGTGGAATCCGCGTGGCACGGCAACGACGACCAATGGCAGTACCAGCTAACGGGTGCCTCCGGCGTCAAACAGCCCTTCCGCGACCTGATCCAGGCTTGCAAGGACCGGGGCATTCCCACCGTGTTCTGGAACAAGGAAGACCCTCCGCATTACGCGGATTTCCTGGAATGCGCCGGGCTGTTCGACCACGTGTTCACCTCTGACGTCAATCGCGTGGAGCACTACCGGCGCGACCTGGGTCATGACCGGGTAGGAGTTCTGGCATTCGCAGCACAGCCGGCCGTGCATTCACCCGCGCGCCCCGCCCATGGCTTCCACGATCGCGACGTCGCCTTTGGCGGCATGTACTTCGCTCACAAGTTCCCGGAACGCCGCGAACAGATGGACCTCTTGTTGGGGGGCGCCGCGGATGTTTCACCCAAGATGCGCCGTGGACTGGAGATCTTCTCCCGCTATCTAGGAGACGATGACCGCTATCAATTCCCGTCGCCGCTGAACAAACACGTCGTGGGCTCCCTCAATTACCGGCAAATGCTCACCGCCTACCAGGCCTACAAGGTGTTCCTGAACGTGAACTCCGTGGTGGATTCACCCTCCATGTGTGCCCGACGCATTTTTGAAATCATCTCCCGCGGAACACCGGTGGTTTCAACGCCGTCGGCGGCCGTGGGGGAGTACTTCCCACAGGATGAGCTGCCGGTGGTGGCGGACCGGGCCGCGGCGGCCGACGTCGTACGCACTCTGGTACGTAGCCCGGAACTGGCCGATCGCACCGTGCGCAAGGCACAACGGCGCATCTGGGATGAGCACACCTACACCCACCGCGCGGCCACCGTGCTGGAGGTCGCTTTGGGCCCGCGCGACGACGGCACCCCGTGGCTGCCCGCCAAGCCCACGGTTTCAGCGATCTTGTGCACCAATCGCCCGCAGAACCTGACCCAGGCCATCCAGACCATCGGCTCCCAGGTGGAGGTGGAGTTGGAACTCGTGGTGGTCTGCCACGGTTTCGATCCGGATCAACATTCGCTCTCCGATCAGGCGCGGGCCTTCGGGATCCCCGAGGTTGAGGTTGTCACGGCGCCGCAGGAGTGGTCCTTGGGGGAGTGCTTCAACGCGGGTGTCTCCGTGTCCCACGGTGCGGTGATCGCCAAGATGGACGACGACGACTGGTACGGACCCAACTATTTGCGCGATCAACTGGCCGTCATGCGCGTGACCGGCGCCGATGTGGTGGGCAAGCAGGCCAGCTACCTGTACGTGGAGTCCTACGATCTGACCTTGCTGCGCTTTGCCGAACGTGAGCATCGGTGGACGGATTTCGTCATGGGACCCACGATTCTGGGCCGCCGGGAGCTGTTCGAGGCCCACCCGTTCCAGCACCGCACCACGGGTGAGGACAGCACTTTCCTGGCCGAGGTGATCGACCACGGATACCGGGTCTACGCATCGGACCGATTCAACTTCCGTCAGTTCCGTGGTGGACACGGTCACACCTGGAATGTGACGGACCAACACATCGTGTCCACCGGTGTTGTCACCTCAATGGGGGACTGGTTGGATCACGTGCGGATATGATGACCTAACCAACTTGGCCTCCCCCCCAGATCTGTCACCTCAAATGTGGTCGCCCACCACCGCGGCGGTCCGCCACCCAACTGATCCCTATCGCGAAGGAAACCCCCTCCATGGCGCACAATCAGCAAACCGTCGTGTTCGTCGGCCTGGGCTACATCGGCCTACCCACTGCTGTGACCCTGGCCAACAGCGGCGTTCAGGTCCGCGGCGTTGACGTCAACACATCCGTGGTGGAGCGGGTCTCCCGCGGCGAAGTCACCATTGTGGAGCCGGGGCTGGAGGAGGAGCTCAAGAAGGCCGTCGACTCAGGCAACCTGACGGCCCACACCGAGATGCAGTCCGGTGACGCCTATGTGATTGCGGTGCCCACTCCGTTCAAGGAGAACTACGAAGGCGACACCTCCTACATTGAGGCCGCAGCGGCCAATATCGCGCCGCTGCTGGAGGGCGACGAGCTGGTGATCCTGGAGTCCACCTCACCGCCGCTGACCACCCGCAAGCTGGCGGAGGTTCTGATCGCAGCTCGCCCGGATCTGACCGTTGATCCCGAGGAAGCGGCGGCAGGACAGAAGAAGCTGATCCACCTGGCCTACTGCCCCGAGCGCATCCTGCCCGGCCGTGCCATGGAGGAGTTGATCACCAACGATCGCATCATCGGCGGCATGACCCCGGAGGCCGCCAAGCGCGGTCGGGCGGTCTATGAGACGTTCTGCAAGGGCGAACTGCTGGAGACCGACGACGTCACCGCCGAGATGGCCAAGCTCACGGAGAACTCTTTCCGTGACGTCAACATCGCCTTCGCCAATGAGCTGTCGCTGATTTCCGACAAGCTCGGGATCGACGTCTGGGAACTGATCGAACTGGCCAATCACCATCCGCGCGTGAACATCTTGCAGCCCGGGCCCGGCGTTGGCGGACACTGCATTGCGGTGGACCCGTGGTTCATCGTCTCCTCCGACCGGGAGAACTCGAACCTCATTCGCACGGCGCGCGAGGTCAATGACGGCAAGCCGCACTGGGTGATCAACAAGGTCAAGGAAGCCGCATCACACAAGGAATCCCCCGTGATCGCTGCTCTTGGTCTGGCGTTCAAGGCCAACATCGATGATCTGCGCGAATCACCTGCCGTGAACATCACCAAACAACTGGCCGCCTCGGCTCCGAACGCCACGGTGCTGGCCGTCGAGCCCAATGTCACCAGCCTGCCCAAGTCCCTGGAGGGTGTGGCCAACATCGAATTCGCCCAATACCGTGAGGCGATCGACCGCGCCGACGTGGTGCTGCTGCTGGTGGATCACGACGAGTTCAAGGATCTGCCCGCCACCGCACTGGCCGGCAAGGAAGTTGTGGACACCAAGGGCCTGTGGCGCTGAGCCCAGGATCGCCAGTGCACGACGACGAACGCCGCAGTCCCCGGCACACCCGGCGCCTGCTGAGGACACAGGTTCAACGCTCACCCGAAGACACCCTTGCCCAGTTGGAGTCCCAGCAGGCACGGGTGCGGCACCTCACGGCCCAGGTCAGACAACTGCAGACGGCATTGAAGGCCGAAACCGTCGCCAAGGGCAAGCTGAGCAGGCAACTCAAGGAGCGTGAAGAGAAGAAGTCCCCCGGAACGGCTGGGCAATCCGGTTCAACGGGCACGGACCCCGAACCCTCCGAGACAGCGGCCCACGGTCGCGCAGAAACCACCGGAGAATCCAGCGCAGAAGCCGGCCCAGCCACCCCGGAGCCGAACACCCCACCTGCGGAGTTGGATCTCTCGGCCCTGATGAACCTGCTGGAGACCCAGCCCAGTTCCACGTGGCTGGCGGCCGTGCTCAACCGGATGTGGTACCGGGAGGGCAGGATTCGAGACTGCCTGGAACTGATCGATTGCCACACTGAGCTGCTACCGGAGATGACGGCAGGGCAGGCCCAACTGGTGGGCAAGATTCGCGGCACCGCGCGACTTGAAGAAGTCCTCGACCGAATCGTTGCGCAGAGGTCCCCCGGTCCCGCCTATGTGCCGGAGGCCGACAGGGTGATGTACTGCGCGTACTCAACCCCCGTCTATCACTCCAACGGCTACAGCATCCGTACCCGCGGGGTGGTCCACGGGTTACGGGCAGCCGGCGCGGATGTGTTCGTCACGGCACGTGCCGGCTACCCGTGGGACATGAGTTCGGCCGCCGACAAGCCCACCCGACGTCGTCGTGAAGTGCAGTCCATGGACGGGGTGGAGTACGTCCACCTGCCCGAAGGCGATCTCAACACTTTGCGCCCGGATGATTACGTCCAGGTGGCCGCGGATGCGTTCGTTCGGGAGGCGCGCCTGCGCCGCCCGACTTTGATCCAGGCCGCGTCCAACTTCCTCAACGGTCTACCGGCCTTGATCGCCGCCAGGCGCTTGGGTGTGCCGTTCGTCTACGAGGTCCGCGGCTTGTGGGAGGTCACGGAAGCTTCGGCCAAAGAGGGCTGGGAGCAGACCGACCGCTATGCGTGGCAGGCCCGGATGGAGGCTTTTGTGGCCTCCCAGGCCGATCAGGTCCTGGCCATCACCCAAGAAACAGAGGATGAGCTTGTCCGGCGCGGAGTGCCCGCGGAACGCATCGAGCTGCTGCCCAATGGCGTGGACACCGAGTCCTTCCTACCGTTGCCGCGCGATGAGGCTTACGCCAAGAAGCACGGGATCTCCCTGGATGTGCCCGTGATCGGATTCGCAGGATCTCTGGTGGATTACGAGGGCCTGGACGCCCTGGTCCAGGCCGCCAACATCTTGCGCGGCCGCAAACTGGATTTCCAGATGGTCATTGCCGGCAGCGGGGGCGTTTACGAACAGCTCAAGGCCTACAAGACAGCCCACAAGTTGGGGTCCCGAGTACGTTTTGTGGGCCGTCGTCCATCGGGTGAAATTCCCCAGCTGCTTTCCTGCGTGGACATCGTGGCCTGTCCGCGCAAGTCCCTGCCCGTCACGGAAATGGTCTCCCCGTTGAAGCCCTTGGAGGCTTTCGCAGCATCCAAGCCCGTGGTGCTCTCCGATGTTTCCCCGCATCGGGTGTTGGTGGGAGCGGGGCAGGAGCGCGGTGAACTTGCGGCAGCGGGTAATCCCAAAGCCTTGGCCGATGCCTTGCAGAGGCTTCTCACGGATCCCGAACTCCGCACGGCCAAGGGGCGTGCCGGCCGACTCTGGGCCGTGGATGAACGGCAATGGTCGAGGCTTGGCACCACGGTGCGCGGCTTCCATGAACAGGCTCGGCGGCACCACGCCGACGACGCCGGTGTGGCACGTTCCGTGGATCAGCTGCGGATCGGTCTCATTGCAGATGAGTTCACCACAAAAACGCTGCAGCGCGCCGCCACGATCGTGCCTCTGGACCGCGGTGGTTTCCGGGACCAGATCGACGGCCAACTGGACCTGGTGCTGATCGAATCAGCCTGGAGCGGCAACGACGGTCAGTGGCACCGGGGGGTGGGGTACTATTCGGAGGACGAGGACGCATCCTTGCGTGAGTTGTTGGCGCTGTGCCGTGACCGTGGTGTTCCCACGGTGTTCTGGAACAAGGAGGACCCGGTACACATCGAAAGGTTCCGGGCCACGGGAGCGCGCGTGGACCATGTGTTCACCACCGATGCGGAGATGATCACGCGCTACTTGGCCGAGGCGCACACCCGAGCGGACGGGGCAGCGGTCACGGCGTCGTCGTTGCCGTTTTACGCCGACCCCGCCGTGCACAACCCGCTGCCCAGCAACCGCCCGTACGAAGACACCGTGGCCTACGCGGGGACGTTCTACGGCGAGCGCTACGCGCAACGCTCCGCTCAGCTCACGGAGTTGCTGCGCGCAGCCAAGGAGCACGGGCTGGTGATCTATGACCGTCAGTTGGCCATCCCGGATTCGCCCTACCGATTCCCACCGGAGTTCGCCGACGACGTCCACGGTGCCCTGCCCTACGACCAGGTCCTGGACAGCTACAAATCCCACATGGCGAATCTCAACGTGAACTCCGTGGCGGATTCACCCACCATGTTTTCCCGACGTGTGGTGGAGATCGCCGCCAGTGGCGGGGTTCTGATCTCCGCCTGGTCGCGGGCCATCACCGAGGTGTTTGACGGTCAAATTCCCAACACGAACAACCCCATGTATTGGCGGGCTTTCCTGGGCGGGTGGGCCAACGACCCCGACGAGCACCTGGCCGAAGCCTGGATGCAGATGCGTGCCGTGCTGCGCAGCCACACCGTGTCATCGGCGTTGATCCTGATGGCTCGGACGGCCGGTGTACGCGTGGCCGGAATCCAGCTGCCTGCCTGGGGATCCGACGCCTTGGCTGGTGACTTCGAACGCGTGCTCAACCAGTCCGTACCTCCCACCGCGGTCCGTGCCGACGGCGCATCCGAGCACCACCGGGCCTTGGCCAGGGCACGTGGGGTGACCGTGCTGGATGCAGGGCAGCCGATACCGGAGACGGTCACGTGGTGGGCCGAGATCCCCGCGGATGCCGGACGCACTTGGGCCGAGGACCTGCTCTACGCGAGCTTGTGGGGGTCCTGGGACGCTCTGGTCTCCCGGCACCGTGGCACAGATGCGGCAGACGGTCGCAAGATCGCGGTGCCGGGTCCCGCCGCGCAAGATCGGTCCGGTGGCATGGTGCTTTGCAGGCAGCTGCTCGGCACGGAATCGGGTCCGGGGGCGGTGGGCCAGGCCATGGCGGCCGCTCAGAACCCGGTGAATCTCACCGTTCCCCGCGCCTCCTCCCAGCACGCAGTCGCAGGTGACGACGCAATCCGCGAGCAGGTCGAAAACCGCAAGGATGCCGGAGCCGTCCTGATCGCAGGTCACGATCTCAAATTTGCTCAACCGTGGATCGATCACCTTCAGGGGCAGGGTCACCGAGTGCTGATCGACCAGTGGGAGAACCACGTGGAGCACGATCCCGCCCGCTCTCAGGAGCTGTTGGCCCAGGCCGACACCGTGTTCTGCGAATGGGGTCTGGGCAACGCTGTGTGGTACTCACAGCGCGTCCGCCCCGGGCAACGCTTGGTGGTGCGGGTGCACGCCCAAGAACTCCGTCGCCCGTATCTGAGCCAGATCAATCACCAGGCCGTGGATCAGTACGTGTTCGTGGGGGAACTGATGCGGGAAGCAGCCATCCGTTCTCACGGCGTGCCACGATCCAAGGCGTGTGTGATCCCCAACTTCGTGCGGGCCAAAGAACTGGCGGCGCCCAAGTCGGAGGAGGCCGAATTCACCCTGGGTCTGGTGGGTATCGTTCCCCAGATCAAGAGGCTGGATCGCGCCGTGACCGTGATCGAGGATCTTGCCCAGCGCGATTGCCGGTGGCGGCTGCGGATCAAAGGCAAACGCCCCGAGGACTACGCCTGGATGCTGCGTCGCGAAGACGAAATGGCCTGGTACAACCAGTGCTACGCCCGAATCGAGGCGCTCAAACAGCGGGTGGGACGCGACGACGTCGTTGTGTTCGATCCACACGGGGACGACATGGCGCAGTGGTTCCAAGGGATCGGCTACGCACTGTCCGTGAGTGATCTGGAGTCCTTCCACCTGACCCTGCCCGACGGTGCTGCCTCGGGAGCCGTACCGGTGTCCCTGGCGTGGCCGGGGGCTGATCGGATATACCCCCGGGACTGGCTGGTGTCCTCGCTCCAAGACATGAGTGAGCGGATCGCCATGTTGCAGGCCAATCCCGATGCCCGCAGGGAATTGCTGACCACTGCGTTCGCTTTTGTGGACAACACCATGGCCGAGCCGACAGTATTCCAAGACCTGGACAATGCCCTGACGGGAGAGCAAGGGAAGGATCCGGCATGAGCGAAGCTCAGGAATTGACCCCCCAACAGCAACAACTGCGCGAGGTGCTGCGCACCCAATCCCACGATGTTTCCTCCCTGGCCGGCGAGCTGGCCAGCAGCTATGAGAAGGAGATCGGGTTTCTCAGCGGCCTGATGAGCCGCGACCAGGAGATCAAGAAGCTCAAGGCCAAGAACAAGGCCTACAGGCAGAAGCACGACCCCCAGCAGAAGAAGATCTGGTGGCTGGAATCAGAGCTGAATCGGCACAAGGACGCATTGGCTGCAGAGCGTGAGAAGAACGAATATTTGACCAAGCGCCTGGCTGCCCTGCAGGCGTCACCGCTGGGTAAGGCTCAAAGAGCCTACTGGAGCCTGCGATCGAAGGTGCGCTGATGGCCAAGCTCGATGTCAATCAAGCGCTGAAACGCCAGGCGAATCTCAAGGAGCGCGTGGCACAGCTGAAGTCCCTCAAGACCCAAGCTGTGGCCGATGCCCAGTACTACTCCTCGGTGGGCTTCCGCACCACGTTGGCCACCAAACCGGAGGCCGTGGCCTGGAGCCCGTCACGCACGGTTGATGAATACCAACGACGCCGCGCCGCAGTCGCCCGGGACACTGAAGTCGAGCAGATGGTTGCCGCGGCCGCTGATCTGCCGAGCTTCACGGGCAGCCGTTCGTTGATCCCGCACAACGTCAAAGTGGCGTTGATTTGCGATGCGTTGCTCTTCGATTCCTTGGACGGCACGGCGGAGATCCGTTACGTGACCCCGCAGAACTGGCGGGAAACCATCGACTGGGCAGACACGTTGCTGGTGGCCTCCACCTGGCGTGGCCGGTTCGAGGACTGGCACGGGACCATCGGTGCCAACAATCTCCTACGTGCGGAGGTCATCCCTCACGCCCGCGGACGGGAGATCCCGGTGATCTTCTATTCCAAGGAGGACCCGCCGAATTACGCCAAGTTCCTGCCCGTGGCGCGTGAGGCGGATTTCATCGTGACCTCGGACGATCTCAAGATCCCCGAGTACATCGCCGAGTGCCCGCAGGCCCGCAACGTCGTCTCCACCACGTTCGGGGTGAACCCGGCACTACACAACCCCACGGGTTCGCGCCGCATCCGGGACCAGCGTGTGCTGTTCGCGGGCTCTTGGCTGAACCACAAGTACCCCAAGCGCCAGCAGGCTGCGCGCCAGTTGTTCGAAGGGATCTTGGGCTCCGGGCGAGACCTGTTGATCGTGGATCGCAACAGCCGGCTGGGGGATGAGCGCTACCACTTCCCGGACCAATACCTGCCCTACATGGGCCCGGGGATTGACCACGACGACTTGATGCGCCTGCAGCGGACCGTGGATGTGCATCTGAACCTGAACTCGGTCAACTACAGCCCCACCATGTTCGCCAACCGTGTGGTGGAACTACTGGCCATGGGTGGGCTGGTGGTCTCCAACTACTCCATGGCGGTCAATGATCTGTTCCCCGAAGTGCAGATCATCGACAACGCCCGCGATGTCGGTGCCACACTCGAGGCTGTCTCGGGCGAGGAACGCTACCGCGCTCAGGTCTCCGGTATCCGCCGGGCTTTCACGGAGCACACCGCTCACGCTCGAATGGCCGACATCCTGGGCTCTGCCGGATTCGATGTCCACCCGGCGCAGCCGCGGGTGGCGGTCACCGCACCGGTGGTGACCAGGCAACTGCGCCGGCTGGCCGATCAGCAATCGCTGCCTGTCACGGTGCTGGATCACGATCAACTGGGCCAACGCCGGGACGAGTTCGACGTTGCGGTGACCCTGGATCCGGACTACGCCTACGGGCCGGACCACATTCAAGAGTTGGTTAACGGGTTCGCATACACGAACGCGCAGACCGTGACTCGATTGGGTGCACAACGTGGCGGCACCACGGAGCACGCCGAAGCCTACGAGTTCGTAGAACACGCGTCACTGGATGCCGGGCGCAGCGCTGTGTGGCTGGATTCGGAAGCGGGCCAACGCCTGCTCGCCGATGGCTCCGTGAGCGGTGCGGCCTACGCCATTGATCCCTTCAGCGTGGACATCGCCCCCACCGAGTCCATCGAATTGGCGACCCCGGCCACCGACGGGGTGGAGCGGGTCCGCGCACACGAATCCGTACCCGCCATGAAGCCAGGCGATCCGGAACTGACCGTGATCGTGCCGGTGTACAACAACGGTCGGTTCCTGGAACACAAGTGCTTCCGCTCCTTGGCCCGGTCTTCAGCTTTTGACCGCATGGAGATCTTGCTGATCGACGACGGCTCCACGGACGGGGTCACCCCACAGATCGTGCGCAACCTGGCACAGCGCCACCCCGATCAGGTCAAGGCCTACGCCAATCCCCGTGGCGGGTCCGGCAGCGCCTCGCGGGCCCGCAACCAGGGTCTGGAGATGGCCTCAGCACCGTTCGTCACCTACTTGGATCCTGACAACGAGGCCCTGGGCGATGGTTTCGCCAACCTCCTGGACATCGCCAAACGCACCGGAGTCGACTTTGCCATCGGCAACATGCTCAAGCTCTCCACCCGCCGGTGGCGCGTGGACAACACCGGGCACTTGAGCAAGCACCTCCCGGTGTCCCGGGAGGGTGGCCTCAGCTCACCGGCCGACGCGCTGGAGTTGATCAACTTCCAGCCCATGTCCATTCAAGCTCTGGTTGCTCAAACCGGGTGGCTGCGCTCCATCGGGATGCACCAACCCTTGGGCGCGCTGGGGCAGGATTCTTATGCCTTCCAACAGATGTTGCACGGCGCACGACGCATTGCATTGGCCGGGGAGACCATCCACGTCTATTACGGCGCGGTGTCCAATTCGATGGTCAACACCGTGGGGCCCGGGTTTTTCCGGAAGTACCTGCCCATGGAGCAGGCCCGCTCCGAATGGCTCAAGGAACAGGGGCTCTACCAGGCCTACTGTGCCAACAGGGCCCGCCCTTTCCTGGCCGGATGGATCCTCGGCAAACTCAACCGGGACGTGGCGCTCCAAGACCTGGCCGAATGCCGTGACCTGGTGCATCAATTGGCTGCGTTCTATGAAATCGAGTTGGAGGAGATCACCGACGACGACGGTCACTCGATCCTGGCCATCAAGGAGGTGCCCGACGTCGTCACCGATCCTGGTGTGGACATTGATCCCAATGTGGAAATTGATCCCGATGTGGAAATTGATCCAAACGTGGAGATCGACCGACCGATGGAAGACCCGGGCACGGCCCTGGCCGAGGATGCCGAACGGGCGGGACCCTGATGGTCAATCTCGACGCGGCGCGGCGGCAGGTGATTGGCTCCAATTTCCAGGCCAAGCCGAAAGATCCCAAGCTGGTGCGGTCCCTGTTGGCCGGAAAGCTGGTCATGACGCCGCACAAGGCGTGGTCATTACCGGCCGAGCCCACGTGGACCGAGGACCCGTTCGACGATTTCAACTGGCAGTTCCAGTTCCACATGCTGCGTTGGATGGATCCGCTGCGTCGGGAAGGTCTCAACGGCAATCACCAGGCCACGGAGATGTGGCAGCGCTATGCCCGGTCTTGGATCGCGGCCAACCCGCCCGGTGCCAGTGAATCCAAGTGGGCCTGGATTGACATGACCGACGGCATCCGCGCCCAAGAACTGTGCTTCGGCCTGGCTCTGGTGGGGGAGCAGGCGTGGTTGGTGGAATCTGTCCGTCAGCACGGGCAGTGGCTGGCGGATCCAGAGCACTTACAGCCCGGCAACCACGGCATGCACCAGCTCAACGGCCTGTTCGTGGTGGGCGCGGTCTTGGAGGACCAAGAATTCCTCCAGCGCGCACTGGACGGCATTCAGCAGTTCCTGGAAGCCGCGTGGGATCACCAAGGCATGAACGCCGAAGGTGCGATCACCTATCACCGGCAGAACTTGACCTGGTGGGAGGACACCCTCAAACGTCTGGATCTTGAGGGCATCAAACGGCCACCGGCAGCCGAGCGGCTGGCACTGGTGCCGGAGATCCTGGCGCACGAAACCACGCCGTTGGGGCGATTCGCGCGCGTTGGTGACACGGATGGTTCTTCCCCGTCGGTCGTGGATCACCCCTTCACGGACTTCGTCACCTCGCAGGGCAAGCGTGGGGCCCATCCGAGCAGCACCACCGCGGTGTATGACGCCGGCTACGCCTACGTGCGCAGCGGATGGGGCACCGGCGAACGAGCTTTTCAGGACGAGACCTACTTGACGGTTCTGTTCGGGGCCCAGAATAAACAGCACGGGCACGCCGACGGCACCAGCCTCACCTACGCGACCAACGGCGTGCAGTGGTTGGATGATCAGGGACGCTTCCACTACGGCCGGGATGCCACCCGGCGTTACGTGGTTTCCCGTGCTGCCCACAACTTGGTCGTGTTGCCCGGCAAGTCACCCCGCAAAACCCGAACGGTGACCTTGGAGCATTTCCGGGAAACGGAGGCCGCCGTCGATTTCCTGCTCACCGATCCCAGTTACGACGACGTCACCATCCGACGTCGTGTGGTGTACCTGCGGCACTGGGATCTGACCCTTGTGCTGGATGCCGTCCAAGCTGATGAGCCCGTGGAAGCGGAACAGAGGTGGCACTGTGGACGAGGGATCAGTGCCAAGGCGCTGTCCCTGGGCTTCGCGCTGTTCAGTGAATCCGCTGACTTTCACGTGGCCGCCTTGACTCCACAAACCCGGCGGGACATCCGCAACGGCCAAGAGTCGCCGATGATCGGCTGGACTTCAGCCGGGTGGCGGAAACGCGCCGCAGTCGATGTGGCCACCACCTACGATGCTGGCACGGACTTGCAGTTCGCCTCCTTGCTGGGTACCTGGTGCCCACCGGCGGTGGATCTGCTGCAGCAGGCCCTCAAGACGGAACCCGCGGTCGATGCCGACTTGGACCACCTGATCCCTCACGCACTGCTCGAGTCTCCCTGGCCCGGTGCCCTGAAACCTGCTTCCCGTCAGAAGCCTGCGGAGCTGCTGGCGGAGGCCGAGATCGTGGCGCCGGGGCTTGCGCGCGTGATTGCCGATGGGCCCCATCGCTACTTCGGATTCGATGTCTTTGACGGGACCCATCTGGTTGCCGCTGGACCGTGGATCGGGCGCGGGGAATTCACCACCTCCCTGGCAGGACTTGCACACCCCCGAATCCGAGTGAGACACCGGACAACCCCGGAGGACCGGCAGCACATCACGCTGGATGTTGGCTCACCCGCCCGCTGAAGCTGATCCGTGCCCGGGACGTTTTTCACCACTTGCCATGAACCCCCACAAGAAAAATCCGAAAGGAACCTGCCTGATGTTGTTCAATTCCCCCCGACAACTGCGCCGTCCTGCCTTGCTCTCCGCCATCGCTCTGACCGCCGGACTTGCCCTTGCCGGATGTGGCGGCGCAGAGGACACCGCGGACGAGGAAAGCTCCTCTCAAGCCACGGAGACCACGGAATCCACCTCGGAGGCCACCGCAGAGTCCTCCGCTGAGTCGTCACCACCCGAGGACGGCACCGTTCCCGACTTCACGGAGGGGTCCCTCTACGATGCCATCGTCTTCGCCCGAGAGAACGACCTCAGCTATGAGCTGGACGGAGCTGAAATCGGTGACATCGAAAACACCCGCGAAGTCACCGTTACGGATCAAGATCCGGAACCTGGAACAGAGTTCGCACCGCGTGACGTGCTGATTCTGACCGTAGAACAGCAGTGACACCAACTGCTCAGCGCCTGATGAGCCTGGTCCCGGGGCTTCACTTACCGCTGCCCGAGCATCTGGACAGTGAAGCCCCGCGGCCGCTGCGGCACCGCAAGGGCCCGGGACCGTGCGAACACCTGCGCCAGGTCGCCGCGATCGAACATGAGGGCACCGCCACCGGTGTGGCGGTGACTGATCGATTCGTTGCCGCAGGTGAAAATGCTCAAGCACCCACTGTCACTTGGTCCTGCGCCGAGGGTGAGCAGTGGTTGCTACGCGGTTCCGGCATCGAGGTTTTCCGAGACGGAACCAAGTCCCTGGAACTGACCTGGCAGTCCACGGCACCGCTGTCAGTCACCTGGCACGACCCCGTCGGGCCACCTCCCGGTGGGCTGCCCAATCCTGCCTTCGCCCACGGCTGTGTGGAGATCACGGTTCTGGACTCTGCAGCCACTGCCGAGTCGGCCAACCCGGCAGAGACCACAGACACGGCAGACTCGGCAGCGGTGACGGAAGACGGCGCACCTGACGTGTATGAAATCCGCACGGAAATCCGTTCGAGGGAATTCCTCTACCAGGATTGGGGTCTCACTCCGGAGGCCACAGGCTGGAGGCGCTTCCTGGGTGAAGTTCCGGTCAACTATTACGTGGATCCGGTGCCCGGCGCCGAACACGCGGTTGTGGTGTTCTCAGCGTTGGGCCCGAAAGGTAGTTTCACGTACAACTACAAGCGCTCGCTGGACGCGCTTCCGGCCCACAAGATCTACGTGCTGGACGACTTTGGCGACCAAGGAGCCTATTTCCACAGTCACCATCGGCATCTGGGCATCCACAGGTCCGTGCTTGCTGCGCTTCAAGCAGCGCTGCTGGACCTGGGAACACAGCCGGATCACACGCACACGGTGGGTTCCTCCAAGGGTGGGACGGCGGCACTGATGTTCGCTGCCGAGCTAGGGGCCGCCACCGTGATTGCGGGCGCACCCCAGATCAAGATCGGTTCCTTCTTGAGTTCACCACATCCCAACATTCTGAAGTTCATGACGGGCGGGACTTCTCAAGAGGACATTGCCTGGGCCGATGACATCTTGCGTCCCTACATTGCCCGGCTGGGCGATTCCACTCAGGTGACGGTGGTCATCGGGGACAAAGATCACCACTTCCGCGATCACCTACCGGTACTGCAAGACATGGTCCATGGGACGGGGGCACCGGCACCGCGGGTGGTAACGCTGCCGGGCATTGATCACGCGGGGATTGGAACGCCGTTCCGCCAACTCATGCCGCAGCTACTGCGCAACGCCATCGGGGTCTCCGATGTATCCACGTACGAACTCGAGGGATGGCAGTTCATCACGTCCGTCACCGGTGGGCAGGTCGAGCTGCAAATGGTGTCCCCGGCAAACCCCCGGACCCCTGCGGCCGTCTACCTGGTTCAGGACGGTAATGCCGCGCACAAGGTGCCGTACAGCCCGGACAGTCGGACCCTCACGTTTGCATTGGCGGCAGGCAGACAGTCTCGTTTCCGATTCTTCGTCAAGGAAGGGGATTCCAGGCAGACCTTGTCCACACCCCCTCTGACGGGAGCACCGTGACTGACCCGGCTCCGGTGCGATTGGAACCCGTCACCCAGGCGATTTTGGCCCTGGTGCCTGAGCACGCCGCGGACGTGGCACGACGTCGGGCCGAAGCGTTGCTGGATGATGGTCGCCTGGAGCATCCCCACCTGGGACCAATCCCGGCCGACCCCACCCTGACGTGGGCAACGGTGACCGGACGCACCAATCTGCGCTACGTCCACGGTTTCCTGTTCCTGGCCGACTGGCACGCGACCGTCTTGCCGGACCGCAACGATGCCGTGACAACCTGCGCGCAGATGTTCGTGACCTGGGCCGACGGGCACCCGACGCCCGCAGGCCCGGAAGCCTTGGCAGGTGCCGACGATGCACAGTCCGCCATGGCCTTCCACGATGAGACCACGGCGCAGCGCAGCCTGCACCTGAGCCGACTGATCATCGAGCACTGGGATCGCATCGGCCCGGGCGCACGGCCGCAGCCGCAACGGATGCTGCGTGAGCATGCGCAGCTGCTGGCCGCCGATTGGTTCCACGCCGGTGAGAACAATCACGGCATGTTCCAGGACTTCTCCCTTCTTGCCCTCTCTCTGGCCGGAGAGATAACGGATTCACTGGCACCGGCCGAGGTCAGCGGCTATGCGCACCTTGCGATTAAACGCCTGGCGGCATATTTCACGGCATCATTCACCGAAGACGGCGTCCACAAGGAGAACAGCCCCGGGTACCACCTCATGGCTGCAAGATCACTGCGCGATGCGCTGCCAATCGTCCAACATGTTGAGCCTGCCCAGTGGGCGCCTTTGGCTGAGGTCTACAGCCGCGCCGAGCAATACGCCGTCCACTCAATCCTCCCCAACGGCCGACTGCCACCCTTGAGCGACACCAAGCAGTTCAGGGTTTGGTCCTCCAATCATTCCGATACGTTCACGGGCAATGAGTTCAGATCTTCCATGACAGGGGGGCGCTACGGGACCTCCCCCTCAAGGCGAGTAGGCATTTTTCCCGAGGCCGGATACGCCTACTATCGTTCGCGCTGGCCAGACACCAATGCCATTTGGATCATGTTCAAGGCCGGGTACAGGGCCAACTACCATCATCACTGCGACGACCTGTCTTTGCTCTACTACAAGGGCGGCGATCTCGTGCTGTCGGAGGCAGGCCCGTATGGATACGAGCACTCGGACCCCTTGACCACCTATGCATTCAGCCAATGGGCGCACAACAACATCGTCGTGGATGGACGCTCCCTTCCGCGGGTGGATCCGAAACCCGGCGGGATTGCTTTTCGCGACAGGACCATTCACACCGGACGGCCTCGGGTGGTCATGGACGTGCAAGGGTACAACTCTCGATCATCACAATGGCTTCACAGCAGATCCGTCACCGTGGCTGAAGACTGGTCCACTGACCCACAAACCGTTACGACTGAGGTGACGGATCGAGTGACATTTCATGACAATCGCGAACATCACCTCGAAGTACTATGGCATGCGGGGCCCGGCATCGCCATTGAACTGCCGTCCGGGACCACCGCTCAGTTCACCAAGAATGGCATTCCCGTCATCACCATGGAGTGGTCCAGTGCAAGCAACATCGAACCCAGGGTTCTCAGTGGTGGGGCCGAAAGTCCACCTCGCTCGATACGCTTTCCCAAATTTGGCCAGGCAACACCAGGGTCAGTTCTGTCGTTGCGGACAAAAGGGCTGACGCTAGATCTGACCACTACCATTAAATGATCGAGGATTAGGTGACCCGCATGTACATCAAGCCCATGAACACCGCCCACCCAGATGCACGATGAGTGTTGCCCTGGTTATGGTATTGGAGCTGTTTGATTCTGTATGCCATTCGGTCCAAAGCACGTGTATAAAAGACATTTCGGAGGTTTCCCTGTGACCGTGAGATCGAACATTGGACCCGAAACAGGAACGTCCAGAACCTCGACCGACGCCAAGTTCCGGGCTTACGTGGACGAGTTGTTGGCGTTGGACCCAGAGCCTGCCCCGGAGCAACTCATTCGCTCCGCTACCTGGCTGTTCAGCCAACACGCCTTCGACCAGGCGGCGCGGGTTCGAGATGTGGTGGATTCCCGCGTTCGGGACAAGGAATCCAGCTATCTAAAGCTGTCGCGCTCGATTGATGCCAAACGGGGGAGTATCAGTGGCAGCCTGGAGGCCAGCTACCAGTTGATGCAACTGCGTCAGGCCAGCGCGGCCTCGGTGCGGATGCTGGAGGGGCGCATTCGCGAAATCTCCGGATGGGTTCCCCGGATCAGCGGCGAGCCTGAAACCATCACGCCGTCATCGGCAGACACCGTGGTGCATCTGGTCAAAGAATCAGCACCGTACCTTTCCAACGGCTTCTGCTCCCGGAGTCACTACAATTTCAAGGCCGAGCTCGCGGCCGGTCTGAAGCCGGTCGTGCTCACGGAACCCGGCTTCCCGTGGAACACGGAGGCGAACCGGGAGGCTCGCTCGGAGATGCGCCTCGATGGAATCGGGCACTATCACTTCGATCTCGGAGGCGTTGCGGCCAAGGACATACCTGCCGACCAGATGTTGGAGATCTGGGCCGAGTTGGCGTTCCAAAAGGTGAAGATCATCAAGCCTGCGCTCATTCACGCCAGCTCCGGACGCCGAGGCTACGAAACGGCTTTGGTGGGACTGGCGCTCAAGCGCAAGACCGGCCTGCCATTCGTCTACGAAGTCAGGTCATTTTTCGAAGCCAACTGGACCGCCGAGAATGAACGCGAAGCAACCGGGGAGACCTACGAACGTCGGATGGCCACGGAACTGCTGTGCATGCAGGAGGCGGATCGCGTCCTGACCATCGGGGAAGCCATGCGCGACGACTTGGTCGCCCGCGGCATTGCCCAAGAGAAGATCGACATCATTCCCAACGGTGTGGACACCGAAATATTCACCCGTCAGGATCGCGACGAGGAACTGGCCTCGTCACTTGGCCTGGCCGGCGTTCCCACCTTTGGCTACGTCTCCAACATGGACCACTATCGCGAATCACAGGAGACCCTGGTGGAGGCCGCCGCAGTTCTGCGTGAGCGCGGCAGTGAACTGCACTGTGTGCTTGTGGGCGACGGTCCCCGCCGAGCTGTGGTGGAGGGTCTGGCCGAAGAACTCGGGGTGACTGACCGCGTTCACTTCATCGGCCGCGTCCAGCATGAACGGATTCCCGCGTACTATTCGCTGATCGATCTATTCGTGGTACCGCGCATCAATGAACGAGCAGCCACCTATGTCACGCCGCTCAAACCGTTCGAGGCCATGGCGACCGGGCGGCCGGTGATCGCATCGGATTTGCCCGCCTTGCGAGAGATTGTGGCGGCACCTGAGCGCGGCCTGACATTTCCGCCGGGCGATGCGGAAGCACTGGCATCCGTGCTCCACGATTTGGAGAACGATCCTGCAAGACGGCTAATACTGGCCGATGCAGGTCACAGGTGGGCTTCGACGGAGCGCAGCTGGACCTCGAACGGACCACGTTACGCTGCGGCTTTCGCTAAAGTCACTGAGACCGGCCAGGCCACACACCACATGGGGACCGCAGAAGGGGGGCACATCCTGTGAAGGTCAACTACACGGGCTTCCAAGCTTCTGAGGTCAGCCCGTACCTTGAAGTTCACCAAGCCCTGAAAGCAGCCGATCACCGCAACGGCAAACCGGATGTCTTGGCTTACACCTCCGTTGCGCGCATGAATCCTTATCAAGCACTTCTTTACCGGAGTTTCCCTGATCACGGATTCGCGGTGGCTCCGTTGCTGAAGCCATTCGAGTTGCGCGATCTCATGCTGCACAAATCCCGTGCCAGTTCCATCACTCTGCATTTGCACTGGGTGAACTGGGTGCTGGCCGGTGAGCCGGATGCACAACGTGCACAAACGAAGGTCAGCGGAATTCTGGGGCGTATCGACCGCTTCAAGCAGTTGGGCGGCAAATTGGTGTGGACCGCCCACAACGTCTACCCCCATGATGCAGCTCATCTGGAGGCCGAGTTGGCGCTGCAGCAGGGCATCGCCGACCGTTCCGATGTCATCCACACCATGGCTGCATCAACCACGGCGGCCCTGGCCGAGTACACGAACGTGGATGCGCAAAAGGTCCTGGTGGCGCCTCATCCGCACTATCGAGGCGCCTATGAGGACGTCACCTCACGGGCAGAAGCCCGCGCGGTGCTGGGCATCGACGACGACGAAACCGTGTTCTTGGTCTTCGGCGCGCTCAAGGAATACAAGGGTCTGCTGCGCACTTTGGAGGCCTTCGATCAGCTTCTGGACCAGGACCCTTCGGGCCGCTACCGTCTGTTGGTGGCCGGTGGCGCCGACGATCACCCCGACGTGCAAGAGTTCATCAGCCGGGGTCTGCTGCACGATCGGGTCCTGATGGAGCCTTCCAAGATTCCAGGATCCAAGGCTCAGTACTTCTTGCGCGCCGCAGACGCGGGACTGGTCACCTACACCCGTTCGCTGAACAGCGGTGCGGCGTTGTTGTATCAGAGTTTCGGTCTCCCGGTCCTGGCAACGGACACTCCCGTCCTGCGGGAGACTTTGCCGCCGCACACGGCCCTTTTCTTGGACGCGAACGCTGCGGTTGACGAATACGCCGCACAGTTGAAGGCACTCCGGGCACTGGCACGTAGCACCACACAGACTGACGTATTGGATGGAATTGCCCACCTGGATCCTTCAGCGGTCAGTTCAACTTTCGCCCAAGACCTGCGGTCGCGGCTGGGGCTGCGTCAACACTGAGAGGCTATTTCCGTCAGGCAGTCGTGCACCGCGGCAATCTCGGCCACCGCGCCGCGTTCCAGATGGGTCACGCGATCTTTCGGAACGGGCCGATATGCCAAGTCTTCTATGGCATCGTCCGAGTGCTGGGGCTGGATCACGGTGGACAGGCCCGAGTCCTGCACCTGCTGTGCCAACTGTTCGATCTTGTGTGTACCACGCAGCGTCAGGTTTGCAATGCCCATACGCAGACACATGAGCGAGACATGAAACTTCCCTGAGGCCACCACCGAGTAATCGGACAGGGCATCCGTGACACCTTGGATGCTGGATTCCGTCCGAACGGGCAGATCCGGCCACTGCTTTTGGACGGTGGCTGCCTCATCAAAGGCCTCACGCCCTGTGGCGGCCACAAGAAACTCGACGGAGGACCCCCGGTCCTTGGCCCAACGCAGCACACGATCGACGGCGGGGGCCATGTCGGAACTCAGCTTCTTGCGCACCACGATGCCCACAGAACCGCACCCGCAATTCGCGTCTCGAGGAATTAGAGGGTGCGTGTCGAGGGGGTATGCGAAACCGAGATCGGGAGTGATCAGAACATTTTCGGGTCCACCGTGATCCTTGATCCAGGACGCAGTTCCGTCGTCGCGTACGGATACTCGGTCCACGCGAGGATGGTTGAGGAAGTTGATCACGTGGGCGTCAACGTGTGTACGAACAATCGAGTCCTCCAGCCCTGCCCCGATTCCAGAAACCAGGCACGGCCTGTTCACGAGTGCTGTATTCCAGTACAGCGGTGAAACTTGCCTCGGGATGATCAGGTCGCCACCGCCGATGAGGATGGCGTCATAGTCCGCGATCATTTCCCGCGCCTGCTTGGAAAAATACGGCTTGTCCAACAAGTCGTGGACCACTCGGGTGTCGAATGGCAGCTGCTTTTCCCAGATGCTGCGCATGAGTTCGTCACCGTAATTGCCCCAGCCGAAGAATCCCACCAGGCCGACGCGCAGTGTCATCGGTTCAAACTTTCGCAGATGGCGGCCACAGTGTTGGAACGTCCCATCGGGTTGTGACCGCTGGATTCATCCTCATATCGGCGAATGCTCAAGTTGCGGGTCAATTCTGGGTGGGACATTGCGAAGGCCTCCACCTGTGGCAGATCCACCACCCGGTCATGCCCGGAGGAGACATTGACCCAATAGGTCACCTCGGTGGGGAAGCCCTGCGCCTCCCAAGCCTTCAACACGTTGGTCCGCGTGGGGTAGGCCGTGCGCAGATCGGCGGGCAGCTGGTTCTGGAACCGTGCGGACCGCAATTCGTTGACGGCTGCCGCCATCCACCGTGTCCAGTCGATCTGGGCGTTGTTGACCACGGCACGGGCACCGTGGTCCAACACGGCGCAGGACCAGGCCCAGAAGCCCCCGGCCGAGGACCCGAAATACAGGCGGTCGGCCGGCTCAGTGGCGCCGAGGATTCCGGCCAGTCCGCGCAAGGCCCACATGGCACCGGGAATCGCGCTCAACGTCTCAGAGACCTGCCCCCAGGACAGGCTCAGTGCATGCTCCCCGACACTGCCTGGGTCGGCCACATAGATCTGGGAGCAGGGGAACTCTTCCCACCAGGAGGAACGCTGAAACACGGGAGCTCCGTGGGAGCGATCGAGATCCACGGCTCCGTTGAACAACGTCAGCACCTGATCCGATCCGTGGCGTCGCACCACCAGCAGCGGCACAACGGTGTCGCCCAGATCGATGTCCACCCGCGCGGGGCGGTCCACCGGAAAGTCCTCAAGCGTCAAGGATGAAACATCGTAAGGGCTCATCCGCGGCGTGGAACCAAAGTGGGGCCGGGTGACACCGGGGTGATCGGCACCAACGGCCACGGGTCCCGCAGCCGGCTGAGGATCGAACTGAACGTCTTCGATCTGGGCCCGGCTGGCCTTTGACCAAGATGGGCTGAGCGTCTGGTCGGTGAGGGCCATTGCGGCCACCTCCACCACATCACCAGCGCGAAGCCCAGTGGCGCTCACGTGTACCGGCCGTTTGGCGCCGCCACCGTCCCAGGACAGTTGCAGGCGCCCGTTGACCCAGACCTGCATACGCCAGTAGTCCTTCGCGGAGACATGGCCGTAGGTCGAGGTCACGGTGAACCGAAGGTCGCCGTCGCGCTCCAGGGGTGCAAAACGCCGACCGCAGGTCACTGCGGGAAGGAACCACTCCTGGGGAATCTCCACCTGTTGCCCGCTGGTGGGCAGCAGGGCAGCGCTTGCGCCCATCCGACTGATGACCAGGTCGTCGTCGAGGGCAACGCGGGCGCGTTCCCGAGCTGCAGTCGCCCTGGCAGCATTACGGCGTTCATCGCGCATGATCTCGTACAAATTCCGGACGTCATTCTTCCCCAGGAAGTTCAAGACGGGGTGCGCGGCGTTGATCAACTCGGCAAAGAAGAACCCCGATTTCCGGTCGGCCACAGGGAAGGACAGACTCAATTCCAGCATGCGGCGGACGTTGAAACCCACGCAGGTTTGGAAAGCGACGTCCGTTTCATTCATGACTTCGCTGCCCCAGCGGCCCATGCGCATTTCCCAGTAGTACAGGTCACGTTTGTGGTAATCGTGCAGGTCCCCGTCGTACTCCCAGCGCCCCAGGCCTTGATCGAAGTACGCCACTCGCTGGTCCTCGGGCTCGGGCGACTTCACGCGTTCCATGCGCTGCAAGAAAAGGCGGCGCAAGGATTCGACGGTGTTGTTGTCCTCCGTGACAGACCAGTACGCACGCCCGACCTCGTAGCCGAATCCACGCAAATGCACGTAATTGGGGGAGTCGAACTCTCGGATGTAGTGGGGCAGCAACCATGCACCGTGATTCACGGTGGTGTTGGACCGAACAACCTCCTGGAGCTCAGGATTCAGAGCCGCATTCCTGTCCTCCAGATAGAAATACTTGTGCTTGGCACCGGGCACCAAGTCCAACAACCGGTCCACTATCGCCTTGTCCCGAGCGTATGACTTCAGGAACTTGGACTTGCCGGAGGTCTTTGTGGTGTAGGTGAACATCTCCATCTGTTGGCGGTGCTGCCAGCACAGTGCCAGATTGGTGCGGCTGTCCGCACCACCGGTCAAGGACATCACCAGTCGAACGTCCTGCTGTACCAAGTCGCTCATCTGCCGGCCCCACATGGTGCGCACCAATTCCACGCGTTCCTGGACCGACAGGCCCGTGAAAGCGTTGGCCTCACGCGGGAAGAAGCGCTCCACAGCCCACCTGCCCAGCAGCAATCTGTGGTTGGGCAACATGGCATCGACGCCCAGCAGTGGGGTGCGGCTCCAGGCTGCCGCCGTGTTCTGCGCCCCCTCTTCATCGGAGCGAGGCTGATGCTCCACAAGACTGTTGAGCAGATGAAGGTGACTGGCGGCCAGATCGGCCCCTTCGGAGAAGTAGACCGAACGCATCCCCAACGCGTCCTGGTAAAGCCAGACATCCTCATTTTCCCCGGCCAGAACCACATGGCGTCCGCCCAGCACATCCAGGGTCTCCAAGAACCGGTGCTCCGATTCCGCCCAGGCCTCCAGCAGCCGCTCACCGGGCAACATGGTCCGCGGATCCTCACCGGCGTACAGGCACAGGCCGTGGACCAGGACCCACCGTCCGTCGTCGTCAGCGGCCAGGTGGGCCGGCTCCAAGGGATCGTGGGTGAAGGTCCAACCGGAGGCGCCCAGGTCCATGCGGACCCACTCGGGCGGCAGCGGAAGGTCGTGACCGCCGCGATGAACGACGAATCCGCGGGGGAACGGATGGGGGATGGGCACGTGCCACCTTCCTTTACGGCTCACCCAGGATGCTCTACGGGGTGGGCCTTCAAACGGTCAGGATTCCAGAATGGCAGAGACCGCACGCTGACGGTCCAAAGGCGCGTGGACGGCGCGTTCGTCGTGGTAGTCGTGCACCCTGAGATTGGTGGTCAGTTCCGGATGCTGGTGCTGAAAGCCACGCAGTCGGGGGAGTTCAACATTGGCCTCGTAGGGGGTGGCCGTGTTGGCCCAGTAGTCCACTCGAGCCGGATGGTGCGCCGTGCGCCAGGCCTCCAGGACATTGCACCGTCCGGGATGACGACGCCGGAAGTCCTGGACCGTGACCCCGCTCAGTCGCTGCTCCAGCAGCGCCGCGGTGGCGGTGGTGGACCAGGTGGTCCAGTCGATCTGCGGATTGCTGACCACCGCGCGGGAGCCCGGATCCAGCAGGGCTGCGTTCCAAGCCCAGAAACCCCCGGACGATGATCCGAAGTGGGTCCGGTGCCGTGCATCGGGTACCCCCAGGATGGCGGTGACCCCACGAATGGCTTTGACCGCGTCCGGAACAGCAGAGCGCTGCGGATGCAACTGCCCCCAAGACGTCTTCAGAGCCGCATGCCCCACGGATGCCGGATCCGCCACGTGGACTTGATGCCGGTCGATCTCCGGCCACCACGCTGCGCGTTGGAACGCAGGGGCCCCGTGAGTCTTGGTGACATCAACCGGCCCGTCGTAGAAGCTGACCGCTCGTTCTCCCGTGCGCCGGACCACCAGCATGGGCAGAAGATCCGCACCGATCTCCACATCCAGGCGAACGGGACGGTCCACCGGAAAATCCTCGCGCGTCAAAACCGCCAGATCGCCCAGGTCCAGATGAAGCTCGTGTGCTCCGCGGCGGTGGAACCCGCCGGGTGCGTTGGTCGTGACCCGGATACCGCCAAGCGCCGGACCTGGGGCGAACTGGGCATCATGCAGCCAGATTCGGCTTGCCCGTTGCCAGGACTCACGGTCGTGGTCACGGCCAGGGACCCCGACGACTGCCACAACATCGTGCGGTTGCAACCCGGCCACGGTCACGTGAACTGGTTCCCGGCAGATCCCTCCGTCCCAGGACGAATGCATGTCCTGGTTGACCCACACCTGGTAGCGCCAGTTGCCTCCGCCTTGATCGTGTCCATAGCGGCTGTGCACGGTGAACTTCAGGGTTCCGGCGGTGGTGACGGGTGAGAACGAGCGTTTGACCAGCGTGCCCGTCTTGAAGTGTTCGGCCGGGATCACGGCCAGTTCGTCCTGAATCGGGCAACGGGCCACCGTACGGCCGTCGTGCAGGATCTCCAGTCCATCGCTGAGTGCCGGTGGCGGGTCTGTGGCGGGGCCTGCGGCAGGGACTGCAGAGGCTCCGGCGGAATCGACACCCGCAGCGCCGACGGCGGGGGCGGACTCCAACCGTTGGTCCCGATGGAGTTCATACAGATTTCGTTCGTCATTGACGCCCACGAAGTTCAGGATCGGGAAGACGTGGTTGATCAATTCGGCGAAGAAGAACGACGCCTTGCGCTGTTCGATCGGGAAAGACAGCGTCATTTCCAACAGAGATCGAACGTTCATGGCGGCCATGGTCTCGAACGCCAAATCGGTTTCATTGCAGATCTCCGCCGACCAGCGTCCCAGCCGGATCTCCCAGTAGAAGAGGTCGCGGCGGTGTGTGTCGTAGAGCTCGTCGTCGTAACCCCACGTGCGGTACCCGGCCTCGAATTCGCGAACTCGATCGCGTTGGCTCATGTGAGGGGCGTCTTTGGCGGTGCGCCGCAACCAGTACGCCTGCATATCCTGCCGTGTGCCGGATGATCCCAGATCCGTCCACGAACTCTTTCCCACCGCGCTGGCATTGCCCCGAATGTGAATCACGTTGGGGCTCGGGAAACTCTTCAAGTAGTGGGGCAGGAGCCACTTGAAGTGATTGCCCACGGTGTTGCGTTCCAGCAGAGCCTGCTGGTGTGGCGGGAGTTGCACGTGGCGCTCTTCGATGTAGTAGGTGGTGTGACCAGCGTTGGGCACGTGCTCCAGCAGCTTTGCCACCACCGCTTCGTCCCGGGCAATCATCCCCTTGCGCAGGTCCGCATCCGGCCGGGAGGAGCTGTAGGTGAACATGTGGATGCGATCCAGATGCGCCCGGCTCAGGGCCATACTGGTCCTGCTGTCCCAGCCACCGGTCAGGGACAGGATGAGCTGGGAATCGGTCTTCACCAGATCCCCCATCATCCGCTCCCAGCGCCGAGCGAAGAGCTCCACCCGTTCTTGGACGGAAAGATCCGTGTAGGTGTTGGGTTTACGCGGATAGAACCGCTGAATCTCCCAGGTGCCCAATTCCACGGAGTGGTTGGGCAGCATGGCCTCGATGCCCACCCGCGGTGTCCTGCCCCACGCGGTCATGAACCCCGCCCGGCCCTCGGCCAGGCTCCGTTCACGGTGCGGAACAAGTTCCTGAATCAAGTTGAGGTGGCTTGCGACCAACTCGGCCGATTCTGAGAAATACACCGTGCGCATGCCCGTGGCGTCCTGGTACAGCCACACGCGGTCGCCATCACCGCGCAACACCAGGTGACGGCCCCCGTAGGCATCAAGCACATCCAGGAAACCATCTAGGGCGCCCGCGGCGGATCGGTCCCAGCCCGTCATGAGACGGTCGGCCGCAGGGATGTCCGCGTCGTCGTCGCCCGCGTAGAGGAACAACCCGAATGCCAGCACCCACCGTCGGCCATCGGAACTGACGGATCGGGACGGCAAAATCAGGGGGTCGTGGGTGAAAACCCAGCCGCTGTCACCGAGGTCAACGCTGGCCCACTCGGCAATGTCCACCCGATCGCGGTCCTCGCCGGTTACGCCGTGTCTGCGGCTCAGCAGGAAACCGCGGGGAAAGGGATGCTCGGCAGCCATGGGGGAGTCCTGGGTTACGCTGCGGGTCAGGCCTCGACACCCGGATCGAAATCCGCGATTCGTTCACCGATACCGAACATCTGCTCGATCGCAGCAACCGTGCGTGCCGCGGCATGACCGTCACCGTAGGGATTCACGGCGTTGGCCATGGCCTGGTAAATCGCGTGGTTGTGCAGCAGCGTGTTGACCTCCTCCACGATTCGCTCCTCTTCGGTACCGATCAACTTCACGGTGCCGGCGGTCACGGCCTCCGGGCGTTCGGTGTTCTCGCGCATCACCAGGACCGGCTTGCCCAACGACGGCGCCTCCTCCTGCACACCGCCGGAGTCAGTGAGCACGACGTCGGCCACGGCCAACATGCGGGTGAACTCGCCGTAGGCCATGGGTTCAGTGACATGCACGTTGGGCTTGGATTCAATGGCCGGCAACACGGCTTCGCGCACCACGGGGTTGCGGTGGGCCGGCAGAACGATGGTCAGATCAGGCTCGGCATCAGCAATTCGAGCCAGTGCGCGGCCCACACCCCGCATGGCTTCGCCCTGGTTCTCCCGGCGGTGCGTGGTGACCAACAGGGTTTTGCCGGAGCGCTGCGCGATCTCCTCCACCTGTGGGTCTGAGAAGGGCAGAGCCTTGGCCACGGTGTGGTGCAGGGCGTCAATCACGGTGTTGCCGGTGACCACAATGTGCTCGCCGTCAATGGATTCGGCCAGCAGGTTGCGCTTGGAGATGTCCGTGGGCGCCAGGTGGAGGCTGGTGATCTGAGAGGTCAGCTTCCGGTTGGCTTCCTCCGGGAACGGGGAGAACAGATTGAAGGAACGCAGGCCGGCTTCCGCGTGAATCACCGGAATACCGCGGTAGAAGGCCGCGATGGCACCGGCAGTGGAGGTTGTGGTGTCGCCCTGGACAATCACGGCATCCGGCGCGGACTCCTCAAAAATGGCATCCAGACCTTCCACCGTGCGGGTCAGGACACCGTTGAGTGTCTGACGCGGCTGAATGATGTTCAGGTCATGATCCGGTGTGATGTCAAAGATCTGATTGACCTGATCCAGCATTTCCCGGTGCTGCCCGGTGACGGTGACCACACATTCGAATTGCGGGGACTCTTGGAGCGCTTTGACGATCGGCGCCATCTTGATGGCCTCCGGGCGCGTCCCGTAGATCGGCATGATGGTCAGGGTCATCGCGTTTTCTCCCCGCTGCTGGAGTCAGCTGTTTGGTGGACTTGCGGAACGACAGCAAGCATACGGGAGACAACCCGCCGGTAACCGGAGTTTCACCACCGCCATCTGGTGAATCACATACCGGCGCCGGTCGGTTACAGCTCCACCATGCCCGCCTTGTGGGCCGCAATCACCAGTTGCAGGCGGTCCCGTACGCCAAATTTGCTGACCAGGTGGGTCACGTGCAACTTGACCGATTTCTCTGAGATCCCCATGCCATCGGCCACCTCTTTGTTGCTGCAACCGGTGGCCAGATACTTCAGCACCTCGGATTCGCGGCTGGTCAGGGTCACAGCCGGCGGCAGTCCATTGCGTTTGTCCCCGTCCCTCAAGTGACCCACAACAGCATCCAGCGCGGTGGGGGAGAGCTGCGTTCTTCCCGTCAGGGCACGGCGCACCGTGCTCAGAATCCGCTCAGGGGGATCGGATTTCAACACGTACCCCAGGGCGCCGGCGCGCAACGCTGGGACGACGGCGTCCGCCGTGGTGAACGTGGTGATCATGACCACCTTGGTGGCGGGCAGGGCCCGCAACAGTTCAGCAGTGGCCTCAACACCGTCCACGCGCGGCATCTGGATGTCCATCAGCACAATGTCCGGGCGCAGGTTCACCGCCACCTGCACGGCAGAGCGGCCATCAGCTGCCGTTCCCACCACTTCCATGTCCCCGGCACTGCCCACGTACACGGACAGTGTTTCCCGCACCACGGACTCGTCGTCGGCGATCAGGACTCGGTATTTTGCAGGGGTGGTCATGACTGCGGTTGCACTCCTAGATGCGTTTTTGCGGAATCAGAATATCCTGGGACGCGTGGATGTGTGCTGACCAGCAACAACGGCACCGTGGCAATCCGCGTGACCAACACCTCCCAAACCCATCAGGAGTACCCATGGCTTTGTTCACCCGTTCCCGGAAGGCCGCTGCTGCAGCGGCCGTTGCCGGTTCCATGCTGCTCAGTGGCGGCATGGCCTCAGCAGCTCTGCTCCCGGGCCTGGCGGCAGCGCCGTCGTCGTCCAACTCAGTGGCGGCCGGCCCGGTCAAGGCCGAGCCCGCCGTTTTTGTGAGCCTGCTCTGCCAGTACTACGGACGTTGCTCCAGGTAACGTGCGTCCTCTGACTTCTACAGCGGGTCCGTGGACCGCAATCTCCGGCCGGTGGCCGGAACTGCGGATCACGGACCCGCTTCCACTGCCCATGTTCCTGCGGATCATCGTGGGAATCCTGGTGGCAGGCGTGGCTGCCTTTGACGTGATTCGTCTGCTGACCACGGCCCATCCGGGCACCCAGGGAACGGACTCCACGCTGGTGGAGGTCCTGGCACTTGCCGGCGCTTCCTACCTGCCGCTGCTGGGCACGCTGGTGGGTCCACGGTTTGGTGCCGTCACCCTGGCCTTTGCCTACGCTGCGGCCCTGCTGACCGAATCCGTGTTTGTCATGTTTGTCCCCGGGGTCATGTGCACCCTGATCCTTGTCATGTGGTTGCGCTGGAGCGTGGGCATGACCGTGGTGGGCGCCCAGGTCCTTGCGGCCGTGAGCTTTGGCATCTTTGTCCGCGAACCCACCACCTGGTCAGAAGTCGTGGCCCTGATCCTGCTGATCTCCATGGCCGCAGCCCTGGGCGCCACCATCCGATTCTTCCGGTGCCGCAGCCTGCTCTCCGCCCGCAAAATTGCGCGCCTGGAGCATGAGGCCGGCCTGGTCCGTGCCGCCGAACGCCAAGACCTGGCACGGGAACTGCACGACCTTGTGGCCCATGACGTCACTGCCACCGCCCTGCGCGCCAATGCCGGATTGCTCTCCCAGGACCAAAGTTTCCAACGCACTGCCTTGAAAGACATTGCAGACAGCGCCAGCGGAACCATTGCTGACCTGCGCCGTCTGGTGAACATCCTGCGGGAGGAGCCGGTGGGTATTTCGGCCACCCGGACGCCGCTGTCTGAAACCGCCCACGAATCCACCACCTCCGGCAACCTTGCCCCTCCCACTCCCACCATGTCTGACGTGCTGCAACACAGCGTCCAGAGTCTGAAGGATTCGGGGTTCCGGGACATTCGCATCCAGGACGGCCCGGGATGGGAGTACCTGACCACCTCTGTGCGCAGCACGTGTCAGCGGGTGGTGCAGGAGGCCTGCACCAACATCATTCGCCACGGAGCCACGGATGGCCCGGTGTTCATTCGGGTGGAGATCCTTGCTCACGACGGCGCCCAGGGCCACGCGGAGGTGGAGGTCACCAACAAGTTGGCCCAGTCGCGGCGTCGGGAGAACACCACACCTGAAGCGGTGTTGAGCGCCGGGGGATTCGGGCTGCTGGGGCTGCGGGAACGGGTGTCCGTGTTCGGCGGCGAACTCAGCAGCGGCCCGCAGGCGGGACAGTGGATTGTTCGGGCGCGGCTGCCGCTGCAGGAGATCGATCTGCGCTGAACCGCGCCGTTGTTCTCTGTGCGGACTCGCCCGGGCGACATGCAACGACAAGATCTGAAATATATCTCAACCGCATATTACCTCGCGGTAAGGTCGGAACAGAGCCGCGCTCCGCGCGGTGATTCCTGATCCAGCAGCGTGCTGCGCTGCTGGCACACCGACCGTATCCGTTTGAGGTGATGGCGCCATGAAGCGTGACCCCGCTGCAGGACACGCCGCCCTTCAGTTCAAAGTCCAGGATTCCCGCGGCCAGAACCTCCTGCTGAACCGGGACATCCTGCGGCGGACCTACGGAGCCATCAAGGCCATCGGTCAGTACTTCTACCGCCACGCCAACGGTTCGCCGGACACCACCCCGGATGCCGAAGGGTTGCTGTCCATCTCCTTCACGGAGAGCCAGGACGGCTTGGTCACCTTCATTGCTGACCAGCGCCCCGCCCCGCCCGTGGTTCGACGACGACGCCTCAGTGATCTCTGGCGTCATGTGCCCACCAATGGTGAAGCCAACCGGGCCCAAACTGCCCTGCAGAACACCATGCTGCTCATCAAGGCTGCAGCTTTCTCCCTGGAGGTCGGCGGTACCACCACGCACGCAGCCGGTCACGGGAATCTGGTGGATCTTGTTTCCACCACGGACTCCCAGCGCCTGCGCCTACCGGTCCAGGTGGTTCATGGTTTGATGGATGCCGCCGTTCAGGCCCATCTGAGGGAGTTGTGGTCGGCGGTCAGTGAGGAGGGTGTGGGATCCATTGTGGTGGGCTCTGACCCGCACACACCTGAGTCCCGCAATGAATGTGTCATCCCGGCCACGGACGTGTTTGTGGAGTTCCAGGCAGGTGGCGACCTCCTCCGGTGAGCTACCCGGTTGACCCACCCCCGTGAGCACCCCACCATGCCCATGGTTCTCAGGCGCTGGGATCCAGCCCGGAGATGCCGGTGGGGAAGTCCTGACGGCGTTCATGACGAGTCAGCACAGAACTCAGCGGAGCATCCTGCGCCTGCACCTTGCCTGCCAAGGAGTGGTAAGTCTCATGGATGATCTTCCGGTGGAAGGTCTCTGACAGCGGAATCACCACCTCATCCCGTTGCTTGGATTCCAACGGGTCGCGGACAATCACCAGGGCCTTGACCTCCGGCAACAGCAGAACAGACATCATGCCGGTGAGTGCATCCACCAGGGCGGGGTTGTTCTCAAAAATGCCCATCATCACCAGCGGCACCCGATAAGTGCGGCGGTTGTCCAGCATCAAGGTGCCAAAGCCCTCCTGGTCACCGGCGGCACTGATCTTGATGTCCTCCGCCATGGTGATGGGTGGGACCAACTGCACGGTGGTGGACATCAGCTCCGCAACCCACCGCAACAGCACCCGGTACCGTTCGCGGCACGCCGCGGATTTGGGATTGACCATGCGAACCCAGGCCGGGCGCTGATCCACCACGCGCAGGTCCACCAGGTAGTGACCCGGCTGCTGTTGCGAATAGTGCAGCTGGAAATCTGGTAGCTCCTTGGGGTACCCGTGAGAGCGGGCCACGGAGTAGCTGACGTGGCGCAGCACCTGCAGCATTCCGCCGTAGGTGGCCTCCAGAACGTGGCCAGGGGGATCGAATCCGTCAGTTTCACTTTCCAGACGCACCTCACCCAGCACCTGAGCCAGGATGGAACCACCCGGCACCTGCTGGGGCCCCTTCTTGTCCGCGGCCACCTGTCACCTGCCCTCTCAACGGCACGACTGCCCACCACTGAGCATTTGTGGGGAGCATCCTGTATGAATCACCAAGATTGTACGTACCCTGGCGGACAGTTGCATTCTTATGACTGGACCCGCGTGGGGCGCCGTTGTCAGGATCAGCGGGAGGTGCTGCGGCGTCGTGCCCTGAGCCCGGAGACCAGTCGACGCGTGCGCGGAGCTGCCGTGGAAACGGCCAGGTAACCGGACAGTGCCCCCACCATGCCCGTACCACCCACCAGAATGGGCAGCCGCAGCTTGGAGAACCGCTCCGCATCTGATGCCACCACGTGGGACATCCCGTTGATGGTGGCGGCTATCACCGCTCCGGCAATCAGTTGGTGGCCGATCTTCTCCGTCTGGTTCAGCAGCGGTTGGAGTTCATCACCGCGCAGGTGAACGTCAAAGCCACCGTGTTCCAGGACGGCCAGCACCCGCCGCATGGCTTCCGGGGCTTCCGCGCCCATCTGCACGGCATCCTGAACCAGGTCCCGCACACGCCCCACCAGTGCCTCCGGGGAGAGGCGTTTGAGCACCAAACGCTGCGCGTAGGGCTGCATCACGGAGACCAGGTCAAAATCCGGATCCAGGCCGGTGCCAATGGCCTGTGCCGTCAGCACCATGCGCAGGAACAGCGCCGACTGGCGCGGCAGACGCAGCCGGTGGCGGCGCAATGTGGACACCAGATCACCCATCAGGGACCCGATCCGGACCTCAGACAGCGGCCGGTTGGCGTAACGCCGCCCCATGGCCTCAATGTCCCGCTCCAGCTTGGCACGGTCCAGGTCCTGACCGGAGGTGTCCGTCAGGGCCAACATGCCACTGGTGGCACGGCGGACGTTACCCTGGACCACCCCCATCATCAAGGTCACCAAGGAATCGCGGAACTCCTCAGACAGGGTCCCCACCATGCCAAAGTCGATCATGGCGATCGAGCCATCTGGTTGGACAAACAAGTTGCCCGGGTGCGGATCCGCGTGGAAGAACCCGTCCTCAAAGATCATCTTGCACAGGGCATCCGTGGCGGTGACGGCAAGTTCGTGACGGTCCAGGCCTGCGGCATCCAAGGCCTGGTTGTCACTGATCTTCATTCCACTCATGCGTGAAATCGTCAGGATCCGGGTGGTGGTGGCCTCCCAGAACACCTCCGGAATGATGATCGCGGGGTGAGCCGCAAAGTTCTCCCGCATGCGCTCCGTGTTGCGGGCCTCTGTCAGGTAGTCCATCTCATCCCGCATGGAGGAGGCGAACTCGTCCACCAGGCCAATCAGGTCCTGGTACTGCACACCCGGCCAGTACCGGGTCAGAAGCACCGCCAACTCCCGCAGGATCTCCAGGTCCCGGTTGACCTCATCCACAATGTCCGGTCGGCGGATCTTGACCACCACGTCCTGACCCCGCAGACGTGCCGCGTGGGCCTGGCCGATGGACCCTGTGGCCAGCGGAACGGGGTCAATGTGCTGGAGGATCTCCTCCGCACCCGTTTCCGGTTGCTCGCTCAGCATCTCCCGCACCACCTGCGGTGGAATGGGAGGGGATGAGTCCTGAAGGCGCGCCAATTCTTGTGCGTAGGCCTGGGGCAGAAGATCCGGGCGGGTGGAGGCCAGCTGGCCCAACTTCACAAATGTTGGACCCAACTCCTCCAAGGCCAGGCGTAGGTGCTCCGGTTGTGGCTGCACCTTGTCCGGATCAATCAGCCGGACTTTGCCAAGGTAGGAGCGCCACTCAGATTTGAGCCCGCCCAGGGCGAAACCAAAGCCGTGCTTGGAGAGCACTTCAAGGATCTGAAGGAGTCTTTCGCGCCGGGAGATCATCCGTTGGGGGTCATCGTCTCTGCCGAGGGTTGGTCATCTGTACCGCGTGCCGACTGTGCGGAACCGCTGGAACGCAGCGGACCGAACAGGGACCGCAAGTACAGTGCCATGCCTCCGGTGGCAGCGGCAACAATCACAGCAAGCGCACTGACCAACGGCTCGCGGCCCAGCATCAACAGAGCCACCAGCAGGAGCACAACGGTCACACCGGCAAGGACCATGGCCGTCACGCGGCTGCTCTGGGTCCAGGTGGCCGCCGCGTGGTTGCCGGCTGCGGCGTCGCTGCCCGCGGCTGTGGAGGCTGCGGTGGACGTTGAGGTGGAGCCAGAACCACGGAAGGAACGGAAACGGCCCGTCCCGTTGGAAGCAGGTGCGGCACCGGCGGCAGACATTCCCCTGCGCCATTTCTTGGCGTTCTTGCCGCGTTCAGCCTCCGTGGGCACGTAGGCGTTGGGGACCTCATAGGAGTCGGACTCAGGTACCAATTCCTCACCCAAGCGGGGGAGTTCCTGGTACCAGTCGGCCTCGATCGCTTCCGGCCGAGCGGCCTGGACCGTCAGGGAGACCTCAAAGGCTGAGCCCCGGATGGTGCCCCACACAGCCGTGAGCAGATCATGTTCAAAGGCATGGCGGATGACCGGAATGAACTGTTCGGACAGCTGCGTGGAGAGCCGGCCCACCACCTGGCGCTCATGTAGGACCTCCACAATGTCCACGTGCTCCCCGTGGGCCGTGCGTACCTGGTTGACCTCCAGGGTCAGGAACAGGCGGGCTTCCCCGGACTTGGGCAGGATCGAGTGCAGGTAGGCGGCGTGGTCTTGTTCATCCAGTACTTTGATGGACGGCCCCTGCGGCAACACCGTGGAACGCTGCGGGGGAGAGTTCACGGGAAACAGCAGATCCGGCGGGGAGAGCTGGATCCGGGCGGTGGCATCCACCTCATCCGTGCCGTCAGCATCCACCAAAGAGGCCTTGATGATCACCGGCGCGGTGGGGCTCAGACCGGAGGCCACCACGCGGGTCACCGCCGGCCAGTAGCGGGCGGCGTCGTCCTTGGCCAGGTGACCCACCTGATGCCGGCCCACCCGCACGGCAATGGTCTGGGAGTCAAAGGGGTTGTCCGGTTCAGGCACGAGTTCAGCGGTACCGGCGTAGGTTTCCACGGTGTTGTGGGACAGGGCACCGAACACGCGCAAGATCTCAGCGTCATAGAAGTTCTCCGTGACAATTTCCAGAGAACCGCGGTCGTTGAGTGCGTAGGTGGTCATGGTCTCCCTTTTGCCGGAGGGCCCTGGTGCCAGGGGGTGGGGAAGCGTGGCTTGCCGGTCAACCTAGTCACGCGAGCATCCGGGTCACCGGACGCGCAACAGTCTTTCACGAATCCATGCGTCTGGGGCGGATTGTTGCATGAGCCAAACATGACTACAGATGGTGATTCCGGCGGGGTTCACGGGGTTGAACGGGCTTGAATCCGCAGCCGGATCAACCGTTCATCGCGTTGTTCCGTCAGCACCCGGCGCAAGGCCGCCGGCGCCTGCGGGTGGGTGTCCAGCCACTGCTGAGTTTGGCTCAACAACGAATCTGATTCCGCAGAATCACCCGGCTCCAGGTCACAGGTGCTGGGATAGAGCCCGGCCACCACACGCGTGGCCATGCCCAGGGAGCGGGTCTCCCACTGCTGCATCAGCATGGCAAAGTAGGCGTCCCGGTACGGGGTGATCAGGTGGTCATCCGCCAACTGGAAACCTGCGGCTGTGGCGCTGAGCAAGTCATTGGACAGGTCCCCACCCAGCATCTGCTCCCAGGCAGCGTCCTTGGCCCATCGGGTGGGCCGGGCCGCTTGGGTCCTGGCATGCCCGATCTGACTCACCCGGGAACCATCACGTTCCAGCTCCTCCCGGACCCAGGAGTCCACGGCATGGTTGGAGGCCACCAGACCAGTCATCCACCGCCACCGCAAGGACGGCCCCAGAATCAACCCCTCCAGGGTTTGCCTGCCGGTGAGCAGATCCCGCAGCCACGCGGCAGGTCCCGGGTCCCTGTCCACCAGGCGCCCCAGGATCCGCGCCAGTGCCGTCTGCCGGTCCGAACCCGGCTGTGCTGCTTTCAGGTGATGGACCACCGCGTTGGTGAGCACCCGCCGTTGATCTTCACGACGCCGCACGGGAACGTAGTCCTCCACCGTCTCCACGGCGCGTTCCAGGATGGTTTCAAACACCACGGACTCGGTTTCTGCAAACACGTGACGGGTGACAGCCCCCAGGAAATCCGCGGGGTCCAGCTGGGCACGGCGCAGCATGGACCACAGGTGGGACCAGGCCACGGATCGCGCCATGGGATTCGGCAACGCACCCAGATCCTCCATCAGCCGCTGGGTGGTGGCGGTGTCCAGATTCACGTGGGAGAAGTCGAGGTCGTCGTCGTTGACCAGGACCAGGGGAGTCCCTGAGCCGGCTGCGGGCGGGAAGGGGACCACCACTGCGGTGCCTGGTGTGAGATCTGCCGGGAGGTCCACGGGAATTTGATGCGTACGTTCCAGGCCGTACGCATCCGAACCGGGCTGGTACAGACCAACGGCCAGGTGGTGAGCTCTCTGTGAAGTAGGGTCCGGCACGGTGCCCTGCGGGGTCAAGTGAAGCTCCGACCTGTGGACCTCAGCATCCATGACCGTGGTGCCCAGCGTGCCCAACCAGTCCCGGGCCCAAGCGGCCGTGTCCCTGGAGGATGCCTCCTCCAAAGCCGCCAAGAAATCCTGCAGGTCCGCCGAGCCCCACGCACGGCGGCGGAAGTAGACGCGGCACGCAGCCATGAATTCCTCCACACCAACGTAGGCCACCAACTGCTTCAGTGTGGCAGCCCCCTTGGCGTAGGTGATGCCGTCAAAATTCTGGCGGGCGGCCGCCACATCCGGGACGTCGGCCACAATCGGGTGCGTGGTGCTCAAACTGTCCTGTCGGTAGGCCCACCCCTTGCGCCGCACGGCAAACCCGGCCCAGGCATTCCTGAACTCCGTGGCCTCCGCGCTGGCGTAGGCGCCCATGAACTCCGCAAAGGACTCCTTGAGCCACAGGTCCTCCCACCAGCGGATGGTCACAAGATCGCCAAAGTACATGTGCGCCATTTCGTGCAGCACCGTGTTGGCCCGCCCCGCCCGTTGCTGGTGGGTGGGTCCGTCCGGGAACAGGTAGTCCTCCGTGAGGGTGACCATCCCGGGGTTCTCCATGGCACCCAGGTTGTACTCGGGCACAAAGGCCTGCTCATAGGAGTCGAACGGGAAGGGCAGGTCAAAGAGTTCGGTGAAGAAATCCAACCCCGTGCGGGTCAGGTCAAACAGTTCTTCTGCCGGGAGGTACTGCGCCATGGAGGCACGGCACCACAGGGTCAGGGGAAGCTGCTGGGGTCGGTGTGCGTACTTGCTGCTCCAGGTGCTGTCCACTCGGTGATACGGGCCAGCCAACACAGTGGTCAGATAGCTGGGGATGGAGGCGGTGGGGGCGAACTCGTGCCGGATCCCTGCCTGGGTTTCTCCGGTCACCGGCTGGCGCACCGGCTGGCCAACGGGCAGGGCGTTGGAGGACACGGACCACCCTTCCGGTGCCAGGACCGTCGACGTCCAGGCCGTGCGCAGATCCGGTTGGTCAAAACAGGGAACCACTCGCCGGGCGTCCGTGGGCTCGTACTGGGTGTAGAGGTAGGTCTGCCCATCCTCCGGATCCACGTAACGGTGCAAGCCTTCACCTGATCGGGAGTAGTACCCGGCACCTTCCACCACCACCCGGTTGGTGGCTTGCAGCCCGTGCAGTTCAATCCGGCCGTCACTGACAACCTCGCTCAACTCAGTGCGGCCCAAGGCCACCCCGTTGATCTCCACGGCGTGGACGTCCCCGATGAAGTCAAGGAACGTGCTGGTGGTGGGGGCGTCGTCGTTTAAGCTGAAGTCCCAGGTGACGTGGACGCCAAAGGTGCGCTGGTGCTGGTCACAGGCGCCTGTCAGGTCCAGTTCCACGTCCGCGGCGTTCAGCGTCAGGGCAGCAGTTCGGGCAGCAGCATCCACACGGGTCAGATCATGGTGAGACACACCACTATCCTATGGACACGGGAGGTCAGCAGCAGATTGTCTGTGGCGCTGCGTCACCTCCCTGCAACACGTCTGTGCCAGGATGCTCCGGGTCCAGGCCCGCACCACGTGATCTGCGCATGTGTGGATCGCACCCCGCACGGGGGTTGAGAGTTTCAAGGACTGAAGGGACGTGATCCACCACCATGACGGATCTGTTCGCCACCTATGCCCAGGACATGGCGGGCTCAGGCGCCTACGACGAAATGTTCACGCAGGCCCAAGACGTCCGCCCCGCCTTCAACCGGGTTGCGGATGTCCTGAGCTCACTGGATCTGGGGGATGTGACCTCCCGGGATGAATCCATGGCCCGATCCTTCCTGGACCGCGGCGTGACCTTTGACTTTGCCGGTGAGGAGCGCCCCTTCCCCCTGGACATTGTGCCCCGGGTGCTCACCATGCAGGAATGGGAGGTCATTGAGCGCGGCGTCAAGCAGCGCGTCAAGGCTTTGGAGCTGTTCTTGGATGACGTCTACGGGGATCAGCGGGTCATCACGGACGGCATTGTGCCGCGAGCGCTGATCACCTCCTCCGCCCACTTCCACCGCCCGGTCTGGGGTTTCAAGCCTGCCGGTGGGGTGCGGATTCATGTGGCCGGCATTGACGTGGTGCGTGACGACGACGGCGTGTTCCGCGTGCTGGAGGACAACGTCCGGGTGCCGTCCGGGGTGTCCTATGTGATCGAGAACCGGCGGGCCATGATGAAGGGCCTGCCGGAAGCTTTCATGTCCACGCCGATCATGGCGGTGGACTCTTATCCCCGGCACCTGCTGCACGCTTTGAAGGCCACCGCCCCTGAACCGGGGGAGGACGCCGTGGTGGTGGTGCTGACTCCGGGCGTGTTCAACTCCGCCTATTTTGAGCACACGCTGTTGGCAGGGCTGATGGGTGTGGAGCTGGTGGAAGGCCGGGACCTGGTGGTTCGCGGTGACCGTGTCTACATGCGCACCACGGAAGGTGAGCAGCGCGTGGACGTGATCTACAAGCGGATCGACGACGACTTCACCGACCCCCTCCAGTTCCTCCCCAAATCCGTGCTGGGCTGCCCCGGACTGGTCAACGCGGCCCGGGCCGGCAACGTGACCATTGCCAATGCGGTGGGCAACGGCGTGGCTGACGACAAACTGGTCTACTCCTACGTGCCGGATCTCATCCGTTACTACCTGGATGAGGAGCCGATCCTTCCCAATGTGGACACCTACCGCCTTGAGGAGGACGAGGCGCGCGAGTACGTGCTCTCCCACCTGGAGGAGCTGGTGGTCAAGCCGGTGGACGGCTCCGGCGGCAAGGGCATTGTGATCGGCCCACGCGCCACCCCGGAGGAGTTGGAAGAACTGCGGGCCAAGGTCCTGGCGGATCCCCGCGGGTGGATCGCCCAGCCGGTTCTGCAGCTCTCCACCGTTCCCACGTTCGACGGCGAAAGCTTCAGCCCGCGTCACGTGGACCTGCGCCCCTTCTGCGTGAACTCCGGTGAGGACATGTACGTGCTGCCCGGTGGCCTGACCCGTGTGGCCATGACCAAGGGCTCCTTGATTGTGAACTCCTCCCAGGGCGGCGGGTCCAAGGACACCTGGGTGATCGGCAACCGCTCCGCCCCGGTGGAGCCACAACCCGAGCAGGCGGAGACGGTGGCCTCCATGGCCACCTTCCCCGTGACCTCCCACTGGGCTGACGACGCCGAGCTCAACGACCAACAGCAGCAACAGCAGCAGACCCGTTCAGGAAAGGAGGCATGAGCCATGCTCAGCCGCATTGCCGAATCCCTGTTCTGGATCGGACGCTACATGGAGCGCGCCGATGGAGTCTCCCGCATCCTGGACGTCCACCTGGAGCGCATCACCCAGCTGCCTGAAGCTCAACAGTCCAGTGAGGTCCGGCGGATCATGGAGGTCATGGGCGCCCCCATCTCCAAGGACGAGCCGGATGTGGGGGACCTGATCCACGAACTGGCCTGGAACAAGGACTCCCTGACCTCCATTGCCGGTTCCGTCAACGCCGCCCGGGAAAATTCCCGGCGAGCGCGGGAGATCGTCTCCTCCAAGATGTGGGAGGCCGTGAACTCCACGTACTACGGGCTCAACCAGCACCGGCATGACGTGGTGGGGACCTTCCGCATGTGTCAGTGGGCGGCGGAACGGATCTCCATGATCCGTGGGCAGGCGGAGATGACCATGTCCCACGACCAGTCCTGGCAGTTCCTCACCTTGGGCGTGACCCTGGAACGCGCGGACATGACCGCCCGTTTGTTGTGGACCCGCACCTCCGGGCTGCCTGCTGCAGGTCTACCCACCAGTGAGACCTCCTGGGTGGACATCCTGCATTGCGCCGGCGCCTACGAGGCCTTCCTGCGCACCCGGCACGGGACCTTCAACGATGAATCCGCGGTGCGCTTCCTGCTGCTTGACCGCTTGTTCCCGCGTTCGGTGATCTTCTCCCTGACCCACGCCGAACGCATCCTGGAAGCACTCGACCCAGGCTCCCGACGCATGGGCTTCACCAACGACGCCCGCAGGATTGTGGGCCGTTCCCGTGCCGAACTGGAATACCTGGACACCGCCAGCGTGGTCCGGGAACTGCCCCAGCACCTCAACGCCGTTCAGGCCGCGGTGGCCCAGGCCGCCGAATCCGTGACGGAGAAGTACTTCACCCACGAACAGGAATCTTCCTGGTTTGGAGGCGTCCTGTGACCCGTCTGACCATCAACCACGTGACCCGCTACGTCTACGACACCAAGGTCAAGCGCTCCCACAACGAGGCCCGCATGACCCCGGTCTCCGATGACCAACAGCTGGTGCTCACCGCAGAACTGGCGGTCAAGCCCGGTACCGCGCACATCCACAACTACGTGGACTACTTTGGCACCCGCGTGGCCGACTTTGACGTCCCCGCACGGCACTCCGTCCTGGAAGTGCGTTCCTCTGCGGAGGTGGAGGTCCACCGGCGCTCCGTTGACCCGGATGCAGTCGGACTGAGCTGGGAACACCTGGGTTCCCCCCAACACCAGGACAGCTACGCCGAATACCTGGTGCCCACCCGGCTCACCACCCCCGGCGAGGCCCTGCGCGCAGTGGCCGCTGAGGTCCGTGAGGGCGCCGACTCACCGGCAGCAGCCGTCAAGGAGGTCTTCCGCCGCATCCGCGAGCAGGTCACCTACGAATCCGGAGTCACCGGGGTCCACACCGACGCCGACGCCGTCTGGGCCGATGGACGCGGTGTGTGTCAGGACCTGGCACACGTGTCCGTGGCCGTGCTGCGTCACTTGGGCATTCCCGCCCGCTACGTCTCCGGCTACCTGCACCCGGATGACTCCGCCGGCATTGGTGTGACCGTGGCGGGGGAGTCCCACGCCTGGGTGGAATGGTGGGACCGCGAATGGATTGCCTATGACCCCACCAACCACAAGTACCTGGATGATCTCCACGTCAAGGTGGGTCACGGTCGCGACTACAAGGACGTTCCGCCGCTCAAGGGCGTGGTCACCGGCGGTGGTGGCACCCAGGCGCTGGAGGTCACCGTGGAGGTGACCCGCACCGCGTGAGGTGAGCGGGCGGCGTCGTCTTCGCCTCCATCCGCCCACCCCCAAACATGCCGAGACCTCCGTTATGTCCCTAAATCCACGCTGGTCAAGGACATGACGGAGGTCTCGGTGCGTGTCAGGACTGGTCGAACTTGTAGTTCTTGGGAATCAGGGTGATCCCGGACTCCGTGACGTGCAGGCCGCGAGCACGGTCCTCCTCCGCGCTGACACCCACGCGGGTACCTGCCGGGATGACCACGTTCTTGTCCACGATGCAGCGCTCCACCACGGCGTCATCCTCCACATGCACATTGGGCAGCAGCACGGACTTGTCCACCCGCGCGTGGTTGCCGATCACCACGTTGGGGGAGAGCACGGACTCCTGGACCCGGCCACCGGCCACGATCACGCCGGGAGACAGAATGGTGTCCGTGGCAACGCCACCCTCCTGGTAGGGGCCGCGCACCAACTTGGCCGGCGGTGCGGTGACCTGATGGGTGTAGAGCGGCCAAGCCGTGTTGTAGAGGTTGAACACGGGCATGGGACGCAGCAGGTCCATGTGGGAGTCGTAGTACGAATCCAAGGTGCCCACGTCCCGCCAGTACTGACGGTCACGGTCGGTGGAACCGGGGACATCGTTGTTGGTGAAGTCGTACACCGCCGCCTCACCGCGGTCCGCAAAGTACGGCATGATGTCCCCGCCCATGTCATGGTCCGTGTCATCACGGGACTCATCCTGCTGCAGGGCTTCCACCAGGGCGTCCGTGTTGAAAACGTAGTTGCCCATGGAGGCCAGGAACTGGGTGGGGTCATCATCCAACGGACGTGTGGTGGCGGGCTTCTCCACAAACTGGGTGATCTTGGTGGGATCCTCCGGATCGGTCTCAATGACGCCGAAGGACGTGACCAAGTCCAAGGGCTGACGCACACCGGCCACGGTGGCCTTGGCACCGGATTCGATGTGAAAATCCACCATCTGGGAGAAGTCCATGCGGTACACGTGATCGGCACCCACCACCACCACGATGTCCGGCTTGGCATCGTCAATCAGGTTCATGGACTGGAAGATGGCGTTGGCCGAACCCAGGAACCAGTCCTTGCCGTGACGCTGCTGAGCCGGAACGGAAGCAATGTAGTTGCCCAACAACGTGGACAGCCGCCACGTCTCAGAGAGGTGACGGTCCAGGGAGTGCGACTTGTACTGCGTGAGCACCACAATCTGCAGGTACCCCGAGTTGACCAGGTTGGACAGGGCAAAGTCGATCAACCGGTAGGTTCCGCCAAACGGAACAGCCGGCTTGGCCCGGTCTTCGGTCAAGGGCATCAGGCGTTTGCCCTCACCACCAGCCAGAACAATTGCCAGCACCTTTTTGCGTGCCATGTGCACCTCTCAAGACGTCGTCGTCGTGATCCCGAACGGGGGTTCGGGACGCGGCCCCCCCCGCGGAGAGGACCGTGGTTCCGGGACAACTCAACCCTGAAAGGGGGTCCCGTGGGAAGTTGAGGACCTCAGATTGCGCAAAGCAACCGTAAGGTTGCGCATCAACCCGCTCCGATGTGGGCGTGCGGCCCCGGTGAATGTAGTCTCAGTCACGTGCGTATCGACATCGTGTCCAAGGAGTTCCCGCCCGCAATCTACGGTGGCGCCGGCGTTCACGTCGCTGAGCTGTCCCGGGTCCTGGCGCCGCTGGTTGAACTCAACGTCCGCTGCTTCGGGGAACCCCGCGAACCCAACTTCCACGGGGCCCAAGTGCAGGCCTACAAGGTCCCGGATGATCTTGCCGGGCAGAACGCCACCATTGAAACCCTGGGCACGGACCTGGCCATGGTCGGTGACATCGGGGGAGCAGACCTGGTCCACTCCCACACCTGGTACGCCAACATGGCCGGGCACCTGGCCTCCCTGATGCACGGGATTCCCCATGTGATCTCCGCCCACTCCCTGGAGCCGCTGCGGCCCTGGAAGGCAGAGCAGCTGGGCGGTGGGTACGCCATCTCCTCCTTTGTGGAAAAGACCGCCTACCTCAACGCCGCCGCGGTGATCGCCGTGTCCGACGGCATGCGCAAGGACATCCTGCGCTGCTACCCGGAAATCGATGCCAACAAGGTGCAGGTGGTGCACAACGGCATTGACGTCTCCCAGTGGAACCGGGACGAGGGCACGGACGTCCTGGAGAAGTTCGGGATCGACCCCGCCAAGCCGTCCGTGGTGTTCGTGGGCCGAGTGACCCGCCAGAAGGGTGTACCGTTCCTGCTGCGCGCCGCCTTGCAGCTGCCGCCCGAGGTGCAGCTGGTGCTGTGCGCTGGTGCAGCCGACACCCCCGAACTGGCCGCCGAGGTTAACGGCCTCATTGAGGAGTTGCGCGCCACCCGGGAAGGCGTGGTGCTGATTGAGCAGATGCTCCCGCGCCGTGAGGTCATTCAGATCCTGTCCCACGCCACGGCCTTCGCCTGCCCCTCCGTGTACGAGCCCCTGGGCATCGTCAACCTGGAAGCCATGGCCTGTGGCGCAGCCGTGGTGGCCACCGCCACCGGCGGCATCCCGGAGGTTGTGGTGGACGGGGAGACCGGGCGCCTGGTGGAGATCCAGCAGGTCGAGGACGGGTCCGGGACCCCGTTGGATCCGGAGAAGTTTGTCTCCGACTTTGCGGCCGCCCTGACCGAGGTGCTCTCCGATCCTGAGCGGGCTCGCGCCATGGGTGAGGCCGGCCGGACCCGGGCGGAGGAGCACTTCTCCTGGGAGGCCATTGCCGAGCGCACCCTGGAGGTCTACAGGTCAGTCCTGCCCACGGACTGACGTGCCTGGTGGGGGCCTGCCCACCGCCAGAGTTACCTTCACCGGGCGCACCCGGTGGTTGTTGAACCAGGTGTTCATCCTGGCGTTGGTGCTGGTCTTGGTGCTTGTTGGTGTGCCCCCGGGTGATGGTGGGTGAGGGCGGTGATTGTGCTACAGTCGTCGTCGTTGCTCGGCGGTCGAGTGGGTGCATGTGCCCCCAAAACGGCTCCCGGTCACCTGCGCGGGTGGCGGAATAGGCAGACGCGCTAGCTTGAGGTGCTAGTCCTCGTATTAGAGGGTGGGGGTTCAAGTCCCCCTCCGCGCACAATATTGCAAGGCCCCTGACCTGGGTTTGTCGACCAGGTCAGGGGCCTTTTGCGTGTCTGGCTGCCAGTTCGGCGGGTCCCCGGCGCCAAGACCCGAGCCGGTGCCACTTTGGTACGTCATCAGCCCTTCATGCGGGACCAAACTGCCGCCGGCTTGAACGTAGCCAGTCGCCTCACCCGAGTTCTGCGCAATCTGAGCCGTCATCAGCGCCTGATGGGGTCCCAGAGTGCGCAGAACTCGCCCAGCACAGCACCACCCGCAGGATCAGTCCTCTGCATACCGGCGCTGGCGCTCGCGTTGGCCGTGGGTGAGCTTCTTGAGGTCGGTACGGCTGTCAAAGCTGGAGCCCAGCCCTCCGGCCACCACTCCCATGGCTGCACTGAGCCAAGCGATGTCCAAGTAGTTGGTGAACTGGACCCGATCCGTGTCCAAGAGCGTGGCCATAAACTCCGGGGAGATCACAATCAGCCCACCCAGCAGAATCAACACCACCAGCAGCAGGTAGAGCGCCACCACGCAGACCAACAGGGTGAGGATCGTGGAGAGGTTGTAGAGCGCCATGACGCGGGAGAGGCTGTCCTTGACCGGCCGGTCCCACAGCCCGTTACTCACAATCAGCCAGGTGACCATCACCGCCACAGCCAGCACACCGATGGATACCAGCCGCACCGTGCTCAGGTATTCGGCCATCTGCCAGATGGAGCTGTAGAAGATGCCGAACGCACCGGTGGCAGTGGCTGCCGCAAGGGCGCTGGAGAGCCGCGGTGCTGTGCGCCAGGGGTCGTTGGCCATGGTCATGCCCATGACGGTGCGCACAGATCCAACCCACCGCCCGGAGCGCAACCCCACATGCCCGCTGTCCAGGGCGAACCACTCGGTCCAGCGCACCCGGGGCTGCGGATCTGCTCCAAGCTCACCGGGGGAGTCGGCACCCGACGGCGGAATCAACCGCGCCACGCAGTCCAACAACACCTTCAGGATCCGACGCCGCGTGGTCACGGCCCCCACCGCTGGGCAGGAAATGACACCCACGTTGTGTTCCGGAAAGATCTCGGCCACCAGTGGGTGATCTTCCCGGTACCGAGGGATTTCGGTGAGCAGAAGGACGGCATCGACGTCGTCGTAGTGGGCGGCCAGGGCTGCCGCCGAGGCCACGTCCAGAGTGTTGTCCGGGCGCAGGCGAATGGTGTCCGTGACGGTGAGCAGATCCACGGTGTGGGGGTAGGTCCGCACCAGGTGGGAACGGAAACGGTCCTGAATTTTGGACACACGCCGCGATGGCAGACCGGGATCACTGATGAGCAGGATCCGCAGTTTGGGTGGTTCTGGGAGGTCGGGGGCCATGCACCCACCGTATCCGTAAGCACCCCGTCGATTAGGTCATCGTCAGGCGGGGTCGCGACGCTGCAGCACCGCCACAGCCCCAGCGCACACCAGGCCGGCCAGCACCAAGGCTGCCGACCACAGCATCACGGAGATCCATCCGAAAGAGCTCCACAGGTGCGTTGACAGAGTCCCGGAGACCGTGGAGCCCGCGTAGTAGAGCACCAGGTAGGCACTGGATGCCCGGGCCGTGCTCAGACGCAGCCGGTGCGCCCGGTCCACCACCCAACCGCTGAGCATGGAGTGGGTTCCCATGAACGCGAAGGTCAGCAGCCCCAGGCCGAACATGGCGGTGGCCACCAGGTCGGGGGAGGTCACCGCTACGGCCACACCCATGAGCAGCAGCCCAGCCACCACGGTGGCAGGCCGGTCCAGCCGAGCCCCGATCCTGCGGAAGATCGCCGGCGCCAGGATCCCCACGGGGTATGCCAGGTAGACCAGTGCGGCCTCGTTGCCCAGGTTGAACGGCTCAGCTTCCAGGCGCAGGGCGATGGCGTTGTAGGCCCCCACGAACACCGCCATGATCAGCCCACCCAGAACACAGATCAACACGATCTGGGCGTGACGCAGCACCGTGAAGGTGCCGAACAAGACCTCGTGCACCGGCAGCCGCTGCTTGGACGGGGCATCGGCAGGCAGTGCCACCATCACCACCACGCCGATCAGCACGGAGAACACGCCCAGCACCCACGCGGAGACCTGCCACCCACCCAGCTCGGACAGTGGTTGCGGCAGCAGACGTCCCAGCGCCCCGCCCATGGCCGTTCCGGCAATGTAGAACGCGTTGGCCGCCGGATGCGCCGCGTTGTCCACCTGCTCCCGCAGATACGCCAGCGCGATGGCCGGTAGGCCTGCCAGGGCCAGACCGGAAAGCGCTCGCAGCACCAGGAAGATTTCCCAGTTCGGAGCCAGGGCACACCCCAGGGTGAACAGGCCGGAGAGCACCAGGGACCCGGACATCACCCAGATTCGACCCAGGGCATCCGCCAGCGGCCCGGCCAGCAACAGCCCCACCATCATGGCCAGGGTGGTGGCAGACAGCGCGGCTCCCGTGGCACCTTCAGCAACGCCGAAAGACCGTGCGAACTGCGGCAGCAGCGGCTGCACAAAGTAGATCACCGCAAAATTCGCCAGCCCACCCAGACCCAGCGTGCCCAGGATGCGCCGGTACTGCGGCGAGCCTGCGGGGAATCCAGGGGAGGGCGTACGAATCGACACCCCTTCACCTAAACACAGACCCACGCACCCCACGGCCAGGGACCCACCCACAGCACAGGGCATAGAGTTGGGCGGTAGGCCCGTACCCACCACTGCATGCCCGGCCCCGGGCAGGATCAGGATTGACGACGACGATGACCGACTCCCCATCGAACGCATCCCACCCGGCAGCGGAGAACGGCACGGACCAGCGGGCCGCCCAGCTGGCCACAGCCCACCGGCAGGTTGCAATCGTGCGGGAGGAAAAGCGAAACCTGGACCGGCAACTGGCCACCGCCGGACAGCAGAACCAGAAGCTGCGCACCGCGTTGGAGGGTGCCCGCGAGCAGATCACCAAGCTCAAGAAGGCCCTGGAACATGATCTGGCCCTGCCGCTGTCCGTGGGGACGTTGATCCGCGTGATTCCCGCCGGGAACTCGGCAGGCACCAAGGACATCAGCACGGATGTGATGGTATCCGGGCGCAACGTGCGCTGTGCAGTTTCTCCGCTGGTTCCACAGGGTGCCCTGGAGCCGGGGCGTCAGATCCTGGTGGATGAGCACTCCGTCGTCGTTGCGGTGTTGGGCTACGAGGCCACGGGCGAACTGGCCAATGTGCGCGAGGTGGTGGACGGCACCCGTGTGGTGACCGTGGGGCGTTCCGATGAGGAGCGGGTGCTGCGCATGTCCGGGACCCTGCGCAAGAACCCGCCGCAGCCGGGGCAGACCGTCAGCATCGACCACCGTACGGGTTTTGCGTTGGAGGTGGTCAAGCGCACCGGCATGGAGGAGCTGGTGCTAGAGGAAGTGCCCAACGTGCGCTACCAGGACATCGGTGGCCTGGGTGCGGAGATCGAGGCCATCAAGGACGCCGTGGAGCTGCCGTTTGTCCACCCGGACCTGTACCGACAGCACAAACTGACCCCGCCCAAGGGCATCCTGCTCTACGGTCCGCCAGGCAACGGCAAGACCATGATCGCCAAAGCCGTGGCACGGTCCCTTGCCGAGCGTGCGGCAGAAAAGTCCGGGCGGGAGCAAGCCAAGGGTTACTTCCTGAACATCAAGGGCCCCGAGCTGCTGGACAAGTACGTGGGGGAGACCGAGCGGCAGATCCGCCAGATCTTCACCCGCGCCCGGGAACAAGCCGAGGCCGGCATCCCCGTGGTGGTGTTCTTTGACGAGATGGACTCCCTGTTCCGCACCCGCGGCTCCGGGGTCTCCTCAGATGTGGAAACCACCATTGTCCCGCAGCTGCTCACGGAGATCGACGGCGTGGAGAAGCTGGACAACGTGATCATTGTGGGCGCCACCAACCGGGAGGACATGATAGACCCGGCCGTGCTGCGCCCCGGGCGGTTGGACGTCAAGATCCGGATCGATCGCCCGGATGCTGCCGGAGCCCGGGAGATCTTTGCCCTCTACCTGACCCCGGATCTGCCGTTGCAGCAGGAAGAGATCATTGCCGCAGGCTCCCGGGAAGCTGCGGTGGAGGCACTGATCGACGCCGGAGTGGCAACCATGTACGCCCAGACGGATGCCACCCGGTTCCTGGAGATCACCTACAAGGCCGGCGAGCGCGAAACCCTGTGGTTCTCCGACTTTGCCTCCGGTGCGGTGATCCGCAACATTGTGGACCGGGCAAAGAAACAGGCCATCAAGGGTCTGCTGACCCGCCAGGTACGTGGCATCAGCATGGAGCACGTGCGCCAGGCGGTGGCCCAGGAGTTCATGGAGCAACAGGACCTGCCGGACACCTCTGATCCTGATGACTGGGCACGGATCTCCGGGCGCCGCGGGGACACCATTGCCGATCTGCGGATCGTGATGCACCGCGGAACGCGTCCGGAGGAGAACACCGGGGGTCGTCAGGCATGAGTGTGCGCCGCGTGATGGGGGCGGAAACGGAGTTCGGAGTGTTGGCACCTGCCAAGCCGATGGCCAACGCCACGGTGCTCTCCACCCGGGTGGTCACCGCCTATGCGGCCCTGGTGCGCCGTGAGCTGGGTGCAGTGGGGGAGACGGTGGCCGATTTTGACTACAGCTCGGAAACTCCGTTGCAGGATTCCCGTGGCTTTGCCATGGAACGGGCCAAGGCTCACCCCACCCAGCTCACGGACACCGCCCCGGTGCTGACCAGTGAGGAAATCGCGGCAGAAGCCCTGGCGGAACAGGGCATGTGGGAGGACTACGCCGCCCGGATCGTGATGAACACGGTGCTGCCCAACGGCGCCCGGCTCTACGTGGACCACTCCCACCCGGAGTATTCCTCCCCGGAGGTGCTCACCCCGCGTGATGCCGTGCTCTATGACCTGGCCGGGGATGCCGTGGCAGCCACCGTGGTGGAGGTTCTGGCGGCATCGGCCGAGGCCACCGGGTTGGAGCCCATCCACCTCTACAAGAACAACACCGACGGCAAATCAGCTTCCTACGGTTCGCACGAGAACTACCAGATTCCCCGGGACATCAACCTGGACCGGTTGCACGAGGCCTTGCTGCCGTTCTTCGCCTCCCGTCAAGTGGTGTGTGGTGCAGGCCGCGTGGGTCTGGGCACGGACGGTGCCCGGCCGGGATTCCAGATCAGCCAACGTGCAGACTTCTTTGAACGTCAGGTGGGTTTGGAAACCACCGTGCGCCGGCCGATCGTCAACACCCGGGACGAGCCCCACGCGGATGACTCCAAGTACCGCAGACTTCACGTGATTGTGGGAGACGCCAACCTGGCCCACCATTCCCAACTGTTGAAGTTCGGCATCACCTCCCTGGTCCTGCGTCTGGTGGAGCACAAAGCCGCCCCGGTGATCCCGCTCTACGATCCCGTGGAGGCCATCCACACCATCAGTCATGACCCCACCTTGCAGGCCACAGTGCCCACACGGGATGGCCGCAGGCTGACCGGCGTGCAGGTCCAGCGGCTCTTCCTGGAAGCCGCCGAAGCCCTGGAAGGTCCGGACCCGGATGCCGACACCGCCGAGATCCTGCACCTGTGGCGCGAGGTTCTGGACACTCTGGAGACCAACCCCATGGCCCTGGCCGATCGCCTGGACTGGATGGCCAAGTACCAGTTGCTGCTGACCTACAAGGACCGGGGCAACCTGGAGTGGAACGCACCCCAGCTGGCAGCCATCGACCTCCAGTATCACGACGTCAACCCCGCCAAGGGTCTCTACCACCGCCTGGCTGCTGCCGGTCGCATCCAGACCCTGTTCACGAATGACCAGATCCGAGCCGCCACCTGGACCCCACCGGCACAGACCCGCGCGGATTTCCGCGGGCGGTTGGTGGCGGCCTTCCCGGACGACGTCGTGACCGTGGGGTGGGACGCCGCCTCCGTGAAGTTCGACGGCGTCCACCGCGGCGCGCGTTTGACCATGCCCGAACCCACGGAACTGACCCAGGAGCAGACCGCCACCTGGTGGACGGCTGACACCGTGGAGGACCTGGTCCGACACATGGAAAAGGCCCACCCCACCTGGGTGTGGGCTTCTACCACGGACTGAACGCTCGCAGACTGAGCGCTCACAAACTGAGCACCGCGGTCTGAGCACCCAAACACACCACATCAACGCCTTCAAGAGGACACAACATGGCCCAGGAACGCATCACCAGCACCGGCTCCAAGCGGGAAGAGGAGACACCCCTTCCCGATTCTGCCCCCGCCCCCGCACCCGGTGGACCATCCGCCGCCGCCCAGGCGCAGGCCAACCAGGCCGATGACCTCCTGGCAGACATTGACGCCGTGCTGGAAGCCAACGCAGAAGAGTTCGTCAAGGGATTCGTGCAGAAGGGCGGTCAGTGACCCCATGGACCGCAGGATCATGGGCCTGGAGACCGAATTCGGCATTGTGCACACCGTGCCCACCGGAGCTGCCCTGAGCCCGGATGACACCGCACGGCGCCTGTTCCGTCCCATTGTGGAATGGGGGAGGTCCTCCAACGTCTTTCTGCCCAACGGCGCTCGCCTGTACCTGGACGTGGGTTCCCATCCCGAGTACGCCACCGCCGAATGCGCCACGCTGGAGGACACCGTGGCCCATGACCGCGCCGGTGAGTTGATCGTTGATGACATGCGCGGGCAGTTGGAAGCCAAGCTGGCGGAGGAGGGCACGGGCGGGTCCGTGTACCTGTTCAAGAACAACGTGGACTCCGCCGGGAACTCCTTTGGTTCTCACGAGAACTACATGATCGCCCGCTCAACCCGGTTCGCCCGCCTGGTGGCTCACCTGATCCCGTTCCTGGTCACCCGCCAGCTCATTGCCGGTGCGGGGCGTGTTCACCCGCAGGGTCCTGTGGCTTTTGGCCAGCGTTCCTTCTCCCAGAACGCCGGGCAACCCAGCTACTCCTTTTCCCAGAGGGCGGATCACATTTGGGAGGATTCGTCGTCGTCCACCACGCGCGCCAGGCCGCTGATCAACACCCGCGACGAACCCCACGGGGATGCTGAGCGGTTCCGGCGGCTGCACGTGATTGTGGGGGATTCCACCATGTCCACCACCACCACAGCACTGCGGTTGGGCGCCACGGACCTGATGCTGCGCATGATCGAGGCCGGTAACGCCCTGATCGACCGCACGTTGAAGGATCCGGCTCTGGCACTGCGCCAGATCTCCCACGATCTCACCGGCACGGTGCCCGTGGAGCTTGCCGACGGCACGCAGCGTTCCGCTCTGGACCTGCAACGTGAGTACCTGGAGACCGTGACCCGCTTTGTGCAGGCCAACGGCGCCCACCACGATCGCGTGGACTGGGTGCTGGATCTGTGGGCGCGCACCCTGGATGCCGTGCAGCGTCGGGACTTCACCGGAATCGACACGGAAATCGACTGGGCCATCAAGAAGAAGCTGCTGGACTCGTGGGTGGCGCGCAACGGCTCCGACTACGCAGCACCCCGGGTGGCGCAGATGGACCTGGCCTTCCACGACGTCGCCCCTGGCCGGGGACTGTTCCGCATGCTGGAGGAGCGGGGCATGGCAGCACGTCTGCCCGGCACCGATGGCTCGGAGGCTCAGACGGCTGTGACCACTCCGCCGGAAACACGCGCCAAGCTTCGCGGCGCCTTGGTCAAGGCGGCCATTGATGCCGGCAAACACACCACCATCGACTGGGTGAACGTCAAGATCAACGGCGCCACACAGCGGATCGTGACCTTGCGCGATCCCTTCCTCACACACGACGACGACGCCGCAGCCATGTTGGCGATTCTGCGCCGTGAAGCCGTCCGTGGATCCGAGCAGCCACCGGCGCCACCCATCATTTGAGTCAACTGTGTGGTGGACCCGATGCAGTGCTTGTGTGGGGCTGCCCGCGGCGGCCCCACACAGTCGGGGCTGTTTCAGGCAGCAAGCTGGATGATCTCCGGACCCCACCGCAGATAACGGCACACGGTCACTGCTGCATCCAGGGCGGAGTTGTAGTCCGTGTGCATTTGACGTGTCACCATCTGGCCGTCACCGGTGTGGATGGTCAGCTTCCATGCGGGCACACGGCGCAGGTTGGCAAACCAGGTGGTGCTGATGTCCACGATCGGGACGCCCACACATTGACTGGCGGCCACGGGGGGAAGAGGCAGGGGGTCGATCACGGCGCCATTGCCGTGAATCGGGGCAGAGTGCTCGGGCACAGGTTCTCCTGAGAACGGACCAGCTGGGGGACTGGATGAATGACATTGGGGGAATGTCCAACTGCAGAACAACTGTGGACATGATAACTGATCAGTGGGTTAGTGTGGGGACATATTGCTGTGATTGCATTTAGAGTCGCCAGGTCTGGCCGTTAGCATGAATTCGGAGCTTGTGGGACAGTCCCTAAGTCCATCCACGCGGACCAGGAAGGTGACACCATGACGATCACGGCGCGCAGGACATCCAACGTTCTGACCCGTGCCGTCGCCGTCGTCACGCTGGCAACATCAACCGTGGTCATGAGCGGTTGTGGCCTCACCGGCCCCAGCCCCCGGGCGGTCACCCAGGAATTCGTCTCCGCCATGCAGAACCAGGACTGGGAGACTGCCTGCCAAACTCTCTCCCATGACTTCATCCACCGGAACATGAACGGGGACTCGCGCTACTGCGTGCATTACCTGAAGCAGTGGCACGCAGGCTCCAACACATTTGAGGGGATGTCTGTCCCCTCTCAGGACACCGAAACCCGCTCGGACGGCACCAAGGTCACGGTGGATCTGGCCAACGGCTCCACGGACCATGCGCGCGTGGTGGATGAAGGTGGGGAACTCAAACTGGCTCGCTACCCGGGTCAGGACAAAGCCGCGCGCTGATGGCCTAGCCTGGAGACACCATCCAGATGCACATGCGCCGCACGGCAACCGGTACCACCTGATGCCGCGGGGCTTCCCCCAAGGAGCAGCCCAATGAGCCAGCAGGACCAGGCCACCCCCCATGACGAGGCCGTGGAGATCGCACGGAATCTGATCCGGATCGACACCTCCAACTACGGCAGTGGCGACTCCAAGGGGGAACGGCGCGCCGCGGAATACGCCGCTGGCCTGCTGGAAGACGTTGGATTGAGCACCACCCTGGTGGAAGCCGCCCCCGGTCGTGCCAACGTGTTCGCCCGCATCCCCGGATCAGACTCATCGGCCAACGCGCTGCTGGTCCACGGTCACCTGGACGTGGTGCCTGCCATGGCCCAGGACTGGTCCGTGGACCCCTTTGCCGCTGAGGTGCGTGACGGCATGATCTGGGGCCGCGGCGCGGTGGACATGAAGGACATGGACGCCATGATGCTCTCCGTGGTCCGCCACATGCAGCGCACCGGCCAGCAGCCCAAACGGGACATCGTGATCGGGTTCTTCGCGGATGAGGAAGCCGGTATGGAGTACGGCTCCAAATGGGTGGTGAACAACCACCCCGAGCTCTTTGACGGTGTCACGGATGCCATCAGCGAGGTCGGCGGGTATTCAGCCACCATCGGTGGCCAGCGTGCCTACCTGCTGCAAACCGCGGAGAAGGGCCTGATGTGGCTTCGTCTGCACGCGGACGGCACGGCTGGTCACGGTTCCCAGGTCAACCACGACAACCCCGTGACCACGTTGTCCCGGGCGATCGCCAACATTGGTGAACAGCAGTGGCCCATTGAGCTGACCAAGACCACTCGGCAGTTCCTGGACGCGGTCACGGAACTGACCGGCGTCGAATTCGATCCTCAGAACCCTCAGAAGTTGCTGGCGGAACTGGGCTCCGTGGCGCGATTTGTGGGTGCCACGCTGCAGAACACCGCCAACCCCACGCAGTTGCGCTCGGGATACAAGACCAACGTGATTCCAGGCTCCGCTCAGGCCGGGTTGGACGTGCGCTATCTGCCGGAACAGCGCGAACTGGTCCTGGCCAAGCTGCAGGAACTGGCGGGGGAAAAGGTGCGCATCGAGTTCGAGTCCGATCAGATCGGGCTGGAGGTTCCGTTCTCCGGCACCGTGGTGGATGCCATGGTGGATGCGCTGCAGGTCCATGACCCGGAGGCCGTGGTGTTGCCCTACATGCTCTCGGCCGGCACGGACAACAAGTCCTTGGACCCGTTGGGGATCACAGGGTACGGATTCGTGCCGTTGCGCCTGCCCGAGGAGTTGGACTTCCCCGCCATGTTCCACGGCGTGGATGAACGGGTACCCATCGCCTCCCTGGAGTTCGGCGCCGACGTCCTCCACACGTTGCTCACCAACTACTGATCCCCACCCTCGTCCCTCACCCGCCGAGTAGGCCTTTTGATCGCCCCCGACCCACTCAGGGGCGATCAAACAGCCTGTTCGGCGGAGGAGGAGCGGAGCTGTTCGGCGGGGGAGGGGCGGGGGTTATTCGGCGGGGTAGAGGGTGCTGCGGACGCGCATCACGCGGCGTCGCATCCAAAACTTCCTGGTACCTCCGTAGAGATGCACCGATCGGGTCAGTTCCCATTTGCCGTACTCGGCGTGTTCGCTCAGGCGCATCCGGGCATCGGCAACACGCTCGCCAGGTGCCACGGTCAGCACCAGGTATTCAAAGCGCTGATCAGCGTCCATGGTGATCCGGGCTGTGCTGTGCACGATTTGCTCTCTCATCTCTCCCCATTCTGCCCGCGGACGGGTAACGTCTGAACCATGAGCACCGATCCGCGAGTCGCCCTGCAGTCCCTCGTTTCCGCCCTTGAGGAGCACCTGGCTGCCCTCTCCAACCGTCGCAGTGACCAGGACCCTGCCGTCGACGCCGCTTACGTGGCCATTGCCGATGCCTTCGATTCCTACGAAGAAGCCCTGTACGACAACTTTGATGAAGTCACCCCCCTGACCGTGTTCGCTGACGACGACGAAGACGATGACGACGAGTTTGATGACCTGGAAGAAGGCGACGACGACTCCTCCCCCCTGGATGAGGATGACTACGACGACCTTGACGAGGATTCCTCTGAAGATCGCTGAGTCTTCTGACCCACGCTGACTGAGAACAGCCCCCACCGGCGCCCCCGCGAACTGATCGCGGGGGCGCCGTCGTCTGGTGTGGTCACAACTGTGAGGGACCACGCAGGCTGTTGACGGGCAATGTGGAATCCACGTGATCTAAGGTGGCCGGGTGGACTGGCTTTCAACAATCATTCTTGGCCTGGTGCAGGGACTCACCGAGTTCCTCCCCGTCTCCTCGTCAGCGCATCTGCGCATTGTGGGGGAGTTCCTTCCCGGCGGTGCCGACCCCGGTGCGGCCTTCACGGCCATCACCCAGCTGGGTACGGAAACGGCTGTGGTGATCTACTTCTGGCGCGACATCGTGCGGATCGTCAAGCACTGGGCGCTGTCCCTGGTGGGCCGGATCGACCGCAAGGATCCGGATGCCCGCATGGGTTGGTTGATCATTGTGGGTTCGCTGCCCATCGGTGTTCTGGGCCTGTTGTTGGAGGACTGGATCGACACCTCCTTCCGCAGCTTGTGGATCACGGCCACCATGTTGATCGTGTTCGGTGTGTTCCTGGGCATCGCTGACAAGGTGGGCAAGCAGGTCCGCACATTGGAGAACCTGAGCGTCAAGCACGGTCTGCTCTACGGTTTTGCTCAGGCCCTGGCCCTGATTCCCGGTGTTTCCCGTTCCGGTGGCACCATCACCGCCGGTCTGCTGATGGGTTACAAGCGTGAGGCTGCTGCCCGCTACGCCTTCCTGTTGGCCATCCCGGCCGTGTTCGCCTCCGGGCTCTACAAGCTGGCCTCGGAGATCACGGATCCCTCACCGGCGGCCTACTCCATGACCCAGACTCTGGTGGCCACCGTGGTCTCCTTTGTGGTGGCCTACGTGATCATCGGCTGGTTCATGAACTACATCTCCAGCCGGTCCTACTCCTTGTTCGTGTGGTACCGCATTGCACTGGGTCTGGTGGTCTTCCTGCTCCTGGGCTTTGGCGTGATCTCTGCCATCCCCACTGTCACGCTCTGATCCAGCCCCCCCGCTGTAGCTGCCCCCCGTTTCTGTTGAGAGGTGTCCATGAAGTCCTGGTCCGCGCGTCCCGTCCCTGATCTGCCCGGCCGCGCGCCTGTACCGGCGATCTTCGACACCCGCACCCAGCAGGTGGAGCAGTTGCCCCGGCAGGAACGGGCCAGCCTGTACGTCTGTGGCATCACCCCGTACGACGCCACGCACATGGGCCATGCCGCCACCTACGTTGCTTTTGACGTCCTGCACCGCGCGTGGCTGGATGCTGACATGGCGGTGGACTACGTCCAGAACGTCACGGACGTGGATGATCCGCTGTTGGAACGGGCCCACCGCGACGGCGTTGACTGGCGCGACTTGGCTGCCGATCAGATCCAACTGTTCCGCACGGACATGACGGCCCTGAACGTCCTGCCACCGGCGCATTACACGGGTGCCACCGAATCCGTTGACTGGATTGTGCCCGCTGTGGAGGAGCTCATGGCCCGCGGCCTGGCGTACCGCGTCAACGGCCAGGACGGGGAGCCTGATGGGGATGTCTACTTCGACGTCGCCGCCGTGGGTGCCCTGGGCGCTGACGGCAACGCGCCGTCGGAACCGCAGTCGGCCTGGGCCACACCGTGCGGCCCCGACGACGGCGGAACGGGTGCCTGCCCCGGTGCCTGGGAACTGGGGCAGATCTCCAACCTGACCCGTGAGCAGATGCTGCCTCTCTTCGCGGAGCGTGGTGGAGACCCCGAGCGTCCGGGCAAGCGGGACGCCCTGGACCCGCTGCTGTGGCGGGTGGAGCGTGTTGGCGAGCCGTCCTGGGACGGGGCGTCACTGGGCCGTGGCCGGCCCGGGTGGCACATCGAGTGTTCGCTGATCTCCCTGCAGTACCTGCCCGCTCCGTTCACCGTGCAGGGTGGAGGATCGGACCTGGTGTTCCCGCACCACGAGATGGGTGCAGGTCACAGCTGGTCCATTTCCGGGCATCCCATGGCGCGTAGTTTCATGCACACCGGCATGGTGGGCCTGGACGGGGAGAAGATGTCCAAGTCCTTGGGCAACCTGGTGTTGGTCTCCAAGCTGCGCGCCCAGGGTGAGGACCCCAACGCCATCCGCCTGGCCATCATGGCCCAGCACTACCGCACGGACTGGTTCTGGACGGATGAGTTGCTGGACTCTGCCCGCAAGCGTCTGGCCCTGTGGCGTCAGGCCGCTGACCTGGCGCAGGACGGTTCTTTTGAATCGGCTCTGGAGCCGGTTCGCGTGACCCTGGCACAGGATTTGGACACCCCAGCCGCACTGGCCGCCGTGGACCAGTGGGCTCAGGCTGCGATTGCCGGCGCCCCGGGTTCGGGAGACTCCCTGGCGCGGGCCGCCATCGAGGCCCGGCTGGGCATCACCTTGTGACCTGAGGGCACCTGTCTCCCGTCAGTCCTGTTCACGACGACGCAAGAAGCGTTCGAACTCCTGCGCAATGGCATCTCCCGATGCCTCGGGAAGATCTGTGGTGTCCTTGGCCTCTTCAAGTTTGGCCACGTAGGCAGCAATTTCAGGGTCGTCCTCCGCAAGGTCATTGACCCCGCGTTCCCAGGCCTCGGCGTCTTCCACCAGATCCTCCAGGGGAAGATGCAGGCTCAGCAGATCCTCGAGCTTGCGGATCAGCGCCAGCTGCGCCTTCGGTGACGGGGATTGACCCACGTAATGCGGCACCGCTGCCCACAAGCTCACCGTGGGGATGCCGGAAACTGCAGCCAGGTGGGAGAGCACTCCCACAATCCCAGTGGGCCCCTCGTACTCGGAACCGGAGACCTCCAGCTCATCCTGAAGCTCATCCGTGTCCGAGGTGGTGGAGACCGGAATGGGGCGGGTATGGGGTACATCAGCCAACAAGGCGCCCAGCATGACCACAAAGTCCACGTCCATGGCAGCGGCCTGTTCCAAGAGTTCTGCGCAAAAGCTGCGCCACCGATACGACGGCTCCCACCCGTGCAGCAGAACCAGATCCAGGTTGGTGCCGTCCACCGTGGCGGTGGAGAGTTTGGTGGTGGGCCACACCAGTTTGCGCTCACCCGTGGCTGAGCGCGTCATGCGGGGGCGGGAGTACTGGTAGTCGTAGTACTCATCAGCCGCCACTTCAAAAACTTCACGAGCCCCGTAGTGCTCGCCGAGCATCTTGACGGTGTCCGTGGCGGCATCACCGGCATCGTTCCACCCTTCAAAAGCTGCCACCAGGACTTTGACGCGCTCCGGGGAACCCGCTTCACGGACCACTCCGAAGGGGCCGGCCTGCGGTTCTGAATGGGGCTGGGTTTCGTCGAATCCGTTCACCCATCTCACTCTACGCGGATGGTTGGCTCTGATCAGCCCGATAGGATCCACCCCATGGATTCCCGCACCCAGGACCCACACCACCAAAACCGGTCTGCCGATGATCGGCGCGGCGCTGTCACCAATCAAGGCCGTACTGGTGCCGAGCAGGACCCTGCCGTCAATTCGGGCCCGCCTGATGCCGTGCTGTGGGACATGGACGGCACCTTGGTGGACACGGAGGTCCACTGGTTTGCCGCCGAGGCTGATCTGATGGCACAGCACGGTGCGCCATGGACGCACCAGGACTCCTTGGACATGGTGGGCTCCAATGAAGCCGACATGGTGGCCGCCATGCAGGGCAGAGGCCTGGACCTCAGCGCCCAGGAGATCGTGGAGGGTCTGAACACGCGGGTCAGGGATGGCATAAGCCGGGATCTCCCGTTGCGCCCGGGCGCGTTGGACCTGCTGGTTGCCTGCCGTCAGGCTGAGATCCCCACTGCCCTGGTCACCAACAGCGATTCCGTCCTGGCAGGTGCCGTACTGGAGGAACTGAACCGCCCAGCTCGGCACCGCGGTTGGAGCGGAGGCCAACTCTTTGACATTCGGGTCACCGGTGATCTGGGTCTGCCCGGCAAACCCGCTCCTGCGCCCTACACCTTTGCGGCGCGCCGGTTGTCGGCACTGGCCCGGGAGCGGGGTCACGGGCCTCTGAACATTGAGCGGATGGTTGCCATTGAGGACTCCCCCACCGGAGTACGCTCTGCCGTGGCGGCAGGTGCCACTACGGTGGCCGTGGTGAATCTGGCCCCGCTGGAGAACAACGGTGCCACGGTGGTCCTGGACTCCCTGGATGGCGTGACCGTGCAGGATCTGATGGGGTGGATGGAGGGCCATGCCGCCCGTTGAGGCTGCTGGACCCGCTCGAGGAAAGCGGAAGTCCCTGCGTCTGGGACGGGTTGGTGGATTCCCGCTGCTGCTGGACCGGTCCTGGTTTGTGATCGCCGCGGTGATCATCCTTCTGTACTCACCTGTGCTGGGGCGGGTGCTGCCCAACATCGGCGGGTGGTCCTACGCCGTGGCGGCGGCCTTCTGTCTCCTGCTGGCGCTCTCCGTCCTGTTGCACGAGTGGGCCCATGCGTGGACGGCACGAGCGTTCGGGTGGCCCGTCACGCACATCACGTTGTCCCTGATGGGCGGACACACCAGTTTTGGCGCCACCAGGACCTCCTGGTTGGCCTCCCTGGTGATTTCCGTGGCCGGGCCGGTGGCCAACATCCTCCTGGGTCTGGCGGGATGGGTGGCGGTGGCAGCACTGCAACCGTTGGAGGCCGGTGGTGCGTTCAACGTGGTGCTGGTGCTTGTGGAACTCACCAGCTGGGCCAACTGGTTTGTGGGCATCTTCAATCTGATTCCCGGCCTGCCCCTGGACGGCGGACGCGCCCTGGAAGCGGTGGTCTGGGGCATCACTGGGCGCGAGTTCGTGGGAACGGCCGTGGCGGCATGGACCGGACGGGTCATTGCCGTCCTGGCGGTGGCTTGGATTCTGGTCAGTGGCTTGTGGCGTTCCATTCCGTTGCTGATCCTGGCCGGTTTGCTGGTGTGGATGCTGTGGGCCGGCGCCGCCTCATCCCTGCGGCGGGCCCGCGCCGCCCGCGCGATGTCCGGAATACGCGCCGTGGACCTGATGGAACCAGCCATTGCGGTTCCAGCTGAGACCACGCTGGCCACCGTGGAAGCCATCCTCCGGGGTGCCTTCAGCAACCCCGCGGACACCGTGGCTAAACCAGGCCCAGTCGCGGTGTTGGCCATGGATGGCCAGGACTGTGTTGGCATGCTCAACCCCGCTCGGGTGACCGCTGAGGACCCGCACCAACGGGCCCACCTGGCCCTTGGCGAGGTCATGGACCCGGTGACCGGCAACGCTGTCATTCCATCTGATCTTGCGGAACTGAACCTGCTGGAAGCCACGGCCCGCAGCGCCCAGCCGATGTTTGTCGTCGTCGATGGCCACGGGACACCGGTTGGTGTTCTGAGAGCGGCGCGGTTGAACACCGTGCTGCGGGAAGCCGGACTACTCCGGTGACGCGGCACCAAAACCGCACCAGGCAAGCCCGGCGCAGATGACACAATGGGCCGCACCGACCCCGTAGCACCACCTGAAAGTGAGCCCATGACCCAGTCCCACACGCAGCCCACCGGCGCCATCAACCGACGCGGACCCATGCGTGAAGGGGAACGGATCCAGCTCACGGATGACCGCGGAAAGCTGACCACCATCACGCTGACCGTGGGCGCTGAATACCAGACCCACAAGGGTGTGCTGCCGCATGATCTGTTGATCGGTCAGCCGGAAGGCACCGTGGTGCAGAACTCCGTGGGCATCCAGTACCAGGCGCTGCGGCCCCTGATGAAGGACTTTGTGCTCTCCATGCCCCGCGGTGCGGCCGTGGTCTATCCCAAGGACGCCGGCCAGATCGTGACCATGGGAGACATCTTCCCCGGCGCGCGTGTGGTGGAGGCCGGGGTGGGCTCCGGTGCTCTGACCATCGCACTGCTGCGGGCTGTGGGAGATGAAGGCACTGTGCACTCCTTTGAACGCCGGGAGGAGTTCGCGGAGGTGGCCGCCGGCAACATCGCCACCATGTTCGGCGGCTCCCACCCGGCATGGCAGTTGAGCATCGGGGACCTGGCCGAGGAACTGGGCAATGCCGAAGCACCCGGGTCCGTGGACCGTGTGGTCCTGGACATGCTGGCCCCGTGGGAGTGTTTGGACGCCGTGGCCCAGGCCTTGACACCGGGCGGTGTGGTGATCTGCTACGTGGCCACCGTGACTCAGCTCTCCCGCACCGCTGAAGCCATGCGCACGGACGGGCGCTTCACGGAACCCGATGCCCACGAAACCATGGTCCGTGGCTGGCACGTGGAGGGTCTGGCGGTGCGCCCCGATCACCGCATGGTGGCGCACACGGGCTTCCTGATCACCGCCCGGCGGCTTGCGGACGGCGCCCCGCGCCTGGCGCCCAAGCGCCGCGCCTCCAAATCGGATTACACCCAGGAGGACCTGCAGGCCTGGACCCCCGTGGCCCTGGGGGAGCGGGAAGTCTCCGACAAGAAGGCCCGGCGCGCCAGCCGCGATGCCCAGCACCTGGCGCAACGGGCAGCTGTTGCGGACTCACACGCCCGCAACGACTCACAGGAGACCCACGCAGAGGGTGCTGGCACCCCGGCGACGGATACCGGAACCGAAACGGAGGCCCACGACGACGTCGTGCGTTGATTCAGCAAGTATCCAGATCACCCCGTTACGCTGGCTCAAAACCTTTGAGGGTGGACTTCACGCCGCCCAACCAACCGCCACTTGCCGCACGCGCCACTGCGTGCGATACGGAGGATCACGTGCGTAAGGCTTTGCTGAGGACCGGAACCGCAATCGGGGCAGCGCTGTTGTTGACAGCCTGTTCCCCCGGCGGATTCAACTCCGTGGAACTCAGCAACGATCCCTCCGCCGGGGACGTCCCGGAGATCACCTTTGAAACCCCCGTGGAGGTGGAGGAGAACCAGACCAAGGTCTTGCGTGAGGGTGACGGCGCGGAGATCCAGGACGGTTCTGTGCTGCTGGCCCAGGCCGTGATCTACCGCGGCTCTGACGGTGAGGAGGTGGGGGAGTCCTACTCCTCCGGTGCGGGCCAGATCCTGAAAGTTGATTCTGACCTCAAGGAACGACTTCCTGAGCTCTACGATGCCCTGACTCAGATGAAGGTGGGCGGCATTTTGGCGTACTCCTCACCGGCCACCGCGGGGCAGTCCGGGCAGGAGGGCGACAACTCCACCTCGGTTGAGGTCTATGAGATCGTCCAGGAGATCCCCACGCAGATCGAGGGGGAGATGTCCGATTCACCGGACGGTCTGCCCGAGGTCACGGAGAACGACGACCGTGTGCCGGAATTCGGTGAGATCGATGGCGACGCCCCGGACGAGATGGTCTCCGACTATCTGATCGAAGGCGATGGGGACGCGGTGGAAGCAGGCCAGACAGCGGTGGTGAATTACGTGGGTGCCCGTTGGGAGGACGGGGAAACCTTTGACTCCTCCTGGGAGGCCGGTGCACCTGCTGCGCTGCCGTTGGACAATGCCATTGCCGGATGGTCCGAGGGTCTGGAGGGCAAGAAGGTCGGCTCCCGGGTGATTCTCTCCGTCCCTGCGGACAAGGCTTACGGCACCACGGAGGAATTGGGGGAGGACTCCGGCTATCCCACAGGGGACTTGTTGTTTGTGGTGGACATCCTGGCTGCCGTGGACACCCCGGAACCTGAGCCCCTGCCGGACCCCACGGCCTCGGTGGTCAATGAAGGTGACGGTGATGAGGTAGATGAGGGTGACACCCTCCTGGTGACTCGGGCCACGGTGACCAACGGCGAACCCGGGGATGCCACGCCCTCCGTGATGAGCCTGGACGAGACCCTGAAGGACGAGGATTCCTTCACCTATGACCAGCTCAAGGACGCCAAGGTGGGAACCTCCGTGGACATCACCACCTCCAGCAGGGCTGGTGCCGGGCAGATCTCTGAGTCCACCACTCGTTACACCGTGCGGGAGATCATACCCACGGAGGTGGATGGCCTCATGGAGCCCACTCCTGAGGGTCTGCCCATGGTCACCCAGACCGACGGCGGGGATCCGGAGATCGCCCAGCCAGAACGCGATGCTCCGGATGACCTGGTCTCCGAATACCTGATCGAAGGTGACGGCCCGGAGGTCGAGGACGGCCAGACCGTGGCGGTCAACTATGTGGGTGTGCGCTGGGAGGACGGTGAGGTCTTTGACTCCTCCTACGAACGCGGCACCCCTACGGCCTTCCCGCTGGACGGCGTGATTGACGGTTGGTCCGAGGGTCTCGAGGGCAAGAACGTCGGCTCGCGCGTGATCATCTCCATCCCGGCGGACAAGGCCTACGGAACCCAGGAAGAGATTGAGGAATCCGGGAATACAACAGCCCCCGCAGGTGATTTGCTCTTTGTGGTGGACATCCTGGGCGCCACGGACACCCCGGCAGCGGCCTCGGCCAGCCCGTCACCAGCTGCGGCCAGCCCGTCACCGTCCGAGTGACCTGACACCCCACACACCCACTGGCACCCAGTGGAATTGAACCCTCATCACAGACCCTCACGGAGGAAAACATGTCTTTCGGTCAGCGCAACCTGGACCGCAGCAAGCCCGAGGTCGACTTCCCGGAAGGGGAGGCCCCCACGGAGTTGAAGATCTTGGACCTGATTGAAGGCAAGGGCGCTGCCGCCCAGGCCGGCCAGCAGGTCTCCTGCCACTACGTGGGCGTCACCTTCTCCGGGGGAGAGGAATTCGACTCCTCCTGGAACCGCAACCAGCCCTTGGACTTCACCGTGGGCGTGGGACAGGTCATCCAGGGCTGGGACCAAGGCCTGCTGGGCATGCGCGTGGGTGGTCGGCGTCGTTTGGAGATCCCCTCAGAGATGGCCTACGGCGCGCGCGGCGCCGGCGGGGTGATCGGCCCCAACGAGTCCTTGATCTTTGTGGTCGATCTGCTCGACGTCCGCTGAGACCGTAAGTGCCCGTTGATCAGCAACGGCGCGCTTCCGAACGCCGTCTGAACCTGATTTTCGCGCTGCTCTACCGCGAGCGCGGTTACACGCGCTCGGAGTTGCGTGCTGCCGTACCGGATTACACGGCCATGCCCTCCGATGCGGCATTTGAGCGCGCCTTCGAACGGGACAAGCAGGAGTTGCGTGCTCTGGGCTTTCCCATCGAGGAGGTTCCGGAGGACGCGTTCTTTGAGGAGGAGACCGGTTTCCGGTACCGGATCGCCCGCGGTTCCTTTGCGCTGCCTGCGCTGCAGTTCACGGCGGAGGAAGCCGCGGTGCTCTCCTTGGCGGCCAACGCCTGGACCCAGACCCCGCTGGGGAGCACGGCGCGGCGTGCGTTGCGTAAGTTGGAGCCCGTTCTGGAGCCTGCCGCAGGCGACGACGACGCCCCGCTGATCCAGCCCACCATCAGCGTTCAGGAACCATCCTTTGCGCCATTGATGGAGGCTGTGCTCAAGCACCGCCAGGTGGGTTTTGACTATCTGGCCGCCTCCACGGACGAGCTGTCCACCCGGCGTCTTGAGCCGTGGGGCGTGGGTTCCCGGTTCGGGTCCTGGTACGTGATCGGTTGGGACCTGGACCGCCAGGCCGAGCGCACCTTCCGGCTCTCCCGGATCGTCTCCGATGTCCGGATCACCACCACCACGTTCACGCCACCGGCTGATTTCTCCATGAACCAGCGGTTGGACGCCATGGAGGCGGCCCCGCAGTTGGGCTCGGTGACGGTGGATGTTGCCCCGGGGCGCGCGCAGATGTTGCGGCGGATGGCTTCGGCCACCGCCCACGGTGCCGGCCACCGCGCTGCCGACGCTGCAGAGGGTTTTGACCGCCTGACAGTTCCGGTGACGGAGCCCGAGCGGGTTGCCGCCGAGATTGCAGCGGTGGGCCCGGACGCCGTGGTGCCAACCCCTGCAGATGTGCCAGGCCCCGCCTCGGAGCCAGACCCTGCCGTAGCGCCAGAACCAGCCGGTGCCGGCCAGGCCACGGAGGCCGCCACCTTGCAGCAGCGCGTCCGGGACAGCGTCCTGCGGCGTCTGGAGGCTGCAGCGGCCTTTCAGCAGCGCGTGGGTGGTGTGAAGGTGGACTGGTCCAAGACCTCCCGCAAGCCCCGGCGTTCCTCCAACTCCAGCGCCGATCGCCTGGCGCGCATGTTGGAGATCGTGCGCTACGTCTACGGTCATCAGGGCGTTGCCCTGGACGACGTCGCCGCACACGTTGAGGCCTCCACAGAACAGGTGGTGGAGGATCTGACCACGTTGTTCGTCTGCGGCCGCCCTGGACACACCCCGGACCAGCTGATTGAGGCGTCCTGGGATGAAGGCGCAGTCACAGTGGGCAATGCCGATGAGATCTCCTCACCCGTCCGCCTGACCCAGCCAGAAGCCTCTGCCCTGCTGGTGGGGCTGCAAACTCTGCGCTCCCTTCCCGGGGAACACACGCCTGCCATTGAATCCGCCCTGCGCAAAGTGGCGGAGGCCGCCGGTGAACCTGCCGCGGTGGCCGAAGCCGTGGGTGCCCGCCCGGATGAGACCTTTGTGGCTCTGGCCGTGGCAGCCCAAGAGGCCCAGGCGCCCGTGACCGATCACGAGGACTCCTCGGCCGTGGCGGCTACCGTCCGCCACGCGATCGACGCCAAGCAGCGGTTGTCCATCAGCTACATCGTGGCCTCCCGGGATGAAGTCACGCAGCGGGAGATCGACCCCCTGCGTCTGGTCTCGGCCAACTCCCACTGGTACGTCCTGGCCTGGTGCGCCCGCGCCCAGGACTTCCGGGACTTCCGCCTGGACCGCATCCGCTCCGCCGTGGCGGTGGGTCAAGCCGAAACCCACGACGACGACGCCACCGTCCGCCCGCCTGCTGCAACTGTTGCCGCAGCGGAACAGGAGATCGTGCTGGTCACGGATCGGCGTGCCCGGTGGGTTGCCGATCAGTACAGGGCCCGCCGCACGGCAGCCCTGAAGGTGCCCCGTGGACCGCGCCGCAGGGGTGGGGCGGCGGCTGTGCGGGCGTCGTCGTCGGCCCCGGTGGAATTCGAGGCCGCAGAGATTTCCTTCACCACGGAGGAACTGGCGTTCTCCCTGCTTACCCGATTCGGCGGCCAGGTGGGCGTGGTGGGCCCGGAGGCACACGCAGTTCGGGGGCAACTATGGGTGAACACTGCGCTGGCGGCCTATCAATCCGATTCGAGCACGGGTGACTGAGGTCTAGACTGCTCATGATGTCTTGGTGGATGTGGGTTGTGCTGTGGACGGTGCTGGTGCTGATCAGCGGCGCGGTCCTGGCAATTCTGCTGTTCCGGTTGTGGCGGCAGTTCTCCCGCATGCTGCATGATCTGGGCGATTACGGGGATTCCGTGACGCAGCGTCTGGATCAGGCAACGGCTGAACCAGCAGTCACCGACCATCATCCGAGGCGACCCGACGTCTACACCCCCTGGCGTGAAGCTCGGAAGCAGTACCGTAGTGGCACATTGGAACGACGCACGGCCCGCTCCCAACGTCGTTCGGCACGGCGCCGAGCGATGGGCCAACCGCAAAAGGTCTCCGACCTCACGCGGTGACACCGAAAGGAACATCATGTTCGGTCGACTTTTCGACAACCCCATGGTTGTCATCATGATTCTGCTGGTCATCGTCCTGCTCTTCGGCGCCCCGAAGCTGCCGGGCATGGCACGCAGCTTGGGCCAGTCCATGCGTATCTTCAAGTCCGAGGTCAAGGAAATGAAGGACGACGACAAGGACCGCACCGTGGTCAACGGTGAGTCCGTGGAGACCACGGCGGGGGAGACCCGCACCGGGACCAACGGCTCCACCAGCACTTCAACCAACGGTTCTGCCCCTGCTGCCGACCCCGCGGTGCGCAACGATCCTGACGGCACCGTCCGCTGATCGTCCGTTCCCTTTGTGCACTGGCAACTCACTCGGTCTTGAGCTCTGCTCGGCCGGGTGAGTTCGCCTGAGAAAGACCTCAACGCGATGAGCCAGAACTCTTCTCCATCCACTGATCCCGCCTCGGGCGCTGCATCCTCTCCAGCTGCTCCTGAGGACCAGTTGGCTCCTGATCAGTCCCGGAGCGAAACACCGGCCACCAAGGCCACGGCAGCCCAGCGCAAGGCTGCACGGGCCAAGCGCAGTCGGCGCAAGAACCCACAGGCACAGATGGCTCTGACGGAGCATCTGCGGGAGTTCCGCAACCGGTTGATCATCTCCGCCATTGCCACCGTGATCGGCATGGTGGGTGGCTTCTTCCTGTACTACCCGTTCATGGAGTGGCTGACGGATCCCATCCGGCAGCTCAACGAGCAGGAGAGCCGCGAGGCGTTCCTGAACTTCGGCGGTGTGGGTGGCTCCTTCAACGTGATGGTTGAGGTCTCCATCATTCTGGGCCTGATCATCGCCAGCCCCATCTGGCTCTACCAGCTGTGGGCCTTCATCACCCCCGCGCTGCACAAGAAGGAAAAACGCTACGCCTACGGCTTTGTGATTGCCGCGGTTCCCCTGTTCCTGGGTGGCTGTTTCCTGGGCATCATCACCATGCCGGCAGCCGTGTTTGCCCTGACCTCCTTCAACCCGGAGGACACCGGCAACGTCATCGAGGCGGTGCCGTACGTACGATTTGTGCTCCAACTGGTGTTGACCATCGGCTTGGCCTGTATGGTGCCGGTGCTGCTGGTGGGTCTGAACATGTTGGGGATCCTGCCCGGCCGGACATTGTTGAAGGCCTGGCGCTGGGTGATCATCCTGGTGTTGCTTCTGGCTGCAATCGTGGCCCCGGGTCCGGACATGATGGTCATGTTCTACATTGCGGCCCCCCTGATGTCCTTGTTCTTCCTGGCCGTGGGGATCTGCCTGCTCAACGACCGCCGTCGGAAGAAGAAACAGGCCAAGCAGGAAGCTGCCTACGCCTCCAGGACGGTCAAGGCCACCTCCGCCGAGGAACTGCGCAAGGTCCAGGGCAGCTGAGCCACCGCGTAGGGTGGGAGACATGTCTTCTCCCTCTGAGCGCTACGCGGCCGCCAAGCAACGCAACGCCGAGGCCAAGACCGAATTGGCCGTATTTGCCGCGTCCTTGGACTTCCAGATGGACTCCTTCCAGGTCAACGGCTGCAAGGCCCTGGAAGACGGGCGTGGTGTGCTGGTGGCGGCACCCACCGGAGCCGGCAAGACCATTGTGGGGGAGTTTGCCGTCCACCTGGCGCTTGCCCGTGGTCAGAAGGCGTTCTACACCACTCCCATCAAGGCCCTGAGCAACCAGAAGTACCACGACTTCATCCGCCGCTTTGGTGCAGATCGCGTGGGCCTGCTGACCGGGGACACCGCCGTGAACTCAGAGGCGGACGTGGTGGTGATGACCACCGAGGTCCTGCGCAACATGCTCTACGCCGGATCCTCCACCCTGGATCACCTGGGTTTTGTGGTCATGGACGAGGTCCACTACCTGGCCGATCGCTTCCGTGGTGCGGTGTGGGAGGAAGTGATCATCCACCTGCCCGAACACGTCCAGATGGCCTGCCTGTCCGCCACCGTGTCCAACGCCGAGGAATTCGGGGACTGGCTGGATGCCGTACGTGGAGACACGGACGTGGTGGTTTCCGAACATCGCCCCGTGCCGTTGTGGCAGCACGTGCAGGTGGGCACGGAGCTCATGGACCTGTTCGTGGACGATTCAACGGTGGAGCACGTGGTGGACCGGCGTCGTCAGGCTCGCAAGCGCGGCAACGACGACGCCCCCGCGGTGAATCCTGAGCTGCTGTATCTGGCTCGTGCACAGGCCCCCGGTGGGCACCGCGGAGGACGTGGCGGGGGCCGCGGACCGGGTGGACGCTCCCGGGACCGGATGGCACGCCGCGAGCGCGGTGGAGGTGGCCCACGCAGCTACGGGCCCTCCTCACGCGGCGCCGGCAGTGGGGGTGACCGTGTGCAGGGCGGGCGCTTCGGCCACAGTCACAGGATCTCGCGGCCGCACATGATCCGCCGTCTGCAGTCGGAAGGGCTGCTGCCGGCCATCACGTTCATCTTCTCCAGGGTTGGTTGTGACGATGCCGTCAAGCAATGCCTGGCAGCCGATCTGTGGCTGACCACCGAGTCCGAGCGCCAGACCATTCGTGCCGTGGTGGCCGAGGCCGCCTCCGCCCTGGATGCCTCCGATCTGGACGTGCTGGGTTTCTATGAGTGGCGTGACGGGCTGCTGCACGGTGTGGCCGCCCACCACGCCGGTTTGCTGCCGCTGTTCAAGGAAGTGGTGGAACAGCTGTTCGCCCAAGGGCTGGTCAAGGCGGTGTTCGCCACGGAGACCCTGGCACTGGGGATCAACATGCCCGCCCGTTCCGTGGTGCTGGAACGTCTGGACAAGTTCAACGGGGAGTCCCGGGTGGACATCACCCCCGGTGAATACACGCAGCTCACAGGCCGTGCCGGTCGCCGGGGGATCGACGTCGAAGGCCACGCCGTGGTGCTGTGGCGCCCGGAACTGGATCCCAACACGGTGGCCGGTCTGGCCTCCAAGCGCACCTACCCGCTGATCTCCAGCTTCCGGCCCACCTACAACATGTCCGTCAACCTGATCGCACGCTTTGGCGCCCAACGCTCCCGCACCATCCTGGAGTCCTCCTTTGCCCAGTTCCAGGCTGACCGCTCCGTGGTGGGCCTGGCCAAGAAGGTGCGCTCGCAGGAGGAGACGCTGGCCGGTTACGAACAGGCCATGACCTGCCATCTGGGGGATTTCACGGAGTACGCCACGCTGCGCCGTGAACTGAAGGAGGCGGAGAAGTCCGCGGAGATGACCCGAACGCATGCCCGCCGCGCTCAGGCTGCTGACTCCCTCGCGGATCTGCGGCCCGGTGACGTGGTGGACGTGCCCACGGGCCGCAACCGGGGTTACGCCGTCGTGATTGCTGCCGATCCCAAAGCGGAGTCGCCCCGGCCTGTGATCGTCACTTTTGACTCCAATCTGCGCCGCCTGGGGGCACAAGACCTGGACGGTCCGCTGGAACCCGTCAGCTTTGTCAAACTGCCCAACAAGGTCCGCACGGAGACCACCAAGGACCGCAAGAGCATTACCGCGTGGATGCGTCAGGCCATCCAGGACCGCAAGCCTGCCCGCGGAGCTTCTGGTGATCACGCCCGCGGTGCGCGTCAGGCGGGTCCCATCCAGTTCGTGCGCAGCGAATCCGGGTCCGAGGCCCGAATCGCCCAATTGCGCAAGGCGCTGCGGGAGCATCCCTGCCACGGCTGCAATGACCGGGAGAACCACGCTCGCTGGGCGGAGCGCTGGAATCGCCTGCGCAAGGACACGGACGGCCTGCTGCGGCAGTTGGAGAACCGCACCAATGCCGTGGCCGTCACCTTCGACCGCATCTGCGGCGTGCTGTACTCCCTGGACTATCTGCAGGTGGACGACGACGGCACCATGCACCCCACTGCTGCCGGAGAACAACTGCGCCACATCTACGGTGACCGGGACCTGCTGTTGGCCATGACCCTGCGGGACGGATTGCTCAAGGACCTGGATCCGGCTGCCCTGGCTGCCACTGTGACCGCCTTGGTGTACCAGGCAAAGCGCGAGGACGCCGGAATCCGTCCCAGCCTGCCCACCCCGGCCATGGATCGTGCCGTGGACGGGATGATTCGCCACTGGTCCCATCTGACGGATCTGGAGGAACAGCACCGTGTGAAGTCCACGGCAGAGCCTGAACTGGGACTGGTGGCACCCATGTACCGGTGGGCCCGCGGATCCTCCTTGCACGTGACCCTTGACGGAACTGAACTGGCGGCCGGAGACTTTGTCCGCTGGGCCAAGCAGGTGATTGACCTGTTGGACCAGATCGCCTCCGTGACCAGCTTGGATCCTGACGTACGCGCCGGCTGCCAACGTGCCGTCAAACTGATTCACCGCGGTGTGGTGGTGCAGTCCGTGCAGGAGCAGCCGCAGGACACAGAGCCTGACAAACAGGATTTTCAGATCCCACCGGTTGGTACGGAAAACTGAGGGGCATGGCTGATTCCCCTCACTCTTCTCCCGTGATGTTCCACAACGGCTCCGTCTACACCCCCGTTGATCCGTTTGCCTCCGCCATGGTGGTGGAGGACGGCCAAGTGGTTTGGGTGGGATCGGAACAAGCCGCCACCGCCATTCGTGACGATCGCATGAACGTGGTGGACCTTTACGGTGACCTGCTCACCCCAGGGGTGGTGAACAGCTCGGTGGACCTGACGCAGGTCCCTGATGTGGCTGCTGCCCTGCAGTCTGCGGCGCAGCAAGGGTTCACGGCCGTGGTGCACACCGGACCGGACGTGGGTCCGAACGCCCTGCATGGCCAGCCTGGCCTCCCGGAGGTCTTGCACTGGCCCACCCTTGACGCTCAGGAGAAGGCCGAATCGGCCCGTTCCGTGGTGGACAGCTGGTCGAAGACCGATGATGCCGTCGCCCTGGTGGGGCTACGCCTGGACCTCGGCCAGGCCGATGGGCCCCAGAATGCTGAGATCTGCGCGTTCCTCCAGATCTGCCTGGAGCACAACCTTCGCCCCGCCGTGGTGGTGCCGGGTGCGCAGGAGGGTGCCGCCGTCGTCGCTGCCGTGGACCACGTTGCCGAGGCGGTGGGACAACGCAGGCTGAATGCCGCAGGGCTACGCCTGGAGTTCGCCGAGTCCATGACAGCCGGGGAGGTCAAGGACGTGCTGGAGGCCACTGCCGACCACGCCCTGAGCGTGTGCCTGGTTCCTGAACAGACGGCACTGGCAGGGGAGTACTACCGGCGCGGGCTGCCCGTGACCCTGGGATTCGCCCAGATCGACGCCAATCCGTGGGCCGGGGTCAAGGCCCTGGTCAACCACGCTGAATCCGAGGAACGGATTTCCGCCCGCGCTGCCTTCACGGCTGCCACCCGTGGCGCCTGGCGGGCCCTGGGCCGCGGAGGCCCCATGGCAGGGCAACTGGCACCCGGCACACCGGCAACGTTCGGGCGCTGGCAGGTGGAGGCCCTGATGGTTCAAGGTGCAGCCGGAACAGCCGCGTCCTGGAGCACCGACCCCCGCGCGCGGACACCCCTGTTGCCCGCCCTTGAGGAAGAGTCCCTACCGGTGTGTGTGGCCACCGCCATCAACGGCACACAGGTGTGGCCAAGGCCCTGACACCAACACGGCCTGTCGTGGCCGCACCCCTGGTGCGCCCCGTGGCAAAGTGACCATTAATGGTTTGTCAGTCCATCACTGCTGGATAGACTGGCCGTCTACTGCCGGACGGGCTGGGTGCCCTTAGAAAACAGATACTCCGAACACCACGGTGCACGGAGACTGGCCCGAAGACACCTGGCCCGTTCTGCGGGTGTCGGCAGCAACTGATCCACGTCATGCCTGACACTGTCGGCGAAAGGAAACCAACCGCGTGCGGTCCCTCATCATCATTCCCACCTACAACGAGCGCGAGTCCCTCCCCACCGTGATGGACCGCCTGCGCCGCGCCGTTCCGGCCGGAGACGTCCTGGTGGTGGACGACAACAGCCCGGACGGCACCGGTGACATGGCCGATGCCATGGCCGCAGCTGACCCCCAGATCCATGTTCTGCACCGCACGGAGAAGAACGGCCTGGGCCAGGCCTACATTGCCGGTTTCAAGTGGGGCATGGAGAACGACTACCAGATCCTGGTGGAGATGGATGCCGACTGCTCCCACCAGCCGGAGGAACTGCCCAAGTTGCTCCAGGCCGTGGAAGACGGCGCTGACCTTGCCATCGGTTCGCGTTACGTACCCGGTGGTTCCACCGTCAACTGGCCCTGGTACCGGCAGTTCATCTCCCGCGGCGGTGGCATCTACGCCCGGTTCTTCCTGGGCTCCAACATCCAGGACATCACCGCCGGCTACCGGGCGTTCCGCGCCTCCACGCTGAAGGCCATTGACCTGGACACCGTCACCTCCCGTGGCTACTGCTTCCAGATCGATCTCGGCTGGCGCACCGAACTGGCCGGGCTGAAGGTGGTGGAAGTTCCCATCACGTTCGTGGAGCGCGCTGAAGGTGTGTCCAAGATGAGCGGGGACATCACCAAGGAAGCCATCGTGAACGTGGCCAAGTGGGGCACCACCGCGCGTGCGCGCGTTCTGCGGGACAAGTTCAACAACCTGGTGGGCCGCTGATCCGCTGAGGACCACCCACTACGACGGGGCGGGAACCACCTTTCGGATGGTTCCCGCCCCGTCGTCGTTGTTCAGTGGGAGTGCTGCCCGCTGAGGATCAGATCGCGTGCTGCTCCCGGTAGAACTGGAGGCGCTGCTCCAAGATTTCCTCGAGCTCTTCTGTGGTGCGCCGCTCCATGAGCATGTCCCAGTGGGTGCGCTGGTGCTTCTCGTTGGGGTTCTCCGGCTTCTCACCGTTGACGATCACGGCTTCCTTGCCGGACTTGGAGACCCACACGGAGGGGATTTCCGCCTCGGTGGCAAAGGTCACGAAAACCTGTTCGCCATCCTCGGTCCGGTACTCCACGCGCTGCCGCGGCGCCGGCTCCACACCGGCCTCGGACTCCATGGACTGTGAGCCCAGGCGCATACCTCGCAGGCTGCGGTCACTCATCAGGTGCAACTCCTGTCAGTGGAAAACACGGTCAAACTTGGATCAGCGGCCCATTCTACCCGGGAGCAGGTCCGTGGGGGTGGGACCGCCGCTTCAGGGATGATCAACACCCATGGGCCCGTGAATGTTCCCGAGCGTGAGCATTCACCGGGTGAAACACCTCAGAGGCCCTCCCATGACGTGCCTGGGAGTGCCTCTGAGGTGTTCGAATCAGCAGGCTGACTGAGACCTGTTTGCGCCCAGAAGGCGCTGCGAACAGACTGCGGTCAGCGGGCGCTGGATCCGGCGTCGTCGTCCGACTCCGGCACGATCCCGTAGGATTGCTGGTGTTCCGCGGTGAAGGGGGAGCCCTTGCCTGCGCGGCGGTTGTCACCGGGAACCGGTGCGTCCAGGTCCACCGGAGCATCGGGGTCAATGGTTTCCGGCTCCGGGATGGTGAAGGCGTCCGGATCGGCCACAGCGGTGGAGGGCTTGAGGTCCTCGTCCGTGACCTTCACGGATTCTGACTTCACGATGCCGTCATCGGCCTTGGCGGCTTCACGGGCTTCAGCCTCGGCCTGTTCCTCCTCCTCCATGACATCACCCCAGTCGCGGCCCTGATCGGGCTTGCCCAGGAACTCGCCCACGCCACGCAGGGCATCGCCGAGCTCGGCGGGAATCATCCACACCTTGTTGGCCGAACCCTCAGCCACCTTGGGCAGGGTCTGGATGTACTGGTAAGCCAGCAGCTTCTGAGTCGGCTTGGCGCGGTGAATCGAATCAAAGACCTTCTGAATGGCCTGGGCTTCACCATCGGCACGCAGGATCGCTGCCTTGGCATCACCTTCGGCGGAGAGCACAGCTGCCTGACGCTCACCTTCAGCGGTGAGGATCTGGGACTGCTTCTGACCTTCAGCGGTCAGGATCGCGGCACGGCGGTCACGCTCGGCACGCATCTGCTTCTCCATGGAGTCCTGGATGGACGGCGGGGGAGTGATCTCCTTGATGTCCACGCGGGACACGCGCAGGCCCCAGCGGCCCGTGGTGGAGTCCAGGACGCCGCGCAGTTCGGCGTTGATCTTGTCACGCGAGGTGAGGGTCTCCTCCAGGTTCAATCCACCCACCACGTTACGCAGTGTGGCCGAGGTCAACTCGTCCACGGCGTGAATGTAGTTGGTGATTTCGTACGTGGCGGCACGGGGGTCGGTGACCTGGAAATACACCACGGTGTCGATCCCCACCACCAGGTTGTCCTCCGTGATCACGGACTGGGAGGGGAAGGACACCACTTGCTCACGGAGGTCGATCAGCGGCAGGAGCCGGTCAATGAAGGGCACCAGGATGTGCAACCCCGGGTTCAACGTTGCCTGGTACTTGCCCAGGCGTTCCACGATGCCGGCCCGAGCCTGGGGGATGATGCGCACTGCCTTGAGCAGTACCACCACCGCCAGGATGACCAACACCGCCAGCAAAATCAAAAATGCCATGGTGTTTCCTCTCTGGTGATGTTCACGTTCTTGCGGTTTCGAATCAGTTCAGTTGTGGGTGGCCTCAGGCCTGCACGGTTGGGCCGGCCGGTTTCAGAGGCACGTCCGTGACCACGACCGTGGCCCCGTCCACGCGCTGCACGTACACCTGCTGGTCCACGGGGTACTGGGCACCACTTGCTGAACGGGCTGTCCAGACGTCCCCGTCCAGGCGCACCAGACCGGTCTGGGTGGTCACGGGTTCCAGCACCATGCAGGGTTGACCGGGCAGACGGTCCGCATTGGACAGGGCCCCTGCCCCCGGTGCCTGGTGGAGTTTGCGCAGCAAGCGTGGCCTGATGGCGAACAACAGCAGAATGGCCACGGCCACGAATGCCAGGACTTCAAGCACCAGGTTGCCGCCCGAAATTGCTGAGACGATCGAGGCCGCAACAGCACCTCCAGCCAGCATCAAGAACGTGAGGTCCAGAGTCAGGATCTCCACCACGCCCAACAACAGCGCGATGATCAGCCAGACCACCCAAGCGTTCATCAGCATCCATTCCAACACTGGATCTCAGCCCTCCATCACTTTCAGTCATCTGGTTTGTCTGTGGCGGGTATGGGGGACCCGTCACCGTGGCCACGCAGGCATCAGGTGCGTTTACTTCTGCAACTCTACTGTAATGCCACCTGTGCGGGCTGGATCACGTCCACACGCCCCATCAGATCATGTGACACCAAGATGTGACACTCATGGGGATGCGCCGGTGGACAACGATTGAGATCAAACCCACCCGCCATGCTCTGTTCATCTGGTGTTCACCTTTCTAAGCTGGGGCAATCACGGGCGGTGTCCGCCGTCGTCGTGACCACACCCCACCCAGAACCAGGTGAACTCCATGCGCGTCCTCACACCCATTGCGGCCACGGCCGCTGGTGCCTGCCTGACGGGCATGGCCGGGGGACTGCTGGCGCTGTCCACCGCCCAGTCACGGCTTCCGGCCATCATGGCGTGGCTGATGAAGCCCGAACCGGACTTGGAAGGCAAAGTGGTTCTGGTCTGCACAGGGCAGCGGACGAATGACGGCCCGGACCCAGCAGATCACTGGCGCACTGTCATGGAGTCCGAGCACGACGACGTGGTGATGATCGACCTGCGCCTGCACACCGATGCCGGGCAGAAGCAGCAGCGCAGCATGGCAGAACTCGCTCAGCGCATCCCCGCGGACTTCCGGAGGGAGTTCGGCTCGGCTGACGTGCCAGCCATCCGCTGACAGCCGTCAGGCGATGGGGCGCCGCATCAAGAGCACTTCAAACCCACGGGTGTCAGTCACACTTTGCACCCGGACAAGCTCGAACTCGAGACCCGCGTAGTACGTCTTCAACCGTTCGTTGTCGGCTGCGCAATCCAGACGCAGCCACAGGGCTCCCAGCTCACGTCCTCGGTGCGCTGCCCATTCCAGCAAGTGTCGCCCGACATCGGCGCCGGCGTGGTTGCGTGCCACCATCAGTCCGTGCACAAAGACGGATTGAGGTGGGCTCTCTGGCCAGAAGTCAGGGTCCTCCGTGTGCAGGCGCAATGCCGCCAGAACCGTGCCCGCGGGTCCGGGAACCGCATACCAAAGGCCCCGGTTCACATCTGCCGCAACCACGGATTGCGGTAGGGACCCGTGCGGCCACTGGTCGATGCCGTGGACTTGCAGCCACTCCTCGAGTTGACGCCGCAGCTCCCAGATGCCCAGCACATCGCGCGCCTCGGCCTGACGCAACCGCCGCAAGTCCACAACAGTCCCCGTTCCTTCGACACTTGTCACACGAACAGTCAACCGGACGTTCCTCCGCCGGCGACGTTGCCAACTAGGGTAGATGACGCGAGCGACGTGCAAGGAGGCACACACTCATGGGTCATGTCCTGGTCACCACAGATTATCTGGGCCCCGGGGACGCCGTGGATCGGATCCTCACTGATGCCGGGCACACGGTCACCTACTCGCCGGCCCGTGGAACACGCGACGATGACGAACGACTCCGGCTCCTCGCGGACGTGGATGCAGCCATCGTGGCCAGTGAGCCGGTCACCGCAGAGATGCTTGCAGGAGCCGCGCGGCTCAAAGTGATTGCGCGCAGTGGTGTGGGATTCGATTCCGTGGACACTGACGCGGCACAAGAGCTCGGGATTTGGGTCTGCAACGCCCCGGGTGTGAATCACCATTCGGTGGCGGAAATGACCATGGCACTGATGCTGACCGCCGCCAAACATCTGGACACCGTGATTCCGCAGGTTCGCCAGGGCCAGTGGCCCCGCACAGCGGGCACGGAACTACGCGGCAAGACCTTGGGCATTCTGGGATTCGGAGCCAGCGGCAGAGCCGTGGCCACTTTGGCCGCAGCATTCGGCATGACGGTCCTGGTCCACACGGCACACCCTGATCTGCAGGTCAGCGCAGTGGAGTACGTGGAACTGGGCGCCATCCAAGCACGGTCCGACTACCTGTCCCTGCACGTGAAACCCACGGCAGAAAATCGCAACAAGGTGGATGGCGATTTCTTGGCCGCCATGAACCCCACCGCCGTCGTCGTCAACACTGCCCGAGGCTCCCTGATTGATGAAGCCGCTCTTGCCACGGCGCTGGAGAGCAAGTCCATCGGGGGAGCGGCACTGGATGTAGTGGACCGGGAACCACTGACCACCGACTCGCCACTGGCCGGACGTGATGACGTGGTGATTGTCTCCCACCTCGCAGGACAGACCGAGGAAGCGCGCATGCGCGCAGGGGAGTCCGCAGCCCGGCAGGTGCTGGCTGTCCTGGGTGGTCGGCAGCCCTCAGCACCAGTCAATGCCCCGAAGTTCTGACGCCGCACGTAACCACTTCAGCCCGGCACCGTCAAGAGGATTCACCATGAGCAACCACATCACTGAGCGCACGTACAACATTGCCGTCATCCCAGGGGATGGAATCGGCAAGGAGGTGGTCCCGGAAGGTCTGCGGGCACTGGATGCCGCTGCGCAAACGTTCAGTTTCAACCTGAACTACGAGCATTTCGACTTCGCGTGCGCTGAGTACTTCCAGGAGCACGGTGCCATGCTGCCGGAAGACTGGTTCGATCAGCTCAAGGACTTTGACGCCTTGTTCTTTGGAGCCGTAGGGCTACCGGCGGTGGTGCCGGATCACGTTTCCCTGTGGGGGAGTCTCCTGCAGTTCCGCCGGCATTTCGACCAGTACGTGAATCTGCGACCCGTAAAGCTCATGCCCGGCGTGACAAGCCCGTTGGCAGGACGAGAGCCCGGCGACGTCGACTTCTTGGTGGTGCGGGAAAACACGGAGGGGGAGTACTCCTCCATTGGTGGCAAGATGTTTGAAGGCACGGACCGGGAGACCGTGATCCAGGAGACCGTGATGACTCGCACCGGCGTGGATCGGATCCTTGAATATGCCTTCGGGATCGCCCGGAACCGCCCCAAGAAGCACCTGACCTCGGCCACCAAGAGCAATGGCATCTCCATCACCATGCCGTACTGGGATGAGCGTGTGGAACAGATGCACAAGTCTTACCCGGATGTAGACATTGACAGTTTTCACATCGACATCCTGACCGCGAACTTTGTGCTGCACCCGGATTGGTTCGACGTCGTGGTGGCCAGCAACCTGTTCGGGGACATTCTCTCCGATCTGGGCCCTGCATGCACCGGAACCATCGGTATCGCACCCAGCGCCAACATCAACCCTGAGGGTAAGTTCCCCAGTCTGTTCGAACCTGTGCATGGGTCAGCACCAGACATTGCGGGCCAGGGGATTGCCAACCCGATCGGGCAGATCTGGAGTGCCGGCCTCATGTTGGATCACCTGGGGGAGATCGAAGCAGGTGCAGCCGTCCTGGCGGCGATCGAAGCCGAATTGGCAACGGGGGAGTTGACCCCTGACCTGGGCGGAAAGTCGACGACGGAGGCCTTGGGACGGGCGATCGCAGCGCGGCTCTGAAAATTCCTTGACTTAACCCCCAGGTAATCCTTACCTTTAGGTAAGGAGGTCTAGACATGGCAACTGGCACCATGACCAGCAAGGGACAAATCACCATCCCCAAGGACATCCGTGCATCTCTCGGTTTGACACCGGGGACGCGGGTGACATTCACCCGCAATCACGCCGGGGAAATCGTCATGAGCCGCGCCTCGGGCTCACTGATGGACCTCGGGGGAACCCTTCACCGCCCTGGGGAACCCGTCTCGATCGACGTCATGGAGGAAGCAATCATTCAAGGTGCTAACCAGTGATTGGCCTCGATACAAACGTGATCGTCCGTTTTCTGACCAAGGACGAACCCGCCCAGTTCCTGATGGCTCAACAAGAACTGGGGCGCCTGACCCCACAGCACCCGGGCTTTGTTACAGACGTGGTTCTGGCGGAGCTGTATTGGGTCTTGACCAGAGCCTACGGACTCGACAAGGCGCAGGTGTTGGCGACCATCGAGACCTTGGTCAATCAAGCTGAGATTCGCGTGGAGAACCACGGCCGGATCGAGCGCGCCATCAGGGCCGCGCACGACGGTGCAGACTTGCCTGACGCATTGATCGCAGAAGCATGTCGCGCTGCAGGCGCACAGGACATCATCACATTCGATCGCAAAGCAGCAACCGCCTTGGGGCTACGTCTGCTTTCGGCACCATAAAGCCGATAATCTACATTATGTAAAGTTAGCCACCGATCGCGCCCGCCCAGGCGCTGGATCGCCCCCCGTTACCTTTTTCATGACGCCGGTGTCCGGGAGGATGAAGGCGTAGGTAACCAGCCGGCCCCGGCATGATG
>NZ_JAAVUN010000120.1 GCF_012163155.1 Kocuria subflava
GTCTCGTTGTGTGCGTCCTGGTTCGAGCTCATGAAGGCCTCCTGGTCGATTGTGGTTGCCGTGGCTCCGAAGAGCGCTCGCCACCAGCCTATTCATCAGTAGCCTGATTAAAAACCCCTCCGCCGATTTAGGGGTTGTTCCGTCTATTCGGCTCCATAGGGGGGAACAACCCCGAACTCGGCGCAGGGAGGAGGCGGAATGGGCGGGTAGCGTTGCCGAATGACCAGTGACGACCTCCGCCGCCAACTCGACGCCATCTTCAACGCGCGTGACCGCGCGAACATGGCGCCGACCATCGAAGCCTTCGAGGCTCTCCTGGCGAAGCATCCGGGCGACCCCGAAGTGCTCTTCAAGGTGGGCGGTGCCTATGACACCGCGGGTCAGGAGCAGCGGGCCTTGGAGTTCTACGAACGGGCCTTGGACGCGGGGTTGGGCGGGGACTCCCTTCGTGCGTTCTACCTGCCGTACGGGAGCACGCTCAAGAACGTCGGGCGGATCGAAGAGTCCTTGGTGGTGTTCGAGAGGGCGCGGGAGCAGTTTCCTGACGACGCCGCGCTCGTCGTCTTCCATGCGCTCACACTCCATGAATCTGGACAGCATGGTGCAGCTCTGGGGGAAGTCCTCACCATGGTGGCGGACTGCTTGGATCGCCCGGAGATCGTCCGATATGGGCCTGCCATCCGCGGATATGCAGCAGCCCTGACGGAACAGGCCTAA
>NZ_JAAVUN010000121.1 GCF_012163155.1 Kocuria subflava
CCGCCCGTGGGGGGGGCCAAGTGGCAGGTCTAGCCGACGCGACCACCTCGGCCAACCAGCGGTGGCCGGAATCACCTCGCGGGGGGTGCTGCGGTGTCGGTGGTGCTCGGCTGCTCCGGAGCCGCGACCCCCCGGTGTCTGCGTTCCTCGGAGCCCAGCACCTCGTTCATCACCCGGGACAGTGAGCGCACGCGCTCGGACTGCTCGGTGCCTTCCACGAGCACGACCTCGCCGTTCTCGTCGGCCAGCGGGATCTGCCAGTTGGGGTACTCGTCCGAGGTTCCGGGCTGGTTCTGGACCCGCTTCTCCCCCACCGCGTCCACGAGCTGGACGCAGTGCAGCAGTGAGGGAGCGCGTCCGAGATATCGGTACAACCCCTCGATCTGCTGCCTGACCGTGGCGTCCTGCGGAACCAATCCTTCGGCCCGGGCTGCGGCGAGCCAGCGGTCCACGCGTTGCTGGGCCTCTTCCCGTTCGACCCCGACCGGCCGCTCCAGCAGGCCCAGACCGTCCCGCAGATCCACCTGCACGCTTTCCAGGAAGCCCGCGGTGGGCGGCAGGTCGTGCGTGCCCACGGAGGCGAACGCCTCCTGCCGGTAGTTCCGGGGATCCCTGGGCCCGTCGCCCTCCTGCTCGAACCACAGGACGGGGGTCCCCAGGACGCCCCGGGCCGCGAGGAATTCCCACGCCGATGGTTCCACCGTCCCAAGGTC
>NZ_JAAVUN010000122.1 GCF_012163155.1 Kocuria subflava
CGCTCGGAGCGGTAACGCTCGAGAGCTCGAGCAACCTTGGGCCCGTGTGGGCAGCGACCGCGCTGACCGCTCTCGCACTCCTCGTCATGCTGCCCACGCTGCGCATGATCGCCCCGCGGGTACGGAATGTGGAGGCTGCCAAGTGACGCACGCCAATGCTCCGCTGGGCCTTGAAGGCCGACGCCGGCTCGTGGATCGGTGCCTGACCCGTCCAATCGGGCACGTAGCTGCCGAGATGGGCATCTCACGCGCGTGCGCTTCGAAGTGGGTCAACCGGTGGAGACAGCATGGCGAAGCCGGTCTCCACGACCGTGCCTCGACGCCCCACCACAGCCGTACCGCGACAGCAGCCTGGGTCATCCAACGGATCGATTTCTGGCGGCGCGAACACAAGTGGTCTGCCCAGCGCATCACCTACGAGCTCGCCGAGCTGGACGTCAGGATCCACCGGCGTACCGTCACCCGACACCTGAGCCGGCTCGGCCTTGGCCGACGCAGATTCATCGACCCCGGCGGCGATACCAATCGCAAGCCAGGGAAGATTACCGCCCGCTGGCCCGGTCATATGGTGCACCTCGATGTGAAGAAGGTCGGCCGAATCCCTGACGGCGGCGGCTGGCGCATTCATGGGCGCGACAGCGGCCAGGCCAAGACCACTGGTCGCGCGAAGTCAGCTGGGTCGGAGCGGGGGTACACGGACCTGCACTCC
>NZ_JAAVUN010000123.1 GCF_012163155.1 Kocuria subflava
ATGGACCAACAGGTCCTTCCGAACCGTTGCCGTTTTGGTCTTCGGTGCGGTGTTCGTGGTCTCCCTGGCCACCTCCGTCCTGGTCACGCGACTGGATCCCGCGCCGAACTACTTCGACACGCGCTTGCGCCTGTGGGAGTTCGCGCTGGGGGCGCTGGTCGCACTGGTCGTCACCCGTCCGTTGCCGCGCCGCCTGGCGGTTGTGCTGGGGTGGGCGGGCCTGGTCGCGGTGGTCAGCACCGGATTCGTGGTGGGACCGAACGCGCTGTTCCCGGGATGGGTGGCGATCATCCCCACCGTGGGCGCCGCCCTTCTTCTGATGGTCAAGGACGACGGCGGTGATCACGGTGCGCACGTGCCTCTCCGGGCGCGGTGGCTCACCTGGATCGGTGACCGTTCCTACGGGATCTACCTGTGGCACTGGCCGATGATGATCACCTACCTGTTGCGCACCGGCGCCCAGGACGTGCCGATCCACGTGGGGCTGGTGATCTTTGGTCTGTCGGTCCTGCTGTCCCTGGGGACGGAGCAGGCCGTCGCGTTCGTGACCCGGCCGCGATCTGCCAAGCAGAAGGCGTCCACGCGTCGGGAACTCGTGCGGCTGGTCGCCGTCGTCGGTGTCGTGGCCCTGCCTGTGACGGCGGCCCCGGCCTGGACGGGCAGCCGCGCCCCGGCCCAGGCCTCCTACCGGCGCACCGCCCAGG
>NZ_JAAVUN010000124.1 GCF_012163155.1 Kocuria subflava
CGTCGTCGTCATCACCCCCACCTACTCCGGGTGCCCCGCGATGGAAACCATCACGGCGGACCTGCGGGCGGCCCTGGGCGACGACGGTTTCTCGCCGGTGCGCGTGGAAACCGTCCTGGAGCCCGCCTGGACAACCGACTGGATGACGGAGGACGGGTGCCGCAAGCTCAACGAGTACGGCATCGCCCCGCCCACCGGGCGCGCCGCAGCGGGCCCCGTGGCGCTGACCCTGGGTGTGAAGTGCCCGCGGTGCAACTCCCTGTCCACGCGAGAGATGACCCATTTCGGCTCGACCTCCTGCAAATCCCTGTGGGTCTGCAACGACTGCCTAGAACCCTTCGACCACTTCAAGGTGCACTGATGAGCGAAACGATTGACACCGACGTCACCGGTACCGACGCCGAAGCCACCCCCGGCCGCCGTCGGGCCACCTTCCACACGCTGCGTGTGTCCGAGGTCCGCCCGCTGGCCGCGGGATCCGTGGGGGTCACCTTCCTCGTGCCCGCCGGACTCGCGGGCGACTACGACTACGCGCCGGGCCAGTACGTTGCTCTGCGCGCGCAGATCGACGGGCAGGAGGTCCGCCGGTCGTACTCGATCTGCGCCGAGCCCGTACGCGGTCAGGTCAAGGTGGCCATCAAGAAGACCCTGGGCGGCGTCTTCTCCACCTGGGCCAACGAGAACCTCAAGGTCGGTGACG
>NZ_JAAVUN010000125.1 GCF_012163155.1 Kocuria subflava
GATTCCTGGGCGGTCAACGGTGAGGTCGGGTCGAGTACCTCCATGGCTCGAGGCCGCTTCGGGTCCCGCCGGATACACCCTAGGCGCTCGAGTTGGTTGAGCTGGTGGGTCACGCTGGACAGCGAGGCGAGGCCCGCGAGGTCGCCGATCTCGCGCATCGACGGCGGGTAGCCGCGCTCCGTGATCGAGCGGCGGATGACGTCGAGGATCTTCTGCTGCCGCGCGGACAAGGGACGTCGCCCGGACAGGTCTTGCGGCTGCCCCGGATCAGAGGTCTTGCGGTCGCTGGGTGCCATGGCCGTCCTTTGGATGCGCTGCGGGATTCCTTGTGTTGTCCGACCCCCTGCGTTGACTGGTCCACGGTGAACCTCCCAACGCGGAGTTCCGTTGTCCGGAGCCGGTGAGGTGTTCGATCCCGACTCGATCTCGACGGGCTCGACGGGCCAACACCCCCTCAGGATATGGGAGTTCACTCACGTGATCAAACAAATGTTCGAAAGCGTGTCGACGCCGTTCGTACATACGTGCTAGAAATGTTCGAAACGGAATCGAACACCTGTTCGAGCCCCCAGGGTGATCTGTCGGGGGAACCGCAGTGGTTCACGGACCGGCGCCTCGGGTGAGGAACGGTCAGGACCTCGGAGGTCAGGCAGACCCCGGCAAGAAGGAGTGCTTTCCAATGTCAGCCATCAGTTTCGGA
>NZ_JAAVUN010000126.1 GCF_012163155.1 Kocuria subflava
CCCGGGTCCTGCGGGACCGTCCCTACCGGAACATGGTGGGCGGTTACCCCAACACCCGGTAGGCCCACCCCGATCGTGGACGTGACCGACGCCGACCCACGTGGCCGGTCGCCGAGTGCCCACGACGCGCGGCTGACAACGAACGCACAGGGCGACGGTCGACCCCTCGGACCGGCCCCGCCCACGGAAGGACCCCCACATGCAGAGCCCGGACGACAGCGGGACCCCAGGTCCTGGAACGGACGGGCCGACGAATGCGTCGGCGTCCGGTGTTCGGCAGAACACCCGCCCGACGGCGCGCCGGGCGCAGGGAGGGTCCGAGGCGGAACGCCCCACCGCCTGGCTGTGGATCCAGATGATCCTGGACTCCATGGCCTGGGTGGCGGCCATGGGCGTCGCGCTGGTCCTGCGCTACGAGCTCAGCGTCCAGTTCATCAACGTTCCGAGCCTGTTGATCGTGTGCCTCGTGGCCGTCGGTGCGCAGTTGGCGATCGGGTACTCCTTCGCGCTGTACCGCGGGCGCTATTCCTACGGCAGCTTCGACGAGGGCAAGCTGCTCATCGTCGTCACCCTGATCGTGACCGGGCTGCTGCAGATCGTCCTCCTGGTGGCGGGCAACGCGATCGGGATTCCACGGTCCGTGGCCATGATCGCCTTCCCCTTCGCGGCCTTGTTCATGGCGGCCTTCCGCTACCTCA
>NZ_JAAVUN010000127.1 GCF_012163155.1 Kocuria subflava
GTAGGGTAGACGCGCATGTGCCCATTCTCCCACGCCGGAGGCTCACCCCCCGGGCACCGGCATTGGTTCGAAGGTGAGGTCCGTTCGGCATGATCTGGAACGACGACGTCCTGGGTCAGGACTTCTCCGCCACGACGGTGCCGGTGCCGGGCCGCGGGGCTCATCGCACGGCCACCGTCGTCCGGCACAATCCCAGCACCCGGGCGGAATCCCGCGGAACGGTGCTCTACGTGCACGGCTGGTCGGATTACTTTGCCAACCCGGAGCTTGCCGTGGCCGTCCAGCGTGCCGGATTCCGCTTCTACGCCGTGGACCTGCACGGGTACGGCCGCAATCTGACGGACGAGGTCCTGGCCGCGGGAGACGTGCCGGGCCTGGCCGAGGACTTCTCCGAGTACCAGCCGGATTTTGATGCCGCCAGGGAGGTCATCGCGCGCGACGGCGGGCGAATCGATCCTGATCATTTGGTGGTCGTCGCTCATTCGACGGGCGGGTTGACCATGTCCTTGTTGCTCATGGAGCAGCCCGGTCAGGTGGCGGGCCTGGCCCTGGCCACGCCGTGGATCGCCCCTCAGGGGTTTTCCGGCATCGACCGGATCATCCTGGCCCTGGCCCCTTTGCTCCCGAAGCGCCTGACGCTCATGGAGCTCAAGGTCCCGTTGAACTCGAACTATCACCGGGTGCTCTCCCGCG
>NZ_JAAVUN010000128.1 GCF_012163155.1 Kocuria subflava
CCAAGGACGACTGGGCGCTGGCCAAGTTCGACGGCGAACCGGTTTACGAACACCCGGATCCCCGCCGTGGCGAACACAAGGACTGGGGCACGTTGATCTTCGACTACGGCCGTACGGAGGTGCGCAACTTCCTGGTGGCCAACGCCCTCTACTGGCTCGAAGAGTTCCACGTGGACGGTCTGCGGGTCGATGCGGTGGCCTCGGTGCTGTACCTGGACTACTCCCGCGAAGACGGCGAATGGGCACCCAACCAGTACGGCGGGCGGGAGAACCTGGAAGCCATCGCGTTCCTGCAGGAGGCCAACGCCACGGCGTACCGGCGCAACCCGGGCATCGTGATGATCGCCGAGGAATCCACCGCCTTCCCGGGCGTCACGCAGCCGACCGAGAACAACGGTCTGGGCTTCGGCATCAAGTGGAACATGGGTTGGATGCACGACTCCCTGGAGTACGTGGCGGAAGACCCGATGTACCGGCACTACCACCACGGGAAGCTGACCTTCTCGCTCGTGTACGCCTACTCGGAGAACTTCATCCTGCCGATTTCGCACGACGAGGTCGTCTACGGAAAGGGCTCCCTCCTGCGCAAGATGCCGGGCGACCGTTGGAAGCAACTTGCCGGGGTGCGCGCCTACTTGGCCTTCATGTGGGCCCATCCGGGCAAGCAGCTGGTGTTCATGGGGCAGGAGTTC
>NZ_JAAVUN010000129.1 GCF_012163155.1 Kocuria subflava
GGTGCCGGCCACCTGGTCAAGTTTCTCGAAGAGCTTGTTGGCGCAGTCGATCTTCGCCTTCTCCGCACCACGAAGCTCTAGCGACGAGAGGGAGTACTTGGTTTCGGCGACAAAGTAGACGTGCTTGACAGAGCCTTCCTGGAAGGCGATCGCCCAGTCGGGGTTGTAGTCGTCGAGTGGTGTCGGAATCTTGAATCCGCGCGGGAGCTTGGTGAAGACGGACACCTCGTCGCTGATGTCGAGCGCGGCACCGAAGTCTCGTTCGACCTGGGAATCATCGAGGACGTACTCGTAGACGCTCTTATTTGGGGTGTGGACGGCCTTGGACAGGTCCTGAGCGGTCTGATTCTCGGTGAAGATCGAGGCGTCGTACCGGTCATCGAGGATGTCGTACTCAATGTGCTCGACCATCGTGGCCGCGGCCTGCTCGCGGATCAGCCGCGCAGCCTCGGTGATGAACTGCTCCGGGTTCTGCTTGAACTTCGCAAACGTGTCCGGTCTTACCCGGTGGAGGATGGAGGCGACCGTGCGGCGGGTGAGCTTCGTCTTCTCTGCGATCTCGCCGATCAGATCGTACGGCACCGTGGAGCTTGCACTCAGGGTGGATTCGGATGACTTCGTTCGGGTTACCTTGAAGCTCTCGCCGGACTCCAGGTGCTCGGCTTCGATGATGTCGCGCTGGACGCCCT
>NZ_JAAVUN010000013.1 GCF_012163155.1 Kocuria subflava
CCGGCGTCGACGAGTCGGTCGATCACCGGGTGCGCCCTTTTGGGGCAACTCCTCCCTCCTCGTCGAGCCACGTCGCGGCCCGGCGGAGGATCGCGATCTCCTGCTCGAGCTGGCGGACACGGCCGCGCGCCGCGCGGAGCTCGGCAGATTCCTGGCTGCTTAGTCCCGGCCGGCGGCCGTGGTCGATATCGTCCTGTCGCAGCCAGTTGTGGAGGGTGACCTCGTGGATGCCCAGGTCCAGTGCGGTCTGCTTGACCTGGCGGCCCTCGCGGACCAGAGCGATGGCACGGGCACGGAACTCGGGAGGGTACGGGCGTGGCATGCGAAGAGCCTTCCATGAAGACCATCGACTAGCGACGTCAACTGGAAACCGAGCCATAGGTCAGGTCAAGATGTCACCTGATCGTGCAGCAGTCCCGTCCCTAGTGAATACTGAGAGCGTGACTTACCCCGGACCGGCCCTTCACGTATAAACCTGGGTAGGTAATTTCGGCAGTGGGCAGTACCTACCGCTGGCCAGCGAAGCGCGTAGGCGGAATCCTCGAAGTTACGGAAGCTGCGGGCGACCCGGCACATCACCTCGATCACCCCATTGACGGCCCCTGCAGGACCGCTCGAAGCCGGTCGGTGGTGAAATAAGCCGGGCTCGCCATCCACCATCGACATGAGATCAGATGTCGTCGACGTGGCCCCGCAGCACCTCGCGGAGCTGAGGGAGGTGGGTTACCACGACGTCACGAACCACCTCGACGTCAACCCCGAAATACTGATGGACCAGGATATTGCGGAACCCGCGGATCTGGGACCAAGGCACCTCGAGGTGAGCACCAGTGATGTCAGCAGGAAGATGCGTCACCGCTTCACCAATGATCTGCAGATTCCGCTCGATGGCGTCTTCAACCATCTCCACATCCGTGAAATCATCTTGCAGGGCTACGACGTAACGCGTGCACCGTTCGATGGCTTCAAGGACATCATCAATGCGCTGGGCGGGGTCACGACTCACAGCGCGACCGCACCGGTGAGCGCCGAATCAGATACCGGCCGCTTGAGCAACTGGACCGGGAAAACGTCGATGTCATCCCTTCCGTACAGTTCCCGGGTCTCCTCCATGAGCCCGGAGGCTCGCATCAGCACGTTGCCGTCAGTCGGGTTCATGTCAACCAGGATGTCGATGTCCGATCCGGGGCGGGCGGTACCACCTGCCACTGAACCAAATAACCGCGGCTTGGTTGCCCCGTATTTATCGAGCAGCACCTGGAATTCGTCGCGGCGCGCTTGGAGGATCTTGCGCAGCGCGACCGTCTCAGGCGTCATGACAGTCTCGGACATGGCCCCACCATACCGACGTCGTCGCAGCGTCGTACAGCCATGTTCCTGAGCCCACCGCGCCCTTCCTAACCAGCCAGGGCCTTCTTGACTTGTGACCTCTGGCTTGACGGACCCACACGGGCACCTCCACTTCCATGTCGCCCACGCAGTTAAATCGGCAACACAGCCGTTGGATCCGCCTTGACAGAAATGTCGATACCCGAATCCAATCACCCGGACGCGACGGGATCGACTGTGCCGAGCCCGAGATGTTCAGCCACCGTCTTCATGATGGCATCGTGAGTCGCAACCGTCACTGATTCTCCGATCAGCAGCGCAGTGGCCAAGTGCAAGGCGTCGAGTGTCTTGACATGCCGTTCGATTGACTCCGCAACCGTGTGCACCTCACGGGTGATGTCGAACAGGCCCACACGACTCAGCAGCGGCTCCGCGTCCGACGGCGGTCTCTGATCACGTCTGAGAACCCGAACCACCTCGGTCCGCAACAGCCGCGACGACACGAAATCCACATCATGTTCATCCATCCATGCCTGCAGTTGCAGACGTTCTGGAACGTCAAGGATGGTGCGCAGCGCCACCGAAGAATCGAGGTAGACAATGTTCACGGCTCAGTGATCGCCCTTCATCTGGTCAAGCAGCAGGTCAACGTCCCCGGACTCGTAGCGCGGACCGCCAACCACCTCGGGCCAGGGCACCTGCTTCAAGACCGGAGGGGTGTAACGCCCCTGCCGCTGCGCTCGAGCCAGCGAATCGTCCTGGCCAACGTAGTAACTCACTCGCCAACGCGGTTCGCCCCGCTCAGTCACAACCACCTCACCAGCCTCCACCACCCGCGCAAGGACTTCCGCCGTGCGTTGGTTGAGATCACGCTTGGTCACTGTCGTCATGAACCCACTGTACTACCCATGTCCGACATCGACCCGGCAGCGAGGGCTCCGCACGCTGTCAGCCGCCGGTGAGGAGATGGACCATCAAACACCCAACGTCAGGACTTCATCCGCCAGGTGCTCCACATCGGCAGGATCGTGGCTGACCACCACGGCGGTCCGGCCTTCCAGGACCCGGGACAACAGTTCCCGCAGATCCTCTTTGCCTGCTGCATCCACTGGCGCCAAGGGTTCGTCCAACAGCAGCAACTCCGGCTCGGCAGCCAACGCGCGGGCCAGAGCCACCCGCTGGGCTTGCCCCCCGGACAAAGCATCCGGCTGCCGTGAGGCAAAACGTTCGGCACCCACCTCTCGCAGCCACCCCATGGCCGCCTCCCGGGCGGCGCGGCGCGTCAGCCCCCGCGAGCGCTGGGCGAAAGCCACGTTCTCCAGCACAGACAGGTGCGGAAACAACAAGGGCCTTTGTGCCATCAGAGTCACCGCCCTGCGGTGGGGTGCCACCCAGGTGCCGCGGGCGTCGTCGTCCAGGTTGAACAGGGTCCGGCCCTGCAGGCTCGCGTGGCCGCAGGAGGGGATGAGCAACCCGGCCAGTACGTCCAGCACCGTGGACTTTCCGCAACCGTTGGGGCCGGTCAACCCCAAGGTGCGGCCGGCCCCCAGAGAACACGCGGCCTGCACACCACGGGAGGCAACGTGCAGATCGAAGATCAAGGTCACGACTGCCTCCGGAAGGCTCGCGGAGCAGAGAACCCAACCACCACAACGGCAACCATCACCAGAACCAGGGCCAGCGCCACGGCGGCATCAGGGTCCACCTCCCGCTGAAGATAGATCTCCAACGGGAGCGTCCGCGTGACCCCTTGCAGGGAACCCGCAAAGGTCAACGTGGCCCCGAACTCCCCCAAACTCCGGGCAAAAGCCAAAACGGCCCCGGACCCCAGCCCGGGCAGCACCAGTGGCAAGGTGATGCGCCGCAGCACGGTTCCGGGGCCTGCCCCCAACGTGGCCGCCAGCCCCTCGTACCGGGTGCCCACGCTGCGCAATGCCCCTTCCAGCCCCACCACCAGGAACGGCAGGGACACGAACGTCTGGGCAATCACCACCGCCGTGGTGCTGAAGGCTATGGAGATGCCGAGCACTTCCAGATGTTGACCCAACAGTCCGGCACGGCCGTAAACACTGAGCAGCGCAATACCGCCCACCACCGGCGGCAACACCAACGGCAGCAGAATCAAGGAGCGCACCAGCCGCTGCCCCCGGAACTGGGAGCGGGCAAGCAACAACGCCAGCGGGGTGCCCAGCAGGACACACAGAACGGTGCTGGCGGCAGCTGTCCGCAGACTCAACCACAACGCCGCCACCGAGGACTCCGAGCTGACCAGTGCCCAGAAGGAACCCACGTCCACCCGGAACACCATGCCCACCACCGGCAAGGCAATGAACAACGCGCCCGCAATGGCCGGCACAGCCACCCACCACGGAACAGCCAGGTAGGACTTGGCCTTAGGAGCCCGCACCAAAACCCTCTTGCGCCAACCGCTCCTGGCCACGTGGACCACGCACAAAGTCCACGAACTCCTGCGTCAACTCGGTGTTCCGGGCGGAAGCGAGTTCAGCAATGGGGTACTTGTTGACGGCCTGATCCGCTTGAGCGATCGGGACTTCCTCCACGGCGTCCCCGGCGGCGGTGACATCGGTCTTGTAGACCACTCCGGCGTCAGCCTGCCCAGAGGTCACCTTGCCCATGACGTCCGTGACCGCGCTCTCCTCACTGACGGGGGTCAGTGAAACACCCGTGACCTCCTCGATCTTGTCCGTGGCAGCACCGCAGGGCACCCGGGATTCGCAGATCACCACGGACACCCCCTCCCCGCGGAGGTCCTGGAACCCGGAAATCCCCGCCGGGTTGCCCGGCGGCACGGCGATGGTCAGCGTGTTGGTGGCAAAAATGCTGGGCTCCCCCTCCACCAGACCCCCATCCACAGCCTTGTCCATGTTGGCCTGATCCGCGGAGGCAAACACATCTGCCGCGGCACCGTCCTGCAGTTGCGTGACCAGCGTGGAGGAACCCGCAAAGTTCAGTTCCACGGTGGCCCCTGCATGCTCGGCCTCGAACTCCCGAGCCAAATCCGTGAACGAATCCGTCAGGGAGGCCGCGGCGTACACCGTGACGGTCTGATGCGCCTGCCCGGGCGCCTCACCGTTGCCTCCACACCCGGTCATGGTCACGACGACGACGCCGCACCCCACCACAGCCGATACCATCCGTGCAGTGCGTGACCGACTCATGTCTGCGGCACCTCCACCATCACGTTGGTCGACTTGACCACGGCAGTGGCCACGGAACCTGGTTCCAAGCCCAGGTCACGGACGGCTTCCGTGCTCATCAAGGACACCACGCGGTGCGGGCCACACTGCATCTCCACCTGGGACATCACCTTGTCGGAGGTCACGGCGGTCACCAGCCCCACCATGCGATTGCGCGCGGAACTGGCCACATGGGTGGGGTCCTCCGGTTGAGTGGCCAGGGACTTGACCAACTCGGCCAGCTCCAACCCGTCAATCACGGTCTGGCCGCCGTCTTGTTTGGAGGCTGTCAGGCGCCCGGAGGTGACCCACCGGCGCACAGTGTCATCACTGACGCCCAGGAAATGGGCCGCTTGTGATACGGAAATAGCTGTCATGGAGCCCAATCTATCCGCATCTACGGTTCCAACTTGTCTGGATGCACGCAGTGGCACCTTCTCATGATGTGAGTACGGGGCAGTGGACACTCCCGCGAAACACCGCACGATTAGCATGAGCCCATGCGCGAACTGCAGAGAATCATCATCCAGGAGATGGGCGTGGCCCCGGTCGTCGACCCCGCTGAGGAAGTTCAGAAGCGGGTGCAGTTCCTGGTGGACTACGCCAAGGCCACGGGTGCCGGCGGCTTTGTCCTGGGCATCTCCGGCGGCGTGGATTCCTCCCTGGCCGGACGCCTGGCCCAGTTGGCCGTTGAGCAGCTGCGCGCCCAGGGAACGGGCGCCGTGTTTGTGGCCGTTCGGCTGCCTCACAAGGTCCAGCAGGATGAGGCGGATGCCCAGAAGGCCTTGGAGTTCATCCAGGCTGATGAAGTTGTCACGTTCAACATCGGCCCCGCCGTGGACGGATTCACCGAAGGATTCACGGCAGCCACGGGACAGGAGATCACCGACTACAACAAGGGCAACGTCAAGGCCCGGGTTCGCATGGTGGCCCAGTACGCACTGGCCGGGGACCGGCGTCTGCTGGTGATCGGCACGGACCACGGAGCCGAATCCGTCACCGGGTTCTTCACCAAGTTCGGCGACGGCGGTGCCGACGTCCTGCCCCTGTTCACCTTCAACAAACGCCAGATCCGCGCCGTGACCGAGCACTTGGGCGCACCGGAATCCGTGTGGCAGAAGGTCCCCACCGCTGACCTGTTGGATGACCGCCCCGGTCAAACGGATGAAACGGAACTGGGCATCACCTACGACGCCATTGACGACTACCTGGAAGGCCGCTCGATCGACTCAGAAGCAGCTGAAAAGATCGAGGCCCGCTGGGCAGCCACCCGCCACAAGCGCACCACGCCGGTGACCTTGATGGACTCCTGGTGGAGGTCCCAGCCCACAGGGTGATGACCCCTGTTTGAAACACGCTGTTTGGCCAGTTACCGCATCTGGAAACTGGCCCAAAGCGTGTTTCAAACGGCAGCTGTCAGCTGGACTCAGAAATCCCGGCGCAACAGGATGCCCTCATGAGCGGAGAGCACCACCTGCTCAGGCGGTTCCGTGCCGTCCGGCAGAAGATAACCGGCGGGCAGGCGCACCTGGCGTCGTCGTCGTCCGTCACTGGCAAGGTTCACTGCAGCCCACCCTTTGGTGAACGTGCGCGACCACAGGTTGACCACGGTCTCCGGGTCCTGAATGGGCTCACCCAGGTCCCAGGCCATCTCCGGGATCCACAGGCCGCGGCGGCCATCCGGTGAACTGGCGGCGTAGATCCCGTGGCCACCACCAAAGATCCAATAGGCCGCCAAACCGTAGCGGACCAACTCGATCTCGGCCTGGGAAACCTCCGTGGAATCATCGTGCGCCTCCGTGGGCACAGGCGTGCGCACAATGGCCAGTTGATCCTGCGGGACAGCCTCCGGGCCATCGCTGACCAGGGCGTGGGTCTGTTGCCGGGCAGTACCCGGGTCCAGGACGCGACCGCCCACCGTGCTCAGCCAACCCGGCTCGAACACGCCACCCCACTGGGCCAACTTGACCCACCGTTCCGGCGAGCGCCGGGCATCACCCACGGAGGCCACCATGATCTTGCCGATCCCGGCCAGTGCAAGGCCTGCTTCAGCAAAGAGGTCGTCGTTGGCTTCGCGCTGTTGAGTTTGCGAGCCCAGGTCGGGCAGCGGCAGGTCCAGTCGGGGGGTTTCCTCCAGATCCCCCACCCCCAGGACGCCGTCGAACGGGGAATCCTGCAGCTCAAGGACCACATTGTTGACCCATGCCTGACGGTATTCGGGATCCCAGACGCGCATCTGCCAGTGCCGTTCGGGCTCCTCCCACGCAATTCGTTCCCCGGAGCGGTCAACCGCAAACCACGTTCCGTTGCGCTCGGCCTGATTATGGGAGACGCCGGTGGAGAACAGCGGACCGGGATCCTCCTGGTCCACCATGGCAATGTTCTTGCGGCACAGGACGGTGGTCTCAGGCGCCAGGGCCTTCAACTGGGCTGCGGCTTCCGTTTCCCACGGGTCAAAGATCGCAACCCGGCAGCATCCGGCCCAGGCCTGGATCTCGGTTGACGGGATGGGGCCCGACCCTTCCGGGGTGTAGCGAACCCAGGCCATGGAGGCAGGCCCAATGACCGTGCTCGGTGCCGACGGTGCAACACCCGCCTCATCAAGGCTTTGCCCTGTCCTGGCCTGTGCGTCCGTTGCGGACATGATCCCCCCTGGGGCGCATGTGAGTGCGCCTGAATGACGTAGCTGAACCCCACCGTTTCCAGCGGTGGCACCCTGCGCAACGGACGTTGCCTGCTCCCCCACTCCCCAGTGGAGGGGTCAGACGTGATCCCCGATCGTCGTGTTGCGCAGGTCCCCACTCCATAGGTACTGAATTCAGAGGCCCCCGCACAACGTGACCGGCGTCCCCGAAAGAGTGCCTGCCGCCTTCGGCCCCTCAATGTCAGGGCGCTGGGGGTAGGTGAATTCACACCCAAATCGCTGTATTTCACATGTATTACCTGGTCATGGCTGGTGAGCGTGCGGCCATGGCCGCTGGTGCTGTCCGGGGGCGCGGGCACGGCATGGTGATCGGTGACAAAAATTACAAGTGGACTGCCGAGTCCTCCGGTGACTTCACGACGACGCCCGCCTGCCGTCTGCGTTGTTTCTGTATCGGCGCGGCATGCCTCAGTTGATGCGGTGTCCGAGCTCTGACCTAGGGTTGAAGGCATGAAGATCGCCACCTGGAACGTCAATTCGATTCGCGCCCGTGCAGACCGTGTGGAGGCATGGTTGAACAAGTCGGACGTGGACGTGCTGGCAATCCAGGAGACCAAGGCCAAGGACGACAACTTCCCGTGGGAGGTTTTTGAGTTCTCCGGGTATGAGGTAGCTCATTTCGGCCTGAGTCAGTGGAACGGGGTGGCCATTGCCTCCCGCGTGGGCCTGGAGGACGTCCAGCGCACCTTCCCGGAGCAGCCCACATTCGGCAAGGGCAATCAGGAGGCCGTCCAGGAAGCCCGTGCCATTGCGGCCACGTGCAACGGTGTGCGCGTGTGGTCTCTCTACGTGCCCAACGGCCGGGGGCTGGAAGACCCGCACATGCCGTACAAGCTCACGTGGCTGGAGACTCTCAACCGGCACGCCGGAGAATGGTTGCAGGAGGACCCCGAAGCCAAGATCGTGCTGGCCGGGGACTGGAACGTGGCCCCGCGGGACGAGGACGTCTGGGACATGCAGTTCTTCCTGGACAACCAGATGACCCACGTCTCCGAACCCGAACGCGCCGCCTTCAACGCCTTCCTGGAAACGGGTTTTGTGGACGTGCTGCGGGAGAACAACCCCGGCCCGGGCGTCTACACCTACTGGGACTACACCCAGTTGCGCTTCCCCAAGAAGGAAGGCATGAAGATCGACTTCCAACTGTGCTCACCTGCCCTTGCCGCCCAGGTCACGGGAGCTGTGATCGACCGTGAAGAGCGCAAGGGCAAAGGGGCCTCTGACCACGCGCCGGTGGTCATCGACATCGCCCTGTGATGGCTGGACTGTGAAGATAGCTGAACTGTGACAATGGCGCCGCTGCTGAACGTCGGAACCGCCTGGCGGGGAACCACTGGCCTGCCGCAGCGCTTCAGTCTGCGCGCCTACGTGCCCCGGGAGGACCTGGAGCCGCCCTACACATCCCAGGTGGACGGCGCGGTGTCCCCCGCTGTGGGTGAGGACACCCAACTGGCAGAACAGCTCGCTCGATTGGCAACCCAGGAACACGGCCCGCTGCCTCCCATTCACGAGCCTCTGTGGACACTACCACTGACCACGGCCCCAGCTGTACGCACCGGTGACCTACCCCTGTACCATCCACCCCAGCGTCTGCGCCGGACCATGGAAGCCGTGACCTCCGAGGAACGGCAGATGGCCGAACCCCTGATCACCATGCTCCTGGACCACGAGGAGGTCCGCGAGCGCGGACGCAGCGTCCGGGACCAACGCAAAACCCGCAACTACACGCGCGAGTCCGACTGGACCGTCCCCGTCGCATGGTTTGCCCTGTTTGCGCCACAGGACCACGCACCCGTGGATCAGGACGGTCAGATCCACCACCGGCTGGTGGTCCCGGCAGACATTGCCCTAGCACGTGTGTCTTGGGGAGCTCGCGTGCTGGAGGAGAGCCAGGAAGAAGATTTCCAAGAACTCGGTGAGGACCTGAGAACCGTCGCCCGCTGGGTCTCCACGTTCTCCGCCATGTCCTTGATCGTGCTGGACTACGGTTCAGTTGCCAATGGCATTCAGCCTGACGACAGCCCACGCGATCTGCGCGATGCCATCACGTTCGTCAACGAACACGACCACTTGGGTGCTGAGGTGGCCATGGGACGGTTGATGAAACGGTGGATGCCGTTGGCCCACTTGGAGTTCGCCAGCTGAGGCGCCCCTGTGCTTGTCCGCTCAGAGAGCGCGGTCAGGATCGCGCCAGCACAAAGGCCTGATCTTGACCCGATTCCGCGCTGGCTCCGAAGTCAACGGTGGAACACCGCTGGTTCAACCACGTGTGAACCGGCTGCAGGGTGTCCCGGACTTCCATCAGCTCCTGTGGATTCAACCTGTCTCCTGCGTCCCTCAGGATCTGCGCGGCCTGGTGCAGGGGTTCATGGACATCCTGCGGCAGCGAATCCACGGAGTCATCCACCGAATCAGCGGTGCGGGACAGGGAGATGGTGGCGTCGTCGTCGGCGGCCGAATCGGAATCGCCGTCCGTGGTGTCCAAGGGAAGCAAGGTGACCGCAAGGTAAGTGTCCGCAACGGCAAAGCACTCGCTCGAACTGGCCGGGGTCACCGCTGCGGTTGCGCTCGGCTGAGCCGTGGTGGGCTCTGGGGCGGATTCAGTCACGGACTCCCGGCCGGCACACCCCGCGCCCGCGGCAACCACGACGGCGGCCGCCAACGCACCCCACGCCAACTTTGCGTGGCGGCGATGACTGCCGACGATCTGGAGAGGCTGCACGGGCCCAGAGTAGGGAAACTCCTTGGGAGCATCCCGGGAACACGGTGAATGAATCAGCAGTGCTGACTGTGTGGGTAAGAGCCGGTTGCTGGGTAAGTGGCTTTACAGCCGGAAAGTGTCCAGGTAGCAAGAAACCCCCGCGATGTAGAAGCTACGCGGGGGTTTCAGTGGCTCCGACCGGCGTCGATCCGGTGACCTTACGATTTTCAGTCGCACGCTCTACCAACTGAGCTACAGAGCCAGACACCCACTTGGGATGCCAAGACGGCGCTCAGTTGAACTGACGCCGTCTTTGCGACCCTGACGGGACTTGAACCCGCGACCTCCGCCGTGACAGGGCGGCGCGCTAACCAACTGCGCTACAGGGCCTGGAATGGAAGCCGAATCCGCGTGCTCACGCGGCTCTTGCGCTTTCCAACGAGGAGAGATACTAGCATCAGCACCCGCTCCCCAGGCAAATCGACTGGTTTGCACCAGCCAATGGTGATCCACCTGAGTGAATCAGTACCCCCAACGGGATTCGAACCCGTGCCGCCGCCGTGAAAGGGCGGTGTCCTAGGCCGCTAGACGATGGGGGCCTTGTCCTCTCGGACGATCGCCTACTGTACCAGCAACATCGGGGTCCGCGCGATTCGCGATGCTGCACGGGTGAGCACGCGCAATTTGCTGCGGACCACGTGCCCGTTGACCATCATTCGGACACGTGTTGAGCCATCTCTCATGGCATGGTGCAAAGATGACAGAAGGCATCGTTTTAGGTGGCACATGCCACACAAGAGGGGAGGCTCGACGATGAACCAGCCACTCAGTTTGCCCGCAGAGGTTGGCGCGGGCACGTGGCAGACGTGGGACCACACGCACCAGATCCAAGATGTGCGCACGGTCCGGCCCACAACCATGGAAGAACTGGCAGAAGCCATCCAAGCCGTCCGGGAATCAGGGGTCGGACTGCGCCCGGCCGGTTCCGGACACAGTTTCAGCGAACTGGCCGCCCCCCGCGACGTTCGCCTGGATCTCACGGATCTGACGGGCCTCTTGGAAATCAACCGGGTGACCAACCAGGCGCGGTTCTTGGCAGGGACCACGCTGATTCGCGCAGCCAAGATCCTGGAGGGGGAGGGTCTGGCATTCTCCAACCTCCCGGACATCCTCCACCAGACGGTGGGTGGGGCGGTTTCGACTGCCACCCACGGCACGGGGACCGGGTACCCGTCCATGTCCGGGCAGGTGTGTGCCTTGACGTTGGTGACTGCGGACGGTCAGATCCTGGAATGCTCCCCCGCGCAGAACCGTGAGGTCTTCCAAGCGGCCCGCGCCGGCTTGGGCGTGATCGGCGTGGTGGCTGCCGTGACGTTCCAGTGTGAACCGTCATTCCGCCTGCACTCTGCCGAGTTCAAAGAGCCCGTGGACCAGTTGATCGATGCCATCGGTGAGCGCATGGCATCTGCCGATCACTTCGAGTTCTTCTGGAACCCCGTGACCGGCTCCGCCCACACGCACATCATGACGCGGTTGCACCGACTCCCGGATGAATGGTCCAAGCCCGGTTCAAAGGTGGCGCAGACCGTGCGGCGCATGGATGACACCGTGCTGCGCCGCGGACTGCCGCTGAGCCTGAACCGCCTGGCCAGTTGGGCACCCAAAGCTGTCCCTGGCCTCAACCGACTGGACACCCGGGCGGTGAGTTCGCGGCGCTTCACGGATCTTTCCTACAAGGTGTTCTCCTCCGCCCGCCCGGTCAAATACGTCCAGACGGAGTGGGCCGTTCCCCTGGAAGACCTCACGGCGACCTTCCGGGACGTCCAGAAACTCCTGGAAAAGCGGGGTTCCTATCTGGGGCTGCCGGTCACCGTTCGGTGCGCCGCACCCGAGGAGGCCTGGTTGTCACCGGCGCACGGACGCTACACGGGGTGGATTTCCGTCCGGCAGTTCTGGCGGACCTGGACCCCTGAACTGTTCGATGAGTTGCAGACCGTGTTCATGGCTCATGACGCACGCCCTCACTGGGCAGGTCGGCACACGCTGACGGCTGAGGCACTATCACCCCAGTACAAGCACTGGGAGGACTTCCTTCGCATCCGCCAACACACGGATCCGGACGGACTGTTCCTCTCCGACCCCATGCGCAGGCTCTTGGGAGTCTGACGCGTCCCTTGCCGCCGAGCAGCGACTTGTGCCGCCCATCAGCTCTGATGGGCGGCACAAATCACTGCTCAGCGGAGGAGAGCGGGGGAACTCACTGCTCGACGGCGGGAGAGCCCTCAAACACCGGAGAGCAGAGGAGATCAGGCGCGGGAAATGCGCACCATCTCGTCGCGCTCCACCACCTTGACGCGCTCACGCGGGTTGCCTTCGGCGTCGTGGGAGGATGCGCCCAGGTTCTGTTCGTACTCATCCAGCTGCAGCCAACCGTCCCAGGTGGTGTATTCCACACCCTTGGCGGACATGGTCTGCTTGATGGCCTCGAAACCGGGCTGGTCGGCACCTTCCAGGGTGGGGACGTCTTCCAGCAGGTGGGTGATGGTCTCCAGGGCATCGGACTTGGTGGCACCGATCAGCCCCACCGGTCCACGCTTGATCCAGCCTGTTGCGTACAGGCCCGGGTGCACCACACCGTTGGGGTCCAGCACGCGGCCTTCGGCGTTGAGGATCACACCGCGTTCCAGGTCGAACGGGATTTCGGCCAGCGGGGAGCCCAGGTAGCCGATGGCGTGGTAGACGGCACCGACTTCATGGTCAAAGTACTCACCGGTGGGGGACACGGAACCGTCGTCGTTCAAACGGGTGCGTTCGGTGCGCAGGCCCACCACGGCACCGTCCTCTCCCAGGACCTCTTCCGGTCGCTGGAAGAAGTGCAGGTGCAGGCGGCGGGAGGCGGTTTTGGGGGAATCGTCCTCGAGCCACTTGCGCAGGGTCTTGAGCATGACCTTGACCTGGTTGTTCTCCCCGGCGGCTTCCTCGGAAACGTGCTCTTCAGAGATGTCCTCGGCGTGCACGATCAGGTCCACGTCCGGCACCTTGGCCAGCTCACGCAGTTCCAGCGGGGTGAACTTCATCTGCGCCGGTCCGCGACGGCCGAACACATGGACGTCCGTGACCGGGTTGGCCTTCAGACCCTGATACACGTTGCCGGGGATCTCCGTGGTCAGCATGTCATCGGCGTGCTTGGCCAGAACGCGGGCCACGTCCAGGGCCACGTTGCCGTTGCCGATCACGGCCACCTTCTCAGCCTTCAGCGGCCAGGTGCGCGGGTAGTCGGGGTGGCCGTCGTACCAGGCCACGAACTCGGCGGCACCGTACACACCGTCCAGATCAACGCCCGGGACTTCCAAGGGAGCGTCGTTGACGGCGCCGGTGGAGAACACCACGGCGTCGTAGTGTTCCTTGAGCTCCCCCAGGGTCAAGTCCGAGCCGTAGTTCACGTTGCCGAAGAACCGGATGTCACCGCGGCCCAGGATGGAGCGCAGTGCGGAGATGATGCCCTTGATGCGGGGGTGATCGGGGGCCACGCCGTAGCGGATCAGCCCGAACGGGGTGGGGTAGCGGTCAAAGAGGTCAATGGCCACCTCGATCTCACCGTTTGTCACCGCATCCGACTTCGTCAGCATGTCTGCGGTGTAGATCCCGGCCGGACCGGCACCAATCACAGCCACTCGCAGCGGACGCTTTCCCGGGGTGGTCTCTACCACTGGTTTCCTCCCTTTGTGGCCGCGGTTGCCCGCAGCCCCTTGCACATCAGTTTGAACGTTATTCATGACGACGCCACTCCCGCCAGCGTCCCTTGCCCGCACCTCAGGCGTGGGTCACCGCAGCCCCTACCGGACCAGCAAGCCGCGGCCTCGCAGAAGCTTCTTCTCCAGCGGGTTGAAGAACAGCAGTTCGATCACGATGCCCACCAGCAGGATGCTCAGCACGGCGGTCAGCACGATCGCCATGTCGGAGACGGTGCGACCCTGAGCCAACAACGAGCCTAGGCCGAATCCGATGGATCCGCCGATGGCAATCAGCTCCGCACCCATCAGGGAGCGCCAGGAGAAGGCCCAGCCCTGCTTGAGTCCGGCCAAATACCCGGGCATGGCAGCCGGCAGGACCACCTTGGTGGCCAGTTTCCATCCGTCTGCACCCAGGACCCGGCCGGCTTTCAGCAGCTGGGGTGGGATCTGGTCGATTCCGGAGAGCATGCCGTTGACGATCGACGGGATGGCTCCCATGAGCACCACAAAGTACACGGTGGCATCGGAGAGGCCGAACCACACAATGGCTGCGGGAACCCAGGCCACGGACGGCAGCACCTGCAGGCCGGTGATCAAGGGTCCGATGGCGCTGCGCAGACCGGCCCATTGGGCGATCAACAGCGCCAACGGTGTGGCCACGGCCACGGCGATCAAGAACCCGCTGACCCCGCGCCACAGGGAGGTGGCCAGTGCCCCCGGCAGGGTGCCGTCCACAATGGAAGCCCAGATCTGGCGCCCCACTTCCAGCGGCCCGGGCATGATGTCCGGACGGGGGTCGATGATCGCCACGGTCAACTGCCACACCATCAGGGCAGCAATCAGCGCCACGACGGGAGGGGCCACCCTGGTGCGGAAGAACTCCCCGGCGGTGCGGGACTGCCCCCCGCGGGTCTGGAGGGCGTCCAGACCCGCCAGGGCGGCTGCGTTGTCCGGAGCTTCTGCGGTGTTGCGGGTGTTCTGGGAGGTCGATTCAGCGGGCATGGCGTCCGATCTCCTCCCTGAGCCGGTGGGTGATGGTGCGGGTCAGCTGGTCCAAGGTTTCCTCACGGGACTGCCCCACGGCCTCAAAACCGTAGGAGCCCGGATCCTTCCAGGGCCCGGTGTCCCATTCCTCCACGATCTTGCCCGGGCGTGAGGAGAGCAGCAGTACACGCTGCCCCAGGTGCACGGCCTCGGAGACGTTGTGGGTGATGAACACAATGGTCCGCCCGGTGACCTCCCAGATTCGCAGGAGTTCTTCCTGCAGCAGGTCACGGGTGATGGCATCCAGGGCAGAGAAGGGTTCATCCATGAGCAGGACTTCCCGTTCCTGCGCCAGGGCGCGGGCCAATCCCACACGTTGGCGCATGCCTCCGGAGAGTTCATGGGGGCGCTTGTCCGCCACGGAGGGCAGGCGTACCAGTTCCAGCAGTTCCTGTACTCGGTCCTTGCGCGCTGCCTTGGGCACACCGGCAAGTTCCAGAGCCAGCTCCACGTTCTTGCCGGCCGTGAGCCAGGGGAAAAGACCTGCGTCCTGGAACATCATGGCGGCCCCCTGCGCGGGGGCGGTCACGGAACCCTCCGTGGGTTCTTCCAGGCCGGCCACCACGTTGAGCAACGTGGTCTTGCCAGACCCAGAGGCTCCCAGCAGGGCCACGAACTGCCCACGTTCAATCTCCAGGTCCAGCCCCTGCAGCACCGCTCCGTCTTCCGCGGAGAAGGTCTTGCCCAGGTTTTCCATGCGGATCACGGTTTCGGAGGGCGTGGTGGTCATGCCGCATCCTCCCGGGAGCCGGTTGCGGGGAGAACGGCAGCGGAGATCTCCCCACCCACGGGGTCCATGCCGCGGTTCTCACGCACGGTGTTGATCAGGGAGTCATCCACAAAACCGTCCAGTGAGGCTTCCTGGGTGGTGCCGGCCTGCACCCCGTTCTCCAGCAATGTGGCGTAGGTGGATTCCATGGGATCGGTGGTCCACTCCATGGCCTCCAAGGACCCCGCAATGGTCTCCGGGTCCAGTGGCTCGGTGCGCGCGTTCTCAAACCCGGTGTTCAGGGTTTCGATCACCTGATCCTGATCAGCGGTGTTCAGGTAGTCCACGGAATCCTCCAGACCGGTCAGGATCTTTTCCACGGTCTGCGGGTGCTGCTGCAGGAAGTCGGTGCGCACTGCCAGGACCGTGGTGGGGTACCGGCCATCCGGCCACAGATCCCGCTCATCCACCAGAACCTGCCCACCTTCCTCCTGGGTCATGCGGGTCGCCCACGGCTGCGGGCCCCAGAAGCCGTCGATGGCGCCCTGGCGGAAAGTCTGCAGAGCCTGCCCGGAAGGCATGGGGGTGATGGACACCGAATCCGGGGAGCCCGTGTCCACCTCATAGCCCTGGTCCTGCAGCCACACCCTCAGCGCCACGTCCTGGGTGCCGCCGAAGTCGGGGGTGGCAAAGGTGCGTCCGGCCAGATCATCCGGGCCGGCGACGTCGTTGGAAACAATGAACTGCGCCCCACCGGAAGTGGCTCCGGCCACGATGGTCACGGATTCTCCACCGGACTGCACAAAAGAGTTGATGGCCGGGTTGGGTCCCATGAACGCAATGTCCACTTCACCGGAGTTCATGGCCTCAATGGTGGTGGGGCCGGTGTTGAACACCTGGGTGTTCAGTTCGGTCTCACCCAGCGCCTGCTCAAAATAGCCCTGCTCCACACCGGCCAACGCGGGTCCGTGGGTCAGGTTGCCAAAGTAGCCCAGGGTGACCTCCTGGGCGTCCGAGGTCTCCGTACCCGCCTGCTCCATGGCATCCAGCGTCCCGTTGGCACGCAGCACGGTGGCCGTCACCGTGAGCACACACAGGATGGCCAGTCCGGCCAACACCGCAGGCCACCCGATACGACGACGACGCCTGGGCTGCCCCGCATCAGCCGAACTGGACCGGGTGACGGCTGTGGATCCGTGGGCCTGACCGGTGGGGGCGCCGGCGGTGCGGGTCACGGTCTCCAGAGGATCGCGTCCCCCCTGTGCCTCCGATGATGTGCGCGGGTCCTGGCGGGCCACTCAGACGTCCCCCGCCTGCTGCTCCACGCCACCGCCGGTCTGCTGACCCACCAGACCCGCGGCCAAGGTGTTGCCCGACTGGGCGTCAATCAGCAGGAAGGCACCGGTTCGCCGCAGATCCGTGTAGTCGTCCAACGGCAGAGGGCTTGCGGTGCGCAGTGTCACGGCACCCAGGTCATTGAGTTCCAGGGAGGTGGCATCCGCCAGTTCCATGGTCTCCAGATCCACACGACCGTCAATGGAGGTCACCATGGCCTGCACCGTGGCTGTGCCGTGCTTGAGCAGCACACGAGCACGCGGCTGCAGGGGCTGGGCCCCCAACCAGGCCAGCCGGGCGGAGAAGCTCTGCACGGGTGCCGGAACGTGGTCATCCGCCCCTGCAATGAGCTCACCGCGGGCCACGTCCAGGTCATCGGCCAAACGCAGGGTCACGGAGCGCGGGGCTGCCGCCGTCTGGAGCTGCTCACCGGGGAAGGCTCCGCCAACCTGGGTGGCGGTCCCGGCGACGTCGATCCCCTCCACCGTGGTGGTGCGCCCTGTTGGCAGGACTATCACTCTGTCCCCCACGGACACCGTTCCGGAGGCGATCTGCCCCGCGTAACCGCGATAGTCACGCATGTGCTCTCCATCCACGCCCTGGGCCACCGCGCCCTGGGGGCGGATCACGAACTGGACGGGGAAGCGGAAAGAACGGTCCTCACCGGAGCCGGATTCATCCAGGGTGGGCAACTCCTCCAGGATCCGCAGCAGCGGCTGACCGGTGTACCACGGGGTGTGCTGGGAGGCCTCCACCACGTTGTCACCTTCCAACGCGCTGACGGGAACCACCTTGAGACGCTCCACCCCCAGAGTCTGGGCCACGCTGGTGATCTCCGCGGAGATCTGGTCAAAGGTCTGCTGGGAGTAGTCCACCAGGTCGATCTTGTTCACGGCCACGATCACGTTCGGCACCCGCAGCATGGCGGTGACAGCCAGGTGGCGGCGGGTCTGCTCCACCACACCGTGGCGGGCGTCCACCAGCAGCACCACGGCATCCGCCGTGGAGGCACCCGTGACGGTGTTCTTGGTGTACTGCACGTGCCCCGGGCAATCGGCCAGGACAAAGGAGCGGCGGTCCGTGGCGAAATACCGGTACGCCACATCAATGGTGATGCCCTGTTCCCGCTCGGCGCGCAGACCGTCAGTCAGCAACGCCAGGTCGATCTGGCCTGAGCCGCCACCAAAACCACGTTCGGCAGAGGTCCGGGTGACCGCCTCCAGCTGATCCGCAAGGATCGCCTTGGCGTCATGCAGCAACCTGCCCACCAGGGTGGACTTGCCGTCATCCACCGAGCCTGCGGTGGCAAAGCGGAACAGGGATCCGGGATCGATGGTGGGTGTTTCCGTCACAGGGGTCTCCGTGTCTTGAGCAAACTGCTCCGGGTGAATCAGGGATGGTGAAATGGTGGCGGTCTGCGCCGCGCCGGTTGCGGGGGCGCCCATCAGAAGTAGCCGTCCTTCTTGCGGTCCTCCATGGCCGCCTCGGACAGGCGGTCATCTGCTCGCGTGGCCCCGCGTTCGGTCAACGTGGACACGGCGACTTCTGCCACCACGTCCCCCACGGTCTCCGCCTGGGAGAGCACGGCACCGGTGCAGGACATGTCCCCCACGGTGCGGTAGCGGACCTGCTTGTGCTCCACGGTCTCCGTCTGCCTGGGGGCTGAGACCTCTGAGACCGCCATCCACATGCCGTCCCGCCGGAAGACCTCACGCTGGTGGGCGAAATAGATGGGCGGCAGCTCGATCTTCTCGCGTTCGATGTAGCGCCAGATGTCCAACTCGGTCCAGTTGGAGATGGGGAAGGCCCGGACGTGCTGGCCCGCGGTGTACCGCCCGTTGTAAAGGTTCCACAACTCGGGGCGCTGGTTGCGCGGATCCCACTGCCCGAATTCGTCCCGCAAAGACAGGATGCGCTCCTTGGCCCGGGCCTTGTCCTCATCCCGGCGGCCACCACCGAACACGGCGTCGAACTTGTTGTCCACAATCGCATCCAGCAGGGGCACGGTCTGCAGCGGGTTGCGGGTGCCGTCCGCGCGCTCGGTGAGCCGGCCGTCGTCGATGTAGTCCTGCACGGAAGCCACCACCAATCGCAAGCCCAGGCGCTCCACGGTGCGGTCCCGGAAGTCCAGAACCTCCGGGAAGTTGTGGCCGGTGTCCACGTGCAACACCTGGAACGGGATGGCCGCAGGCCAGAACGCCTTGGCGGCCAGGTGCAGCATGACCACGGAGTCCTTGCCACCGGAAAACAGCATGGCGGGACGGTCGAACTCCGCCACCACCTCACGGATGATGTGGATGGACTCCGATTCCAGGGCGTCCAGCGCCGTCTGCTCCCCCGTGCCCAAAGGCTGCGGGGACAACGGATCCTGCTGGGCGCTCAGATCAACCTGCGTCATGGGTGGTCTACTCCTGGGCTTGCTGGACGGGACCCGGTTTCCGGGCACACCCATCGGGTCAGTGGGAATTGTTGACGGGGTTCACCAGGCCATCACGGGCAGAGGAACCATGCGTGAACTAGAGGTGGATGCCGCACTCGATCTTGTCCGTACCGGACCAACGTCCGGCACGCGGATCCTCACCGGGGGCCACGCGGCGGGTGCACGGGGCACAGCCGATGGACAGGTACCCGTCTGAGAGCAGCGGATTCACGGGCAACCCGTGGGTGTTGCTGTACTCGGTGAGCTCATCCAAGGACCAACGGACCATGGGGTTGACCTTGACGATCTTGTGGGTCTGGTCAAAAGCCACCATGGGCGCATTGGTGCGGGTGGGGGACTCGTCCCGGCGCACACCGGTGAACCAGACGTCGTAGTCCTTGAGGGCATCGGCCAGCGGCTCCACCTTGCGCATCCGGCAGCAGGCGGTGGGATCCGTGGAGAACAAGTCCTTGCCGTGCTGCTCGTCCTGCTCGGCAACGGTCAGCTTGGGCAGCACGTCCACCACGTTGACGTCCAGCATGAACTTCACGGCTTCCTTGGTGCCCTGGGTTTCCGGGAAGTGGTACCCCGTCTCCAGGAACAACACGTCCACGCCGGGGACCTGGTCCGCCACCAGTGCGGGCAGGACCGCGTCCGCCATGGAGCAGGCCACGGCAATCCGCGCCGACGGGAAGTTCTCAGCCACCCATCGGATGGCGGCGATGTGGTCTGCCTCCCCGTCCACGGGGACGATGCCCTCAGCACTCAGCTCGGCCCCGAGCTCACGCGCGCCCGCCGCGGCCAGTTCCCGCAGTTCCTCTTCACCGCGGGCAGGTGCCTGGTGCGTTGTGGTGGTCATTTCAGATCGTCCTCCTCAGCACGGATGGTCCATGCAGCGAAGCTCTCTTCAGGCTCCCGTTGTTCCAGGAAGCGTCGGGTCAATTTTTCCACGTAGTCGGCCAGCTCATCCTGAAAGACCTTGAGCCCGCGCACGGTCCGGCCCAGCCTCGCGTCCATTCCGCGTTCCACGGAGGAGAACCCACCACCCAGGTGCACTTGGTAGCCAGGTTTCTGGCCGCCGTCGTCCGTGGGCAGCAGCTGACCCTTCAGCCCGATGTCCGCGGCCTGGATGCGGGCACAGGAGTTGGGGCAGCCGTTGATGTGCAGGCTGATGGGTGCAGGCAGCTCCACATCCTCCAAGCGGCGGTCCAGCTCGTCCATGACCTGGGAGGCCACTTCCTTGGTCTCCACAATCGCCAGCTTGCAGAACTCAATGCCCGTGCAGGCCATGGTGGAGCGCCGGAACGCACCCGGCTTGGTGGGAAGGTCCAAGGCTTGGAGAGCGACGACGGCGTCATCCACGTCGGCGTCGTCGATGTCCAGGATCAGCAGCTTCTGGTGCGGGGTGGTGCGCAGGCGATCGGAGCCGAACCGTTGCATGACATCAGCCAGATCATGCAGCAACTGCCCCGGCACGCGGCCGGCCCGTGGAGCCACACCGATGTAGTTGCGGCCGTCCTTCTGGTTGTGCACGCCCATGTGGTCCCCGGGTGTGGAGGGGCGCTGCGGTGCGGGGCCGTCGGCCAACTGGTAACCCAGGTATTCGTCCTGCAGGACCTGGCGGAACTTCTCCACGCCCCAGTCACGCACCAGGAACTTCAAGCGAGCGCGGTTGCGCAAGCGGCGATACCCGTAGTCCCGGAAGATCCCCGTGACACCGCGCCAGACGTCCAACGTCTGGTCCTCGGTGACAAACGCACCCAGACGCTGCCCCAGGAACGGCTGCACCGACAGCGCCCCGCCCACCCAGAGGTCATAGCCGGGGCCGAGCTCGGGGTGATTGACCCCCACGAACGAGCAGTCGTTGATCTCGTGGACCACGTCCAGGGCGGGGTGGCCCGTCACGGCGGTCTTGTACTTGCGCGGCAGATTGGAGAACTCCAGCTTGCGGACTTCCTCTTTGAGGGAGTCCAGCACGGGAGTGGGGTCGATGATCTCGTCCTCCGCGACCCCTGCCACCGGGGAACCCAGGATCACGCGGGGAACGTCACCGCATGCTGAGACCGTGTCCATGCCCACGGCTTCCAGCCGACGCCAGATCTCCGGAACGTCCTCGATCCGGATCCAGTGGTACTGGATGTTCTGCCGGTCCGTGATGTCCGCCGTGCCGCGGGCGAACTCCGTGGAGATGGTGGCCAAGGTCTTGAGCTGTTCACGCGTGAGCGTTCCACCGTCCAGGCGGACACGCATCATGAAGTACTCGTCCTCGATCTCGGCATCGCTCAAGGAGCCGGTCTTGCCACCGTCCACCCCTGGCTTGCGCTGCGTGTAGAGCCCCCACCAGCGGAAACGCCCGTGCAGGTCGTCGCCGTCGATCGAGGCGAAGCCCTCCTTGGAATAGCGCTCCTCGATTCGGGTGCGGACGTGGAAACCGTCGTCCTCCGCCTTGAACTCCTCGTTGTGATTGAGGGGCTCACGGCCGTCAACTGCCCACTGCCCTTCGGGCTTGGGTTTGCGCGTACGGGCCGGGCGCTCGGGTGCAGAAGAGGTCATCGTCCCAGTGAACGCTGTGAACACCCACCCGGTCACCTCCGCCGTAACAGTCGGACACAGTCCCGGGTGGGGCGGCGGCGCCGTCGTCGTCGTGCTACTCCTGTGACCCCACACACCCTCCACAACGACGACGCCCGGTCAGGCCACCTCTGTGTTCGGTTCCGCCACCACATCGCGCGTTCCGCTGGCGAAACCGAACACGCAGCTGGCGAAACCGACCCCCAACGGAACGGACACCGCGGTTCGGCCCCCTCAGCGCCCGCGCCGGTACGTGTTTGGCCAATTTTCTACGCCGGAGCTGGCCACATGCGTACCGTGCCGGGCCTAACGCGTACCGGCTCGACGCGACCAGGCGAGTGCCACGCCCACCACCCATGCCGAACCCACCAGGACCAAGAACCAGACCACGGTCTCCACCCAGGACTGGTTGTGCACCTCCAGGAACGGGTAGGGCCCCAGGTAGAGGTTCCAGGTGTTCAGCAGCAGAAACGTCAGCCCGTAGGACAAGGTCACGGCCACCATGAGCATCCAGGGTCTGCGCAGCGTGGTCTTGTCCTCCACCACCAGGTAGGAGATCAAGGACACCGCAGGACACAGCAGGTGGTGGAACAGACCACTGCCCTGGAAGAACATCCCCACAAAACTGGAACCCAACGGAACCAGCACCAGCAAGCTGACCAGGAAGGTCAGAACCAGCATGCAGGTGGCCACATAGCGCAGGCTGCGCACCCATCCGGGAACAACGCCCCCACGGAGCAGGGCAACAACCAGCAGCAGGGCGGAGACCAGGGCCACTGCATTGCTCAAGTGGGTGTAGTAGACCACCATGAGCCAGCCACTTTCAGGGACCGCCCGCCAGAACCCTGCAGCGGCCAAGATCACCAACAAGGCGTTGGCGCCAACAGCAGCAGCGTGCCGAGGCGCCAACGCCCTGTTTGAGCCGGTGAAACCGAGATTGGAGTCGGTGGAACCGGGCACTCAGTTGTCCGTGGCCGGGGTGATGTCCTGGTCATCAGTCATGGCGCCCACGCCCTCATCCGCGGGTTCTGCCGGGTCCACCTCAGAGCTGTTGGCGCTCTGGGCCTGGTCCAACACCTCCTGCTCCTCGGCCGGGTCCATCTTGATGGAGTCCTGGCCCTTGCCTGCGGCGGTTGCCTGGGGATCGTTCTGCTGCATGAGTTTCTCCTTGCTCGTTCATACGTGTTCTTGCCGGGTCTCCACCGCCAAAGGTTCAGAACCCTTGCGGTAACGTTGCCGTGCGGTCGAAGTCTTCTGCGGTGGCCACCAGTCCGTCTTCCCCGATCAGGGTCACGCCCTTGGCCGTGCCACGTTTCTGGCCTCCGGTGATCTGGGCTCCCACGTCCGCGATCACGTTCTCCAGGACCACCCCTGAGCCAACGTGCACCCCGTCCAACAGAACGCTGTTGCGGACCACGGCGCCGTCCTCGATCACAGCACCTGTGCCCACCACGGAGTGCTCCACCACGCCTGCCACCCGGGAACCGGCCGCAATCATGGAATGGCTGATCTGGGCGGAATCGGCCACACGGGCGGGCAGGAGTTGGGGCTGGGCGGAGAGGATGGGCCAGTGGGGGTCATCCAGGGTGGCGCCGTCGTCGTCCAGGATCTGCATGTGCGCGGTCCAGTAGGACTGCAGGGTTCCCAGGTCCATCCAGTAGCCGTCCAGGCGGTGCTCCACCACGGTGCGGTTGGCCACGAACCACGGCAGCAGGTCCTCCCCGTAGTCGCCCAGTTCCCCGCGTTCGGTGTGCAGGGCGTCCAGGGCTTCCAGGAGGGAGTCCGCACGGAACAGGAACATCTCCCCTGCCACCAGGTGCCCCGCGGGTTCCTGGGGTTTGTACTGGAAATCGACCACGGATCCCTGGGTGTCCGTTTGCACCACGGAGTAACGGGAGGCATCCTCAGCCACCTCCGTGGTGACCACGGTCAGGTCCGCGTGTTGACGGACGTGGGTGTCAATCACGTCCAGGAAGTTGATGGTGTAGAGGTGATCGGCGCTGAGCACCAGCACCAGGTCCGGGTCGAACCCCTGTATCAGTTCGCGCTGCCTGAAGATCGAATCCGAGTTGCCCTGGGCAAAACCCTCCCCGTCCGCACCTTGGAACGGGGGCAGTACGTGCAATCCTCCGTGCGTGCGGTCAAAGTCCCACGGGCGCCCGTTGGCCAAGTGGACGTTGAGACTGTGGGGCAGGTACTGCTGCACCACCCAGACGTCAGAGATGTGGGAGTGCATCAGGTTGGACATGGAAACATCGATCAGCCGGTAGGTCCCCGCGATCGGCAAGGCCGGTTTGACCTTGTGCTCGGTCAGTTCACCAAGCCGCGAACCTTTGCCCCCGGCCAGAATCAGGGCCAACGTCTTGGGAATGTGCATGCCAGTCCTTTCCGAGCAGCTTCCACGAGTCTAGGTAACAAGCAGACTTAACAGTAGGTCTGACCACGACGCCGCAGCTCGCCTTCCAGCGCCGGTGCCCCATCCACCGGGGTCCAGTCTCGCGTGATTCGGGTGACCTGGCGCTCGCCACGCGCTGCTGCTCGCCGGGGCGTCACATGCAGCAGCACGTCCCCGTCCACGGTGGCCACTTCCCACGCTCCACCGGCTTGGGAGATTTGTTCACACACCGCTTGCAGACCGCCGGCAGGGATGTGGCAGGCACGCACCACCACGACGTCGAACCGCGGCACCACCCGCCCCTGAACCTCACCGGCGGAACCCACCTCCGCTGAACTCACCTCCACCGAACCCGTCTCAGCGGGGCCGGCCTCCGCGGGGCCGGCCTCCGCGGGGCCGGTGAACCGTACCCGGGGATCAGCGGCAAAGGCTTGAAGTACCTCTGGGGAAACCGCGCCATCGGCTGCCCCGCGGACCGTCACATGAACATCGCCGGCACCCAGCAGGTCCGTCACCGCCAGGACCACAGCACCTGCCTGCCACGCACCACCGAAAGTCTGGGGCCCAAGCGGGAGAGTCACGGCCACGTCCGCAACGGCGTGGACCACGCCGGGCAGACGAACCGTGGGGTGTGTGATCCGGGAGCCCAGGCGCAATGTCTCAGCATTCTTCACCTGCACGGCAGCTGCGCGGTCCGCAGCCGACCGCCCACCCCAGTCAGCACCCCGGTGCACCGCGAGCGCTGCAGGTTGGTGCCGCAGATCAAAACCACGCACGTGGGCCTGCCAGGCGAACTCCCAGTCCTCACCGCCGTAGCCCACCATGGAGGTGTCAAAACCACCGATCTCCCAGAACACCTCCGCCCGGCAGGACAGCACGGCGGAGATCACAAACCGGAAGTTGGTGTCATCTCCGCCGCGCAAGTGGTCCGTGGCTTCCCAGGCGTCCGCCAACCACTGCGGTTGCCCTAGGTCCATCGGTGGATCCTGGGTGGTGTCAACGTGTGTTCGGGTCCCCACCACCACGGCCCGTGGTTCCCGACTGAGAGTCTGAACCACCGCACTGAGATAACCGGGTTGTGGGATGGTGTCACCGTCCAGGAAGGCCAGGATCTGCGCAGTCGCGGCCGCAGCGCCAAGGTTCCTGGCGGCAGCGGCACGGAACCCGTGATCTTCCTGACGCACCACGGTCACCGTGACGGGACGGCTGCCGTCGTCCGGCTGCAGCGTACCCGGGTCGGCAGCAACGGTGGAGCCGTCATCGGCCACCACCACGTGGATCACACCCGGATAGTCCTGACGGATCACGCCTTCCAGGACGGCCTTGAGCCCGGCGGCGTCGTTGAAGTACGGGACGACCACACAAACCGTGGGTGGCGTGGGCGAGGTCATGGCAGCACCGTCGCCCAGATCCGCTGGTACTCCCGCGCGACCTCCGGCCAACCCCACTGCGGAAGTTGACCTGTGATCCATGTGGACTCCGGGGCGTGCGCTGCAGCATTCATGGCTTGCCCCAGGTTGTGGGGCTCCACCAGGTGGACCAGCTCCGGCCACCGGCGCGCCACTTCCTCCATGTAACCCCCGGTGAGCACCAGCGGCCTGCGCCCGTGGGCGATCCACGTGTTCAAGGACCCGGATGCGGACACGTGCAGATGCGGACACACGGCAACATCCACCGCGTGCAGGTGCTGTGCCAACTGGTCATCAGGTACATACCCGGTGATCTGCACGGAAACACCCCGCCGTTCGGCCTGGGCTTGCAGCTGCCCCACGTACTCGGCGTGCCCCTGGGCGACCTCACCGATCATCACCACGGAACTTCCCGGCGCAGCGGCCTCCACCACGCGCTCGTAGCCCTTGCCCGGGTAGATGAATCCCATCAGCCCCACCGTGAGCACACCTTCATGGAGATTTTTTGGCACCCGATGCGTCCCACTGACCTCCAGGGGCAACGGCACCACGTGCACCGTGGCCGCCTGGGCGGGGACCCAGGTACGCAACGCCGTGGCTTCGTGCTCGGAGTTCACCACCACCACTGTGGCTTCTTGGATCAACCGAACATAGGCCCGACGACGACGTTCAAACCGCACCGCCCCCTCCTGCTCCTGCGGGACGTCATGCAGACTCACGCTCAACGGTGCGCCGCCGGCCATCTCCACGACGGCGGTCACAGCATCATCCGGGGTGGACCCGAACAGGTGGTCCGTGAACGTCACGTGCACCAGCTCCGGTGTGGTGGTGGATTGCTCATCGCAGTACATGTGCCCCGTGACGTCCGCGTCCTCCTGCAGGGCTGTGAACAGATGGCGGCCGTAGCGGGTCACCCCGTGACGCGGTGGCCCGTGCAGGATGTGGCGGATCAACCTTGTATTCCCGGTCATGGGAGCAGCCCCAGGATGTGGATGCGTTCCTCATGGCGCTGCATGGCCTGTGCCACCAGGTGGGGCCGGGCCCGGTAGAAATCGAGCTGGGCTTCTGCCACCTGGGCCACGGTGAGGCGCGGGGCGTCGTCGTTGGGACCCAAGCGCCAGTCCGTGGAGGCATCGGGGCGCAACGGGGCGTTCAACGCCTGCGCCACGGCCGGGTCCACGGGAGCCTCCAGGGAACCCAGGAGTTCACGACCTGGGGCATCAATCAGCCCACTTATGAGAAGCGTCTCAACCACCCTCTGCGCCAAAAGGATAAGTGTACTGTTATCTGGGTGATTGATGGTGTGCCAATGCGGGTGCTTCATCAGTTCATCTGAGACCACAACGGTGCCGTGGGACTGTTCACGGCGCTGGAGCTGACCCAGCGATTCGCGCGCACCTTTCTGCAGCGCCCCAACATCCACTTCCACCTCCGTGGGCACACGCATCCCCAGATGCGCGGCAATCACCGTGCGGAGGTCGTGATATGGGACCAGCGGTGGGTTCAGTGACGGGTCCTCCGGGTCCCGGACAATGACGTGAAAGGGGTGCAGACCTGAATACCGCAGCACAGGGAATCGGACGCTGGATGCGCCCGGGCGCAAGCGCGCCTCGAGCTGCTCTGTACCGCAGGCCAGCCCCCGGTAGTCGTTGCGGACAGGCTGCATCACCAAGGCGTCCAGGTGCGGCAGGATCAGGTTCACGATGTGGAGGTCTTCTGCCGTCCACTCGAACACCGGCGGCACACGGATGCTGTTCACCCCACCCGTGCTCTCCAGCACGATCCGCAGGGATTCGGCCTGGCAGTTGCCCACCACCATCAGCAGGGGCCGGTGATTGCCCTGGGGGTCACCCATCTGCCGCACTCCCCCACGATCCCAGCCGTAGAAGTCGCCGTAATGGGCTCTGCGCCCGTCCATGTTCATGCCTAGATCCTAAGCACGGTGATGATCCAGGCCGTACGGGTGACCTTGCCGGAAGCCACCGCCGCCCAGGGGGTGAGTCCCGGTGACACCAGAGACCACCATGTCCCACCGAGACGAACAACGCCTCCGTGTGGCCTCCATTCCGGCGCACCACGCCTACGTTGACGCCGTTCTTCCTGGGCCTACGCAGGTCACGGCTTGGCAGCCACAGCCCCCGACCGACCTTCAACCTGGTCAATGGTTCCCGCACCCGCTGTTGGATGCACAGCAGCTGGCGGAACACGCTGACCGCCTGGATCTGGTGCACCTGCATTTTGGATTCGAGCACCGTTCCGTTGAACAGATCCAGGCCTTTGTGGCGCAGTGCAAGGCTTCCGGAGTGGCCCTGGTGGTGACGGTCCATGACCTTGAGAATCCCCACCTGACAGACCAGACCGAACACCTGAAACGTCTGGACGTGTTGCTTGAGGCCGCCCATCAGGTGATCACCCTGACCGATTCCGCCGCCCGCGCCATCCATTACCGCCACGGTCGGGTGGCCACCGTGGCACCTCACCCGTACGTGGTGCTCCCGGTGCAGGCCGGGAAGATCCGTGAGCAGGTTGCCCCGCACCGCAATGGTCAACGTGTGGCCGTGTTCCTCAAGGACATCCGCACCAACACGGTCACGGATCCTGAGTTCTACATGGAGCTGGAGCGCCATCTGCGCCGTGGGCAGTTGACGATCTTTGCCCACCACAGCGCCGCCCAACACCCACTGGTGACCGCTTTGTACCACGGCCTGGGTGAGCATCTGCATCTGCATGAACGGTTTTCCGACCACCAGTTGTTCACAGCGGTGGCGGGGTTCGACGTCGTGATCCTGCCCTACACCCACGGAAGTCACTCCGGGTGGCTGGAGATGTGCCGGGACCTGGGGGTCACCGTGGTGGCACCGAGCACCGGGCACTTTGCGGATCAGGCCGACCGCCCCGGGGCCGTGGTCCCGTACACCACCGGTGACGGCGCCCAGGCCGCTCACGCCGTTGAGCGTGCGCTGGAGCGGGGTCCCCTGCCGATGGTCGTGGATCGTGAGGCTCAACAGGCCGAGGCTGTACGAACCCACCTGGAGATCTACACCCGAGCGGTGGCCCAGATCCAGGGTGCCGGACCCACGGAGGTGACCCCGTGAAGGTTGCTGTGGTGGGTCCCTCCCGGTTGCCCATTGCCCCGCCCTTCGGCGGCGGTTTGGAAGTTTTTGTGCACCGCCTGGTCACCGCCCTGCGCCACCGCGGTGTGAGTGTGGACTTGTTTGCTGCGCGTGGCTCCGTGGGGCATCACGAGCCCCTGGAGTTCCCCGGTGTGGACTGGACGGGATTTGAGTCACTGGCCCGGGATGATGCCTACCCGCCAGGTGGTGTGGAGTCGGAAACGCAGGCGTATCTGCGGGTGCGTGAGTACCTGGAGGCCTCTGACTACGATTTGATCCACAACAACAGCACCCACCCCAGCATGCTCATGTTGGACCCGCATCAGGCGCCGCCGCTGCTGACCACACTGCACGTGCCACCCCAGCCGAACATGCAGCAGACCGTGGACACCCTGGGACCCGCCAATGGCCGATTTGCAGCGGTCAGTCACTTCACGGCACGCCAGTGGAACCTCCCGCGGCCTGCAGACGTGATTCACAACGGCGTGGACACGGAGCAGTGGCGGCCGGGCCCCGGAGGGGACGGTGCGGTGTGGTTCGGGCGCATCACCCGGGAGAAGGCGCCTCACCTGGCCATTGACGCGTGCCGCCGCCTGGGGTTGCCGCTGACCTTGATCGGCCGCAGCGCAGAGCCCGCGTACTTTGAACGCGAGATCCGCCCCCGCCTGGGTCCGGACATCCGATGGATGGGTGTCCGCTCCCCGCAGGAGATCGCCGCTACAGTGGGTCGGGCTGACGTTGCCCTGGTCACCCCGCAGTGGGATGAACCATTCGGTCTGGTCACCATTGAGGCCCTCTCCTGCGCAACGCCGGTGGCGGCCTTCAGCCGCGGTGGAGTCACCGAGGTCCTCCAGGACACCCCGGATCACTTGGCGATTCCCGACGACGTCGACGACCTGGCCCGCGCTGTCCGCGCGGCCCTAAAGCAACCTCGTTCCCAGGCCCGCGCCATAGCCGTGGAGCGTTTTGACCTGCAGATCATGCTGCGCCACTACATGGAGTTGTTTGAAGGGGTGCTGGCTCGGTGATCGGTTTCTACGCACACCACCACGGCTCAGGGCACATGACGCGCTGCCGGGCCCTGGCTGCGGAACTTTCCGTCACGCATTCCACCGCCATCCTGTCCTCCCGGGATGACGCAGAGGTGGTCCTGCCCCTGGATGCTCCTGCCTCGGCTGGGCTCACCCCAGCCCAGCTGACCGCGCACGGTGTATTGCACTGGGCCCCGCCCGGCCACCGCGGACTGGCCGACCGAATGGCCGCGATTGCTACCTGGATCCAGGAGCACCGCCCGGCGGCCTTCCACGTGGACGTCTCCGTGGAGGTTGCCGTTCTGGTGCGGGCCATGGGGGTTCCCGTGACGGTCCAGGCCATGCCCGGGCACCGCCCTGACGCCCCGCACATGCTGGGCTACAGCCTGGCCGATGCCGTAATCGCGGCCTGGCCCCGGTGGGTCCCTGTCCCGGAACACCTGGCCCACGTGGCGGACCGCGTTCATCAGGTCGGTGGGATCAGCAGGTTCCCCACCGGTGATCTGGACCTGCCACCTGCCTCGAGCACCCGCCCCCGCGTGGTCATCATGTTCGGCACCGGGGGTACGGATTCCCCGGAGGGTTACTGGGACGACGTCGTGACGCACCTGAATCTGGCCGGATTCGACTGCATCGTGATCGGCGGGCGTACCTGGGTGCCCGATCCCCGCAACCTTTTGGAACGAGCGGATGTGATCATCACCGCGGCAGGGCAGAACTCCGTGGCAGATGTTGCGGCACTGGGGCGGCGGGCCGTCGTCGTTGCCCAGGAGCGGCCCTTCCAGGAACAGGAGGCCACCGCGCGAATCCTGCGGGAGGCGGGACTGGCCGTGACCGCGGACAGTGTGGCGGGCCAGGTGACACCGGTGCGGCAGTGGGAGCACCTGGTGCGGGAAGCTTTGGATTTGCGCCCGGACTGGCACCGGTGGGAAACCCAAGGGGCTGTGCAGCGGGCAGCACACGTCATCCGTGAGGTGGCCGGATGAACGCTCCGAACACCCACGTGATCACCCTGTGCTCCCGTGACCGGCGGACCCATGTTCAGCGGCAGATCGCGGCCCTGGCGCACTGGGCACCGCCGGTCACCCACCACACCGTGATGATCGGTGAGCAGCCGTTTTCTCTGGAACACACCTCAGCCGTGGACAGCACAGGCCCCAGGCCGGTGAATCTGGCCGCCGCGCGCAATGCCGGCGGGGATGCAGCCGTGGCGGCAGGTGCTGAGCTGCTGATCTTCTTGGATGCGGACTGCATCCCGGGACCCGATCTGGTGCGCTTCTACCAGCGTGCCGCCGCAGCACAAAATGCTCCCTCTGTGCTGTGCGGTCCGGTGACCTATCTGCCCCAGGACACCTGGCTGCCTGAGCCTGCCTCCCTGGGTGAGCCCAGCGCCCTGGAGCATGTTGTGGAGCACACCGCCCCACATCCGGCCCGCCCCGCTCCCCCGCCGGGGCAGCTGCAAACAGCCACGCAGGACGAGTACACACTGTTCTGGTCCCTGTCCTTTGCCATGACCACAAACCTGTGGGAACAGACCCGCTGCGCCTTTGGAGGATTCTGTGAGGCGTTCACCGGATATGGGGGTGAGGACACGGACTTTGCCATGAACCTGCATGACCGTGGGACGGCCCTGACCTGGGTGGGTGGTGCCCACGCCTATCACCAGTGGCACGCGGTGTCCTCACCTCCCGTGGAACACCTGACAGAAATCCTGACCAACGCCCACCTGTTCCACATCCGGTGGGGGTGGTGGCCCATGACCGGATGGCTGGAAGCCTTTGAAGAGCAGGGCCTGGTCCGATTCACCGGTGACCGATGGGAGGCCACAGGTCAGTGAGCTTGCTTTCACCGTCAGCTGTCTCACAGCACATTGAGGGACAGATGTGGAACAGTACCCATCGCTATGACTGTCTCCACCACCAACTCCACGTCCTCAACCACCGCATAGGGAGGTGCAGCAATGGACGCTGACACCCGCTGCCCATGCGGCTCGGGGGACACCTACGGCAACTGCTGCCGCCCGTTCCACCACGGCAAACCGGCACCCACGGCAGAGACCCTCATGCGCTCGCGCTTTTCCGCCTTTGCTGTGGGCGACGACGCCTACCTCCTGCGCACCTGGGACCCCGCCACCCGCCCGTTGTCCATGGACCTTGACCCGGATCTGCGCTGGTACCGCCTGGACATCAACCAGACCACCGGCGGCGGCCCGTTCGAGGACTGGGGCACCGTGGACTTCACCGCGCACTACAAGCCCATGCCCGGCACCCAGGCACCCCGGGGAACCCAACGGGAGAACTCCCGCTTCCGTCGCCACGACGGCGTGTGGTTCTACCTGGACGGAACGCTCATGTCCGTGTGAACCGCCGGAACCAGTAGTTTTCGGCCATGCTCAGCGCTCTGGAACGTGCCCGCGCTTGAGGCGGTTTGTTCCACCATCTGGCCCCGGACATCCGGGTGGAAGCGGGCCAACAGGACCACCCCCGCCACGGCGGCAGCGCCCGTCAACATCAATCCCACCAGCGCCGCAGCCCCCAAGTCGGCATACTCGCGCAGCACCACTGCACCAATGAACACCGCCATCATGGGGTCCACCATGGTCAGCCCGGCCAACACCGTTTCCGGAGGCCCTGATGAGTAGGCCACCTGCACCACCCACATGCCCACTGCGGAGGCCAGCGCCATCCCCACCACGGTGATCAACATGCCGTGCGTGAGAAGTTCAAGGGCTCCCGCCCAGCCACCGCCACTGCTCATCACCCGGGCAACCGAGGTGGTCGCCACATGGGCAGATGCCGCCACGGTTCCGAACGCCAGTCCTGCCACGGCCACCAGGGCCAGGTGACTGGCGCGGGTTGCCGCCAGTACGGCCCCCACCAGGCTGAAGAGAATCAGCAGGCCGTTGAGCCAGGTGACTGTCCCCGGGATCAGTGGCCCGGTCTGGGCATGAGCCGCAGAGATTCCCACAAATCCTGCAACGCCCACCAAGGTCAATGCCATGCTTGCCACCAACTGCCGCGAGACCTTGAGCCGCAGAACATTCACACTGATCATGACCGCCACCACCAGGGACACCGCACCGATGGGCTGGACCAGCGCCACCGGCCCCAAACTCAGTGCCGCAATGTTGACCACGGTTTCCAGCGCCAGCAGCCCCAGTCCCAGCAGCCACAACGGACGCAGCACCAACGGCGCGCGGTTCTGCAAGGGCTGCGCAGATGCCGCACGGACGGCGTGATGCTGCAGGTGGGCACCAACAGCCAAGCCGACGGCGGCCAACAGGGCCAGAACTATTGAGGTGACAACCATGGATTCAGATTACGAATCCCCTTGTCCCAGCCACATCAGCCGCAAGGCCCATCCTGGCAGGCCTGTGTCATCCCAACGGATGACTTCTCACAGGCCCCAACAGCTCACGCCGTCACCCGTCCATTGAACCGTCCGGTCCGGGTTGGTCCAGCAGGTTCACCAGATCTTGAACGGACTCCATGACAGCGGTGGGCCGGAACGGGAACTGCTCCACCTGCTCCCGTTTGGTCACACCGCTCAGCACCAGCAGCGTAGAGAGGCCTGCCTCCATTCCGGCAATGATGTCCGTGTCCATGCGGTCGCCCAACATGGCCGTGGTTTCCGAATGGGCACCGATCCGGTTCAGTGCCGAGCGAAACATCATGGGGTTGGGTTTGCCCACAACATACGGCTGCTTGGCAGTTTTGGTGGCTGCGGAAATCATGGCTGCCACCGCGCCCGTTGCCGGCAGTGGACCCTCCGGAGACGGTCCCGTGGTGTCCGGGTTGGTGGCAATGAAACGCGCACCGCCGTCAATCAACCGGATGGCCTTGGTGATGGCCTCGAACGAATACGTCCGGGTTTCACCCAACACCACGTAGTCGCAGTCGGTGTCCGTGAGCACAAAGCCGGCTTCGTGCATCGCCGTCGTCAATCCGGCCTCACCGATCACGTACGCACGGTGACCTGCGGATTGGTCTCGCAGGAATTCCGCCGTGGCCAGGGCGGAGGTCCACAACTCACTTTCGCGCACCTGAAGCCCGGAACGTGCAAGGCGGGCGGACAGGTCGCGTGGGGTGTACATCGAGTTGTTGGTCAGCACCAGAAAGCGCTGGCCACGTTCACGCCACAGCTGAAGCAGTCGAGCCGCACCGGGAATCATGGCCTCCTCCCGGACCAGCACACCGTCCATGTCTGTCAGCCAGGTGTTGGTGCCCATCAAACGTTGCGTCCGCGGTGCTCCCATGAGATTTCCCTCCGTGACTTCATGCATCAGTTCCAGCTCTGTCCAGGCCCGAACGACGACGACGCGCCACCCCGGCCCTTCATCCCACCCTCCTCACGGTAGGGCTCCTGGCGGCCCAGGCACAGCCTTTTGCAGAGTCCGTGATCCGGAACACGGAGGTCACTTTTCGATAACGCTGTGAGCGTAAGATCTTTCAAGTTCACCCTCACCGCTCGCACAGCCACCGGAGCCGCACCGTGTCCCATACCGCTCCCGAGTCCACCGCGAAGCCCGCTGCCCCTCAAGGGCGTGGATTCCTGGACCGTTACTTTCTGATCACTGAACGTGGTTCCAACATGGGCCGGGAGGTCCGCGGCGGCATCGCCACGTTCATTGCCATGAGCTACATCGTGGTGCTCAACCCGCTGGTCCTGGGGCTGGGCCCTGATGGTGCCGGCAACACTTTGGGTGTCGACCGCGTTGCGGCCATGACCGCCCTGATTGCCGGTGTTCTGACCATTCTGATGGGCGTGATCGCCAAGGCACCGTTTGCTCTGGCCACCGGTCTGGGCGTGAACGCGTTCCTGGCAGTCACCATTGCCACCCACCCGGAGCTGACGTGGCCGCAGATCATGGGCCTGGTCATCTGGGCCGGTCTGATCATGTTCGTGTTGGTTCTCACCGGTTTCCGGACGGCCGTGTTCAACGCGGTGCCGTCGTCGTTGAAAACCGCGATTGTGGTGGGAATCGGCCTGTTCATTGCCCTGATCGGGTTTGTGAACGCCGGATTCGTGCGCCGCATACCGGATGAGGCCAACACCACGGTGCCTGTGAGCCTGGGCGTGGGTGGCCACCTGGTGGGGTGGCCCACCCTGGTGTTCGTGCTGACCCTGCTGCTGACGGTTGCCCTGATGGTGCGCCAGATCAAGGGCGCGATTCTGATTGCCGTGGTTTCCGGCAGTGTACTGGCCCACATCCTGGAGGCTGTGGTGCCTTCCGGTTCCTCTGTGGAGAGCCCCACCGGCTGGTCCCTGGTGGTGCCGCAGAACCCCACCGCGTTGCTGTCCTTCCCCAACCTCTCCCTGCTGGGCGAGGCCGCACCGCTGGATGCCATCACTCAGCTGAGCTCCTTCACCGCAGCACTGTTGATCTTCACCATCCTGTTGTCCATCTTCTTCGACGCCATGGGCACCATGGTTGGCCTCTCCGATCAGGCGGGCCTGGTCAAGGACGGCAAGATCGAGAACGTTGACCGTGTGCTGATGGTGGATGCCTTTGGCGCGGTGGCCGGTGGTGCGGGCTCGGTGTCCTCCAACCAGATCTATGTGGAATCCTCCACGGGCATTGCCGAGGGTGCTCGGACCGGCCTGGCCAACGTGGTCACCGGTGTGCTGTTCCTGCTGGCCACCTTCATCACCCCCCTGGTTGAGGTGGTTCCGTTCGAGGCCGTGGCACCCGCCATGGTGGTGGTCGGCTTCCTCATGGCCAAGAACGTGGTGCGGATCGACTGGGAGGACTGGGGCATTGCCGTCCCGGCATTCCTGACCTTTGTGGTCATGCCGTTCACCTACTCGATTGCCGACGGCATCGGCGCCGGGTTCATCTCCTACGTGTTCATCCGCGTGGTCCAGGGCCGTATCAAGGAGATCCACCCGTTAATGTGGGTTGTGGCCATCGCTTTTGTGGTCTTCTTCAGCACCGGCGTGCTTGAGGGCTGGGCCGGCTGATGAACCCGAACCAAGTCATCCCCCCGGGCTCGGTTCTCCACTTTGCCGAACAGGCCGTCCACCCGCGGCGCTCCCCGTGGCGTCCGCTGGTGGGCCTGGTGCTGGGTGGGTTTGCAGCACTGATCGTGTTGAGCCTGGTGACCCTCACGCTGCAACCGCCGCTGGGCACGGTGCTGCCCGGTGACCTCGCCTCCCTGGTCACCGCAGCATCGGGCCTGTTCCTGGCCGGTGTCACCCTGACGGTCATTGTCTGCGTGCTGCTGCGCCTGACCCCCGGCAGGCTCGTGTCCGTGACCGGTAGCTTCCGGTGGCGCCTGTTCGGTCTCTACGCCCTGGCCTGTGTGCCGATCATGGCGCTGTTCCTGATCGGCAACGTGCATGGCATTCAGCGCACTGACTGGATCCTGGCCACCCTGGTGGTCTTTGCCGTGATCCCGTTCCAGGTCACCGGCGAGGAGCTGGCCTTCCGCGGTGCCGTTCAACAATCGGTCTCAGCGCTGCTGCCCGCATGGCGCCTCCGGTTGGTGACTGCAGCGCTGGTGAGCGCCGCCCTGTTCGCCGTGGTGCACCGCCCCGGCAACGCCGCGGGTCTGGCGGCTTTCCTGGCCTTCGGCCTGGTGTTCGCCGCCGCGGGTTACCTGACCGGTGGCCTTGAGGCGCCGTTGGCCCTGCACCTGATCACCAACCTCTACAGCCTGGGCACCCCCACCATTCAGGTGGACAACACCAACCTACTCACCTAGAACGCCACCCAGATCACCTGGGGCAACGCACTGTTCACCATTGCTGTGAACGTCCTGCCGCTGGTTGATGTGGTGCTCATCAGCCGCCGGAAAGGTACCGTCACTGTTTGACAGGCAAATGACCGCTGGGATCGCCTCCCAGCGGTCAATTGCCTGTCAAACGCCTTTTCACGACGACGACGCCGGATCCCTCCTTGGCTGGACCGTTGCGGCAAAGGTGGCTGTCCAGCGCTGATCCTTGTACTGGGCCGGTACCGGGTCCACCAACAGCGAGCGCGTCATGGTGGCCGCTTCTGCCGTCCCGGATTCAGGCAGTGGGCGATGCGATGCGGCCAGGACCACGTTGCCGCGTCGTCGTCCTTTGAACATGGCGGGATCAGCCACGGCGGCCACGTGCTCAAAAACTGCCTTGAGGCCGGCGATCTCCTGGCGGACCCCGTTGAGTTGGGGATCGTCCCCCACGTTGAGCAGGTAGATCCCGGCTGGATCCAGCACCCGATCCACCGCGCGGGTGAACTCCACCGTGGTCAGGGAGGGCGGTGTCACGGCACCGGCAAAGACGTCGCGGATGATGACATCCCGCGTGGATTCCGTCAGGGACTCGGTCACCGCCCTGGCTTCACCGGCTCGAATGCGCAGCAAGGGTGCGCGGGGAAGGTTGAACCAACCGCGGACCAAATCCACCAGGCGGGCATCCAGCTCCACCACCACCTGGCGGGCCTCCGGCCATTCGTGGGCCAGCCACCGAGCCATGGAACACGCACCCCCACCCAGGTGGAGGACCCTGAGTTTGTGCGGATCCAGGTGGGCAGGAACGTGGGTGCGCAGCACGGCAGCCATCCAGCGCATGTACTCGAAATCAAGGTCACCGGGGCGGGCCGGGTCCACGTGGGAGGACGGCACACCGTTGACCATCACGGTCCAAGCACCGGGTGTCAGGTCATCCGGGACCAGCTCCACCGTGCCGGTCTGGATCTCCCAGGTCCCGGCGTGTGGGCCGTTGCTCTCCGCGGGTTGCTCGGGTTGGGTGCGTTGACGTTTGCGTCCCATCAGCCGACCTGCCCCGGGCGCAGCATGCGGTAGGTGAACTGCCCGGACCAGGCGTGTTCGGCGGGAAACGGCGGGTGGTCCACCTGGGTGAAACCGTGTTTGGCGTAGAACGCATGAGCGCGGTCATTGCCGGCCATGATCCACAGATACACGGGTTCGGCGGGGCCGTGATCTGCCAGTACGGCCGTGAGCAGGCGTTGCCCCAGCCCCGTCCCGTGGGTACTGATGCGCGTGTAAAGACTGACCAACTGGCGGGCGGCAATCACATCGGGAGCCACATCCGCCTCCCAGTCCATGGGCCCGTCGGCGGCAATCGCAAAGCCGAGCAGGGCGGCGTCGTCGTCCTGAGCCACCTGCACAGTGGTGCCGACGGTGCTCAGGTGCTGCAAATCTTCCTCAGCGGTGCCGGTACCGGACTGGATTGAAGCCACGAATTCCGGCCCGTAGAGCGGCCCGTAGGTCTCCGCCTGGCAGGCAAAGCGCACAGCAGTGAGTGCCGCGGCGTCCTCAGGTGTGCCGCGGCGAATGGTCACGTTCACCCTTCGATGGCCCCCGGGCTCGGTTGCCCCTCCAGAGCCTGGCGCTCCATGGCTGCTTCCAGGCGCTCGATCTTGCCGGTCATTTCCCCAGTGTGACCAGGGCGGATGTCTGCTTTGAGAACCAGGGAGACGCGCGGACCAAACCGCCCCACCGCCTCCGTGGCACGTTTGACCACGTCCATGACCTCATCCCACTCCCCCTCAATGGAGGTGAACATGGAATCCGTGCGGTGCGGCAAACCGGAGTCCCGGACGATCTGGACGGCGGCGGCAACGGCGTCGTGCACGGAGGCATCCGGGTTGTGGCCACCCATGGGTGAAACGGAAAAAGCAACGATCATGCCTCCATCCTCCCACTGGGGATTGGGTGAGGGGAGGGGGCTCGGAACGCAGGGCAACTCGCAGCGGCGCATGTGATGTGGCGGATAGGCTGTTCGGCGGACCCGAACCCGCCCGCGGAAGAGGAGCACTCGCGTGACCAACGGCATTTATCTCAGCGCCATGACACCGCTGTCCGGCAAGTCTCTGGTGGCACTGGGACTGATGGACACCCTGTTCAAGAACTCTGACCGCGTGGGCTTCTTCCGCCCGGTCCATATGGGAACCACCCCACAGGAGGACCCCCTTCTGCAGCTCATGGCGGAGACCTTTGAACTCCCGCCGGAGCGCTGCCGGGGCGCCGTTTCCCTGGAGCAGACCCGGGAGATCCTGGCCACGGGCAACTACGACGACCTGGACTCCCAGGCCGTGGCCATCTACACGGAAATGGCCACCCATTGCGATGTGATCGTGGTGGACGGCACGGACATGATCGCCCACAACGCCGCCATTGCAGAGTTCGATCTCAACGCGCGGTTGGCCAACAACATGGGGTGCTCCGTGCTGGCCGTGATCGGCGGCAATCAGACGGAGGACCCCCAGCAGTTGCTCAACGCCGTGGAGGTTTCCCGGACTGAATTGCGGGAAGCCAAGTGCGACATCTTTGCCATCATGGTCAACCGCTGCCCCGTGGAGTGGGTGGATGAAGTCACGCAGAAGGCTCCGCGCGGCCAGCACCACCTGCCCGTCTACGTGATCCCGGAACTTCCCGCGGTGTCCAGCCCCACGATTGAGGAACTGGTGGATGAGGCCGGGTTCGGAACCGACCTGGCAGCAGTGCCCCTGGACCGTGACATCCAGGGTGTGAAGATCGCGGCCATGACCGTGGAGCACTTCCTGGATCAGCTGGTTGAAGGCGAACTGGTGATCGTCCCGGGAGACCGCTCGGATGTTCTGATGTCCTGCCTGGCCTCGGCACTCTCCCCCGAACGCCCCACCCCGGCCGGCATGTTGCTGACCGGTGGCCTGCTTCCCGGTGAGCTGGTTCAGTCGTTCATCCAGACCGCGCCCTTCCCCGTCCTGACCACGGAGCAGGACACCTACAAGGCGGCCAAGCGCGTGGCACGTACGCGCGGTCGCCTGAGCAACCGCAGCCCCCGTAAGGCCGCCGCAGCCCTGGGTGAGTGGTCCCGTCGGATCGACGTTGACGAACTGGTGTCCCGCCTGGACCTGGAACGCCCGGTGCGCCGCACCCCGTTGCGGTTCCTGCACGACCTGGTGGAAGCAGCCCGCTCGGACCGCAAGAACATTGTTCTTCCAGAAGGCGATGACCCCCGCGTGCTGCGCGCGGCAGAAATCATCCACCGCCGGAACTTCTGCGATCTCACCATCCTGGGCAGCCCGGAGGAGGTGCGCCGGATCTGCGACTCCCAGGGCATCAACCTGAACTTCGAGGATGACGGCCTGGACCTTGTGGACTACCGCAATGACGCCGAACTCATTGACCGTTACGCCGATGCCTACGTGGAGTACCGCAAGCACAAGGGCGTGACCAAGGACGTAGCCGTGGACCGGATGCGGGACGGTTCCTACTTCGGCACCATGATGGTTCAGCTGGGAGATGTGGACGGCATGGTCTCCGGTGCTGCCCACACCACGGCCAACACCATCCGCCCTGCCCTGGAGTTCGTGAAGACTGCCGAGGGCGTGAAGATCGTCTCCTCCGTGTTCTTCATGTGCCTGGAGGACCGGGTGCTGGTCTACGGCGACTGCGCCGTGAACCCCAACCCGAACGCGGAGCAGCTGGCAGACATTGCGGTGGCTTCAGCTGCCACCGCCAGAGCCTTTGGCGTGGATCCGCGCGTTGCCATGCTGTCCTACTCGACCGGCGGTTCCGGTTCCGGCGAGGACGTGGAACGCGTGCGCGAAGCCACGGAGATCGTCAAGGCCACCAGCCCGGACTTTGCCGTCGAAGGACCCATCCAGTACGACGCAGCCGTGGATGCCTCCATCGCCAAGTCCAAGCTGCCGGAGTCATCGGTGGCAGGACAGGCCACGGTGTTCGTGTTCCCGGATCTCAACACCGGTAACAACACGTACAAGGCCGTGCAGCAGTCGGCCGGCGCAGTGGCGGTGGGCCCCGTCCTGCAGGGTCTGCGCAAGCCGGTCAACGATCTTTCGCGTGGCTGCACCGTGGAGGACATTGTGAACACCGTGGCCATCACGGCCATCCAGGCCCAGACCATGTGACCTCCGCACCAACCTTATGTATGCGTGGAGACAGACCCCTGACAGGCCTGTCTCCACGCATACATAAGGTTGGTGCACTAAACCCGGGGAACGGGTGCCCGGCGGTGTCTTCCCGTGGCCAATTCGGCAAGCACGCTGCGCTGAGCCTGCTCCCAGTGGTACCAAATCTGGTCGTAGCTCAGCCTCATGGTGGTGTAGCCAAGTCCCCGGAGGCCAGATCGCGCACTCGGTCCATGCGGTAGCGTGCCCCCGCTGCGTGGTGTTGTTCGCTGTCGCACTCGATGATCAGGGACTCACCCACCAGAAGGTCAACGCGCCCCACGCCAGGGATGAAGACCTGTGGTCTCACCGTGAACCGACGCTGTTGCAGGAAGAGTCTCACCCGGGTCTCGCTTCCGGATCCCGCGCCCAGCATGAAGTGCGTCAAGGATGCCCGTTTGGCTGCAGGGGCCGAACCCAGCAGGTCCCTGGCCGCTGGTTCTCCGATCAGCCCCAGGTTCACGGCAGATTCCGTCACGATCAGGCCGGTCTCCACATCGTGGCGCGCGATGGCCTCCCGCAAACCGTCCATGACGGGCGCCAGCGGTGCATGCGTGGCCCGGGTCAGCCGATGGAGTTGGACCCCAGCTACGGCAGGCCGGGGAACTCCCGGATTGAGCATGACGTGCAGCTGCCGATTCGGTGTCCAGATTCCGTGCTGTTCACAACCGCTGAGGCAACCCAGGGTCCCGCCCAACGCCACGGCCCTGGCCACGGGCGCCGCTGCCCGAGCCGTGGCATACCAACCTTTGCGCAACCGCGTGAGTGAGCCACCTTCAAGGAGGGCATTCAGGCGCTGCCTGTCCAATCCACGTTCACGCAGGTCCGCCAGCGAGTAGATGCCCGAGTCCATGGATCGACCCTGCCACCGGAGCACCGTGTTCCGGCAGCCCCTGTGGATAACCGCCGGTTCATCACACGTGGCGAACACTTCCGATCAACACGTGGCGAACGCCTCCAAACAACAGAGGTCAACCCCGCCGTACGCCTGGGGCCAGCGCGGATCTGACTGACACAATGGAGGCAACTCCGCTCCACACAGCGGGCCGATCAGGCGCGCAGGAAGTAGTCACCCATGCTGATTTTGGTCGTCAACTGCGGCTCGTCCTCCATCAAGTACCAGGTCCGGGAGATGCCGGAACCGGGCCAAGCCGACACCGACGGCGGCACGGTGGTCACCAAGGGCCTGATCGAGAACATCGGGACGTCCGAGATTCAGGATCACACCCAGGCCTTGGACATCCTGGCCGAGCGCCTGGAAGAAGAACTGGGGGATCGCACCATCGATGCCGCAGGTCACCGCGTGGTCCACGGTGGCGAGCGCTTCTCCCAGCCAGTTCTGGTGGACAACGAGATCATCCGTGCCGTGGAACGCCTCTCCCCGCTGGCACCCCTGCACAACCCGGCTCACGCACTGGGGTTGCGCGCCATTCAGAAGAAGTGGCCGGACATGCCCCAGGTCTGTGTTTTTGACACGGCCTTCCACCGGTCCATGCCGGAACACGCATGGCGCTACGCCCTGCCGAATGAGTTGTACGAGGAGTACGGCGTACGCCGTTACGGCTTCCACGGGACTTCGCACGATTTTGTGACCGGCCTGGCCGCCGAACACCTGGGTGTTGCCCGCGATGACTTCAACGCCGTGGTGGCCCACCTGGGCAACGGTGCTTCCGTGACCGCCATCAAGAACGGCGAGTCCTATGACACCTCCATGGGATTCACACCCCTGGCCGGCCTGGTCATGGGAACCCGAACGGGCGATTTTGATCCGTCCATCATCACCGCCATGCTCCGCCGGGACCCGGAGATGACCGCCCAGCACCTGGACGATCTGATGAACAAGCAGTCCGGGCTGAAGGCGATTGCGGGTCACTCGGACATGCGTGCTGTGGAGGACGCTGCTGCTGCCGGGGATGCCGGTGCGCAGTTGGCACTCGAAATGGCTGCCTACCGCCTGGCCAAGTACATCGGCGGGTACCACGTGGCCGTGGGCGGTGCACGGGCCTTGATCTTCACCGCAGGCATCGGGGAGAACTCGGACACCTTCCGCCAGCTGGTGGTGAATCACCTGGGCGCTTTGGGCACCACGCTGGATCCGGAGGCCAATTCGGTCCGCAATGACCAGGTGCGCCGGATCTCCACGGCGGATTCCACCTTGGAGGTGCTGGTGGTCCCCACGGATGAGGAACGTGCCATCGCAGAGGCCACCGCGCAGCTGGTGAGCAACTGACCGGCGACTGCTTCCGCTCATTGCGCGCCAGCCCCCGCTGAGAAGTGATGTGTGCCGCCCATCAGAGCTGATGGGCGGCACACATCACTTCTCAGCGCAGATCACCGGACCAAATCATCGCTCAACTGTCTTGGGCGTCAGCACCAGAGGCCACCACCGGCGGCTGGTCCGACCACGGGAACACAATCCATTCATCCGTGGACTTCCAGATGTAGTCCGGCTCCACAATGGACCGCGGTTTGGAGTAGATCACCGCGCTGCGGCAGTCTGCCCCGAATCCGGAGAGCAGTTCCAGCACAAGGGCCAGTGTGCGCCCGGAGTCGGCGACGTCGTCGACCACCAGAACCTTGCGGCCCCGAATGGAATCCACGTCCAGCATGGGTGCCAGCAGGACGGGATCGGGCAGGGTCTCGTGGACGTCCGTGTAGAACTCGACGTTGACGGCATCAATCAGCTTGACGCCCATGGCGTAGGACAGGGCACCTGCGGGCACCAGGCCTCCGCGGGCCACTCCAATGATCAGGTCCGGCTGGAAGCCGCTGTCCGCAATGGTCTGGGCCTGCTGCCGGACGGCATCGCCAAAGCCCTGCCAGGTGAGGACATCTTTGGTGTTGAGGTCAGTGGAATCCGCGTGATAAGCCATGCCGCCACGTTAGGGCATGCGGCAGTCAGGAGTCATCTGGCGTATGCCTCAGCCGGCCAGCATGTCCTCCACCAGGGGTGCCACCTGGGTGCCGAACAACTCGATGGAGCGTTGCATCCGATCGTGGGTCAACGGCCCCACCGAGTATTTGAGGTCAAACCGCTGAGCACCCAGAACCTTCTGATGAGCCGCGATCTTGCGGGCCACGGTCTCCGGGGAGCCAACGTAGTAGGCGCCTTTTGGGCCGCACATGGCATCAAAGTCGGAGCGCTGCAGGGCGGGCCATCCGCGTTCACGCCCAATGACGTCGTGGTTGGCGGCAAAGGCCGGGAAGAACTCGTCCCGGGCCTGCTGGTCGGTTTCTGCGATGTAGCCGGGTGAGTGCCACGCAATGGGCAGCTCGGGCTTTCCAAAGTGCTCCAGAGCCCGTCGGTAGTGATCGGCAAAGGGCTTGAACCCCAGGGGGCTGCCGCCGATGATCGCAAAGATCACGGGCAGTTGGTAATGGGCGGCGCGCACCACCGAATTCGGGGAACCTCCCACGGCGATCCATGCCGGAAGCCGCCCGGTTTCGGTCTTGGGGAAGACCTCGATCCCGTTGATGGCGGCGCGCAGACCACCCTCCCAGGTGATGGGACCCTCCTGCTGCAGGCGGGTGAACAGTTCAAGTTTCTGGGCGAACAGGTCCTCGTAGTCCTCCAGCGCGTAGCCGAACAACGGGAAGGACTCGGTGAAGGAACCACGCCCCAGGATGGCTTCCGCCCGACCGTTGGAGAGCGCGTCCACCGTGGCAAAACGCTGGTAGACCCGCACGGGGTCCTCGGAGGACAGCACGGTCACGGCACTGCCCAGACGAATGTTCTCCGTGGTGGTGGCAAGCCCTGCCAACACGGTGTCCGGGACGGAAACGGCGTAGTCCGCGCGGTGGTGTTCCCCCACACCAAAGAAATCCAGCCCCACCTGGTCGGCCAGCCGGCCTTGTTCCACCACGTGCCGCAGGACTTGGGCCTGGGAGATGGGTTGACCGTCAGCGCCGGGGTGGACGTCGCCAAAGGTGTTGAGACCAAGCTGCATGATGTGCTCCAGTTCAGGGGTGGCCGGACATCACCATTCTGCCTTAGTTTAAGTGACGTGTCACCTAGCTTTGGGTACGAGCCGCTCTCACGTCAACCTCCGACTGTGCATCACGTATCCCGCCGTCATGCACGCCGACCGGAACACTTCCCCACCCAGCACCCAACAGGCCACCGCCAGCGCCGTGTCAGCGCCACTGAGCCAGGCTCCGCCCACCACCAGCACCAGCTGCACGCCACTGATCCGCATGAACCAGCGTTCGTGTCCACCCATCATCAGCACATTGCTGGTGGCAGAGGTGGTGGCGTTGATCAGCGTGGAGATCACCAGAACGACGGCGGCCCCCCACGTCCCCCGGTAGTCCTCACCCAGCAGCTCCACCAGTGCGCCCTCACCCACCAGCAGCAGGAAGGCCAACAACAGGGCGGGCAGCACGGCCGAGGCCACGGCGGCCTCCACCACGAGTTTGCGCAGCGCGGCCCGGTCCCGCACCGCCACCGCGATCCTCGGCCCGAACACCGTGGACACCGCAGAGGTGCCCATGGCGCCTGCGGACTGGATGCGCTGTGCGACGTCGTAGGTACCGGCCACCGCCAGGGAGCGGGCGGAGAGCACGAACATGGGCCCGCGCACGCACAGGGCGGTCAAGGTGGCGCCCAGGCCCAGGGGGAGGGCCATGCGCCACGGTGTGCGGGGGATCTCAATGCCCAGGGCCCGGTAGTGGGAGAGCCTGCGGCCAGGGGCCGGGGAGATCCACCACATGATGACCGCAATGATCACGAATGCCGCCACCTGGCCTGGGATCAGCAGTTCCGGTCGCGTGACCGAAGCCAGCAGGGCAGCCACCAACCCCAGCAACGGCAGTGCCACTGATTCCAGGAACTGCCCCGCCACAGGTTGCTGTTTGGCCATGCGTTGGACCATGAACAGACGTCCGAACGCGGAGGCGGCAGCCACGGCCCAGAAGGCCAACACCCATCGGGTGGGATGGCCCATGAGCTCGCCGGCCACGGTGACCGCCACCGCCATCAAGCCGATCACCAACCAGATCCGGGTGACCGTGCGGGCATCACGCCGGACCAGCATGCGGGCCCGCCTGCGGTCATTGGCGGCCCACAGCGGTGCCTGTTCGCGAATGCCGGAGGTGTCCAGACCAAAGGTTCCGGACATGCGGGCCACCAGGGCCACAGACCACAACAGTCCGTTCAGGCCCACGTCCTCCACGGAGAAGCGCAGTGCCACAACGGCCACCAGGGCCATTTGCAGTGCGGCACCACCCACCCGGATCCCCAGCACCATCAGGGACTGGAGGCGGGCTCTCCCGCGCCGATCACCTGCCACGAGTGGAGTTGTCCTCAGTCACTTCCGCATCAACCTGCCCGTCAGTGGCATCCCGTTTGCCCGGTCCTTGGCCAGGTACCACAGGAACTTGGTGTTGCCCACGGCGTAGCGCTTGAACATGCGCTTGGGTTCCATGGCCAGGCGGAAAGCCCATTCCATGCCCATTTTCTGCATCAGTTTAGGCGCCCGTTTGGTCTGCCCGGCGACGACGTCGAAAGAGCCACCCACACCCACACAGACACCCACGCCCATGGCATCGCGCTGACCGTAGATGAAGTCTTCCTTCATGGGCGAGGGGATGGCCACAAACAGAATGTCCACGTCCATGGAACCGATTTCCCGGGCCATGTCCTGATCGGTTTTGCCCTGTTTGCGCCAGTAGCCGTCATGGATGCCCACAATGTTGGCGCCACGGCGGGTGAAGTCCTCCTGGACCGCCGCCAGCACTTCCGGGCGGGCGCCCAACAGGTAGATCCGCTGACCTTCCTGGGCGGAGAGATCCACCAGGCGGTTCATCAGATCAATACCGGCCACCCGCTCAGGCACCGGACGGCCCAGCAGCTTGGAGGCCCACACCACGGCCTGCCCGTCAGCGCTGACCACATCGGCAGCGTTGAACTCGGACTGCTTGGCAGGGTTCTCCTTGGCGGAGACAATCTTGGCGGCGTTGATGGACAGGTGGTTGTGGTGACCGCCGTCGGTCATCAACCCCTTGAGTTTGTCCACAGTCTGTTCCATGGTCAGGGGGTCGATCCCCACTCCCATGACGTCGCGCCGCTTGGCCCTGCCATCGCGCGGCAATCCACGGTTCAGCGTGGGCTCGGCCTGCGGGCCGTGTTCGAATTCTTTGTCACGAGCCGGCAGACTCATTGCTGTTCCCCCATCCGGCCAGGGCCAACGTGGCGTGACCCTGGTTCCATCTCATGTGCGGCAGCCCCGACCCCAAACTGCGGAAGCCACCGTCATCGCCTTGCAAACCCAGCAGGTGCTTCACGGCCGGGCGCGGATCCGGGGTTCCCCAACCCCGTTGCGCCGCGCGGGCCAGAAAACCCACGGTGGTGGCCACGTTGTGCACGTCCTGGGATGTCTTCTGATCGTTTGCGTAATACAGCGGGAGGCCGTCTGCATCCAGGCAGTTCTCCGCCCAGTACCGCAGGCCTTCCGGTATCGCCTCCCCTGTGTCGAATCCTGCCTGCTCAAGCGCCCACAGGGAATCAAGGTTGTAGATGGTGTGGAAACTGTCCACCCATTCCAGCCCCGGCCCCACCCCGTAGGACCAGGATCCATCCGGCATCTGGGCGGCCACCGTCCGGTTGATGGCACTCTGGATCTTGGTGGCATCTCCGCCCAGCATGGCCAGCGACTCAGCCGCCAGCAGGGAGCCGTTGTGCACCAAGCGCTCGGAGGTGGTGGTGTAGCGGAAGTACCCGTTGTGGAACTGCCCCTGCAGCCACCGCGTGACCTCCGGACTGACTTCATCCAGCCGCCCGGTGGCTTGGAATGCCCGCAGCGCAAAAGTTGTGGCCACCACGTTGGGACTTCCGGCCGGGTAGAACGCCCATCTGGTCTGGACGTCGAACTCATAACCCCACGGGCCGGACCCTCGCTCACTCAGAATCCGGTCCACCAGCTGATCAGCCTGGCCTTGATCACCCATGAGCACCGCCGCATGGGCAAACAGCGCCATCCCCTTGGTCATCCGCACCACGGGCACATCAGTCAGGTCCCGCAGCCACTGCCCCGCACGTTTGTGCGCCTGCACCCAGGCCTGGCGCGGTCTCCGTCCCCGGAGGTGCTTGGCGTGGGGTGAGAGCAGACCGTCATACGGGTCCGTCCCGGCAAACTCACGCACCTGCGCAAAGCGGAAAGCCCGCTTTGCTGCCTCACGGACCTCAGTGTGCAGTTCAGCCCCCAAATCGATGGGAGGAATCATGACCGTTTCCCCTTTCGGAATACACCACGGCTGGCTGTCCCTCCACGAGTGGCCCACCGTGACCGAGAACGACGACGCCCCTTCGGCGTCCGTTGCTGCTGGCCGTGCATGTGGGCCGCCTTTTCCACCATGTCGTCGAACCGTGGGCGGTATGTGGACAGTGAGTACCTTTCTGCCCACACATGGCGAGCTGATGTGGCGATTCGGGACCGTTGGTCCGCATCGGAGATCAGGCGGTCCAATGCTGCACGCAGGGCATCGACGTCACCGACCGGCACCAGCAGACCGTTCTGACCGTCTTGAACAACCTCAGGAACTGCACCCACCGGAGTGACCACGGGTGCCAAGCCCCAGGCCATGCCTTCAAGCAGTGACAGTGGCAAGTTTTCCGCCAAGCTGGGCAGCACCAAGATCTGTGCGTGCTCCATCTGTTCCACCATTGCCGCAGGGCCCAACCAACCAGTGGTTTGAACGTCCCGGGCAGATTCCACCAGGGTCGTGATCTGCCCGTCCGGATCATCCACGTCTCCTGCCAAGACCAGGACGGCCCGCCCCACCGTTTCCATGCGGGACCATGCCTCCAGCAGGGAGTCAGCCCCCTTCCGAGCCCCGACTCGGCCGGCGAAGAGAACCTTGACGGGCGATTGGCGCACACCGATACGATCCGGCCCCGGCACGGCATTGGGCATTTGGAACGTACGCGACGGCAGCACTCCCAAATCTTTCTGGACGTAGTCACCCCACCCCCGCCCAAGAACTGCCACCAATGCCGCGTTTCGGTAGAGCCCAAGCACACCTCTTTGGAGGACAGGCCTCAGCGTGCGGAAAAACTCTGGATAGCCACCACTGTGGAGGTGGACCACGTATGGCACCTTGCGTGCTCGCAGGATCGCACTCACCATCAACTTCCTCCAGGTGCTGCCCCCGGAGGACACTGCAAGAACCCACACCTCAGCAGAGTCAGCCGTGGCCGCCTGGAGCAGGGCACGGGCAAACCTCATCAGTCGCAGCGCCGTGGGGGCCGGCGCTCCCCCGGACTCGACGAATTCCAGAGTGGTCCGTGTGGAGTGTGTGCTCTGCAAGTAACCGGCCATCACGCCGATCCCACCGGCGGATCCCGGGCCTGGTCCCACGATGCGAATCCTCATGGTTGCCCCCCGGTACGCTCAACAACCTTCAACTCCCCAGTTGCCCACGGCAGCAGCTCCTGGCTGCCCTCACGTGGCCCAGCTGCCCACGGCGTCGCCGGCAGCGGTTCCCGTGTCTGGCGGGGCGTGGAGCTCAAGGCGGTGGCGATCCCAGCAGCCACGAACGGCAGGGCAAACATAGGTGGTGACACGAACACAGGTGCCACCACGGATTCGATTCCCAGGGTGATAAACCATGCCACGGTCACAGCCCCCACCCACCGAACATGTGCGTGCGGTGACCTCCGCATGAGACGCCAACCCGTGACAGCCAACAGATACAAGGCGCCTGCATAACAGAGGGCACCCAGGATCCCGGCCTCGGCAATCGGCGCAGGCCAGAAAGTGTCGGAGAGAAACCCACCTCGGTCTCCTGGGCCCATGCCGTAGATCCACTGGTATCCCAGGTCCTCGTAAAGGGGACTGTAGTGGTCACCTGCGGTGAAGGACGCGAATCGACCGAACCCCACACCCAGGGGAAAAGCCGACACGGTCAGAGTGATGGCATCCAGGGTCATGCGAACACGAGCAGTCTCGGCAACATTGGCCGTGTACTCCTGGTACGTACTGACCACCACCGCAGTCAGAGGCTCCCACCCCAGAACGAGCGCCACGGGCAACAACACCCCCAGCGCAGTCAGGTACAACGCCTTGAGCCCAGGGAGCATGGCCCGCATGCTGATGGCCGTCACGGCCGCAGCAGCGATCGACTTCCTCCGGAATGCAGCAATGCAGGCAAGACCCGTTGCAATCAACAGTGCCAGGCTCAAGGCATTTTTTCTGATCAGATGGCGATAAAGCAGAATCGCCAGGAAAGCCATGGACATGGTTGTACCGAGACCCACAGGGTGGTCGAAAGGCCCTGTTAAGCTGGTGAAACCAGCGCGCTCCGTGATGGTGGCCATGCGACCAATCCACGCGTTCCACGGGCCTGGCGCAACAGCGTTGATTGCAGAAGCTGCCAACACGAAGACAACAAAGAACACTCCGGCGCGCACAACGTTGGGCAGATCCTCACGCCGCCAGTCCAACTGGGCCACTGCGAATCCAAGCATGGGTCCTTTGAGGAACAGAAACGCGCCCAAGGCCATGGTGCTGAGAGGAACTGACTGCACCACGCTGCTGATCACGCCCAGAACGGCGAAGGCAAGAAAGAACCACAACGCAGGGTAGAACCGGATGGAACCACGCAGGACCAACCGGCGTCCGGTGAACAGCACCACGGCCAACAGGATCCCCAGCTCATCACCGTAGCCAAGCGCGTTGACTCCGGAGACGGTCTGCAGCGTCTGGGACAGCATGGTCAGCATGACCAGGATTCCAGCTGTGACCTTGGGGTACTTGCAGGCGGCCAGTGCCATGATCAACAGGGCCAGACCAACTGTGAACACAGCAGCCATCACTGTGACCACTCGGGCCAGCTCAACCGATGTGGCTGGTTCTACCAAGGCGAAATCTCCCCCAATCTTGCGTCCTGCGCCCCAAACAACTCTTGCGTCTTGCGCCCCCATCAACGCTGAACTCCGCTGTGACGCCCAGTTCGCTCAAGGCATCATCACCGGATGGTCCCGACACCCGGGCGCCCACATAATCCGAGGCGCCATGGCGCTCACATAATCCGAGGCGCCATGGCGCTCACGCTGAGCAGGGTCTGGAAAAGGTCTTCCCCAAGACCTCAGGCTTCCTGCTCCCAGTCCTCGATGTGCAGACCTGACGTGTGCCCGGGGCGGTGCTCAAGCCATGGTGGCACGGCAGTTGAGCCTGACTGAACGTGAGGCCAATAATGTCCACACAAGTGGAGGTAGGTCGCAGTAACAGTATGTATTTTCCTGATTCAAGCAGACCGGAGGGCTAGCATGGGGCCTGCTTACGGCCGTTTGGGGACGCCGTCAGCTCACGACACAGCACGTGTCCAGATGACGATCGACCGCAAGTCAACACCGAACTGAGGGCGCAAGGTAGAGCAGCGCCGCCAGTCCTGCACCTGCGGAAATTCGAGGGACACACGCACATGACTCGATCAGGGGGAATCGAAAGTTGCGCGAGAAATCACCGTACGAGACCAATGAGATCACCGCAGTGGAGCTCGGTGGTGCCGTTCGACGTCGGTGGTGGCTCCCCGTACTGGGCCTGATTCTGGGCCTGGCCCTGAGCTTTGCGTTTTCCGCCACCCAAGCTCCCCAATACAGCTCCGTGACCACGGCCCTGGTACACGCCACCGCAGCACAGGACACCGCAACAGACCGCCTGGCCGCCGAGGAGCTGGCCAAGTCCAGGGCTGTAACATACGAGTCCCTGGGTAACTCCGTGGTGGTGGCTGACACGGTGAAACAGGACCTGGGCCTGGACACGCCCACCGACATCTTGTTGGAGAACGTCCGCGTTGTGGCAAGCCCGGACACCACTGGATTGGAGGTCACCGCCAGTGCGGCCAGCCCAGGAGAGGCAGCCGAGCTAGCAGCCGCATGGCGTGAGGCTCTGGCAGACGCCGCCGGAGACCCCCAACCCGGAGACAACATCCAGGTGATACCTGCAGGTGAGCCAACCGTCCCGGCGAACCCCTCCGGAATCGCAACACCGCTGATCTACGCGATTGGCGCAGCTGTTGGTCTCCTGTTGGGCGTCATTGCGGCCGTCAGCCTGGGGCACCCCCGCAACTCGGGGCGCCGAGCAGCCTGAGCAGCACCAGACCCGGATGGCACCCCCACCCAGCCAGGCTCACGCCCAGGTGCTGACCACTCCGTCGATGTTCTGATCCACCAACCGGGCTTTGCCCCCGGGTGGCACCTGGAGACGGTCAACCACCTCAAAGCTCAGCTCCACCTGATCCTTGGTGCGGCTGACCATGGTGGTGTAGAAGTCCTTGAGGTCCTCACTGGTTGCGCGGGCAGAGGGCTCCACCATGAGAGCCACCTTCCCGGGTTCGTCCTGACGGAACCTGAACCTGTTCACACACAGGAACTGGTGTCCGTGAACGTTCAGAGGTGTGGTGGGGAACAGCGTTCCGTCTGCGCGGACCAGGCCTTCGCGTCCACGGCGTGCCTTGATGTCCTTGAACGTGGGCTCCCCCCAGGTGTTGAATCCCACCACTTCTGCGGAATCACCGGTGTCATATCGCAGGAAAGGGTGCCCCATCAGGCGTAGTCCTGTTGTCACAATTCGTCCACGTTCACCCACCTGCGCTGGGCTGCCGTCTGCCTTGAGGATTTCGGTGATCCCGTAGAGAGGCTCCGGGTGGAACACCCATTCCCGGTCCATGGGGGCAAACACGGTGCGTTCGGAGAGCCCGTAGAAGTTGGAGACCTTTGCGTTGGGGAAGACCCGTCGGAAGGTCTCGGCCTGGGCCGGTGTGTACTCCTCGGAGACCGCCAGGATGCCCTTGACCTGATACCGCCAGTCGTCGTCGGGAAGGTGGGTTTCCAGCAGGCGCGCCATGTAGTCGATGGAGGCCGGGTAGCCGTGGATGTAGCGGATGCTGCGATCCGTGACCAGCTTCCAGTGCTCCCGGATCTTTTCCGGGGACAGGGCTTGTATGCGCAGCACCACTTCCCCGGTGGTGGCCTGCACCAAGTGGTCCTTGGACTCGTCAAACTCCACGGCACCCCGCAGGAACAGCCGCCAGTCATCCAGCTGATAACCGGTGTCCTGCTCCCAGGCGTTCTGAACGTAAGCCCATTCCCCGGCCCCACGTGCCTTGTCCAGGTGGAACAGGATGGGGCTACCGGAGGTTCCGGAGCTTGCCACCAGTTCAACCGTGGATCGGGATGCTGGGGCAATCATCAACTCGGTGTTGGCGGATAATGCCGCACGGGTCAACACCGGCAGCTGCGCCAAAACCGTGAAGGGGTCATCAACCTGAGGGTCGAATGATTTCAGCGCCACGTAATCAAAATGTTCACCGTAATATTCCGTGCTCGCGGCGACTGAAAGCAACTTGATCAACTGGCGGCGGCGTTCTTCTTGTCCCCAAAAAGGTACCGAGTGTGCCTTCAGAATATCGCGGCGGGTTCGACGGTAGGCCGGCCCGTAGCGCAGACGTACTGGTATGGCTCGCACCAGGACAGCAAACTTCTCCCGTTGCTCCGCCGGTAGATGCGCAATACGCTCGCGCACGGAAATCATGATCTCCCCTTGTCAGCCTCGGTTTCAGCTGGGAGGTGAGGGCCCCCGCGCTGCTGCACCCCTTGGGCTGCACTGAATCTCTTGGCTTTGGTCAGGTTCTTTGACGTGCAGAACTTGCACCCCTGATGAGGCATCATCATATAGGTATGAATCGTGATGTGCATTCGGGGCCAAGATCCCGCAGTTGTCCATCACAACAGGATCTTGGCCCTGAATCATCCACAACAAGATTTTGTTATGAAACGGTTGTCATCAGCCGAGATTTGAGGGATTCCATATCCGGGAACGGATTTCCGAACCGGTGCATGGTCATGGAAACTGCCTGCTCATGGAGCATTTCCATGAGTTCCACTCGAGCAGCTCCAACCACCGGGTGGCTCAGCACTGCGACGTCCGGAGTTGCCCCCAGTGCGGCACCCAGATTGACGTCCGTGCCGATCAGCTTGATGCGGGCACCGGCGTGCAGGTCCTCGGCCGGGGTTCGCTGCGATTCGGTGTCGCTGGCCCCGGCTGCCTCGGCCTGGTCAGCCTCCACGGCGTCACCGCTGAGCACGCGGGCCACCGCCTGCTCGCGGAACTCGGCATCGGTGGCCGCAGGCAGAACACCTGAGAACAGGTCCCGCGCCACCAGCGGCAACTCGTCAGCGATTCGCGGCGCGGGGCTGAGCACCACATGGGAACCGGAGCGCGCTGCTGCCAGTCCCACCCGCACCACGTCCGTGACGGGTGCATCCTCAGCTGCGCGCACCACCACACGACGCGGACGGTAGCGGAACAGGTTGGCCTCCACAGAAAGGCCGGTGGGGTCCTTGGTGACGCCGAATTCACCGTCCCAGGCCTTTTGGTCCACGGCTGCGCATGAACGCAACCAGGCCAGGTCCGGTTCCGGCAGCGTGTTGGCCAGTTCCGCGGAGGAGAGCACGGCCGAGACCACGGGGTGGGCACTGCCGCCGGTGGTGTCCCGGTGGAATCCTGCCTTGTACCAGGTCCCCAGCTGGGCCAGGTAGTTGGGCCCACCAGCCTTGGCGCCCAGCCCCACAGAGGACTTCTTCCAACCACCGAACGGCTGACGCTGCACGATGGCACCCGTGATCCCCCGGTTCACGTACAGGTTGCCGGCCTTCACACCCTCCAGCCATCGCTCAACCTCTGTGGCGTCCAGGGAGTGCACACCGGCAGTCAGCCCGTAGTCCACGGCGTTCTGCCATTCCAGGGCCTGACCCAGGTCCTTGGCGTGCATGAGCCCCAGCACGGGGCCAAAGACCTCCGTGAGGTGGAAGAAGGATCCGGGTTTGACGCCCTTCTTGATCCCGGGACGCCACAGCCGCCCCGTGTCATCCAGTTGTTTGGGCTCCAGCAGCCAGGTTTCGCCGTCGTCGAGTTGAGTCAGGGCGCGGCGCAGTTTGCCCTCCGGTTCCTTGATGACGGGGCCCACCACGGCCTGCAGATTCTGCGGCCAGTCCACCACCATGGATTCGGCGGCGTCCAGCAACTGGCGTTCAAAACGCTCAGAGGTCCCCACGGAGCCCACCAGAATGCCCAGGGACGCCGCAGAGCACTTCTGTCCTGCGTGACCGAAGGCGCTGGTCACCAGATCCCACACCGCTCGGTCGCGGTCGGCTGCGGGTGTGACCACCAGGGCGTTCTTGCCGGAGGTCTCACCGGTCACAGGCCGCCCGGTGCGCCAACCACCGAACAGTTCAGCGGTTTCGTATCCGCCGGTCAGCAGCACCCGGTCCACACCGGGGTGGGAGACCAACGCCTTGCCGGTGTCGCCTTCCACGGAGTCCACCAGCTGGAGCACCTCACGCGGAACACCTGCATCCCACAACGCCTCGATGATCGCAGCCGAGCAGCGCTTGGTCTGCGGAGAGGGCTTGTGGATCACGGCGGCCCCCACCGCCAGCGCCGCCACCGTGGAACCGCACGGAATGGCCAACGGGAAGTTCCACGGCGGGGTCACCAGCACCAGGGTGTCCGGGTCGAACACCGCACCGTCCACCTGCTCCAGTTCCAGGGCCCGGCGCGCGTACCAGCGGCAGAAATCCATGGCCTCAGAGACCTCGGGGTCGCTCTGCGGCAGGGCCTTGCCGGTTTCAGCGCCGGCAACGGCCATCAGGTGACCGCGGCGCTCCCCCAGGATGTCAGCGGCGCGGTTGAGGATCTCCGCGCGCTCACGCGCTCCCCGGGCCTGCCACTGCTTGGCGGCGTGCCGCCCGGTTTCCACGACGACGGCGACCCCGTCCTCATCCAGGCCGTCGGGCAGCGCAAGGGAGTCGTACCAGCGGCGGTCCGTGATCTGTTCGGCGATCTCGGCGGCCCACTGCTGGTTGGCCGGCACGGACACGTCCGTGTCAGGTTCATTGACAAAAGGCTGATCCAGCGGCTGGTGCCCCTGGTAACCACCGTTGGCCTCGCCCGCGCGGTCCTGGTTGCGGTGCGGCTCAGGTGCCTGGTCACCATCCAGGGCGATGCCTTCTTCCATCAACTGCTGCACGGAGGCTTTGAACCGGGCGGCCTCACGCTCAAAGATGGCGTTGCCGGGTGCCAACTCAAAGATCCCGGACATGAAGTTCTCACTGGCTGCGTTCTCCTCCAGGCGGCGGACCAGGTAGGAGACGGCCACGTCGAACTCGGCGGGGCGAACGGCCGGGACGTAGAGCAGGATTCGGCCCACATCTTCGGACACCGCCACGGACTGCTCCACGGCCATGCCCTGCAGCATCTCGAATTCGATCCGGTCCGTGACCCCGCGTTGTTCGGCCAGCAGGTGGGCGAATGCGATGTCGAACAGGTTGTGCCCGGCAACGCCGATCCGCATTCCGGACAGCCGCTGCGGGGTGAAAGCCCAGGCCAAGGCGCGCTTGTAGTTGGCGTCCGTCGCCTGCTTGGAGGGCATGGTGGTCAGGGGCCAGTCGTGGACCTCGGCATCCACCTTCTCCAAAGCCAGGTTGGCGCCCTTGACCAGGCGGATCTTGATCTGGGCGCCGCCGTCGGCAACGCGCTGGGCCGCGAACTCGGAAAGACGCTGAATGGCGCCCAGTGCATCGGGCAGGTAGGCCTGGACCACGATTCCGGCCTCCAAGTCCTTCAGCTCAGCACGGTCCAGGAGTTCAATGAACACCTCTGTGGTCAGGTGCAGGTCCGAATAGAACTCCATGTCCAGATTGATAAACTTGGTACCGGCCGGGGCAGCAGCTGCCTTGAGGTACAGAGGCAGCAAGCGGTCCACCACGCGGGTCACGGTGCCGTCAAAACCCCAGTGGGAGAGTTGAGCCACCACGGAGGAGACCTTGATGGAGGCGTAGTCCACGTCCGAGCGCTCCAGCAGGTCGTCAACGTCCTTGAGGTGCTTGTCAGCCTCCGCGTCTCCCAGGACCTCCTCACCCAGCAGGTTGATGTTGAGGGGGTTGCCCTGCTCGGTGAACTTGGCCACGGCCTTGCCGAACGGCTCAGGGCGGGCATCCACCACCAGGTGTCCCACCATCTGGCGCAGGCGACCCCGGGCCACCGGGATCACGGCGGCCGGAGCCAACCGAGAGAACACTCCACCGGCCAGAATCTGGGAACGGTCCACCTTGGACAAGCTCTTGGGTGCCAGTTTGGCCACCCGCTGCAATGCCTTGGCCGCTGCCTTGCTGTCCTCGGTGCGGACCACTCGGTCCACAAAACCAGTGGTGAACTCCAGCCCGTCCGGGTCCTTGAGGATGGCGGAGAGGCGGTCAGCTCCTGGGGAGGATGCCTTGCCCTCCTTGGCCACACGATCGGCCCGGTCCAACCAGGCGCTCACCTGGTCAACGGCGGGTTGAACAAGATCAGTCAGACCTTCAAGGCCCTGCAACTGATCGGCACCGCCGTGGGTGGTGGCGGGAATCTGCTGGTCCGTGTCGGGTCTCTGGCCGGTACCGGGGTTCTCAGGCATGGTGTTGGACACGTGTGCGCCCTCTTTCAGCTCGCCCTGGGACGGAACCGTGGCACTCCCACGGCCTCCGGCCATGGTCTCCACAGGGCAAAAAAATGGGCCGGTGACAATACTCTAAGGGACTCACATGTCTGCTGTGTCACATGCTCCGGCAAGCACATTCCGGGCCGGACACCGCGCTGGTGCGGCTACCTGAGCGGGCCGGTGGTCTTCAGGAAATGCCAAAGAATCGGCGCAGCTTGCGCTTGATGAAACCGAAGAACGAATTGTCCGCCAGCACGTTGGCCACGTTGTGCATCTCCCGCTGCTGTTCCCTCAACAAGACTGCCAGTTCCGCGTTCTGCCGCTCCAGGTGCTCAATGCGTTGCCGAACGCTGCTGAACTCCCGCGCCATGAACAGCGGCAGCCCGATCCCGTTCTCCCGGGTCCACTCCTGGAAGTGGCGCTCCCGCACAGCAAGGTCGTACTGCCGGTGGTGCTGAGCTCCGGCGATCATGGAGTTGCCCAACTCGCCGGCCTGCTCCGGGCGCTGCTGCCAGAAGGCCAAGGGCAAGCCGTCAATGAATCCGATGGTGGCGGCCTGAGCGAATCGTAGGTGGAACTCCCAGTCACCGACTGCCGGCAAGGTTTCGTCGTAGTCGCCGATCACCCCGTGCATGGATCGGCGGTACAGGAAGGAAATGGGCAGGGCCCGGTTGATCTCCATCAGGTCCGTCAAGGTGATGGAGTGCAACTGCGCCCAGAAAATCTCCCGTCCCGTTTCATGGATCACGGGCGGTTCGGCCTTCAGGTCAACCGATTCGTACACGATCTCCGTACGCACCATCACGCCACCATCCGTGCAGGACGGACGCTCCAAGTACGCCACGGTGCGCTGCAGGAACAGGGGGTGCCAGCGGTCGTCGTCGTCGTGAATGCACAGGAATTCGCTGTCCGTGGCCCGCACGCCGATGTTGGAGGCGGCCTCCATGCCGTAGGACCTCCGGTTGTGGATCACGGAGACCCGGCCCGCGAATTCCCGTTCGCGTGCTGCCACCAGGGCGTCAACGGGTTGGGGATCGCCGCCGTCGTTGACGATCACCAGGCGCCAGTCCGCAAAACTCTGCGCCAGGACGTCATCCAGGGCCCGCTCCAGCAAGATGGCACGGTCCTTGGTGCGCATCACAATCGCCACTGTGGCCCGGTGTGATTCCAGCACCGGTGCCTGGGGCCGTGTCCAGTCCCGGCGCAGGGCTCGCGCAATCTCCGAACCCGCTCCGGCAGGTGGCACTTCCGCCAGTTCCGACGGTACAGGTGCTGATCCTGTCAGGCCTACAGCCACGGTGTCCCACCACGCAGCGGCGTTGGCGCGGACGGCGGCTCGCCTGGCCAGGAGGTCATCGGAGAACTGCTCCCGGCCCTCCACCATGTCCTGGGTCCACTTCTGAGCGGCTTCACGTAGATCCCACGCCACGGAACGCGGGGTCAACAACGCACCCAATGGCATGACCTGACCGCTGATCCCCCAGGTGGCGCACGCCCCGTCCATGCGCACTTCCGCAAAGTTGTCCACCGCCACCGGCAGCACCGTGGCACCACCGGCCAACCCGAAAACCACCGGGTGGTAGCGGGAGGTCACCACGTAATCTGCGGTCAGGGTTCGCCGCACACTTGCAGCGGCGGATTCGATCTCACGGTGTACGGACTCGCTGTGCATTCGCACGGCCACTTTGCGGTGAAACGCCGGGTCATGGTCGTTTTCGCCCGGTTGCGCCATGTGCGGAACGAACTCCACACAACCGCCCGTGCGATGCACCAGGGAATCCAGTACGACGGCGTAGGCCTCCGCCGCCTCTTCCGTTCCGTATGCTCCGGTGCGGTTGGCGAACGTTGCCACAATGCGCGGACGGGTGGGATCCCCGGATTCGCGCACCTCAACAGGGGTGGTGTCCACATGGCCATCCACGGCCTGGTCGATGGTGGGCACCGCAGTGGTGGTACCGGCCTGGTTCTCTGAACCGTGTTGTGACCAGCGTGAACTCAGGGCGTCCAGGGCCCAGCCGGTGGCATCATCCGCACAGGCGCGCACACCACGGTGGTTGGGGCACAAAATGTTGGCCAGGCGGTGGGACTCAGGGTCCCGTAAGCCCACCAACGTTGCCTTCTCCAAGGTCTCACGCAGCACCTCACGGTCCACCGGGGACAGATTGGGCCCCAGCGTCTGGCCGCTGAACACCACGGGCTTGTTCAGGCGCTCGGCCACCCGCACGACGGCGGCGCGTTCGTAAAGCAGCCACCCGAACTCCGAGTTCATGTTGCCGCCACCGGCCACCAGAACCGCATCCACCCCGCGCAGCACCTCGATCAGCGCAAACACCGGGTCCGATTCGGGTATCGCCTCTGTTTGCCCGGCCAACAGCTGGTCGATTTCTTCCAGGCGCTGTTGGCGCTGGGCCGGCGGCCACGGGAAAGTCAGCGTGGGGACCGCCTGGACGGAGTCGTACTGGCTCAAGGTCTCCTGGACATTTCGCGTGAGCAGCACCAGATCAGTGATGCCCCGGGCCTTCAGTGCAGCCACCGCGGCATGGCACATGGCCTCGTCACCCACGTGGTAAGTGGGTTGACCGATGTCGCTGAGGATGGCTACACGCATGACCGAAATCCTCCCACAACCCGGGTTGCCGTCAGAGGCGGGCACCCGGCTGGTGTCCATCCTCACTCACGGGTCTCTCACCTGCCGTAGGCAGTGTCACCTTCGGACTCGCGCAGAGCAGCCCCGTCGGACTCACGCAGAGCAACCCCGTCGGACTCACGCAGAGCAGCATTGCCCGCCTGCCGCAGCGCCTCCTGCATGGCCGGCAGCGCCACGGCACCGGACTCATGTGTCTGGTCGGGTTGATCCGGTCGGGGGTCGTTGTCCGGGTCATCCAACAGCCCCGTGTGCGCCGAACCTGCCGTCACGTGATGGATGGCGTCGATGGCCTGGATCAGACTGAGGTGCGGCAACACCTGCGGCAGATTGCCCAGCATCCGCCCACCGGAATCAGGGTCCCCGTCGTAGGCAGCAGCCAACAGGCCAAGGTCGTTGCCGCGTTTCAACACAGCCTCCAACACCTCCCGGGCCCGCTCCACCTCACCACTGTGGGCCAGATTCACCACCAGCCACAGGGTCACACTCAGGTGTCCGGCATCCTCCCCGGCAAAACCGTCCTGACCCACCTGGGACTCAAAATCCTCGGGCGGCGAGTCCGGTGGCAGGTGAACGTTGCGGTACCGGCGCAACAGGCCGTCGTCGTCGCTGAGTTCCTGGGCAATGCGGGCAGCGGTACGAACCATGCGGGGATCATCCCAAGCCACAAAGCCCACCGTGGGCAACAACAGCAAGGAGGCATCAACGTGAGTTGACCCGTAGTGCTGCACAAAGCTGCCCTGGGCGGGGTCATAACCAGAGGTCCAGATCTCCAGCGCCAGTTGGTCCCTGTGGGTCTCCCAGAGTTGGAGGTCACCGTCCAGACCGTGAATCTTGACTGCGTCCACACCGGATTGCAGTGCGGCCCACATCATCACCCGGGAATGTGTGTAGAACTGCGGGTCCCCGCGCATTTCCCACAGGCTCTGATCGGCGTCCTCGTAGTGCTTGAGCACATGACCCAGCAGCGCCTTCTGCAGCGGCCAGGACAACCGGTCCTCTTCCAAACCGCGACGTCGCAGCTTCTCAAAGGCCACCAACACGTGCCCCACCGTGTCCGACTGGTGTGCCCGGGACGCACCATTGCCCACGCGAACGGGCCGTGAGCGTTCATAGCCCGGCAGGTCCAGCGAATGCTCAGACGTGGCCCGCTCCCCCGCCAGTCCGTACACGCTCTGCAACGCCTCCGGATCCCCCGCCAGGCACCGCAGCAACCAGTTGCGCAGCTGCAGAGCTTCACGGTCATGGCCGTGGTTGAGCATCACCTCCAGGGCAAAGGTGGCATCACGCACCCAGGTGAATCGGGCATCCCAGTTCCGGTCTCCGCCGATCTTCTCCGGCAGCGCTGCGCTGGCTGACCCGGCCAGGCCACCGGTTTGTTGGTGCATGAGGGAACGGATCACCAACAGCGAGCGCCGCACGTGGTGGTCGAGTTCGCGTGGATTCTCCACACTCCACTGCTGGTCCCAGTCCCGCCACAGCTGCTTGGTTTCCCGCAGCTGTTCCCCCACGTCCATGGGTGCCGGCGGGGTGCGATGCGACGGGAAGTACGTCAACACGAAGTCGCGGGTCTGCCCGGCCGCCACCGTGAACCGGCCGGCGTGTCTGGGGCCTTCCTGGTCACGGATGAATGCGGGGATGGGTTCCCCGCGCAGCACCATGGCATCTGGTCCGGCCAGCGCAATGACTTCCGTGGCCCCTGGGTTCTCCGTGACCGGGTCCTCCGCTGATTCGAACTGGGAGACCCACGGCATCAGCTGACCGTAGTCAAAGCGCATCCGCACTTCCTGGAACATCTCCACTTCACCGGTGAGCCCCTCCACGCGGCGCACCAGGCTGAGGTCCTCCGTGAGCGGCATGAAGTCCGTGACGCGTACGGATCCTGCATCCGTGATCCACACGGTCTGCAGCACAAAGGTGTTCTCCGCGTAGAACCGCTCCCCCACCCGGCAGTTCTCCTGCCAGGACTGCTCGGGCAACTCGGTGCCGTCGTGCTCCACGGTGGCGGCCGGGGCCAACAGCCAGCGGCCGTCCTTGGCGGTGCCCAGCAGTGCACCGAACACTGCCGGGGAGTCAAAGCGCGGAACGCACAGCCAGTCCACGGACCCGCGCCTGGACACCAAGGGGCCCGTTTGCATGTCGGAGAGCAGCGCGTAGTCCTCGATCAGGGAAGCCATGCTCTACATCATGAACGACGCCGGCGACCCGCCACCACCATGGCCGCGCCCAGGGTCACCACGGCAACCAGTCCAGAGCCAACAATGACGGCGGGGCCGGCACCTGCTCCCGTGAGCTGCAACCGGCTGCGGGCTTCGGCGCTGGGTTGGCGGGTCTGGGTTCCAGCGTTGAACTCGGCAGGCTGGGCCTCGGAGTTCTCCGCGGGGACGTGGGCGGTCTCCAGGACTGATGCCTCTGATCCCAGTACCACGCTGGCATCAGGCGTTCCTCCGGGGACCTGTGGTGTGTCCACCATGACCAGCAAGGAGTCCTGGGTGGCCCGTTGCACCGTGATGGGGTCCTCACCAGCAGCCTCAACAGCGGATGCACTGACCTGGGTGCCACTGTGCGTGGTGCCGGAGACGGTCACTCCGATCGAATCAACATCTGCAACAGCGTCAGCCGGAAGGCTCACGCGGAAGTCACCTGCTGCGTTGGTGGAGGCAGAACCGAGCTCACGCCCGGTGGCCAGGTCAGTCAAGGTGACGGTGGGGTCCAGCACCACGCCCTGGTTCACCACCGTGCCCACCAACATGAGCTGGGCACCGCCTTTCTCACCCGTCTCCGGAGAGACTGCAGTCCCAGGTTCAGCAGATGGCGACGGCGTGCCCGGCTCCACCTGGGTCGGACCCGGGGAGGCCATCGGTGGATCCATCTGGACCGGGGCCGCAGACGACGTGTCATCGGGGGCAGTGGGGGTTTGTGAAGCCGCGGGCGAGGGGAGGTCATCCACCGCCCAGGCCGTGGCACCCCCAGCAACGGGCATCCCGATCGCCAACGAGGCAGCGGCCAGCGCACAGGCTGGAATGCCACGGAGGGTGGACGGGCCGGAGATCATGCGCCTGATCTTTCTGGGGTGGCCGCAGCGCCGATGAGCACATGAGGGGTGAGGGAAGCTCAGCGGCGGGGTGGCTCTGGTGGTGGTCCTCACACTTTACTGCGTCCCCCCGGGGCGCGGCGTAGTTGATGTGCAAACGTTATCCATCGTGACGCCGCATGTCAGAACACCTATTGCCTGATATGCAGACGGAGACGCCCCGTGCTGCTGCTCTCCCAAACAGCGGCACGGGGCATCCCCCTTCCACCTGGCTGGTTCTCGACCAGGTCGGTGCTCCCACGGTGCGCGCCAGCAGCTGCTCACGCCGGAACCTCAGCACCGTGTTCATGCACTGACAGCGTGAGGCACACCGCCAGGCATCTGCAGCGAATGACCACGGACGGATCCTCATTCGCTAATGCAATGTTTGCATACGCACACGGCTGGCGCAAGGGCATAGGGTGGATCTTGGCAACACATCTCACCTGAAGGAGCGATGCCGCGTGGAGATCACCATTGGCGTGACCGGAATGACCTGCGAACACTGCGTCAAGGCCGTCACGGAAGAACTGATGGGCATTGAGGACGTCCAGAACGTGGACGTGGAACTGCGCGAGGGACTGCCCTCCCCCGTGACCATCACATCCACCCGCGAGTTGGCACCGCTGGAAATCGAATCCGCGGTGGACGAGGCCGGATACGTGGTGGTTTGAGACATGAGATGAGCCCGCCCCCAACGGGACGGGCTCATCTCATGTCCGAGCCTTGTCCGGCAAGAGTTCTACTGCTCCGGATGAACGCGCTTGCCGAACTCCGGGCCGCCGTCGTGATCCCTGGCCTCCGGTGAAGTGGTGTCCGCAGAAGCCGCCGAACCCGGCTGGCCGCTGGCGGGACCGGCCTGCGTGCTCCGACGCTGAGCACGCCGTTGCGCGTACAACTTGGCCGATGACCGGTTGACCCCGGAGCCCTCCCCCAAGCCCGGATCATTGGGCTTCTCCAACATCATGAGCGTGGCGCACACCACCACGGAGGCGATGAACGCGATGCCGCCCACAATCAGGCCCAGGTCCACGCGCATGCCGTCCTGAGTGCCACCGGCTGCAACAAAACTGGTCACGCCACCGGCCACCAAACCCAGCACTGCGGACACGGCCAGGGGCCCCTTGACGTCCGGCGCGCGCCGCTGGGACTTCCGGGACTGGCGTGACACTGGGTGTTCCTCCTGTGGTGGCTGCGTGACGGCTGGGCCTGACTGCCCAGGCGCAACGCGCTGTGTTGTGAAATCTTGGTCTGTGGTCATACCTACGGGACGCTCCAAGCGTCTCTGGCACACCGGCCCAGTCTACGCGGCCGGTGCAACCGTGGCTCACGGCTGCGCGGCCTCCCGGCGGGCGGCGTCGTGACGCAGGGACAAACCCGCCAGCAGCAGGAACACCCCGGAGACGATGGCAGCACCACCAGTCACGCCCAGCACCGCGTGCATGTCCAGGCCGGAAACCAGCAGCACACCAATGGCCGCACCCACAGCCAACAACCCCGTGAGAGTCCAGTCGCGCCCCAACGGATGAACCTTGCGCCGAGTGGAACCCACCCACAGTTCAGGCAGGCCCACCAGCACCAGACCCACGGAAACCACCAACACCAGGGACATCAAGCTGCCGCCCAACACCACAACCGCCACCGCGGCCAACAGCGCCAGGAAACTTGCAGAACGCAGGGAGGCCTCCAGCCCGTCCAGCCCCAGGCTGGGGTGTTCAGCAGCACGCTGCTGCGCCCAGAGCATGCCGACCCCCGTCCCCGCGAACCACAGGGCCAGCAGCCACGTTCCCACCGCATGGGAAGGTGCGGTCACAAAAATGGTGGCTGCCGCGAAAGCCAGGGCCACACCGGCTCGGAACAAGGTGGGGGCGGCCAGTGCTCGGAGGGCGGCTGCGGAATGCTCCTGGGTCACGGAGTCCTTCTTTTCAAGCTGAGTTCAACGGGTCCCAGCCACTGTAAACCCGCAATCCCCGTTACGCAGACGGCCGTGGCCGGGTCACGTGACCCGGCCACTGCCGTTGGTTGTGCACGACGACGGCGCGTTGGTCGCCCCTGACTCTCATGCGTCGTAAGCAGCACCTGCGGGGTCAGGCTCCCCGGCACACAGGACCAGCAGGATGATCCCACCCACCATCGGGACGAAGCTGATGAAGTAGAACCAGCCCGAACGGTTGGTGTCGTGCAAGCGCCGCACGGTGACAGCAATGGTTGGAACCAACAGCGCCAAGCTGACCAGACCGATCAAGGCCAGCGTGAGCAGGTAGAAGGCCAGGGCCCCGCCGGAAGGCTCATTGGTGTATGGGTCCGCGCTGGAGATCATGGTGACCAGTGCGATGATGAACAGGGCCAGCAATGCCAAAAAAATCAATGACTGGCCCAGATAAGCCCACCAGAACTCGGAGCGCGATGCACGACCACTGAACTGGGTGTACTTGCGGAAGAAATTCTTCATGGCGCCCATGAAATTGACCTGCTCACCGGGCTGGGATCCCACCGGGTAACCCTGAGCGCCATGGCCGACCGCATTGTTGCCGGCGCTGGGCTGGCTGTAGGGGGACTGACCAGCAGGCTGCGGTGCGCCGTTCTGGGAGTCAGATTCCTGAGGGTTGATTCCGTAGCTCATGACTGCTTTCTTGAGGAGGGGAACTCATATTGACGTTTGCAAACGTATGCCTCCGCAAGCCCCAGATGCACTTTGATGACAGATCATGACGGGCCCAGTCGAGTCAGAGCACGGCGCGGCGGCAGCAACGCCACTGAGGACGTTGCTGCCGCCGCGCTGCGACTCAGACTTCAGTCAACCGGTACGGGCGCCTGCCCCGGGTGGGTAGGTTCCCCCACTGGGGGAATCAGTCCGCGTCAGCCTCCGACTTGTTGGGGACCACCATGACCGGGCAGACGGCGTCCACCAGAACTGCCTGGGAGACGGAGCCCACCAGCAGACCACGGAAACCACCGTGGCCACGGGTGCCCAGGACCACCAGGTCAGCAGAGTTGGAAGCCTCCACCAGGGCATCTGCGGGACGACCGGAAAGCACGTGAATCTTGGTGTCCAGACCAGGCGCCTGCTCCAGAGCAACGTCCTCGACCGCCTGGCACAGGGTGCGTGCCGGCTCCGTGAGCTGGTCCGCAATGGCCTTGTCCAGCTCGGCGGAGCCGGAGGGCAGGGAGGTGATGGTGGGGATGACGGTCACGATGGACAGGCCCTTGCCGTGACGCTGGGCGTAGCTGGCTGCGTGGCGGACCGCCGGGGACTTGGGGCCCAGCTTGTCCACTGCCAGCACAACACGTCCGGAGAACTCGCCGTCCTGGGAGTCCCAACCATCCGGCAGCACAATCACGGGGCACTTGGCGTGTGCAGCGGTGGCTGCGGACACGGAGCCCAGACGCCCACGGATGCCGTGCAGTCCACGCTTGCCCAGAACAATCAAGGAGTTGGGTCCGGACTCATGAACCAGCACCCCGGCCACGTCACCGCGCTCCAGGACACCTTCCGCCTTGACTCCGGCATCCAGCGCCTTCTGCACGCCGGCCTTTGCGGTTTCTTCCGCCTCTTCCTCGATCTTCTCCAGGAACGGGCCGGTGATGGCGGCATCTGCCACCACGGGGCGGCCGGTGGAAACCACGACGGTCAATGGGGCATCGGCTGCCTTGGCCTCTTCAACGGCCCAATCCAATGCATGCTCCGCAAATGCAGAGCCGTCATATCCGACGAGAATCTTCTCAGTCATCGCTCAGCCCTCTCTTCTGGGTCAGGGAGGACGAGACGTATGGGTTGGTCACCCAGATTGGCGTCTTCGCCTCTCCACCCCCATTCTATGGCTTCAGGTGCTTTTCGGCCCCAGAAATTTGGCAACGACTCTCCAGGTGACTTCCCGTGGTGCACACCCGCCACAAGCCGCCACATTCAGGCGTTGAGCAGCCAGCGATCCCCCCGCACACGAACCCCCAAGGTGACAGCCCGCGCCCCGATGTAACCGAAGGCGTAGGCCACCCACAGCCAGATCAGTCCAGGCATCTGAGCCAGTGAAGCCAGATGCACCACCAACAGCAGCGGCAGGTACACCACCAGGTTGATCACCCCGGCCAGAGCCAGGTAGCGGGCATCACCGGCACCGATCAGGACACCGTCCAGCACGAACACCCACGACGCCAGGGGCTGACCCACAGCCACCACCACCAGTGCTGCGGCGAACAATCGCTGTACCTGAGCGTCCGGGGTCAGCAACGGAGCGGTCCAGGGAAGGACCAGACCGACCACCAATCCGGTGACCACCCCGAACCACAGGCCGAACACCAGGATGCGGCGCATCAACTGCTTGACCTGGTCGCGTTCCTCCTGCCCCGCAGCCCCGGGGGCACGCAGGTCCCGCGCCCCGGTTTCCTTGCCCACCAACGCCTGAGCGGCGATTGCCAACGCGTCCAGGGCGTAGGCCATCACGTTGAAGATGGTCATGACCAGTTGATAAGCCGCCAGATTATGTGCGCCCTGAGCAGTCACCACCACCACCGTCAGCATCAGGGCCACCCGCAGGGAGACCGTGCGCAGCATCAACCACGACCCCACCCCCATGAGGGCAGTGAGCCGGCGCGCAGTGGTGCCCACGCCGACGTCGTGATGAGCGGCCTTGCGGGCCAACAGCACCATGAATGTGAAGGCCATCAGCCACTGGGTGATGCTGGTTCCCAGTGCCGCACCGGCCACGCCCATGCCCGCGCCGTAGACCAGGGCCACGTTGGCACCCACGTTGAAGACCGCACCAGCCATGGCGATCACCAGCGGTGTGCGGGTGTCCTGAAGACCACGCAGCACCCCCATTCCGGCGGTGACCAGCAACATGGCGGGGATCCCGATCAGGGACCAGTGCAGATAGGTCACAGCCTGTTCCAGCACCTGGCCGGAACCACCCGTGGCGCTCAGCAGCGGGCGCCCCACGGCTGCACCCAACCCGGCCAGCAGCACACCCAGCACCGCTCCCAACCACAGGCCGTCACGCCCCACCGCCAACGCTTGCGCCATCCGGCCGGCCCCCACATGCTTGGCCACGGCCGGGGTGGTGGAGTAGGCCAGGAACACCATGAGGCCCACAGCCGTCTGGATCACCGCACTGGCCAGGGCAACGCCCGCCAGAGGGTCCGTACCCAAATGGCTCACGATCACCGTGTCCGCCAACAGGAACAACGGCTCTGCGATCAAGGCACCAAAGGCCGGGACCGCCAACGCCAGGATCTGGCGATTGAGGCCGTCGCGCCGCACCGGCCGCCGGCCTGCCGCCGCTGATCGTCTTCTGGCCACTGGCCCTCCTGTTCCGTGGTGATGCCCTTGCCAGGGGCGGATACAGCTCATCCGCGCGTCAAAACTGTGCCACACCCCGGCCCGGTGTGCCGTGGTTGCTAGCCTGTGGCTGACAGCGCCCACCAAGACCACTCAGCGGCGGGTGTGCGGCGCTGTCCCTCACCGAGGACACAGCAATCGGACTGGATCATCCCCATTGGACTGAACCATCCCGATTGCCCTGCACCGCCCCGGTGAGTCTTCCCCGTCACCATCCGCAGGAGGAGCCATGGCCCGCTCAGTGAGAGGGCGCATCCACAACGGTGGCCTGCCCTCCTGGCCTCCGTTGCGCACACGAGCCGTGGTCAACGGCCTGTGCCTGACGGTGTTCGGTTCACTGCTCTTTCACATCACCTGGAACATGTTGAACTTCCAGGTCTACGACGCCCATGAGACCGCCATGGTGCTGCGTGTGTTGGCCATCTGGCTGGCCGTTGGTCTGCCCCTGGGGTGTGTGGCAATCGGCATTCACCTTGTGCTCACCGCCGCCACTGCCCGGGATCGTCTGCTGCTCTCCCACGGCGCAGCAGCCTGGGACCCTGGTGAACAGGATGCGGTGTTGCGCGGCGTCAGGGTGCGCAACTGGCGCCCTGCCACAGGCTCACGCCCGGGGGCTTTCTCCGCACGCACCCTGGGCTGGGTCCCCGTACAGACCCCCCTGGCGCTGCTGCCCCTGGGATTGGGTGTTGTGGTGGGGCTCGGCCTGATGATCTGGCTGGCCACAGGCTACGGCCGCGCCGCCCTGATCCTGTGGGTCACCATCGCCTGGCTCGCATGGCGCAGCTGGCGTGCCTGGGGAGGCTGGACCGACTTCCGCACGGATCGGCAACGCCGACCGGGCTCGGCTCAACAATCACCGGATGGCAGCCGCGTGGTGGTCATCACCGCTGACGAAGCCTGGGACCACGACGACGACGTCGACACCCACCACCTGCCCGCGCACCCCGACCCCTACCAGCGGGAACAACAACTGCGGCAGGCCATGGCGGATGAAGCGCCGCGCAGTCGGTATGACGGTCATGACCGGCTGGGTGGTGACGGTCAGCTGGGCAGCAACGGTCGGCTGGGTGGTAACGGTCAGCTGGGTGGTAACGATGTACGCGTCGAGGCCATCCAGGACCCCAACACCTACCGGACCGAGACCACGGACCTGATTCCCGTGTACGCGGATGACGGTCAGTACCCCGGGGACGAGTCCACCGGGGAGATCCCGGTGGACCGTGAGCAGGACACAGCCCCGTTGCACCCGGATGATCGCAAACCACGCCGCCCCAAGCGCACCCGCGTGGCAGCAGAGGACGAACAGGTGGTCCTGGTGGATCGCTCCGCCCAACGCGCTCACCAGGCAAGACTCAAGCGCAATGGACAATCCACGGATGCGCCGGCCGGACGCAGGCCAGGGCGCCGCCCCACCTCACGGCAAGAGGTTGCAGAGACTGAACCCACCAACGGCCGCGGACGGGGCCGAGGACTGCGCAAATACCTGGGTGAGCGGGTGACGGATGATCCAGCGGCCCACGCCAACCCGGGGAACCCGGCCGCGGACGCCCGAACCAGTCAGATGCGGACGGTGCGCCGCAGCGGAGCTCCATCCAAAGCAGAAGCCGAACGAGAGATCTACGACCGCAAGGTGGAGGCCGATTCCATTTTTGGCTACGTGATGGGCAAGCGCCGGGAGGACTGAGCGGGTAGCTCAGTGGCCGCGCAGCTCATCCAGTTTGCGGCGGTCCTTCTTGGTGGGGCGCCCGGCACCTGGATCCCGGCGCGGCACCGCAGCACGGATCTGGGGTGGCGGTGGTTCGGAGAGATCGTTGTAGCACTCGCGCGCCACAGGGGCACCCACCCTTTTGACCAGCAGTTTGGTGACTTCCAGAACCTGCTGCCACCCGGGGCGGCGCACCACCACGGTGTCTCCCACGCGTACTGCTTGGGAGGCCTTGACGGGAGCCTGGTTCAACCTGACGTGACCAGCCCTGCATGCCGTGGTGGCCGCTGCACGCGTCTTGAACACCCGCACCGACCACAACCAGACGTCCAGCCGGACTGAGGCCGGCCCGCCGTCCTGTGCAGACGTGGGCCCTGGTGAATTCTCCCGCGGTGCCATGTCGTACATGCTCTCACCTCAATGGAAGCTCTAACCTCAATGGAAACTGTTGCCACAACAGTGATTTTGCTGTTGATCGCCCCTTGCGGCGGGCGTATCTTTCAAGCACGAGTTCTCGAGTGACAAGGAGTTCGGATGGAGATGCAGACACTCAGCGAGACCGAAACGGGCAAGGCTGCAGGAGCCGTGAGCTAACAGGCCGGAGCAGACCACCCCCTCAACCGGATGACGAATTGCACCCGCACAAGAACCTGACGGGACATCAACAAGCCGGAAGACGGAGTCCGTGGCGCAGGCAGAAACCATTGAATAGCACGGTGGCAATGCCGAACCCGCAGTAGGATCGAGATTTTCAAGAACCCCACAGCGATCGCGACGCTGAGGGGTTCTTTTTGTGCCGTGTGCCGTTCCCCTCATGTCACACACGGTTTCGGTCTGTTTCACCAGCCGTCATGCGGCCCAGAGCGTGTTCCCAAGGTGCTCCCCAACCCGCAAAATGGTGCCCATGACACACATGCTGTTCGGCTTGGACATCGGTGGAACCAGCACCCAGGGCCTGGTGGCGCAGTACACCGCAGGCCGATGGATCGTGGTGGCTCAGGCCAACGGCCCCAGTGCCAATGTGCAGAACGTGAGTGCCCAGGCTGCCGTGGCGGCCCTGGGCCAGGTGGCCGGCCAACTTGGGCTGAGTCCCCTGCCACCTGGAACAACACTGCACGTGGTGGCTGGATCCGGAGGCGTTGACACCGCGGAGGACGCCAGGCAGCTACGCGCCAGGATCGCTCAAGCCCTGGGAGTTGACCCGGCGCACGAGGGCCTGGAAACCACGGTGGTGCATGACACCCGCTTGATTCTGGCCGCCGGAGGCCAGGACGCGGGGATCGCGGTGATTGCCGGGACCGGTTCCGTGGCGTGGGGTCGCACCGCGGACGGGCAGGAATCCCGCAGCGGAGGCTGGGGCCATCTGTTGGGTGATGAGGGCAGCAGTTGGTGGGTGTCACGCGAAGCTGTCAGACGAGCTCTGCGGCACCATGACATGGGTCTCCCGGCAGATGATCTGGATCGCGCCGTGTTGCGGGACCGTGGTCTGGAAGCACGCGAGCATCTCATTGCGGATTTCCACTCCCACGCGGAGCGCACCGAGTGGGCGGGACTGGCCCGGCTGGTGGACCAGAACGCCACAGTCGGCCACCAGGATTCACAAGAACTGCTGCTGCAAGCCGCAACGCACTTGGTCACGGCAGCCAAGACTGTGGCCACCCAGTTGGGTGTCACCGGCCCGGTGGTGGTGGGTGGCGGGCTGATTTCACACTCCGCCCAGGTGCGCCGCGCTTTTGAGGAGCTGGCAGAAGATGCCGGGCTGACCGACGTCGTGGTCCTTGAACAGGATCCGGTCATGGGCACACTGCATCTGGCGGGGCAACCACCCCGGCCATGACACTGGCCCGGTTCCTTGCAAGGAACCGGGCCAGTGCACAGGTGAGGTGAGGCGGATCAGTTGTTCATGATCTCCGCAACAGCTGCCTCACGGGCCAGCTGTTCAGTGGACTCCTCAAAGCCCCACTTGCCGTCCGCGTCCACGGACATCAACCACTTGCCTTCGCCGTACTCGGTGTAGACCACGGAACGGCCGATCTCGTTGGCGGCCAGTTCCTGGCTGCCGTAGGTGCCGTCCTCGTAATCGGTGGAGGCGTAGACAATGAAGTTGGAGCTGCCGTTGTGGCTCATCTTGTACCAGGTGCTGCCGTCCTGGACGTCCACGGTGAACACGGCATCGCCGTCGCCCTTGATGCTGCCACCGTCAACGTTGGTCAAGTCGTCCAGGTTGTAGACCTTGAGCTCGAACTCAGCGTCCTCGTCCTCGGTCCAGACCTTGGTCACAGGGTTGCCGCGATCGAAGGAGTAGGTGTTGAGCAGCTGGAAGCTTTCGCGGTTGCTGGAGCTGCCGGTCACGTAGGCATCGGAGCCGTCCTCGCGTTCAGCCTCAAAGGTCACGTAGTTGCCGCCCTTGGAGGTGACGGAGATCAGCTGCGGAGCGTCGTCGCCGTTGGGGCGAGGCAGCTCAATTTCACCGTCGTCTTGAGTGAAAGTCTCCACGGGCTCCGCGGGATTGGAAACCTCCGTGGCACCTTCCGGATCCACGTTCAGGCGAGTGGCTTCCTCGGAGACCGTGGGGCTGCCCCCACCGGTGGCTCCGGCATCTGCCGTGGCCATACCACCCGGGGAGACGTCGTTGCCGGGATCCTGGGTCTGCGACTGGGTTTCTTCATCGGAGGCTTGTTCGTCGTTACCACCAAAGATGCCGCTCAGGGCCAACACCAGGACCAGGAGGATCACCAACAGCAGGGCAATCACAGCTCCCAGGATCCAGGGCAGCTTGGAACGGCCGCTGCCACCGGTGGCACCGGAACCGCCCGAGTTGGGAGGCACGTTGCCTGTTCCACCGGCCTGGTAGGGCGCACCGGCCCCACCCTGCGCGTTGTACTGGGGTGCCTGGTTGGCGGCGAACTGGCCACCTCCGGCGTCACGGACTGTGGGCTCCGGGGAGTTCACGGACTGCTGCGTGGTGGGCGCATCCGAGCCCTGGTACTGCGGCATGCGGCTGGTACCGGTTCCGGCATCCTGCCCGCCAAAGGACGGTGCCGACGGCGAACCCGCACCTGCGGCAGCACCGGCACCTGCAGCGCCTGCGGCACCCGCGCCGGCAGCGCCGCCATCGGTTCCTGATTCTGCACCGGATGCATCCGCGACCGCGGAACCATCGGTCTGGGGGTCTTCGGTCCAGAGGTCCCAGCCCTCAGGGGCGGGGCCCCAGGCGGGATCGGGTTGCCACCCTGGGGGCGGCTGCCAGCCTTCGGGAGGCTTGGGCCAATTGGGCGGAGGGTTGAAACTGCGGGCCACGGGTGCTCCTCATGACTTGGATCAAACGTGTGGAGTGGTCTCAGCACGGTCCCCTGGGAGGAAACCAGAAGGGGGTGCACCGTTGCTGGGACAGTCTCTCCACCCGGGTCACGGACCCGGCCGACTACAGGAATACAAGGTGACTGTAATCGTTTGCAGATTCAAACCGTTGGACCTTGTGTGACATGACGCCAGGGGTGTGCCACTGGGCGGCGTGCACCCGGCGGCCGCAAGCACTGCGGCTGACAAACCGGGCAGCGTAGGCTCATGGGAAGAACACAGCAGTCTTGCAAGATGACGCCCGCCCGACCACAGACCCGAAAAGGTGATTACACGTGGCCGACCTTGATCCCACGGCAGCCCATGACGCCCTGCGCCGTCCCTCGGCACTGACCGCCGAGCCGTCCCTGCTGCGCCAGACCGTGGCCTCCGCCGGCGACTCCGCGCAGCAGACCCTTCAGGACGTGGTGAACGGCCCGGGCAACACTCCCGCAGACCGGGTTGCGGCAGCCGTGATTCTCTCCGGCATGTTCCAGGACCCCTCAGCAACCTCACGCATTGACGCGGATCAGGCCGTGGACCCCACCGTGCTGGAGCTCTCCTGGGCACCGGATCTGCAGCCGGCAGCGCGTCAGGTCCTGGGGGACCCTGTGATTGTGTCCCTGCTGACCTGGGCTTCCACGGCGTCCCCCGGGGAACCGCCCGTGTCCGCAGCTCGCACCGCCGCAACCCTGGGCATCGACGACGACGGCGCCATCTATCAAAAGGTCTCCCAACGCGCCGTTCAACTGGCTGATCAGCGCGGCACCCACCGAACCCGCAAGGATCAGCTGCGCCAATTCACGGAAGCCCTGGGGCGGGCTGATCAAGCAGCGCGTCAGACACGGGACACGGAATCTGAGGCCTCGGACGGGACGGGCCCTGCGGCGTCGTCACCGGAAGGAACACCAGAATCGCAGCCAGGATCGTCGGCGTCGTCGTCGGGCGGTGAGCACCCGGACCACGGCTCCGATGCCCAGCCGAGTTCCTGGTCCCACCATGACGACCGCGCCCTGGAAAACCTCTTGGGCCGCGATCCGCAATCCACCCAGCCTCCGTCAGAGACTCCACAAGCCCCCACGCACAGCCACCAGCCACCTGCGCAAGCCGATCCCAACCACGGTCAGCCGGTGGGCTTCCACGACTCCACGGGAAGCCGGGAACCGGGTTCCCAGGGCAATCCCCAGGACGAGGCGTCACGCGGGTGGGGGATGGGTTCGGACGGACCCAAGGATGAACCCCGTTACGGAGACCGGTTCGAGGACCAGCGGTGGAGTGACCCGGCTGCCCAAGAGCAGGACCAACCTGGACCCGGCCCGCGGCGTGCCTACGACCCCCGCGCACTGTTTGACGGACCCATGTCCGAGGCGCAGCGGGCGGACGAGAAGAACGTGCTGCGCAACTGGGGAATCACCGCTGCCGTTCTGGTGGGGATCCTGATCCTGGTGGGGTTGCTGATCTGAGTTTCAGCGGTTGACCAGCAGGCTGGACAAGCCCCATTTGTGGAACTCCCTGGCCCGTCAGGGTGTGTGAGGTGATTCACACTGGGTATGTTGGTGGCATGACTGCCCAACCCACTGCTGCGCCCGGACCTGTGTCCCGGGCGGAGGAGACTCGACAACGCTTTGTGGACGCCGCAGTGACCCTGTTCAAGGAACACGGTTACGGCGCCACATCCATGTCACAGGTTGCCGCAGCCGCCGGGTCGAGCCGAGCAAACCTCTACCTGTACTTCCACTCCAAGTCGGAGATCGTCCTGGAGTGGATGCTGGAATTGCGCCCGGAGCTGGACCGCATCTACTCCCAGCTGGACCACCTCCCGGAGTACTCGGTGCAGTCCTGCCGCGCGTGGCTGGCTCAAGTGGTGGCCGTGTGGCGGGCGCATCCGGAGGAGCTGGATGCCATGGAACAAGCCATGACCGAGGACAGCGATGTCCACCGGGCCCGGGTTGAACTGTGCCGGGAAACAGCAGCGGGACTGCAGGCACTGCGCCGCGGATCCGGAAACCACCAAGGCGGCGAGCTGCCCTCGCGGGAGCTCGCCGCCCGGCAGGTGCACATGGTCAGCCTGATGCTCGGCACAGAAAGTTGCTTGTCCTCCATGGTCCTGCATGAGGCCATCCTGGACGACGATCTGTTCCTCAACGCCCTGGCAAGCCAGTGGTCAACGCTGCTGAACGGGCTCACTCACTGCTGATCACGTGATGCTGCCGGATCCTGCAGTCCGTTGCATCAGCCTCACACCAGGCCGCCTGAACGCCCAGCGCCCCGGCATGCGGCATCCGGCATCCGGCATCCGGCGCAATGATCTCCCATGACCAGGCATCCCGCACCCAGTCCTGCGAGCGCACCGTGTCCCGATTCAGTTTGGGCCGGATGACGGGCTCCTTCGACCTACACGGATTGGCCTTGCAGACGGGCGCAGGGCCGGTCACAACGCCGCGGTCCTGAGCGGTCTCAGCCGGTAGGCCTGGTGCTGCACCTGCAGCGGTGGCACCCAGAACCACCAAGAGACCACTGGTGACAAGGGCTGCTGAGGCCCGAAAACTGTTGAGTGCGATGTTCATGGCTGACCCCTATCGGGGTCGTGTGGGGTGGATGTGGATGATGCCCCTCCGGATGGATCCTGGAGGATCACATCTGGCGGGGCATCATCAGAGTGGGTCTCAGGCAGCAGGTGTGCCGGAGTCGGCGTCGGCTTCCTCAGGAGTGGAAGGCTCAAAGCTCCATCCGGAGTCGGCCTCCACCACGATGTAGTACTCGCCGGCGTCGACGTCCAGGTAGCCGTAGCCTGCACCGATCTCGTTGAAGGTGTACTGCGTGCCCTGGCCGCCATCCTCGGTGTCTTCACCGTGGACGATGAAGTTTCCGCCGCCGTCGTGGCTGGCCTTGACGGTGACGTCCTCATCCCCCTCCCACTTGAACGCGCCAAAGCCATCACCGGTGATGGTCTGGTCCGGTCCCGCGGTGGGGAGGGAGTCGACGTCGTAGAAGCTCATGGTGAAGCTCTCACTGGAATCCCCCTGGATCTCGTAGGACTTGGTGTTGGTGGGGTTGTACGGGGTGTACGGGTCCACAAAGTTGATGGACTGCTGACCCGTGTCCACACCACTGAGGATTCCTCCGTGGTCAGCCTTGGCGTAGAGGTAGGTGTACTTGCTGGAGGAGGTGTTCTCAAAGACCACCACAATGGGGCCGTCGTGCTCCGGGACCTCCACGGTGTCACCACCCTTGCCCTTGACGGTGGAGATGGGCTCGCCCTTCAACTGGGTGGTGTCCACATCCCCGGTGGAAGCAGCGGAACTGCTGGTGCTCTTGGGGCTGGCAGAGCTGGTGCCGGTTTTGTCACCGGAGCCGCTGGGCGTTGCGGAGCTGGTGGAATCCGGGGTATGGGTGGGCTGGGTGGTTTCCGTCTGGCTCGGCTGGGACTGTGTGGTTTCCGTGGGAGCGGGCTGGCTGCCTCCGGTGGGGACACAACCGGCCAGGCCAAGGGTTGCGGTGACGGCCAAGAGGCCGACGGTCAACGGGGTACGGAGAGAGAGGTTCTTGGTCATGACGACCTCCTTGAGGAGAAGGGGCGGACTGTCGAGTGGTTTGCTGTGTGCCTTGGATCACCGGCACACCACGAGTGAAACACCTCTTATTCGCATTTGCAAACCCCTACAACGTCACAGTCCGTAATGCATTAGCAAATTCCCAGGTCAGCCCAGGCACAAGAATTTTTCTTTCGGGGCCTGTGTTTGCACGCTCGTGAGCGCAAACTTGTCCCCGCCTCAGCTGAACCACTGCCCCGTGACGCGCAAGGCTTCTAGGCTTGTGTCATGACGCACACGCCACTGCTGAGCACCGCCCGAACCACCCTGTTCGCCCCCGCGAGCAGACCCGACCGGGTCCTCAAAGCACAGAGCTCCGGGGCCGATGTGGTCATTGTTGATCTGGAAGATGCCGTGGCCGGCCAGGACAAGGACCAAGCCCGCGACAATCTGATGGCCCTGCTGGGTGGAACCAGCAGGCATGGCCGTCTGAGTGCTGCCGTGGCGGTTCGCATCAACTCCCCCAGGACACAGGCAGGCGCACAAGACCTCAAGGCACTGGCTGCCGTGGGCACTGTGGAGCTGTTGGACGCCGTGGTGGTTCCCAAGGTGGAGGAGACCGGGCATCTGAGTTCCGTGCGGGAGGCCCTGCCGGGCACCCACCTGGTGGGGACCATTGAGTCAGCAGCCGGGTTGTTGCACCTGGAAGCCTTGGCCGCCCAGGACGGGGTGATCCGACTGGCCACAGGCACGTTGGATCTGGCCCAGGATCTTGGATGTGCCCTGGATTCCCGCACCATGGACGCCGCTCGTGCCCGTCTGGTCACGGTCTCCCGCGCCCTGGGTCTGGCCGGGCCGCTGGATTCACCCACTCCGCAGTTCAAGGACCTGCGCCCCGTTCAAGTGGCTGCACGGTTGGCCAAGGAAGACGGTTTCACGGGCAAGTCCTGCATCCACCCGGCACAGGTGGATGCTGTGGCCCAGGCTTTTGCTCCCACCATGGACGAAATCGAGTGGGCCCGCTCGGTCATTCACGCCGACGACGGCGCCACGTCCGTGGACGGATCCATGGTGGAAGCACCTGTGCTTGCGCGGGCACGTGCCATCCTGGACGGCCCACACGCCTGAACCACGCAGTGAGATGTGATCGACCCCCGCGGTATGAACCTCGACAGTTCCCGCGGGGGTCGACATCTACGAGCCGTCAGCCGACGGTCAGCAGGCTGCCCCGGCCAGCTGTGCACCGTGGTCGACACCGTGCTGGGCACTGTGCTCGGCACCGCCCTGTGCACCGTGGACGAACTGGTCCATCTGAGCGGATTCGCCTGCGATGGCGGGGTCAGCGGGCGCGCCTGCGGTGGCGGTGGCAGCGGGGGCAGGGTCAGAGGGGACCGACGTGCTGGTCTCCACTGCTGGCTGCGCGGTGGCCACGTCCTGGACAGTCACAACCGTCTGATCCGCCTCCGGAGTCATATCCTCGGATGCAGAGGTGGTCTCATCAGCGGCCACTTCAGAAGGGGCGGTGGTGGCAGCAGTTGCCGTGGTGCCGGTTCCGGTGCTGCCGGCAACCGAACCCGACCAGCATGACTCGGAGGCCGCCCACGGAGTGGTGCCTTGTGCGTTGTAGAGCTCGATCGCGGCAGCGTCCTGCACGGATTCCGGGGCGCTGGCGGCCGTTGCATAGCCGGCGGCGGCAGACATGGACTGCCACGTGGAATCCAGGAACTGGTAGGCCCCGGAGGCACCGGAGGAGGCGTTCACCGCCGAGTAGTTCCCGCCGGATTCACAGCTCTTGATGGCCTCCAAGGCGGGGATTCCTGTGTCGGCGGCCTGGGCAGGTGCGGCGGCAAAACCTGCACCGATCATCAGTGCGGCACCTGAGAGACCCAGGGCACCGCGGCGCACCAAGGATCGACGACGGGCGGGGGCGGTCATTGTGGTGGTCATGTTCTCTCCGTTCCAAAGTTCGGCTCCAGGCGCCGGCCCTTGCGGCCACACCCGGTTGATCATTCGGTCACGCAGCCTTGGGGCATAGCCGGCGGCTCGAACCATGCCAACCAGGATTGAGGGCAAGCATGTCGGCTTCCTGACGGAACTGTGTCCGGCGGACAGGTTGGAGGGACCTGCGCACGGTGAGCGGTGCGTCGTCGTCGTGGGTGGGGCGGGGGCAGAAACGGCGGCCGGAGGCGGTGCACAAGGGTGGGGCAAGACTCAGGGGCGCCTGGTCCGGGCCACAGGTTGGGCACAGCCGATCTGCCCATATTTTTTTCATGCGAATTTTCACCGTGGACCTGCGTTCGGCCGCCCAACCCCCGGGGCCGGCTGGTGCTGTCCAGACACAGACTGTGGACCCGGACTGGGCTGATGCCGCGGACAGCGTGCAGCGAATCAGCTTGCCATCGGCCCTTCCGTGGGCATGTGTGGACCATCAGCCTGACGCCGTGGTGCTGACCGTGGAGGCCGCCGGAACCTACGACACCGTGGTGGCCCAGGCGCTGCGCACGGACGGAATCCACACTCCGGTCATGGTCCTGGCCCAGCACACGGACCCCCATTCCACCGCCAAGGCGCTTGAAGCCGGGACGGATGACGTTCTGGAGGCGCCTGTGAGTGTGGTGGAGATGCGGGCACGGTTGCGAGCCCTGAGCAGGCGACCGGCAACGTGGGAACCTGACGAGTTCACGCACGGGGCGGTGACGGTGGACCTGCTGGGGCATCGGGCTCTGGTGGACGGGCAGGACCTGGACCTGACCCCGGTGCAGTTCCGTCTGCTGGCTGTTCTGCTGCGCAATGCCGGACGCACCCTGACCCGCGACCAATTGCGTGAGTCCGTTTGGGACCCGGCGGAGGAGTGGGGCTCCAATGTGGTGGAACAGGCGGTCTCCGGGTTGCGCACCAAACTTGCGGAGCACCGTGTGCGGGACTGCCTCAAAACGGTCCGCGGGGTGGGCTACAGGATGGCATCCCCTCACCCCTCTCCCGCCGAGTAGGCCGTTTGATCGCCCCTGAGTGGGTCAGCAGCGATCAAACGGCCTATTCGGCGGGTGGGGGTGGAAGAGAGGAGTGGCTCAGACGTCCCGGCGGGTGCGGTTGACCACCTTGGAGCGCACCGTGATGGCCAGGATCAGCAACAGCACGCCGTAAAGCACCAGCGGGATGGGACCGGAGACCAGGATGGACCAGTCACCACCGGAGCTCAGCAAGGCATCCCGCAGGCTGGACTCCGCCAGCGGCCCCAGGACCATGCCGATCATGAGCGGAGCCAAGGGCACCCCGTAGCGGCGCATGGCAAAACCCAGAAGCGCCAACGCCAACAGCAGGATCAAGTCAAAGATCCGGCCCGAGGTTGCATACACACCCAGACCACAGAACACGGTGATGCCCGCGTACAGGTACGGCTTGGGGATCAGCAGCAGCTTGGCCCACAGCGGCGCAAACGGCAGGTTCAGGATCAACAGGACCACCATGGCCACAAAGAAGCTGGCAAGCAACGGCCACACCAGGTCCGTGGAACGCTCGAACAGCAACGGACCCGGCTGCAGGCCGTACTGCTGGAAGGCAGCCAGCATGATGGCCGCCGTGGAGGACACCGGCAGACCCAGTGCCAGCAGCGCACCCATGGCGGTACCGGTGGTGGCGTTTCCTGCCGCCTCCGGTGCGGCCAGACCACGGATGGCACCCTTGCCGAACTGCGGATCCTTACGACGACGGTCCAGTCGACGCTCGAGGTCGTAAGCCATGAACGTGGGGACCTCCGAGCCACCAACCGGAATCACACCAAAGGGCAGGCCGATGGCTGTGCCACGTGCCCAGGCGGGTGCGGCCTCCTTGAGTTCATGCCGCTTCAGGAACGGCCGACCCTTGACGTTGACCTGGCGGGGGTTGCGTTCCCGCTTGAGCCGGGAGGCCACGTGCAGGACCTCACCCAGGGCCAGGATGGCCACGGTCACGGTGATCAGGGAGATGCCGTCAAAAATCTGTGGGGCACCCAGGGTGAATCGCTCCACACCGGACATGGCATCAATGCCCACAGTGGCAATGGCCAGACCGATCACCAATGACGCCAGACCCTTGACCGCGGAATCAGCGACGACGGAGGAGGTGGCCACGAATGCGAACAAGGCCAGGGCAAAATACTCCTGCGGACCGAACATGGCCGAGAGCTCAGCCAACCTGGGGGCCAGGAACACCACCAGCAAGGAGGCCGTCATACCGCCGATGAAGGCACCGATGGCGGCGGTGGCAAGAGCCTGGGGCGCTCTGCCCGCCAGGGCCATCTTGTGACCCTCGAACGTGGAGGCAATGGCCGAGCCCTGCCCCGGGGTGTTCATCAGGATGCCCATGGTGGAATCCCCGAACAGACCACCGAAGTAGACACCGGCGAACATGATGAACGCCGCGGTGGGATCCAGGGCAAAGGTCATGGGCAGCAGCAGCGCCACCGCCATGGAGGAGCCCAGACCGGGCAGCACGCCAACGGCGGTGCCCAACAAACAGCCCACCAGAACCCACAACAGGTTCATGGGGGTCAGCGCCCCCTGGAAGCCCTCCGCCAGTAGATTCAAAGATTCCATGTCAGAGGCCTCCCAACAGACCGGAGGGAAGGTTCAGACCCAGACCCACGGCAAAACCCAGGTAGATCAGGCTGGAGAACACCAACGCCAAGGAGAGGTCAAAGACGGGCCGCTTGCTGCCCACCCCGCGGGCAACACACCAGAACAACAGGGCTCCGGCGATGATCCAGCCCAGGAACTCGATCCCCAGAGCAAACAGCAGGAAGCCGCCCACCAGCCACGCCACGGCCTTCCAGTCCGAGTGGAACGTGTAGGAGGCGGCATCTTCAGCATCCCGCTTCTCCGGGTGGCGCAAGACATCCAGCACAAGCAGTGCGGCCAGGACGTATCCCACAATGGCCAGCAGCATGGGGTAAAAGCGAGGGCCGGGGAAATCAGTGTTCTCCGGAACGGTCATGGTGACCATGCCGTATACCAGGTAGGTGCTGATCCCGGCCAGGACCAGCGGTATCACCAGACCCGAACGACCGGGCAGGAAACCCTGCCCCCGCCCAGGCTCCGATGCACGACCCTGCCCTGCAGCGGACTCGGCAGATGATGCGGGAGGCGTGTCCCAGGGCGGCCCCGAAGTCGTCTCCGTTGACGGTGAGTTCACGATGGTCCTAGGTGATGTGGTGCGGTCAGTCCATGACACATGCGCGTCCGCTCAGCGTTGGTGCCGCGTACCCGAAAGGGGTTGCGAGGTGCCGTCAATGCGGTAGTGACGTGACATTATGGTGCAGATCACACAGGATCATATGCCAGGTCGAACCATGGAGGACGCATGACCGTCGTCATTGCCCGCAGCAACTCTCCCGAAAGTGAAGTCGCATTGGAGGCAGGACTTGTGGAGGCCAAGCGCCGCGGGGAGGATGCCGTGATTTTTCAGCTCGACGGCGAGCCCTCCGAGCAGGAGAGCACCGAACGTGACGGCGTGAATGTGACGTACCGTTTCCCCCAACCCCGAGGCCGTGACGCCACCGGCGATCTGCTGGACGTGGCCGAAGAGGTCAACGCCTCCCTGATTGTGGTGGGCATCAAACACCGCAGCCCCGTGGGCAAACTCTTCCTGGGCAGCTCAGCTCAGCAGGTCCTGCTGGAAGCCAACGCTCCCGTGCTGGCGGTCAAAGCCCACGAATCCTGATTCACGCCAACGGCAGGCGCACCGTGAACCGGGTGCCGTGATCTGATCCGGTGAGCGGTGACTGCGCCATTGCTTCTCCCCCGTGTGCCTCCACCACGGTGCGAACAATGGCCAGGCCCAGTCCGGTCGACCCTTCTCCCGGCTGGGTCTTGGCGGTTGCATCCTGGAACGTCCGGGCGGTGTCCCCGCGGGCGAAGCGGTCAAAAAGGTGGTCTTGGAGCTCGGAGGCAACCCCGGGGCCGTCGTCGTCAACGGTGAGCACGGCCTGGTGGGCCTCCAGCCCCAAGGTGATGCGGACCTCCGTGCCCGGAGGGGTGTGTTTGCGGGCGTTGGAGAGCAGGTTTCCCACCACCTGCGTCAGTTGGAGGGCATCGCCGCGGACGGTGACGGGCTGCTGGGTGATGTCCAGGATCCAGCGATGCTCCGGCCCGGCCGCGGTGGCGTCCATGACGGCCTCGGCCACGATTTCGTCAAAGTCCACGAGCTTGGTGTCCGGTACGCGCCCGGCGTCCAGACGCGCCAACAACAGCAGGTCATCCACCAATCCGCCCATGCGCTGGGCCTGGGCCAGGAGCCGCTCCAGGGCGCCACGGCCATCCGGTGTGAGTTGTTCACTGAGGCGGAGCATGTCCGCGTAGCCGCGCACCGCGGCCAGGGGTGTTCTCAGTTCGTGAGAGGCATCCGCCACGAACTGACGCAGCTGCGCCTCCGATGCATTGCGCTGCTGCAAGGCGTCATCCACGTTGAGCAGCAACAGATTCAGGGCATACCCCACATCCCCCACCTCTGTGCCCGGCTGCGCCAGTTCTCCGCGGACCAGGTGGTCACGCACAGCCACCTCACCTGATTCCAGGGGAAGGGCAGCCACCTGGGCGGCGGAGGAGGAAACACGGGCCAGAGGGCGCAAGGACCGACGCACCCACCACAAACCCAACAAGGCCGTGACCAGCAGTGCTGCAGCAGACCCCCCGGTGATTCCGGCGATCAACACGTCCCGGGTGTGCTCCACCTGTTCCGTGGGAACTCCCGTGACCACCACACGCTGGGCGTTCTGATCCGCGCCTGGGGCACCACCGGGGTTTCCCGCGCTCCCGCCACCGGCCCCCAGCTCAACGGCACCCACGCAGTAGTTGCCCAGGGACAATTCGACCCGGTGCAACGGGGCCTGGTTGATCTCCTCGGGCTTGACCGCCCCCACCCGCTCGGTGAGATTCATGTCCTGCAAGGCATCCACGTCCTGCTGCGGCAGATCCTGCGCAACGCCTTGTGGGGTCAGGTAACTGGCCCGCTGGACCTGCCCGTCCACCACCTCCACGGAGAGCACCCCAACCGCCTGACCGGGAGCTTCAAGGGGATCCCGCTCGGCCTTGGCGTCGCCGTCACCATCAGTGGGGTCGGAACCACCGTTGGCGCCGGATCCTCCAGCCGCGTCCGGGCCGTCCGTTGGTTGTGGATACGGTTTGTCCGCGAACACCTGGTGACCGCCCGTGAACGCGGCCGAACGGGCCATGGATTGGCGGACGGCGTCGTCGAGCTGGGCATCCAAGGTGCGCTGGGCCAGCACGGTGATGAAAATCCCGGTGACGGCCAGGACGGCGGCCAGCAGCAGGAGCACTCCGGCCACGGTGCGGAAGGCCAGCGTGCGGTGGAAAGGCAGGCGTGCGGTCATGAAAACTCAGGCCGGGCGAATCACGTAACCGGCACCGCGCACCGTGTGGATCATGGGTTCCCGGCCTGCGTCGATCTTTTTGCGCAGGTAGGAGATGTAGAGCTCCACAATGTTGGCCTGGCCCTGGAAGTCGTAGTCCCACACGGCATCCAGGATGCGGGACTTGGAGAGCACGGCACGGGGGTTCTCCATCAGGTAGCGCAGCAACTGGAACTGGGTGTCCGTGAGGTCGATCGGCTCACCACCCCGGGTGCATTCACGGGTGCTGACATTGAGCACCAGGTCCCCCACCACCAGTTCATCGGCCTCTTTGGCGGTGACCCCGGAGCGCTCCACCAGGCGGTGCAGGCGCAACAGCACTTCCTCGATGGAGAAGGGCTTGGTCACGTAATCGTCCCCACCTGCAGACAGGCCCGCGATCCGGTCCTCCACCGAGTCCTTGGCGGTCAGGAACAGCGCAGGCACTGTGGGCTGGTTCCGCCGGATCTTGGCCAGCACCTGGGTACCGTCCAACTCCGGCAGCATCCAGTCCAGGACCAGCACGTCAGGGACGAACTCCTTGGCTTGTTCCACAGCGGAACGCCCGGCGTGTTCGATCCGGGTTTCCCAGCCGATCATACGGCAGCCCATGGCCACCAGATCGGCCAGGGCGGGTTCGTCATCCACCACCAACACCCGGACGGGTGATCCATCCGGGTGTGACAAGGCGGGAAGGTTCAGTGAAGGCAGACTCACAGTGCTCCTTAGACGTGTGGCGCCATCATCCCAGAATTTCCCGTGAATCAGCGTGGCCAGGCCGTTGCTGCTGGCCGGAGCCCTACTCTTGTCCCGATGCACCCGGACATGTTGGCCGGGCCTTGGAGAAAGGAGCGCGCATGGACGCGCAGAAGCCCGTGAACGTGGAAGGCGGTCCGGTCTGGATCGACCTGGGCACCCATGACATCGAAGGTGCTGCGGAGTTCTACTCCGGGCTCTTTGGCTGGGAGTTCCGTGGAGGCAGCCCCTAATTCGGCGGGTACCGGATGATTCACAAGGACGGCCTGCCCATTGGTGGTGCCATGACCACCCTGATGGGCCCGGACGGTCCCTCCGAGGAGCCCTTGGGGCCCACCGCGTGGAGCGTGTACCTGCGCACCGCTGACATGGACTCCACCTTGGAGAAGGCCACTGACAACGGTGCCCAGGTGATCGTCCCGGCCATGGACATTGCCGATTTGGGCCGCATGGCCCTGGTCACCGACCCCGCCGGTGCCGCCGTGGGTCTGTGGGAGTCCGGCTCCTTTGACGGCATCGAGAACTGTGCACGCGTGGCCACTCCCTGCTGGTTCGAGCTCATGACCATGGACTTCGACGCCGCCTCCTCCTTCTACCGTGACGTCCTGGCCTGGGACCTCCAGCAGAACCCCGCACAGTCCGAGGCCGCCCCGAACGTCCGCTATGTCACGCATGGGACCGGCGAGCGCACCGCTGCCGGGATGTGTGAGGCCAACAGCTTCATGCCGGAGGGGACGCCGTCGTTCTGGCGCGTGTACTTCGGCACCGCTGACCTGGACTCTGCCCTGAGCACCTTGGAGGAGCTGGGCGGCACGGTGCTGCACCCCGGTGCGGACACCCCCTTCGGCCGCCTGGCAACGGTTGCGGACCCGCAGGGCGCCGGCTTCCAGATCCTGGAGATCGCCGAACAGTACCGCTGAGTGACGCCGGTTCCCGGTGAGCCCATTCAGAACACGCTTTTGGCCGGTTAGGGTGCATGTGGGTTCATGTGGTGGTTGCAACACCCCTAGTAAGAACAGGGGGTGGGTCCCGGTATGGACGCGAGACC
>NZ_JAAVUN010000130.1 GCF_012163155.1 Kocuria subflava
CTCCCTTGATGGACCGCGTGTGCCGCAGGGTGAACCACTTGGACATGTGGTCCGATGGGATGGCCACCGTTTCCTCGCTGAAGGTGACGCCCGGCTTCTTGAACGGAATGGTTGTCATGTCTCTCAGAGCTCCTGGGCGAAGTTGCCCTCGTAGCGGCGGAAGAGGAAATCGCCGAGGAACAGGGTGCCGAAGGCGATCAACAGGGCAACGGGCGTCCAAATGGTCATCAGATGGGCGGGCACGTGCCAGTGCTGCCACAGCTCCGTGGAGGGGAGCCAGAACCCGTAATGGAACAGTTCAACGGCCACCGTGAGCGGATTGGCGAAATAAATGTAGTAGAACCAGGCCGGCATCTTGTCCTGGACCATGGTGAACAGGTAAAGCACCGGGGAGGCCCAGGTGGCCACCATCATGATCATGTCCACGAAATTCTCGGCATCGCGGAAGAATACGTTGAAGGTGGCAAAGATCATGCCCAGTCCCAGTGCGAAGACCGCCACAATCACGCAGCCCGCGATCATGCACAGGAACTGTTTGAAATTCGGGTGCCAGCCGGAGGCGAGACAGGCGATCAACAGGATCAGCAGCTGCGGTACGAAATGCACCAGCGCCACGTACAAGTTGGACACCGGGAACAACTGCCTGGGGAGGTAGATCTTCTTGAGCAATCCCCCGTTGGCCG
>NZ_JAAVUN010000131.1 GCF_012163155.1 Kocuria subflava
GGAGCACCGCTGCCCACTGTGGGAGTGGTCCACCCAAGCTTGATGCCGAACACGAACTGGGAGACGAAGCCCAGGACGAACACCGGGATGGAGATCAGGATCAGGGAGAAGAACAGCAGCCCGGAGTCGTACCAGGTGCCCTTGCGCAGTCCCGCGATGAGCCCGAGCAGGACGCCGAAGATCGCTTCGAAGATCACCGCGATGATCGCGAGCTTGACGGTGTTGGGGAACGTGTCCGCGATGACCGAGAGAATCGGACGTCCGGAGAAGTTCTTGCCCAGGTCCAGGGTGAAAACGCCCTTGAGGTAGAGCAGGAACTGGACGATGAACGGCTGGTCCAGGTTGTACTGGGCCTCGAGCGCCGCCTTGGTGGCGTCCGTGCAGCCACGATCACCGCACAGCGCGGCGGTGGGATCGCCGGAGGTGGCGAACATCAGGAAGTAGACGATGAAGATGGCCCCGAAGAACACGGGGATCATCTGCAAAATGCGTCGGATGAGATACCAGGCCATGTCAGGCGGCACCCCCTGACGCGTTCGGGCGCGATGGCGCCGGTGTGGTGGTTGGCATGGTGGAAGGACTCCTGCGAACGGGATGGTCGGGCTGGCTCGTGGATGTGAGCTCCCGGACCTGGGCAAAGCGGGACCGGCCCGCCCGCCGTGATCGACGGCGCGCGGCCCGGT
>NZ_JAAVUN010000132.1 GCF_012163155.1 Kocuria subflava
GGATGCGGATGGTGATCTTGCGGTGGTTCATGGGCTCACCGTTGCGCACCCGGCCGATGGACGATCCGCGGCCGGGCCCGTAGATCCCGGCCGGGCGGACGATGCTCAGGTTGGGGAACAGGTCCTTGGCAATGTGTTCAGCTTCCAGGAGGACCTGGGCGGTGGGCCTTTCGGGGCTGGGTACCGCGTCTTCCGTGAGGGTCTGTCCGTCCGGGTCACCGAGTACTGCGGTGCTCGAGACCAGGAGCACACGCTGCGGGTCACTGCCGCCTCTATCCAGGGCGCTGCGCAGGCCGTGAAGTGCGCCGATGTACGTACGGCGGTATTCATCGACCTCCCGGACCCCCGCCGTTAACGTGATGACGACGGCGTCCGCGGGCGGGAGTGCTTGATCCCCTGGTTCGGTGAGATCCATGGCGATAGGCGTCATGGATTGCGGGAGCTTGTCCGCGGAGCGGCGGATACCGGTGGCGGTCCAGCCCTTCCGGGCCATCCGGAGGCCAAGTTCTGTGCCGAGGTCGCCGCAGCCGGCGAGTAAAAGGTGATGGTGGGTCATGGCGTCCTGAAACAAGAATCTAGTGACGAGTAGCAGTCTTCAAAACTTTAAGAACCTCCAACGCCATTCGTCGATTCATTATGCATTGTCAATTGTAGATATTTTTCGATCTCATATTGATTTCT
>NZ_JAAVUN010000133.1:0-311 GCF_012163155.1 Kocuria subflava
CTCCCGGATCTCGTCACGGTTCTTGTGAATCGCAGGCACCAGGATGTGGGAGGGCTTGTCCTCGCCCAACTGCACGATCAGTTCGGCCAGGTCCGTTTCATGGGCCGTGATGCCCTGGGCCTCCAGGTGCTCGTTCATCCCGATTTCCTGGGTGGCCATGGACTTGACCTTGATGACCTCATCTACGCCCTTGGCACGCACCAGATCGGTGATGATCCCATTGGCCTCAGCGGCGTGGCGCGCCCCCGGGGGCACACCCCCCCGCGCGGGGGGGGGGGGCGCGTGCTGCTCCCCGCGTGCCGGCGGGGGGG
>NZ_JAAVUN010000133.1:321-675 GCF_012163155.1 Kocuria subflava
CGCGCGCCCAGTGGACCACTCCGCCGCGCGCGGTGACGTTGGCCTCGAACTGCTCCAGCAGTTCCGGCAGTCGCGCCCCCACCTCCTTCTTGATGGCCGAGCCTGCGTCACGCAAGTCCTGCCAGTCGGGGAGCTCGCCCACCACTCGACCGCGCTTGGTCCGGATCGTGTGCGTCGCGTGGCCGATGTTGGCCCGCATCTGCTTGTTCTCGAGTTCTGAGCGGGCATGCTCGGGGAACGGCGTCTCCTCGTAGAGATTGCCGGACCCGTAAGCAACGCGAGTCCCGGGCATTCCCAGGTTGACGGAGCTCATCGGGGACCTCCTGAGGGTGCGACCGACGCGGAGTCGGCGGG
>NZ_JAAVUN010000134.1:0-415 GCF_012163155.1 Kocuria subflava
GAACCCGTCCTCGAAGATCATCTTGCACAACGCGTCCGTGGCGGTGACGGCCACCTCGTGGCGGTCGAGTCCGGCGTCGTCGAGCGCTGCGATGTCGCTGATCTTGAGCCCGGTCATGCGCTCGGTGGTCAGGATGCGCGTGGACGTCGCCTCCCAGAACACCTCCGGGACGATCACGGAGGGGTGGGCACCGAAGATCTCCCGCATGCGCTCCGTGTTGCGGGCCTCCGTGAGGTAGTCCATCTCGTCACGCATGGAGGCCGCGAACTCGTCGACCAGCCCGATGAGGTCCTGGTACTGGACTCCCGGCCAGTACCTGGTGAGCAGGACGGCGAGCTCACGCAGGATCTCCAGATCCCGGTTCACCTCGTCGACGATGTTCGGCCGCCGGATCTTGACCACGACCTCGGCGCCG
>NZ_JAAVUN010000134.1:425-671 GCF_012163155.1 Kocuria subflava
GGCGCGACGGCGGGCCCCCCGCCGCGGTCCCCCCAGCCCCTGGTCCTCCTCGCGGCGGTGTTCGTGCCGCCGGATCTTCACCACGACCTCGGCGCCGCGGAAGGTCGCCAGGTGCGCCTGACCGATCGAACCCGTCGCCAACGGCACCGGATCGATGTGCTGCAGGATCTCCTCGGCCGCTGATTCGGGTTCCTCGCCCAGCATCTCGCGAATCACGTCCGGCGGGATGGGAGGGGAGGAGTCCTG
>NZ_JAAVUN010000135.1:0-231 GCF_012163155.1 Kocuria subflava
GGCGAGATCTACCAGGACGTCACCGCCAAGCCCAAGGACGCCGGGGCGATCTACGAGTCCTACTCGACCCCCGAAGAGGTCGAACAGCGCCACCGTGATGCCGGACGCGACCCCAAGCTGGGCTACGACAACTTCGACCGGGAGCTGTCCGCAGAACAGATCGCAGCGTTCCGCGCCGAAGGCCGTGAACCCGTGCTGCGCCTGCGCATGCCGGACGAAGCCATCGTCTTC
>NZ_JAAVUN010000135.1:241-669 GCF_012163155.1 Kocuria subflava
TGGTCCGCGGGGAGATCACCTTCGCGGCGGGTCCCGTGCCGGACTTCGTCGTCGTGCGAGCCAACGGCAAGCCGCTGTACACCCTGGTCAACCCCGTGGACGACGCGCTCATGCGGATCACCCACGTGCTGCGCGGCGAGGACCTGCTCTCCTCCACACCCCGACAGATCGCCCTGTACCGTGCCCTGGTGGCCATCGGCGTCGCCGAGCGCGTGCCCGAATTCGGTCACCTGCCGTACGTCATGGGGGAGGGCAACAAGAAGCTCTCCAAGCGCGACCCCGAATCGAGCCTGTTCAATCTTCGGGACGCGGGCTTCATCCCGGAGGGCCTGCTGAACTACCTGGCGTTGCTCGGCTGGTCCCTGTCGGCCGATCAAGACGTCTTCACCCAGGACGAGTTCGTGGCCGCCTTCGTAGTGCACGACGGG
>NZ_JAAVUN010000136.1 GCF_012163155.1 Kocuria subflava
CGATGCAGTAGATGGTGACCTCGGTCTTGTCGGCGGAGATCGGACGGAACGTGCGGATCTGCGAGGAGAACTGATCCATGATGTAGACGTTCGGGTAGAGGCACAGGTTGCGCGAGATGTTGACCATGAAGTTGGCCATCTCATCCCCGTACTTCTCCACGAGCTCCTCACGGCGGTCCCACAGCGGGCGGTCCTGCGGGTTGCCCCACTCCTGCCACAGCAGCAGGTGACCGTGCTCGAAGGAGTAGAACCCGCCCTTCTGCTTGCCCCACTTGCCGGCGTCCATGGCCTTGGTGGTGTTGGTCGAATCCCCGGAGGACCGGCGGGGCGTGGTCGCGGCGTAGTTCCAGTGCACCGAGGTCACGTGGTAGCCGTCGGCGCCGTTCTCGGCCTGGACCTTCCAGTTGCCGTCGTAGGTGTAGGTCGAGGCACCGCGCAGGACCTCCAGGCCGTCGGGGGACTGGTCGACGATCGAGTCGATCACCTTGGTGGCGTCGCCCAGGTGCTCCTCGAGCGGCTTGACGTCCGGGTTGAGGGAACCGAACAGGAACCCGCGGTAGGACTCGAAGCGTGCGACCTTGGTGAGGTCGTGCGAGCCCTCCTTGTTGAAGGACTCGGGGTAGGCACCGTTGCGGCCGTCCTTGACCTTGAGCAGCTCGCCCGAGTTGC
>NZ_JAAVUN010000137.1 GCF_012163155.1 Kocuria subflava
CCACCCACCTCCGGGCCGCCCAGCCCTCCGGTGTATCCGGTGGCACCCAGCAGGATGATGCGGCGGTTGGCTGATGTGTCCATGACACTCTCCGATCGATCGGAATCGCGGCGGGTGGGCAACTGATCCCGCTCCTGCGCCGACTCTATCACTTATGAAACGACTTGATTTCTTTTCTATTGGGAGGCAGTCTGGTTCACACCCGATGAAAGAGAAGCCGTGAACCACCACGTCGACACCACCGCCCCCGCCCTTGTCACCGGCGCAACCGGATACGTTGCCGGATGGATCATCAAGTCATTGCTCGAGGCAGGCGTGACGGTTCATGCCACAGTGCGCGATTCCTCCGATTCCGCGCGACTGGCGCATTTGACCGCTATTGCCGATCAGTCCCCCGGGCAGATCCGTTTCTTCGATGCAGACCTACTGACCGAGGGCTCCTTCGACCGGGCCATGCAGGACACCCGGGTGGTTTTCCACACCGCCTCCCCGTTCGTGCGGGACGTCAAGGACGCCCAGCGGGATCTCGTCGATCCGGCCGTCCGGGGAACGACGAACGTCCTCACCACGGCCAACCGCACCCCAAGCGTGCGTCGCGTGGTCCTCACGAGTTCGGTCGCCGCGATGTATGGCGACGCCGCCGAACTGTCCACCACCGACGGCAAGCT
>NZ_JAAVUN010000138.1 GCF_012163155.1 Kocuria subflava
GGGTGGGACCCATGTGGTTGCCCTCGGCGGTGTGGTTGTAGACCACGTCCAGGATGACTTCGATCTCGGCCCGGTGCAGGGCACGGACCATCGCCTTGAACTCCTGGACCTGCCCCCCCAAGGTGCTCGATGACGCGTAGTCGTGGTGGGGGGCGAAGAAGGAGATCGTGTTGTATCCCCAGTAGTTGCGCAGCCCCTTCTCCTGGAGCGTGGAGTCCTGGACGAACTCGTGGACCGGCATGAGCTCGATGGCCGTGATGCCCAGCTTCTTGAGGTGCGAGATCACCGCGGGGTGGGCCACGCCCGCGTAGGTCCCGCGCAGGTTCTCGGGGACCTCGGGGTGTTGTTCGGTGAGGCCCTTGACGTGGGCTTCGTAGATCACCGACTTGTGGTACTGCTTCTTGGGTGGCCGATCCCCTTCCCAGTCGAAGTAGGGGTTGATCACCACGCCCTTCATCATCAGCTCGGCCGAGTCGTCCTGGTTGAAGGAGTCCTCGTCACCGAAGTTGTAGGAGAACAGGGGCTGGCCCCACTCACGGACAAAGCCGTCCACGGCCTTCGCGTAGGGGTCCAGGAGGAGCTTGGCGGGGTTGCAGCGGTTTCCGTTGGCGGGGTCCCATGGGCCGTGAACCCGGTAGCCGTAGCGCTGCCCGGGCTGGACCTCC
>NZ_JAAVUN010000139.1 GCF_012163155.1 Kocuria subflava
CTTCCGCTGTGGCTTCCTGGGTCTGCTGCACCTGGAGATCACGCGGGAGCGACTGGAACGCGAGTTCGACCTGGCGCTGATCTCCACGGCGCCGTCGGTGTCCTACGACGTGACTCTGGAGGACAACACCGAAACGGTGGTGACCAACCCGTCTGAGTTCCCCGAGGGCAAGATCAAGGAGATCCGCGAGCCCATGGTCTCGGCCACCATCCTGGCGCCGTCGGACTTCGTGGGCGCGATCATGGAACTGTGTCAGTCCAAACGCGGCCAGATGGGTGGGATGGACTACCTCTCCGAGGACCGCGTCGAGCTGCGCTACCGCCTGCCGTTGGCCGAGATCGTCCTGGACTTCTTCGACCAGCTCAAGTCCAAGACCAAGGGCTATGCCTCCTTGGACTGGAAGGCCGACGGGCAGGAGGCCGCCGACCTGGTCAAGGTGGACGTGCTCCTGCAGGGCGAACGCGTTGATGCCTTCTCGGCGATCACGCACAAGGACAAGGCCTACTCCTACGGCGTCATGATGGCGGGCAAACTCAAGGACCTGATCCCGCGTCAGCAGTACGAGGTTCCCATCCAGGCGGCGATCGGATCCCGCATCATCGCCCGCGAGAACATCCGGGCCATGCGCAAGGACGTGCTCTCCAAGTGCTACGGCGGTGACAT
>NZ_JAAVUN010000014.1 GCF_012163155.1 Kocuria subflava
GGATCTTTCTACCAAGAACCCACCCCGCCCACCGTGGCCCTAGCCGCTTGACGAAAACCATAGAAGCACCCTCCCCCTCCCGCCGAGTAGGCCGTTTGATCGCTGCTGACCCATTCAGGGGCGATCAAAAGGCCTACTCGGCGGGGAGGGGGAGCTCAGTCGCCCAGGATCTGGTCCGCGCGGGACCGAGCCCAACGCTCTGCCTCCAGCACGGAGTCCACGCTCAGTTCATCTGCAGGGACGTGTTCCTCCACCACCTGCGTCACGGTGTCAACAATCTGCGTGAAGCCGATCCGTCCCGAGTGGAAGGCCAACACCGCTTGTTCATTGGCTGCGTTGAACACCGCCGGTGTGGTGGCGGACTTGGCTGCAGCTTTCTTGATCAGCTCCACGGCGGGGAAAGCCACCGGGTCCAACGGTTCAAAGGTCCAGGAGGTGGCCTGCGACCAATCGCACGGTGTTGCGGCCCCCGGCACGCGGTGCGGCCACCCCAGACCCAGAGCGATGGGCAGCCGCATGTCCGGCGGAGAGGCCTGGGCCAGTGTGGACCCGTCCGTGAACTGGACCATGGAGTGCACCACGGACTGCGGGTGGACCACCACGTCGATCTTCTCCAGCGGCACCCCGAACAACAGATGGGCTTCCAACACCTCCAGCGCCTTGTTGACCATGGTGGCGGAGTTGGTGGTGACCATCAGGCCCATGTCCCACGTGGGGTGTGCTAACGCGTCTGCCGGGGTGACCTCCGCAAGCTCGTCACGGGAGCGCCCCCGGAACGGTCCACCAGAGGCGGTGAGAATGAGCCGGTCAACTTCATCCGGCGTACCAGAGCGCAACGCCTGAGCCAGAGCGGAGTGCTCCGAGTCGACCGGGATCAACGGTTCCTCATGCTTGGATGCGGCGACCGCCTGGTGAATCAGGGCACCGCCGGCAATCAGCGATTCCTTGTTGGCCAGCGCCAGCAATTTGTCCGCTTTCAAGGCAGCAAGGGTGGGCGCCAGGCCGATGGACCCGGTGATCCCGTTGAGCACCAGATCGGCTTCCTCATGGGCTGCGGCTTGCGTTGCGGCCTCCGGTCCGTGAACGACGACGGGGTGGTACTCACCTTCCGTACCATCCTTGCCGTCGGAGGTGACTCCCTCGGTTGCTGCCTGGAGCTGGGTGATCAGTTCGGTGAGGTGTGCAGCGTCCTCAGCGTTGCCACTGGTGGCTACCAACTGCGCGCGAGTTGCCACGGCCTGTTGTGCCAAAAGCTCCAGGTTGGAGATGCCGGCGGCCAGGGCCACCACGCGGAACACCTGACGCCCACTGTCCTCGGCAGCTTGGCGCACCACGTCCAAGGCCTGAGTGCCGATGGAACCGGTGGACCCCAGGATGCTGATTGTGCGGGGCGCAGCCTTGAGGAGTTCCGCCCACGGTGACCGGGAGATGTGCGTGTCTTCAGGTGCGCTCGCGTTCATACTCCCAGTATGGGCCAGCCCCGGAACACCCGACGACGCCCACCCATCCCGAGGCGGACGTCACTGGGCATGGGTGTGGATACGACAAAACCCGGCCCTCCCGAAGCGGACGTCAAGCGAAGCAGTCCGAGGGAGGGCCGGGTTTGGTCGTGTCTAGCTACTGATCCCGGAGGAATCAGCGACGAGCGCCGCCGCGACGACCGGTGATGAGGCCCCAGATGAAGAGCACAACCAGCGCGCCAACGGTAGCGATGACCAGGGACATGACCCAGCCGCTCTCGTTGATGCCCTGACCGGAGATTGCGGAGAACAGGAAGCCGCCGAGGACGGCGCCGACGATGCCCAGCAGCATGGTGACGATGATGCCACCACCCTGGTTACCCGGCATGATGAGTTTTGCCAGTGCGCCGGCGATCAAGCCCAAAACGATCCAACCAATGATGGCCATGAGAATTTCTCTTTCCGTTGGTGGCCCCAACTGTGACAGTGGGGCTGGAGGGGGACGGTCCGACAGCATGCTGACAGCTGACGGTTAAAGTAAAGATTACAAGACCCCTGCCGAAAATTCGGGCAGCTGCATGAGAGTTCTCTCACGATCCAGACCATGATACGGCGCCAATGGACGCCGTAGGCCCCCGCCAGAACCGGCGAAACCGGACTCTGACAGGGGCCCTTGGCGAACCGCTCGATGTGAGTCTCCCGTTGGACGGAATTTCACATCCCCCGGCGTGTGGGATTCGCGATCACCACTGGATCGGATCTGGGATCCGTGGTGGAAGGGATCCGCGATCAGTGCTGGACAGGAGCCTCAGCACCCACACCGGTCATGGAGCGAACCTCCATCTCGGCCTGCTTCTCCACGCTCTCCTTGTAGGAATCGGTCTTGGAACCGATGAAGCCCAACAGGAAGGACGCGGGGATGGAGACCAGACCCGGGTTGGACAGCGGGAACCAGGAGAAGTCCACACCCTGGATCATGGAGGTCTCTGCACCGGACATGACCGGGGAGAACATGATCAGACCGATGGAGATGATCAGACCGCCGTACATGGACCACACCGCACCGCGGGTGGTGAACCCGCGCCAGTACAGGGAGTACAGGATGGTGGGCAGGTTGGCCGAGGCAGCCACGGCGAATGCCAGCGCCACCAGGAAGGCCACGTTCTGACCCTGGGCGCCAATGCCGCCCAGGATGGAGACCACACCGATCACCACAACGGTCAGCTTGGCAACGCGCAGTTCCTCCTTGCCGCTGGACTTACCCTTCTTGATCACGTTCGAGTAGATGTCGTGAGCAAAGGATGCGGATGCGGTGATCGCCAGACCGGCCACAACGGCCAGGATGGTGGCGAAGGCCACGGCGGCGATGATACCCAGCAGCACCGAACCACCCAGCTCAAAGGCCAGCAACGGAGCTGCAGAGTTCACGCCACCCGGAGCTGCCAGGATGCGTTCGCTGCCGATCAGGGCGGCGGCGGCAAAGCCCAGCACCAGGGTGAACAGGTAGAACAGACCGATCAGGGAGATGGCCCACACCACGGACTTGCGGGCTTCCTTGGCGGTGGGAACCGTGTAGAAGCGCATGAGCACGTGCGGCAGACCGGCGGCGCCAAAGACCATGGCCATGCCCAGGGAGATGAAGTCCAGCTTGGTCCATTCGTTCAGGCCGTAGCGCAGACCCGGCTCCAGAAGCTTCTGGCCGTCCATGTCAGCACCTGAACGGTTCACCACGTTGACTGCTTCGCCCAGCATGGCGGAGAAGTTGAAGCCGAACATGCCCAGAGCCCAGATGGTCATGACACCCACACCGGTCATCAGCAGCACAGCCTTGATGATCTGCACCCAGGTGGTGCCCTTCATGCCGCCGATCAGCACGTAGGCGATCATCAGCGCACCGACGACGATGATCACCAGGGACTGGCCCAAGCTGGAGGAGATGCCCATCAGCAGGGAGACCAACGCGCCGGCGCCGGCCATCTGTGCCAGCAAGTAGAAGAAGGTCACGCACAGTGTGGAGGTGGCCGCAGCAATGCGGACCGGGCGCTGACGCAGACGGAAGGAGAGCACATCCGCCATGGTGAACTTGCCGGTGTTTCGCAGCGGCTCGGCGATGAGCAGCAGTGCAACCAGCCAGGCCACCAGGAAGCCGATGGAGTACAAGAACCCGTCGTACCCCTGCAGGGCAATGGCGCCCACGATGCCCAGGAAGGACGCCGCGGAGAGGTAGTCACCTGCAATGGCCAGGCCGTTCTGGGTTCCGGAGAAGGAACGTCCACCCGCGTAGTAGTCAGCGGCCGTGGATGTGTGCTTGGAGGCTCGCAGCACGACCACCATGGTCACAGCGACGAACGCTCCGAAGATCAGCATGTTCAGCCACGGGGTGCCAACGGTTTCGCTGGTCTCTGCGGCGGGAAGCATTACGTTCATGAATCAAGCCCCCTTGCTTGAATGAGCGCCGTTGGAGCCACCGTGGATTGCGGCGTAGTCGCCGGCCTCCAGGGCTTCACGCAGTTGCTCTGCCTTGGGATCCAGGCTCTTGTTCGCGAAAGCGACGTAGAGGCCTGTGATGCCGAAGGTTGTGACGAACTGAAGCAGGCCAAGGATGATGCCCAGGTTCACGTTGCCGATCACCGGAGTGGACATGAAGTCCGTGGCGTAGATGGAGAGAAGCACGTACAGCAGGAACCAGACCAGGAAGAAGATGGTCATGGGAACCACGAATTTGCGGTGCGTGGATCGCAGAGATTGGAACTCCGGGGAGCTTTGCGCTGCCTGGAAGTCCTGGGCCGTTGGTTCGGCCACTGAGGGATGCTCTGACACGGGAGACCTCTCGTAACGAGCTTTACGTGACAGGTGTCACAGTGTGGACTCGCTCATATTAACCGCATGTTTGCCGTGCACCAACCACTGTTCACCCCAGATGCCACCCGTGTTGCACCGAAAACAGCGCCTGCACTTGCTTTCACAAGTACAAACGCTGTTTTTAGACAGGTGCAAAAATCTTGTCTCAGCGGAGCGCCAGCAGCAGCTCCACGAGCTTGTCCAGGAACGCATCCACCTGCTGTTCCTCGTAGGCCCGCTCCCCCACTGCGGGCCCAAAAACGGCCGACCGCACCCGGTCCGGGTGCACGGATTCCGCCGTGCTCAGCTCCTCAACCACGGCGTCGCACAGAGCGTCGACGTCGACGACGGCGTACCCGCGTGAACTGGACCCTGATGGACGGCGGAAGCGGTGCCCGTCGGCGCGTTCCAAGCGACCGAAGATCAGATCCGACAGGGCTCCGACCTGCTCCTCCCAGGCCTGGCGCCCGTGAGAGTCGATGTAATCCCGGTTCTCTCGCCGGGCCAGGGTGTCCTCGAGCTGATCCATGGCAGCATCCACCACCGCCGGCTGATAGCCACCACGGGCGCGCCCGAAGACTGCTGCTCTCAGGTCACGGCTAGTTGTACTGCCCTGAGACGTTGATTGACCCGATCGAGTTCAGTCCAAGGCGACGCTGGCGGCGGTGTCCGGTGGTGTGCCGATCTCGTCGACGGTGTGGCCCGAGCATGGATGGCGCGTGAGCGTAGCTTTGCGAATGCGGTCGAGAGAGAACCACCGCACAGCACCGCGCAGTCGACACCACCCGATGAGGTACCAGCTACCACGGGTGCCGGCGAACAGAATGGGCTCGACGTCGCGACGGGTGTGCTCGCCAGCGGCGGAGACGAAGTCGATGCGCAGCACCCGTTGATCTGTCATGGCCTGTTCGCAGGTCGAGCGGACGGATCGAGAGGTGCTGGGGGGCGAGTCGACCCAGACTCGCTGCGCGAGCTCGCTTACTTTCTCCCGAGTGCGCGGGTCGAGGACATCCACGATCTTGCGGACGGCGGCTGTAGCGAGATCGGAGTACGGCGCATCGGGTGCGGCCTTGACCGCTGCCAGCAGTGCCAAGGCCTGAGCCGGTGACAATGCGACCGGCGGCAGGGAACCACCTTCTACGATCCCGTACCCTCCGCCTGGGCCAGGGCGGGACCACAGCGGCACTCCGGATGCTTCGAGTGCCGCCAGGTCTCTTTTAATCGTCCGGACAGACACCCCGAACTCACGGGCCAGTCCCTCCGCGCTCCTCCCACGCTTCCCGCCGCGCCTGAGCGCCTCCGACAGTGCGTGGAGGCGTTCCGAACGCTTCATCAGGGAACCATCGCCACATTCATGTCACAAATAGTGCCACTCCGTTGTCCAGGAGCCCTGTCAGCATCGAGCACATGACATCGAACGCAACGGACCAACCGCACGTCATCCTCGTTCCCGGCTACTGGCTGGGCGCCTGGGCCTGGGATGACGTAGTGCCCGCCCTGAAGGAGCACGGGCTCGACGTCGAGGCCGTCACTCCGCCGGGCCTCGACGAGCAAGATCCCAACCGGAAGAACGCCACTCTGCAGGAGCAGGTCAATGCCCTCCAGGCCCTTGTCGAACAGGCCGGCGGCGACGTCGTTCTCGTGGGGCACAGCGGCGCCAACGCCGCGGTAAGCACTGTCACGGACAGGATCCCGCAGCTGCTCCGCCGGGTCATCTGGGTCGATTCCGGGCCCATGACGGACGGAGCAGCCTTCGCGCCGGAGCTCCCGCAAGACATCGAGGAGCTCCCGCTGCCTGACTTTGACACGCTCGGTCAGCAGGCCAGCCTCGAAGGGCTTAGCGAAGGACAGCTCAAGACCTTCCGCGCCCGCGCTGTCCCCGAGCCTGCAGGTGTCGCCCGCGCCTCGGTCTCTTTGAACAATGATCGGCGCTACGGCGTGCCGACCACTCTGATCTGCTGCTCCCTGCCGTCCAGCCAGGTCCTTGAGCTGGCCCAGGCACGACACCCTATGTTCGCCGCCGTCAACGACCTGATCGACGTCCAGTTCATCGACCTGCCTACTGGTCACTGGCCGATGTGGAGCCGCCCCGAGGATCTGGGCAAGGCGATCGCCACCGCCGCTCTCGCCTCCTAGGTTCCTCCTCGCCGATGAAGGGGGACAGCCACTGCGCTGTCCCCCTTCATCCCGTTCCGAAAGCCCCCATGAGCCACAAGAACGCCGCCCTGACACCCCGCCACCGCCTGAAGGTCGCTCGCCTCGTCGTCGAGGACGGGTGGCCGATCAGCGAGATTGCTGCCCGCTTCCAGGTGTCCTGGCCGACGGTGAAGCGGTGGGTCGACCGCTACCTCGCCGGTGAGTCCATGGAAGACCGGTCTTCGCGCCCGAGGGTGTCGCCGAACAAGACCCCGAAGACGGTGACCAAGCGGTGCGTCAGCCTGCGAATGCGGTTGCGCGAAGGCCCAGTTCAGCTCGCCGCTCGACTCGGCATCGCACCATCGACGGTGCACCGAATCCTCACGACGGCACGCCTCAACCGGCTGTCCTACGTCGACCGTGCCACCGGCGAGCCGATCCGCCGGTACGAACACCCCCATCCCGGCTCGCTGGTGCACGTGGACGTGAAGAAGCTCGGGAATATCCCCGACGGCGGCGGCTGGCGCTATGTCGGCCGACTCCAAGGCGAACGCAACCGCGCCGCCACGCCCGGGAAGCCGAAGAACAAGTGGCACAACCCAAAGCTTGGGTACGCGTTTGTGCACACCGTCATCGACGACCACTCCCGCGTCGCGTACACCGAGGTCCACGACGACGAGACTGCCATCACCGCCGTCGCCGTCCTGCACCGGGCGGTCGAGTGGTTCGCAAACCGCGGCGTCACCATCGAACGGGTGCTGTCTGACAACGGCGGGGCATACCGGTCACACCTGTGGCGCGACACCTGCGAGGCCCTATCGATCACCCCGAAGCGGACCCGTCCGTACCGGCCGCAGACCAACGGAAAAGTGGAGCGCTTCCACCGGACCATGGCCGACGGGTGGGCGTACGCCCGCTGCTACACCAGCGAGCAAGAACGACGTGACGCCCTGCCGGACTGGCTGCACCAGTACAACGAACATCGTCCGCATACCGCGTGCGGCAACCAGCCGCCCTCCTCACGATTGATCAACGTGCCCGGTCAGTACAGCTAGTGAACTCAGGGGCATCCTGGCCGCGCGGGGCCTTGATGGCAGCTTCCACGCGACTGAAGTAGTCGTCGACGTCGTCCGGGGAGTATCCCCAATGGCGGCCTTCGACGCGGTCGAACCGCTTGCCTGCGGGCGCAACGCCCCCATTGGGGGTGCTGCCCCGGGCCTCCGGGTTATCTGTCATTTGGGGACTCCTCAACCACCTTCAGCGGGACCACGTGAGCATCACAGGCGCACCACACTCAGCCCTGCAGGACCCGCAGCAGCTCGAACACCACATAGCCCACGGGGGCCACGAACACGATGGAATCAACCCGGTCCATCACTCCACCGTGACCGGGCAGCAGAGTGCCCATGTCCTTGACGCCGATCTCACGTTTGACCATGGATTCGGCAAAATCACCCAGGGCAGCAACCCACACCAGGAAGAATGCCAGCACCAGGCCGTGCCACCAGGGGTCCCCCAGCAGCAGTGCTACCAGGAGGGAGGCCAGCACCATGGAACCGACCATGGAGCCGGCAAAGCCCTCCCAGGTCTTCTTGGGGCTGATCCGCGAAGCCATGGGGTGCTTGCCGAACAGGACCCCGGCGAAGTAACCGAACGTGTCATTGCCGACCGCCATCAAGATCACGATCAGCACCTTGGCAACCCCCTGCTCCGTCTGGAACAACAGGACCAGCAAGGACAAACACAGTGCCACCCAGGTCAGTGCAAACAGGGAGCCCATCACGGAGAGGACCATGCCTTGTTTGGGACCGAACACCCGAACGGTGATCACCACCAAGGACACCAATGTGGTGGCGATGATCAGGGCCTCGGCACCGCCGAAGAAGGCTGCCACCGGCATGATCACCGCGCCCGCCACGGCAGGTATCACGGGGATCTTGATGCCGGCATGGGCCAGGGCACGGCAGACCTCGTACACGCCCAATGCGGCGGCCGCACCGGCAAGCAGTGCCACCACGGGCGGGTAGACGAACAGTCCGATGCCCAGGGCAGCCAGTAGCACCACAGCCACCCCGATGGCGGCGGGCAGGTCCCGCCCGGCACGCGACTGTTTGGGTGGTGCAGGGGGTGTTTCAGCGGCGTTCTTGACGGACGGCATCAGACCTGAAGCAGCTCAGCTTCCTTGTTCTTGAGCATGACGTCAATGTGGTCCACGTGCTTCTTGGTTTCGGCATCCAGGTCCTTCTCGGCACGCTTGCCCTCGTCCTCGCCGATCTCGCCGTCCTTGACCAGCTTCTCGATCGAGTCCTTGGCATGGCGGCGCACGTTGCGCACAGAAACACGTGCTTCCTCTGCCTTGGCGTGGACGATCTTGACGTATTCCTTGCGCCGCTCCTCGGTGAGCTCGGGCATGACGACGCGGATCACGTTGCCGTCATTGGCCGGGTTGGCACCGATGTCGGAGTCACGCAGAGCCTTTTCGATGTCCCCCAGCGCGGATCGGTCGTACGGGGTGATGAGCAGTGTGCGTGCCTCAGGGTTCTGGAAGGAGGCCAGCTGCTGCAGCGGGGTGGGTGCGCCGTAGTAGTCCACCAACAGGTTGGAGAACAGGGACGGGTTGGCGCGGCCCGTGCGGATGGCAGCGAACTCCTCGGAGGCGTTGTCCACTGCCTTGCCCATACGGGTTTCGACGTCGGATTGGATCTCAGAGATCACGTGAAAACTCCTTCTGATGACACTCAACCTGTGGCCGAGTCTCTGTGTTGGTCGATCAGGTGGCCAGTGGCATGTGCTTCAGACACGCAGCGGCCGCGGACACTGGCATCAAGTCTACCGGCGTCCGCGGCCCCAGCTGTGTGATCCCACAGCCTTGCGTCACACGCTGATCAGTGTGCCCAGGTCTTCACCCAGCACCGCGCGAGTCACGTTGCCCGGTTCCTGCATGCCGAACACGCGCATGGTCACGTTGTTGTCCCGGCACAGGGAGAACGCGGTCTGATCCATGACCCGGATGTTCTGCGTCAGGGCGTCGTCGTAGGTCAGGGTGTCCAACTTCTTGGCTTCCGGGTTGGTCTTGGGGTCATCCGTGTAGACGCCGTCCACACCGTTCTTGCCCACCAGGACCTCATCAGCATTGACTTCCAGAGCACGCTGGGCGGCCACGGTGTCCGTGGAGAAGTAGGGCAGACCGGCACCGGCACCAAAGATCACCACGCGGTCTTTTTCCATGTGACGGATGGCCCGGCGCGGAATGTAGGCCTCAGCCACCTGCTCCATGGAGATGGCCGACTGCACACGGGTGTCCACGCCGCACTGTTCCAAGAAGTCCTGCAAGGCCAGGCAGTTCATGACCGTTCCCAGCATGCCCATGTAGTCGGCCCGTGAGCGGTCCATGCCGGCGGTGGACAGCTCGGCGCCGCGGAAGAAGTTGCCGCCTCCCACCACGATCGAGGTTTCAACCGTGCCCACCGTGGCGGCAATCTGCTCGGCGATGTCCCGAACCACTGAGGTGTCCAGACCCACCTTGCCTCCACCGAAAACCTCACCCGAAAGCTTCAGGAGGATGCGGCGTCGTGGGTGGCTCGACTCCCCCGACCTGCTGGCACGCAGGGCGTCGTCCTTGATTTCGGAAGGGGTGGAGGTCGGCATGGATGCTCCCAACGGTGGTCCAACGGTCAAGGGCCGCGGTGGCGGCAGGTCAGGTGCAGCTGCCCGCCCCGGGCACACGTGGTTCAGCATAGCGGGCAGCACAGCTGACCAGCACCGAACATCGCCTCTGGCAAACCCCACATCAGATGACCACACCCCGCCGACCTGTGCGGGTCGGCGGGGTGTCGGGAGAACAACCTCAGGGTCTCACCTCAGTGAGCGCCGTGGTGGTTGTTTTTGTGTCTCGGATCTTGAGATCAGGAACCCACGCGGAAGCGGGCGAAACCGGTGGCGGTGGCGCCGTTGTCCTCCAGGAACTTGCCCACGGAAACCTTGGAATCCTTGGCAAAGTCCTGGTCCACCAGCACGGACTCCTTGTAGAAGCCGTTCATGCGGCCTTCCACGATCTTGGGCAGGATCTTCTCCGGCTTGCCTTCAGCCTTTGCAGTCTCCTCTGCCACGCGCTGCTCGTTGGCAACGGTTTCCGACGGAACTTCCTCACGGGAGAGGAAGGACGGGGACATGGCGGCAATGTGCACGGCGACGTCGTGAGCAGCCTCGGTGACGTTCTCACCGTCAACGGCCAGCAGAACGCCCACCTGAGCGGGGAGGTCCTTGGAGGTGCGGTGCAGGTAGAGCTCAACGTTCTGACCCTCGACGCGAGCGATGCGGCGAACCACAACCTTCTCGCCCAGCAGCGCGCCGGTCTCAGTCACCAGGTCGGAGACCTTCTGGCCGTCGATCTCGGTGGCCAGCAGGGTGTCCAGGTCGGCGACGTCGCCCGCGACGGCAGCGTCCATGACCTTCTCGCCGAAAGCGATGAAGGGATCGGCCTTAGCCACAAAGTCGGTCTCGGAGTTGACCTCAACCAGGTAGCCCTTGCCGCCCTGGATGCGGCCCACCACGATGCCTTCAGCGGTGGTGCGGCCTTCACGCTTGGTGACGCCCTTGAGGCCCTTCACGCGGATGATCTCCAGGGCCTTCTGCTGATCGCCGTCGGCCTCGTCCAATGCCTTCTTGACGTCGAGCATGCCGGCGCCGGTGCGCTCGCGCAGTTCCTTGATGTCCTTGGCGGTGTAGTTCGCCATGTGTCAGCTCCTTGTTCGTTCGTTCCCGAGGCCGGCTCTTGGCCGACCCACGGGCGTCTCACGCTGCATGATGCGGCATCGAGACGAAGAAAAGTTGAACGGCAGGGGACGTGTTGCCACATCCCGTGATCCCCGAATGCCTCCCCGCCCGGTCACGGTCGGTGACGGGCAGGGAGGCAGTGACGGGGGTGAATCACTCGGCGGAGGTTGCCTCGGAGACGACCTCAGCGGTCTCGGCAGCTTCCTCGGAGGCCTCGGTGGCCTCAACGGCTTCCACGGCCTCGGCGGTGGTCTCCGCCTCGGCAGCAGCCTTCTCAGCGTTGTGCTGTTCCAGCAGCTCGCGCTCCCACTCGGCCATGGGCTCCTCGGCAGCACCTTCGGAGCCGCCCTTGCCGGAGCGGGCCAGCAGGCCCTCGGCCACGGCGTCGGCAACCACGCGGGTCAGCAGGTTGACGGAGCGGATGGCGTCGTCGTTGCCCGGGATCGGGAAGGTGACCTCGTCCGGATCGCAGTTGGTGTCCAGGATGGCGACGACGGGGATGCCCAGCTTCTGGGCTTCATCTATCGCCAGGTGCTCCTTCTTGGTGTCCACGATCCAGAGCATGGAAGGGGTCTTGGAGAGGTTGCGGATACCGCCCAGGGTACGCTCCAGCTTCTCCTTCTCGCGGCGCAGCAGCAGCAGTTCCTTCTTGGTGTACTGCGAGCCTGCGACGTCCTCGAAGTCGATCTGCTCCAGCTCCTTCATGCGGTCAATCCGCTTGGAGACGGTCTGGAAGTTGGTCAACATGCCGCCGAGCCAGCGGTGGTTGACGTAGGGCATGTTCACGCGGGTGGCCTGCTCGGCAATGGCCTCCTGGGCCTGCTTCTTGGTACCCACGAACAGGATGGTGCCACCGTGTGCCACGGTGTTTTTGACGGCCTCGAACGCGCGGTCGATGTAGGACAGCGAGTTCTGGAGGTCGATGATGTAGATGCCGTTGCGCTCGGTGAGGATGAAGCGCTTCATCTTCGGGTTCCAGCGGCGTGTCTGGTGGCCGAAGTGCACGCCGCTGTCCAGCAGCTGGCGCATGGTGACGACTGACATGGTCAGTTCTCCTTGGTGCAATGTGCTCGCGCACCCCTGGTCCGGGGAAACGGAACACGGTTGTGTGGTTGTCGGTCGCTTCCGGCGGAAGGACCCCTGGCACGTCATGGCCACCGCCCCGAGGCTCAGGACGGTTTCCGCTGACCACCCGCACTCCATGGGGAGGTCGGGACCGTGGCAAGCGGGTCGGGTTCACAGGATCACCTGCTGGTGATCCCCGTGTTCACGACGACGACGCGCGCGTAGTCAGCATCTGCGCCCTGAAACGATCCGCGTGGTCCACGCTCCCGTGGAGGAGAATCTCTTCCACCGGAACCTGGGCACGATGAACCGCACAGTTCAGACACTGCGGCAACCAACTGTACTACAGCGGTGGCATCTGCGACGGCACGGGCGCCTCGCAGGATGGGGTTCGCAAGTTCGGGTTCGCCAGTTCAGGTTCGGAGGACGGGCTTTGCAGGTGCTGTGGACGACGGCGAGCGCCCGCGACTCCACAGGGGTGATCACCGTGCGCTTCGTCCGCGTTCCCTGTCCACAGCACGGGTGCTGATCTGGTGGCACCGATTTTCAAGGAGCACCGTGGGTGCATGAGAAACGCATCACCCCAGAACACGCCACCGGGCCGCACATCTGGACGTACTGCCAGGTACTTGGCTGCTGCCTTGCTGATCATCTCTGTTCTCAGTCCAACAGCAGCAACGGCCGGCCCGCCAACCGGCGTCGTGACAGTGGCAGGCACCGTGAGCAATGACTCCGTCCTGGCCAAACACCGCGGGCAGTGGGAGTCCCCCACCGGTGGTGCCCCCAAGGTGGCCAAGGACTTCCAGCCGCCGGCCGAACGGTGGCTGTCCGGGCACCGGGGTGTGGATCTCACCGTCGATTGGAACGGGCAGGTGCGGGCGCCAGCGGACGGCAAGGTCACTCATGTGGGAACCGTGGTGGATCGCAACACCATCACCATCGACCACGGGGATGGTCTGCGATCCAGTTTTGAACCGGTGGACAGTGACCTCAAACGCGGAGACCGCGTGCGCAAAGGGCAGGTGATCGGTGTGTTGGAGAACGGCAACCACTGCGTGTTCTCCGTCCGCGCCTGCGTGCACTGGGGTGTTCGCTTGGGTGAGGACTACGTCAACCCATTGCAGTTCATCGGGGCGTTCCTACCCTCGGTCCTGCTGCCCGTGCCCCAGTGAACGTGGGATTCAGGCCAATGACAGGAACAGTTTTTCCAACTCTTTCTGATCCAAGGACTCATCCGGGTCATTGATGCACTGCTGCAGTCCGGAGGCGATGATCACAAATCCTGCCCGGTCCAATGCCTTGGACACAGCTGCCAGCTGGGTCACCACGTCCTTGCAGTCCTGGCCTTCCTGCAACATCCGCGTCACAGCAGCCAGCTGCCCTTGGGCGCGCTTGAGACGATTGATCACCGGTGTCATCTCATCCGGGCGTAGCTGCACGGTTCCTCCTGGTGTTCAGAATGTGGCTTCACAATATACCCGGCGGGGTTTCTGGGGTATTTTCAGCACATCCCCGGCCGTGACGGCCCCCTGCCTCACTATCGGACTGCTGCGTGAGATCACCATCCGGTGCCCCCGAGGCGCTGACCCCTGAATCGTTTCCGCAAGGACACGTGGTCCGAACCCTTGCCGTGGCGCAGATCTTCTCCGCCCTGGGGTCAGGGTCCACCTTGGCGCTGGGCTCGATCCTTGCCGTGGAGCTCTCCGGTTCCGAAGTCTGGGCAGGCACCGTGAACACCGCCATGACCTTGGGTACGGCCGTCACTGCCATGCCGCTGGCCGGACTGGCCGTCAGACGAGGGCGCCGATGGGCCCTGTTGACCGGGCTGGCCGCTGCCACTGTGGGCACGTTGCTGATGGTGACCGCAACTGTGGTGCAGGCCTTTGCCGTCCTGTTGGCTGGAGCATTCCTGGTGGGGTTGGCCTTTGCCGCCAATCTCCAGGCGCGCTTTGCGGTCACGGACATGGCCCCACCACAGCGGCGGGGCCGCCACCTGTCGTTGGTGGTGTGGGCCATCACCATCGGTGCCGTGGCTGGTCCCAACATGGTGGGCCCCGGTGCCGCATTGGGAAACCATCTGGGGATACCTCCGCAGGCCGGGCCGTTCCTGATCTCAGCGGCGGGCATGTTGATCGGCGTGTGCATCATCGGGGTGGGACTGCGGCCCGATCCCCTGCTGGCACGCCAACAATTGACCGGCCACTCCGGCACCCGAGCCCGTGGCGGCTGGGCTGCCGGCGCCGCGATCGTGCGCCGTCGGCCACGAGCCACGGCCGCCGTGGTCTCAGTGGTTGCAGCCCACTGCGTGATGGTGGCGGTCATGTCCATCACGCCGCTGCACATGGAGCATCAGGTGGGCGATGCCGCCCACCATCCGGACACCATCGCGTTGATCGGCTTCACCATCTCCTTGCACATTGCCGGGATGTATGCGCTCTCCCCCGTCATGGGATGGCTGGTGGACACCGTGGGCGCTCAGTGGACCATCCTTGCGGGGCACGTGACTCTGCTGGCCTCCGTGGCCCTCACGGGATTCGGCGCCCACCACATGGGGATGGTCACGGCGGGGCTGATTCTGTTGGGCGTGGGATGGTCTGCAGCCACCATTGGCGGCTCCACCCTGTTGGTGGATTCCCTCACACCCTCGCAGCGAGTCCCGGCCCAAGGTTTCTCCGATGCCACCATGTCCCTGGCCGGAGCACTCGGCAGCGCACTGGCCGGTCCTGCCATGGGATTGATGGACTATCCCGGAATCAGCGCAACCGCAGCTGCGGTGGTGATCGTGGCCGTGATCTGGGTAGGGCGAGTGGGGCTTGAACCCACGACCAAAGGATTATGAGTCCTCTGCTCTGACCAGCTGAGCTATCGCCCCTGGAGTCTCCCGAGCGTGCCAACGACGCGCCCCGGACACAACGGCCCCTAGCCTAGCGGAGTCTCAGGCTCATCCAGCATCGGCCAGTTCGCCAGGAGTCGCTCAGGATCCGCCCGGCGGTACATGCGCTCGAAGCCCTCAACGGTGGCACCAAAACTGTGTTGTTCCACCAGCTTTCGGCTGGCGTTGCCCATGGCGCTGCGCTCATGCGCAGGCAGGGAAAGGAAGTGCAACAGACGATCAGCCACCACGGCGTCGTCGCCCGGGGGAAACAGCCACCCGTTGACCCCGGACTCCACAAGGTGCGGCAGCGCACGGGCATCAGCGAGCAGAACGGGACGGGAAGCCGCCATGGCCTCCAAGGTCACCAGGGATTGCAGTTCGGCCGTTCCTGGTTGGGAAAAAATGTCCGCGGTGAGGTAGCTGCGACGCAGGTCCTCGTCTGAGAGGAAGCCCCGGAAAACAACCCGGTGTTCAACCCCCAGGCTTCTGGCCAGCTCCGCCAGGGAGTCGTACTCACCACCTTGGCCCACCACTTCCAGAACCGCATCCGTTTGATCCTTGATCCGGGCCAGGGCACGAATCAGGACGTCGACGTGTTTTTCCGGGTCCAGGCGCCCCACGAACAAGATGGTGGGATGCTCCCGCGGCTTGAGGTTCTCCCCTGCCCGCAGTTGGTAGTTCTCCGCCGCAATCCCGTTGGAGAGCGCATAGACGGGGAAGGTGAACCCGTTGTCCTTCATGGATTCCACAGCCAAGGGGGTGGGGGCGGTCACGACGTCGCACCGGCGGAACACACCTGCCATGTCCCGCCAGGAGATGCGCCGGTAGATCCGGCGGATCAGATTTGGCAGCGGTATGTACTGCTCAATGTTCTCCGGGATGAAGTGGTTGGTGCCGATCAAGCGGATGCCCCGGCGCTGGGCTTCCCGGGCGAATAGGCGACCCAGGATGTAGTGGCACTCGATGTGCACCACGTCCGGGCGGAGATCGTCCAAGATCTGTTTGATCTGACCGCTGACTTCCCACGGCAGGCACAGGTTGAACGTGGTGTAGGTGAATGCGGTGTGCGAGCGCAACCGGTGTTCGGTCACTCGCCCGTCCATCCGCCGGATCGATCGACCACGGCTGGGGCGCGGTGCAGCCACGTGAACGTTGTGCCCGCGACCGGCCATCGCCTGCGCCAAGCGCCTGGAGAATTGCGAGGAGCCGTTGATGTCCGGCGGATAGGTCTCCGCCACCACCAGCACCGTAAGGGGCTGCGCCGCTTGCTGGGTCCCCACCCCAGCATCTGGTGCTGGTTCAGGAGGGAGCCGGTAGTCATCTCGAATGTGTCCCCGAGGATCTGGGGTCAGTTCAGGCTGCGAGTCATGCTCCGGGACGAGTTGCGGCACTGAGGTTCAGTCTTCCTGGTGATGAGCGGAACGGGGGGCGGGTGCCTTGGGGATGATCCCGAGTTCGCCTGTCTTGGGCGCACGGGCGGCAGCCATTTTTACAAGAACTTCTGGGTGATGCCTGGAGAGAAGGCGCACGCCCGCCACGGACACCGCGCCACTGGCTGCAAGCATCAAGGCGGAGACCGGGCCAAAGTTCTCTCCGGCTTCTCCCAACACGCTGAGCCCCAGGACCACACCCACCATGGGGTCCACCACCGTGAGCCCGGCCATGACCAGCTCCGGAGGCCCGGCCGCGTATGCGCTTTGCACCAACCAGCCACCCAGAGCTGCGGCAATCAGCAAACCGATCACGTTGTCCACTTCAACGTTCTGCCACCAGGCACCGGCGCCGGTACGCAACTGGACGGAAACCACTTTGACCTGAACGGCAACAAATCCGTACAGGGTGCCGGCTGCAAACAGATAGAACAGCGCCTTCTGGTGGTCACTGAGAAACAGCATGCCCAGGCACACCACGGCAATCACTGCCGCCAGAAGATAAGTCACCACGTCAGAGGCGCTGTCTGCAATGGTCAAGGCCGGATCCGTGACCCGCACGGCGGTCAGCACGAACACCGTGGCCCCGCCCATGCACAGGCCGATGGCCCGCCACGTGGCGGCATTGATGGGGATCTTGACGTGGCGTGAATGCAACACCGTGGTGATCACAAGACCCAACACGCCAATGGGCTGGACCACAGTCACAGGCGCCATGCTGAGGGCCGCCACGTTGAACACCGTGCCCAGCCCCAACAGCACCAGACCCGCGGTCCACCGTGGAGAACGCAGCACATGGCGGAATTGACTCCAGGAGAGTTTGCCATCGCTACGGCTGACCACCGCCACCGACTGAAGATGCGTTCCACCGGCCAACCCCACAGCGGAGAGAATGGCCAGGCCTACGGCGATCAACGGCATGCAGTGGCCTCCGGACCTTTCACTCGATGGCTTTGGATTCACGGCCTGGGCCATGTCATGGCCGGTTGGGCCAACCGTGGCAATGGTATGGGGACAAGCTGGGAATGCATGCCCCAACACGGAAAAGTCCCCGGGAGCCTGTGGACTCCCGGGGACTTCCTCTGTCAACGACGACGCTCACCGGCGCCATCGTCGTGACGATTCCAGGCTCAGCGCGAGCGACGGATCAACTTGACCAGGAACACCAGGAAGGCGGTTCCGGCGGCAGCGGCAACGGCCAAGGGACCAACGCGCTCACCCACCTGCTCGGCAGTGGAGGAAGCCTTCAAGCTGGCTCCTGAGACCGTGGTGCGGGTGCGGTCCACAAAACCCACGGCGGAGGTCTGCACGTGGTTCTTGCGGCTCTCGGCGTCATCGCGCAGCTCCTTGAGCTTCTCGCGGCGAACACTGAGGCGCTGACGCAACTGCGACTCGGACGGTGCCGGTGGCTGGTTGGAGGACTGAGCCTTCTGCTCCTTCTTCTCCTGCACCTTGCGTTCCTTGGCCTCGGCCTCTTCGCGGCGCACGCGGGCCTCGGTGTAGGCCGAGCCTTCCTTGACCACGCCGAGGTCGTACTTCAGACCGCGCACGGCACGGACCGGGTTCAACGGCATGGCGCTCTTGATCATCAAGGCACCCACGGCCGCCAGAACAATCAGAACCAGCAGGAAGAACGCGGCAACAATCAGGGCTGAGAGCCAGAGCGGCATGACCTGAGCCAGGCCGGCCACGGCGGCCACCACCAGTGCGATGGTGGCCAACAACAGGAAGACCAGGCCCACCACGATCAGGGCAACACCCTTACCGGCCTTGATCCCCTTGTCCTTGAGCTCCAGCTTGGCAAGGGCCAGTTCATCCTGGATCTGGCGCGGCAACAGCTTGCCGAACACTTTGACTACATCCGGCAGCGATGCTGCACCGGCTTGTGATGAACGCGCTGCCTTGGCTGCGCCAACGTGATCGGACCGTGTGGATCCGTTGTCAGTGGCGTGGCCCGTTTGCGCATCAACGGACATGGACATTCCTGCCTCCGTAAAGTCTTCGATCAGCAGCAACCTGACAGTTGCTTTTTGCTCAGTCTCCAAAGTATCACCGGGCTGATGAAAAAATCGCGCCCGGTGCCGCGGACAACACCCCGGGTTACACACACCAGCTGATGCCGACCATCACCGCTGGTGAGACGGATCACCACACAGAATGCATGATTCTGCAGATACCGTCTTGCAACTTTTGTGACAAGTCCATTATCGTTGCACCGTTATGGAACCGTGACAGTTCTTCCCCTGGTCCGGTTCTCACGCTTCCCCGTGGATCATTTGCCGACCACTTTTTGCTGCCTTCAGCGTGCTTCGCCATGCCTGGGCCCAGTTGTGAGCGGAAAACCTTGGTCCTCTCACACTTGTCTCCCACCAGGAAGCAAACACGGATGAAGAACCCCCGTTTTCTCAGTGCTGCCGTCACCGTGGCTGTCGGTGGCGGTGCCATTGCCGCAGCCGGCGTCACCCCTGCCGCTGCAGCTCCCGAATCCGATTGGGACGCACTGGCCCAGTGCGAATCCAGCGGCAACTGGTCCATCAACACCGGTAACGGCTTCTACGGAGGCCTGCAGTTCACCCAGTCCACATGGGAAGCCTTTGGTGGCACGGGCGCCCCCCAGGATGCAACCCGTGAACAGCAGATTGCTGTGGCCGAGAACGTTCTGGCCGGTCAAGGTTGGGGTGCATGGCCCGCCTGTTCCTCCGCCTTGGGACTGTCCAGTGCCGCCCAGCCCGTGGCCAACCCCATGGGCGTCAGTGCACTGCAGACTCCGGTGGAAACCCAGGCGACCAACACCCAGTCTCCCTGGGCTGCATCCAACGTGGCCGCAGCCACGACTGCTCCCGCCGACTTCAACGACGTGCCCGAGGGCTTCTACGCCAAGGGTTCCATCAAGTGGGGCGCTCAGAACGGAATCATCAAGGCCGACCTCAACGGCGCCTTCAGCCCGGATGAGAACCTGACCCGTCAGGACTTCGCCGTGATTCTGTACCGCATGGCCGGTGAACCGGCCGTGGACACCTCCGTGGCCACCAACCGCTACTCGGATGCCCCCACCGATCCGGCTTACCTGGATGCCGTTGCCTGGACCACCCAAATGGGGTTGTTCAAGGGGTGGTCAGACGGCACGTTCCGCCCGGAAGCCGACGTGGATGCCACCGCCCTGGGCAAGGTCTTGCACCGCGGCGCCGGATCCCCCGCACACACAGCGCCCGCCGAGTCCCCGTACGTGGACATCTCCTCCCGCACGCCGGGTTACACGGAGCTGGACTGGCTCAACAGCGTGGGCGTTCTGCCCGCATTCGACGGCAACCTCTACGTAGGCGATGGCATCACCCGCGCCGAGATCATGGCCATCCTGCACGGCGGTTACAACGCCGGGATCGTGGCCAACAACAGTTCCCTGGACACGGAAGCCACCAACCGTGAATCCACCACCACCGTTCAGACCTCTCAGCAGGCTCAGCAGCAGCAAGCCGCCCTGGGCACCTCAACCGCCACCCCGGTGGACGTGCAGAGCGTTGTGAACGGCAGCACCACCACCTCCGGTTCCGCCATTGTGGAGACCTCCATGCTGGGTCTGGGCGGCAACTACGTGTGGGGCGGCACCGATTTCAAGAACTGGGACTGCTCCGGATTCACCCAGTGGGTTTACGCGCAGCACGGCATCCAGATCCCCCGCGTGACCTGGGATCAGTTTGCAGCGGCCACCCCCACCGCCAACCCGCAGCCCGGTGACCTGGTGTCGCAGAACAACGGCTCCCACGTTGGCATCTACCTGGGTGACGGTCTGATGATCTCCGCACTCAACCCTCAGCAGGGCACCATGATCCACGCGGTCAACGCCATGCAGGTGGACGGGTTCTACACCTACCTGTGAACCATCACGCTTGAGGCCCCCGGCGCGAACGCGCGTCGGGGGCCTCGAGCGTTGGTCCCACATTGCTGGCGCTAACCAGTCAGTACAACTGTGAGGACTCACCACAACGCAGGCAGGGACCCAAAGCACTGCCCAGGTACGCCAAGAGGGGCGGGATCAACGTTTCCGTTGGTCCCGCCCCTCTTCCATGTGGCTCCCCCGACTGGGCTCGAACCAGTGACACTTCGATTAACAGTCGAATGCTCTGCCAACTGAGCTACGGGGGAATGTGCTCGCTGTGCGTGCAACGAGAGAAGATCATACCCGCCCGATCCGCTACGCACAATTCGGCCACATGCTGTGGGTCAGTCGGCCTGCAGCTTCCTTCGTTCGACCTCCAACTCCATGAGCTGGCGGCTGATTGCCTGGAAGGCCTCTGGTTCCGCGCGGGAGTCGGTCCGTTCCAGTTGCGCACGGAGATCGGCTTGGCGCCGGTGGATCTGGCGGTCGAACAGGTGGGCGACCACCCCTGCCGCATACCGCTGGAGTTGAACGTCGTTGGATGCCGGCAACGCTCGCATGGACAGTCCCGCCACGTAGCCACGCAGTTGCTCAGGCACCGCTGCTGTCAGTGCCTCCACCCAGGCCCTGCCCTGCTGGACGTCATGGGCACCGGCCCCGGAGTACACCGCACTCACGGCGTCATGGATGGCGGTGTGGGCGGGATGCGCGCATTCAACAGCCGTGAACTGTTCCCACTCCGTATCACCCAGCAGGTGCGGAACCTGAACCACCACCTCCAGAGCTTCTCGTTCAGCGCGCAGCATGGGATCCCGGGGGTTGGGCAGTTGGAACCGCGGGGCCACGTCCTGGGGCTGCTCCACTGGTGGCTCGAACCGAGGTTCGTACCCTTGGCTCTGACCGCGCGGCGCCCGGGCGGCCACCTCCACCGCATTCACGACGTCGGCAACCTCCAGCCCCAGCCAACCCGCCAGTTGCCGTGCATAGGCCGGGCGCAACGTGACGTCCCTGATCTGGGCCACTATGGGTGCCGTGGCCCGCAGTGCCTGAACCTTTCCCTCCAACGTGTTCAGATCGAATCGCTTCATGGTGGCTTGAATCGCGAACTTGAACAGCGGCTGTTTGCTGTTCAACAAGGACCGGACAGCCGCGTCCCCCTTGGCCAGGCGCAGTTCACACGGGTCCATGCCTCCGGGCTCCACCGCCACGAAGGTCTGGGCCATGAACTTCTGATCTTCTTCAAACGCCCGCAGGGCGGCCTTCTGGCCGGCGGCGTCGCCGTCGAACGTGAACACCACTTCCCCACCGGAACCGTCGTCGGAGAGGAAGCGGCGCACGATCTTGATGTGTTCGGCACCAAAGGCGGTACCGCAGGTGGCCACAGCCGTGGGCACCCCTGCCAGGTGCATGGACATCACATCCGTGTAGCCCTCCACCACCACCACTTGACGCTGCTTGGCGATCTGGCGTTTGGCCTTCTCGATCCCGTACAGCACCTGGGACTTCTTGTAGAGCTGGGTCTCCGGGGTGTTGAGGTACTTGGGGCCTTGATCGTCGTCGTAGAGCTTGCGGGCACCAAAACCGATCACTTCACCGCCGATGCCGCGGATGGGAAAGATCAGGCGGCCCCGGAACCGGTCATAGAGGCCACGGTTGCCGGCAGAGAACATACCGGTGGCCTCGAGTTCGTCGTCGTTGTACCCGCGGGTGCGCAGGTGTTTGAGCAGGTGATCCCAGCCTTTGGGGGCATAACCCACCCCGTAGTCCTGGGCGTCCTGCGGAGTGAACCCCCGCTCCCCCAAATACTTCTGTGCCTCCGCCGCACCGCGAGTGCGCAACTGGGCCTGGAAATATTCAGCAGCCACCTTGTGCGCATCCAGGAGACGTTGGCGGCGACCCACCGCCTCCCGGTCGGGTCCTTGGCCCTGCTCGTAATGCAGTTCGTAACCGATCCGGGCGGCCAGGCGCTCCACCGTTTCCGTGAACGTGGTGTGCTCCAACGCCATGAGGAAAGCAATCACGTCCCCGGATTCATCGCAGCCGAAACAGTGGTACGTCCCGTACTGCGGGCGGACGTGGAACGACGGCGTGCGCTCGTCGTGGAACGGACACAGCCCCTTGTAGGAGCCGATACCTGCCGATTTGAGGGTCACATAGCCTTCGACGATCTCGCGGATGTCAGTGCGCGACCGCACCTCGTCAATGTCCTCACGTCGAATCAGCCCAGCCACAGCAGTTCATTCTAGTGGCGGGGGCAAACGGTATGGGTTTGGACCCGAATCAGCCGGTGGCCTGGTCGAACCGGTAGAGGAAGGCCGCCACGGCGTCGCGATTGATGGAGGTGGTGGGACGCATGGTGCCGTCCCGGTAACCGGTGGTGATGCCCCGGGACTGGGCCCAGCACATTTCCGTGTAGAACTGCTGGGTCGGGCGCACGTCCCGGAACGGGGATGCTGCAGGAGGTGTGTAGCCAGGTGATCCGGCAGCGCGGTAGAACACCGCACAGGTGGCATCGCGGGCGATAGGGGCCAGGGGCCTGAACGTGCCGTCCGACCAGCCGTTGAGCAGACCTCGGCTCTGCACCCAACCGATCTCTGCGGCGAATTGTTGCCCAGGAGCAACATCGCTGAAGTTCGGGCCACCGCCACGAATCTCCGGCTGCCCTGCAATACGGTGCATGACCACCGCCATGGCATCACGGGCCACGGGGCTCAACGGCCGAAAGGTGCCATCCGGCCAGCCTCTGAGCAACCCGGTGTTGTAGCACCAGGTGATTTCCGAGGCGAACATACTGGAATCGCTGACATCTCTGTAAATAGCCATGTTCTCCCCCGATCAGGCCCAGCCCAGGCCACGGATCTTGGCGTTCAACGCGTACGCGATGACCAGGTTGCCGTAGGAATTCAGGTGGAAAGTGTCATCCGCAATGAACGGCCGCGGCGGCAGACCCAGCCGGCGTCGTTCTGCATTGTCACCGCGCCCGGCAATGTTGAGCGGACGAATTTCCGGCACATTCCACCACCGGGAATCCCACAGCGCTGCTGTGCTGTCAAAGTACTTCTGCCCGTACGTGTTCCGGTAGGCATTGTTGATGGCCGTGATGTTGGGGTGGCCGACAGTTCCCAGGCGATCCCACCACGTGAACCAGTGACTCATCACAATGCTGCGTCCGGATTCCACGTCATAGGCCGCCCGGGTGTCATTGAGCACCCCTTGGACATCTCCGCTGTTGTTCTTGCCCATCCAGAGCAGGTGGATTTTGCCGCGTTCGGCGTCCTCCCACGCGGTACGCCAGTACCCCGCTGCAGAGTTGCCCACAGTGATGGGCGCGCCGGAGCTGGTGCGCGTCAGTTGGACCTTACGGAGACGGGCACGCACCAACTGCAGATTCACCGGCTGACCGGAGACAGTGCCCGGCAACTGAGAGGTCACCGTGTCCGGGACAATCCTGTTGGTGGTGGGCAGGAAGATCTTGCCCGAGCCTGGCAGTTCCCCGTTGGCCCCGGCGAAGCTGTAATTGGGCCGGATGGGGTGATTCTTGCTGCGGATGGCCAAGATGGCCGGTGACCGCCAACCACCAAAAGCATGGCGGATGGTGGGAATCCCGAGTCTGGTCATCTCCTCATGGATGGTGATCCGGCGGACCGCGCTGGGTTCACCTGCTCGGAACGAATCCGCCGAAGAAGACCCCCAGAGCACCGCGCCCACGCCAGCGCTGGCGCGTGCGCCGGGGCCCTGGTCCGGTTCCTCAACAGGCAGATTTTCGTACAGCTCATCCGGGACCGGAGCAGCGGGGTCTGTGGGTTCTGCGTGGGCCGGTTGCGCGCTTGCGGCCACGGCCAGCGCAGAGAACCCGGCTGCACCAGATGCCCTCAGCAGGGTTCGACGATTCACATTCAGCATGGTGATCCGTTGTTCAAGAGCATGAGCGATGGGTGGTGTTTTGCATCACTCTGGGGACACCTCCACTTTACTCGTGAGTTTGCAAAGTCTTGGTGGCAGCCATGGCGCCGCCACCAAGAACCGCTGCAATGGCAAAACCAAAGAAACCCCACGGATAGGCAATTCCCGCGGCCAACATGGCACCACCCAACGTGGGGCCGGAAATCGCACCAAGTCGCCCCACCCCTGCGGCCATTCCCAACGCCGTGGCGCGAACCTTGGTGGGGTAGTTGGCGGCACAGAAGGCGTACACCAGAACTTGGGCGGAGAACACGAAACAACCTGTAGAGAAGACCATGGCGTAGATCCCCAACAGCGGCAGCTTGATGGCCAAAGCCGCCAACAGCACACCGGCTCCGATGAACCAGATCACGGCCGCCAGTCGCGGAGTGATCCGATCCGCCGTGCGACCGGCAATGACCAGACCCACAACGGCACCGATGTTCAGGATCAGCAGGAAGCCCAGGGCATTGCCCAGATCGTAATCAGCGGCCCGCATGATCTGCGGCAGCCAGGTGTTCAGCCCGTAGACCAGCAACAGGCCCATGAAGGAGGCAATCCACACCAGCACGGTGTTGCGCCGGAACTGGCCTGTGAGCACCGTGGCTGCACCCTTGGGTTCCTTGTAGACCGTGCCATCGGCAGCAGCTGCCTTCAGTTCGCGCTCCACCTGTTCCTGATGGTCAAAATCCAAGCCGTAGTGCTCGCAGACGCGGCGGGCATCCTCAACTCGGCCCTTGGAGAGCAAGTAATCCGGAGATTCCGGCAGGTACACGTACATCAACGGCACCAGAACCAAAGCAGGCAGTGCCCCGATGATGAACATGGCGTTCCAGTTGACGTTTTGCACCACCACAATGGCCAAAGCAGCCGTCAACACTGCACCCACGTGGTAACCGGTCATCATCAACGTGGTGGATTTACCGGTGCGGTTACGGCCTGCGAATTCGGTGACCATGGAGATACCGGTGGGCAGACAACCGCCCAGTCCCACACCGGCCAGGAAGCGCAACAGGCCGAACAGGAAGATCGAATCCACAAAGGCCATTCCCAGGGTGAACAGGGAAAACAGCACCACGGCACCGATCAGCAGCTTGCGCCGCCCGAATCTGTCCGTGGCCCAACCCATGCCCAGGGCCCCGATCATCATGCCCACCAGGCCCACGGTGGCCACCACGGTTCCGGTGGCCGGAGTCAGAGCGAATTCCGGGTCCTCGATCATGGAGGGCATCACCGCACCCAGGACCACGGCGTCGAAACCATCCAGCAGCACTGCAATCCAGCACAGCGGGGCCACCCAGCCCCTGCCCTTGAGAATCACCACAGTGGTTTGTCTCCCATTCTCCAGTTGGTGCCAACAATGCGATTGTGCAACCGCAGTGCGGAGGTGTCCGTCAAGGATGCGATTTGATCCACCACAATCCGTAACCGCGCGTCCTCAGCTCCCGGCCCATCTCCCACGGCGTGCCAGTCCCCAGCAAACGCCGGTGACAGGAAACGACCGTCAGAGTCCATCAGAGCAGACACCAAGACCCGCAGAATCTCACGCTGGTTGTCATAAATTGGCTGCGAATCACGCACATTCATCATGTAAGTGACCGCAAGTCCTTTCAGGACCGCAATCTCCCCCACGGTTTCCCTGGGCACCACCAGGGAGGCCGCGTACCGGGTCAGGGCACCTTGGCCTGTGACCTGCCGCGTGGCTGCCACTGCTGACATGGCGAACCGTCCGATCAGCTGGGAGGTCATGTCCTTCAGGTGTGCCAGTGCCCGCCGGGAGCCGTTCATCTCCCCCACCCATTCCGGTGCCGCCTCCAGCCGGGACAACGCCGCATCCAGCACAGAGTCCTCCACACCGTGCAGATACCAATTACGGGTGTTCTCGAACACCCGCTCGCGTTGCCGCGGATCGGCCAGTCGGCTCAAACGCAGCATGCCCGCTGCCACGGCGTCCTCAACGTCGTGCACGGAGTAGGAGATGTCATCCGCCAGGTCCATGACCTGGGCCTCCAGACACTTGGTGCGCTCGGGTGCCCCCTGGCGCATCCAGGTGAACACCGGCAGATCATCCTCGTAGACCCCGAACTTCTGCGAGCGCGTACCGTCCGGTTTCAGCGGGGCCTCGTGGGCGCGCCACGGATATTTGCACGTGGCGTCCAGGGTGGCTCGGGTCAGATTGAGACCGGCTGAGGTGGCGTCGTCGTCGTTGTAAACCTTGGGTTCCAGGCGCACCAGCAGGCGCAGGGTCTGGGCATTGCCCTCAAAGCCGCCAATGTGAGCGGCGGCGGCATTCAGCTCGGTCTCCCCGTTGTGGCCGAACGGTGGGTGGCCGAGGTCGTGGGAGAGGCTGGCGGCGTCCACCACGTCCGGGTCGCAACCGAGCATGCGCCCAAGTTCCCGGCCGATCTGGGCCACTTCCAGGGAGTGCGTCAGGCGGTTGCGCACAAAGTCATCCGAGGACGGCGCCACCACCTGCGTCTTGGCAGCCAACCTGCGTAATGCAGAGGAATGCAGGATCCGGGCGCGGTCACGCTCAAAGTGTGAGCGGTACTTGTTGTGGTGATTTTCCGTGACCCAGCGCTGGATGTCCCGGGGTGCGTAACCCTCCGCCGGGGTCTGGGTGCGATCCACGGCCGCCAGCATCTGGGCAATGCCCTCGATCGGCAGTTCAGGGACGGGTCCGGTGGCTGGGTTCATGCTGGTGGAGGCAGGATCGGTCACCAACCCATTGTGCCTGGTGGATCAGCCGCCGGAGACGTCCAGTTCGGCATCCACCAGACCCAGGCGTTGGTCATCGTGGATGAATCGGTCCTCCAACCACCGGTCCGGCAGTGCGGCCTTCTTGGAGTTGCCTCCCCGTCCCCGCGGCCCCTCCACGGCGGGTCCCGGGTAGGCCTGGTCCAGGTCCATCTGGTTGAGCAGATCTTCCAACTGGTCCAAGGTCTCCACCGTGGCCATCTGGGCGCGCAGCTGCCCGCCCACGGGGTAGCCCTTGAAGTACCAGGCCACGTGCTTGCGGATCTCCCGCAGCCCTTGGAGTTCGTCGTCGTTCTGTTCGGCCAACAACTGGGCGTGGCGGTAGATGGTGGCGGCCACGGCACGCAGTCCGGGACGGGCTCGGTCCTTGCGACCGTCAAACGCTGCCTGCAGATCCCCGAACAACCAGGGGCGGCCCTGACACCCACGGCCGATCACCACGCCGTCCACACCAGTCTGTTCCACCATGCGCACGGCGTCCTCCGCTGACCAGATGTCACCGTTGCCCAGAACCGGCATGTCAGGAAGGGCCTCCCTGAGGCGGGCAATGGCAGACCAGTCCGCGGTACCGGAATAGTGCTGCTCCAGGGTGCGCCCGTGCAGGGTGATGGCTGCTATCCCGGTGTCCCGGGCCATCCGGCCGGCCTCCAGGTAGGTGAGGTGGTGGTCGTCGATCCCCATGCGGGTTTTGACGGTCACGGGTATGTTCCCCCGGTCGGCTGCCCGGACGGCAGCGGAGATGATGGCCTGGAACAGGTCGGTCTTCCAGGGCAGGGCAGATCCCCCACCGCGTTTGGTGACCTTGGGGACGGGGCAACCGAAGTTCAGATCAATGTGATCTGCAATGTCTTCCTCAACCACCATGCGCACGGCCTTGCCCACATTGACCGCATCCACACCGTAGATCTGAACCGAACGCGGGGTTTCATCAGGATCGTGATGAACAATCGCCAGGGACTTTTCCCTGCGCTCCACCAATGCGCGCGCGGTGACCATCTCCGTGACGTACAACCCGCCACCGTGTTCGCGGCACAACCTGCGGAAGGCCTTGTTGGTCACCCCCGCCATGGGCGCCAGCACCACGGGAACGTCAATGGTCAGGCCTCTGAGCTTCAGCGGCGGCAGGTCAAGGACCACGGCCTCCTCTGCCTCAACCGTCTCCACAGTGCCCGGACCGAACGGCGCGTGAAGCCCAGGATCCGCGGACATGGGGGTGGCTGAGACTGCTGCTGTGGTCATCCGATCATGGTCCCACAGGAATTCGCGGTACGCCCGGGACTCCCGGCGTGAGATTGGCCGCGCAATGTGGCGCCGCAAACGGCTGCAGACCCTTGCTCTGACATAAGCTGTTCGCATCTGCACATCATGCGTCGGACGCTTCTTCTGATCCACGGAGGCCACCATGTCCTACAACCCTCAACCCCAGGGTCCCCACAACGCGCACCCCGCTGCCGGCGGCCCCATACCCGGGCCCCAGGGTCCTTCCGCGGGTCCGTATGCCGCCATGCCCCATCAGCCGGCTTCCCCCCAGCTGCAGGCGGCCTGGCGCTACTCTGCGCGCCGCAAGAATGACACCGCCGCCTGGCTTCTGTGGATCGGTGGACCGTTCCTGGTTGGACTGCCCGTTCACGACTTCTACTTCGGTGACATCGGAAGGGGTTTGGCCAAACTTGGGTTGCTGGTGTTGATCTTTGTCAGCTTCATCGGCGGCGCCATTGCCAGCGCCGTCTCAGCTTCCCAGTACTACAGTTCGGGCTCTTCAACGGCGCCGGATGGTTTCCTCATCGGCATCATCTTGGCGGGGCTTTGCTTTCTGATCGTGGCCGTGTGGTGGATTTACGACGGCGTGACCATGAACAAGCGCCTGGAAACCACCAATGACAAAATTCGCCGCCAAATTGCTGCTGAACACGGCGTTGATCCTTATTCTTTCTGACAAGGCTTGAAACAACCCACCCCTCCCGAATCAGGTGTCTGCCATGACAAACCTCCACCCCAACCAGCCCGCCGATTCCAACCGTTCTCCAGCCAACCATGAGGCCCCGGCTGTCCCCACGGATCAGGGTCAGTCGGATCTGGCCAACCGGTCACGGCAAGCTGCATGGCGTTTCTCCGCACGGATGAAAAACAACACCGCTGCATGGATCATGTGGGCGGCTGCACCGTTCGTGGTGGGGGTGCCCATCCACGACTTCTACCTTGGGGCGATCGGGCGCGGCCTGATCAAAATCGCCCTGGTGGTGATCGGATGGGGCTCATTCATGGCGGCCTACTTCGGGTTCATCTTCACCATGGTTGCAGCCGGTGAACAGTCCCAGGACCTGCCCGCCCCAGGGCCGTTGTTGTGGGTCGGGTTCGGCCTGGCACTGGTGTGCATGCTGGTGCTCTTTGCCTGGTGGGTGTACGACGCCTTCAAGATGTCCACCCGCATCGACTCCCGCAATGACGCCATCCGGAAGGATGTGGCCCAGGAGTTCAACGTGGACCCCTGGTCCTTCTGATCCCTCCCCCACCCCTCTACTGCCGAACGGTGCGAGTTTGGTCGATGTCCTGCCCTGGAATCGACCACACTCCCAACGTTCGGCAGTTGTGGTTGAGGGTGTGGGTCTCAGGCGGGGTCGGCGTAGGTGACGGATTCATCCACCACTTTGGCAGTGCCCTCCGCCACCAGCTGCGCGCACACCACGGCCAGGGGGCGCATGGCATCCGTGACCTCCACCCGGATGGGGTAACGGGCCACCAACAGGCCCATGAGCTTGGCCACCGCAACGGCGGCTTCCTCATCCCCCAGCGTGGGGTCCCACCCGATCAGAACATCCGTGGGCAGGTCATCCAGCTCCGCAAGGCGCCGCGGATCAGCCTCCGTGCGCTCCACATCCAGTTCCAGTGAGCGGTAACTGATGGCAAACGCCCCAATAGTGCCCCGCACGCCGGCCCCGCGGTCCACACCACGGTGCAACACGATTGCACCGTAGGCCTGTGAAGCATCCGAGAGGAACTGCTTGTTGACCTGCCCCAACGTCAGCTCAGCCGGAGGATCCCACGCGTTGACGGCACGGTAGAACTCCCCCACCGCCCGCGTGAGCTGCACAGAACCTGTGGCCAGGTCCTCAATCGCCTCCGTGGCGGAATCACCTTCACCGATCGGCTGCGGCGGGATGGCACCCGGGGCAACGACGACGTGGCGGTGAGTCATCACCGGGAACATGCCCTGAGCCTCGGCGAACTTCTCCCCTGTGGTACCAGGGCCCACCTTGGTGCGCAGGGGCATGCCCGGATGGGTTTCGGCAGCTGATGCACGCAGGCGGGTAGCCAACTGCCGAGCCACACCGTCGCCACGGTTGGAGTTTCCGACCTCCACGAATGACCACAGGCGGGTGGGGTGCAGCGGATTGAGTTGAACCGCCCCGGCGCCAACCACCACGGCGTCGTCGTGGGCGTCAGCAGCCCCGGTGGCACCATCAGCGTCCACAGCCACATCGGAGTCCACGGCACCGTCGGAATCAGCTGCGACGATCGTCCGTGACCACGCCGGTGCTTGCGTGTCCGGGCCCATCAGGGCCCGCAGCGCCACCACGGGATCCGACTCGGGCGCGGGGAGGACCTCCAACAACCGGAGGTCATCCCCTTCCGACCAACTGCGATAGGTGTAAGCCATCCGGGATCAGCAGCCCAACTTGTCGGACAGGTAGGCGGTGACCTTGTCCAGGGAGACCCGCTCCTGCGTCATTTCGTCACGGGAACGGATGGTCACGGCCTGGTCCTCCAAGGTGTCGAAGTCCACGGTCACGCACAGCGGAGTGCCAATCTCGTCCTGGCGGCGGTAGCGGCGGCCGATGGCTCCGGCGTCGTCGTAGTCGATGTTCCAGCGACGGCGCAGTTCGGCGGCCAGGTTCTGGGCCACCGGCTTGAGATCGTCCTTCTTGGACAGCGGGAGCACCGCGGCCTTGACCGGGGCCAGACGAGGATCCAACTTGAGCACGGTGCGGGTGTCCACGCCGCCCTTGGTGTTGGGGGCTTCATCCTCCACGTAGGCATCCACCAGGAAAGCCATCATGGAGCGGGTCAGGCCGAAGGAAGGTTCGATCACGTAGGGCGTGTACCGCTCGTCCGTGGCCTGGTCGAAGTACTGCATCTTGGTTCCCGAGTGCTCCGTGTGATTGCCCAGGTCAAAGTCGGCGCGGTTGGCAACACCCATCAGCTCACCCCATTCGGAGCCCTGGAAACCGAACTTGTACTCGATGTCGATGGTGCCGTCCGAATAGTGCGCGCGTTCCTCGTCCGGGACGTCGAAACGGCGCATGTTATCCGGGTTGATCCCCAGATCCGTGAACCAGTTCCAGCAGGACTCGACCCAGTCGTCGAACCACTTCTGGGCATCGTTCGGGTGGACAAAGTACTCGATCTCCATCTGTTCGAACTCGCGGGTTCGGAAGATGAAGTTGCCCGGGGTGATCTCGTTACGGAAGGCCTTGCCCACCTGGCCGATGCCGAACGGCGGGCGCTTGCGGGATGCGGTGACCACGTTGAGGAAGTTCACAAAGATGCCCTGGGCGGTTTCCGGGCGCAGGAAGTGCTTGCCCTTTTCGTCATCCACCGGGCCCAGGTAGGTCTTCATCAGACCGGAGAACTGCTGGGGTTCGGTCCACTCACCCTTGGTACCGCAGTTGGGGCAGGCGATTTCGGCCATGGACTCAGGCGCCCGGCCCTTCTTGTCCTGGAAGTTCTCCTCCAGGTGGTCCTGGCGGTGGCGGGTGTGGCACGAGAGGCACTCCACCAGGGGATCGGTGAAGGTGGCCACGTGCCCGGAAGCCTCCCAGACGGCGGTGGGCAGAATGATGGAGGAGTCCAGCCCCACCATGTCCTCACGCCCGCGCACAAAGGTCTGCCACCACTCACGCTTGATGTTCTCCTTGAGCTCGGCGCCCAAAGGCCCGTAGTCCCATGCGGAACGCGAACCGCCGTAGATCTCACCCGCCTGGAACACAAAACCGCGGCGCTTGCACAGGGAGATGACGTTGTCCAGCGTGGACTTGGGAGCCATGTGGTTCACTTCCGTTTTCTGCCGCGGCCACTGGCTGTGGCCTGGCGTGAGTTTGCGGACTCCGGCGGCACTGACGGGCGCACCGGGCATTGGGAATTGCGCCGAATCGGCACCGGATCAAGGGTAACCAACGACGACGACGGTGGGCGACTTCAGCGGCGTCGTCGTCCGTCCTGCAGGGCGGAGGGTGATTTCCGGGTTCAGAAACCGCGGTCCGCCAACCACTGCGCAAGGTGGTGTTTCCGATCGATCTGGGAAGCAGCGCGGCCTGGAGCGACCCAGGAGTCCAGGACCTCGCCGTCGCTGAGATAAACGACCCGGTCCGCACGGGCGGCGCACGCGGGATCGTGGGTGACCATGACCACCGTGGTGCCCGTGGCGTGAACCTGGGCCAGGGCATCCATCACCTCTTCCGACATTGCGGAGTTCAAAGCACCGGTGGGTTCATCCGCAAAAATCACTGCCGGTTCAGAGGCCAGGGCACGGCAGATGGCGGCACGTTGCAGCTGCCCACCGGAGACCTCCGTGACGCCGTGATGAGCGACGTGCCCAATCTCCAGGCGATCCATCAGCCGCTGAACTCGGCCTTGCACTTCTGCTTTTGTGCGGCCCGGAAGACGACGACGCCCGAACCGTTTGCTCTCTGCAGCCTTCAGCGCCGGCAGCATCACGTTGTCCCGAAGATTGAGATGTGTCAGGAAATACGGCTGCTGGAACACGAATCCCACGCTGTGGAGCCGCACGGCACTCATGCTGCGTTCGTCGAGTTCTGTCAGGTCCTTGCCCAGGAGCTCGACGGTGCCCGTTGTGGGACGGTCCATACCACTGATGGCGTACAACAACGTGGACTTGCCGGAACCGGATGCCCCCATCACTGCGACGAACTCACCGGCACCGATCTCCATGTTGATGTTGTTGAGAACCGTGACAGGTGGCTCGGCGCTGTCAAAGTTTTTGCTCACGTTCCGAACTCGGATCACGGCTTCTTGGGTCTCATGCGTTGCGTGTTCGCTCGACACTTCACTGCTCCTTCAATTGGGCACTCATGGGGTTCAATCCCACCGCTCGCGCTGCCACAGCGGCGCAACCCACGCCCACTGTCAACAGCGCCACCGGATAGCCGCCCCACACCAGAACGGGGTGGACCAGGAAGGTCAGATGGCTGAACCCCAGACCGGTTTGACTCAACAGGGCCCCGACCACCCCTTGCCCGGACCAATGGGCCGCAACGGCTCCGATCACCACGCCCGGCGTCGCTGCCACCAGGACCTTGAAGATCACCTGGCTTCTCACTTCACGAGGGGAGAATCCCACCGCGCGCAGTACACCCATCTGCTGGGCATCACGGGCCAGGCGCAGCTTGAGGAACAAGGTGGTGATCAACGCGGCCACCAACAGGCCAAAGGCCAGTGCGAGCCACGCGGTGGTGCGAACGGCATCCGTGACGTAAGACAGACTCTGGCGGAGGAAGCCCTCCAGAGGCCTGACTTCAGCTGCGGTAAAGCGTTGGTTGTACTCCTGGGCGATGGCCGTGGCGGCGTCGTCGTCGTTGGTCTTGGCGGGTGTGGCCAGGTCTGCCAGAACGACGTAACTGTCTGCATCTGCGCTCAGTTGCCCCTGCATCTTGGCTGTGTAACCACCACTGGTGAGGTCCTGGTAGACGCCGCTGACCGGCACCTGGTGGGTCACCCCGTCCCGCCGTACCGGCAACTGGTCACCAACCTGCACGCCCAACTTTTCAGCGTTCAACGCAGACAACGCAATGTGCCCGTCCCCGGGGGCTTGACCCGTGAGGAAATCCACTGTGCCGCGTGAATAGTCACCCACCTCCACACGCAACGTCTCCCACTGCGGATTCGCGCCGTGCTCCCCCGCAGACTCCGAGCCAAGGGTTTCAAAGCGCAGATTGGCGTAGGTGCGAACGTTGTCCAGACGTGCGTCCTGGTCCATAGCCGCTGTGAGGTCTGACTGCACAGCGTCCAGGTCATTGCCGAACTGGATGTCCGCACGCACATCCGCTTGGGGTGAGCCCATGTGCGTGACAAATCGTGGATCCGTCAATGTGGTGAGCAGATTGGTGGGCACGGTGATCACCACAACCGCCAGGGCAAAGACCACGGGGAGCAAGGCCCATTGGCGCCGTTGCGTCCTGATGTCCAACCAGGCCAGCCGCATGGTGGTGCTGCCCCACCCGCGGTGGATCAAACGCGTGCGGTGCGCAGCCCTGCGCTGAGCACGCAGATTCCGCATCCTCTGGCGTGGGGGCAGCGTGCTGCCATGCATCAAGGCCGTGACAACCTCAACACGGTTGATCTGCCGCAAAATCACACGCGACACCGTCATGACCACCAGGTGAACCAGGATCACTGCCACCACGGGCAGTAACACCGTCACCACCGTCAACCCGGCCTGGGCGTAGCTTTCAGCCACTGAACGGGTCAGCCAATGGGCGGCAGGAACGGACAGCACGGCACCCAGGACACAACCCAGCAACGACAACACCCGATACTTGGCCAGGTACATGCCCCGGATGTCGGCAGGAGCCAGACCCATGGCCTTCATGGCCCCGATCTGTCGGACATCGTCCTGGATGCTGCCCCGAATCACGAACCTCAAGTTCAACAGCGCAATGAGGATCAGAACCGCACTGACACCCACCAGAGCCACTGCCACCAAACCATCACTGAGTGTGTTGAACAGTCGGATCAGGGGGTAGGTGACCGCCTGTCCGTTGTGCGGCAGATCGGTCCGGGTCTCATAGCTGCGCTGAAATTCAGGGATCAACGAGGGGTCCGAAAGTCGGTACTCCACAATGATCTCCGCCGCACCCCCGTGGGCGCTGGCCAACTGTTGGAAATCTGTATCAGACACCACGAATCGTGTGGACGATGACATGGATGAGGCCATCTGCGCATCCCGGATCGAACCAGCAACCGTCAATCTCAGCCGGGTGTCCGTGCCCGCCACTGTCAGACTGTCGCCTTTCTGAAGCCCGTACTGCTTCTGATAGGCCACAGGGATGAAAACCTGTCCGGGACCGGGTTGGACCGCTGTTCCGTCCTGGCCCAGCAAGAGATCGAATTCCGGGTTCTGAGTGACGAACAGGTTGTCCATCAGGCTCTCCGAAAGAGAGCCGGACTGCCCCGTGGCCGGACGTTGCCAACTGACCGCGGCGCCGTCGTATCCCACCATCTTGTGGATCTGCCAGGCTTCTATGTCAGGGTGCTGGTCGGCAAAGTCCTGAAGGGCATGGACGTTGTAGTCTCCGGCGTGCATCTGGAGGAAGTGCGGCGGTTTGGCCTGCTCAAAAAGGGCATCAACGGAGCCTGAGACTCGCTCAATGACCACAGCGCCAGTGGCCATGAGCAACGCACTGAGTGCTATGACCAGGCACAGAGCCATGTTCACGGCTCTGTTGTGTGAGAGGCCCTGGAGACCATGACGCAGTTGCATGACTCCATGGTTGCCGGAGGCCGCAGGCCGGCGAATCCTTCTTGAGGCCACCTGCAAGTCTCATCCCGGAGGAGGACGGCCTCAGCGGGAAGAACGACTTCAGATGCGACGTCGCAAACGCCACGGGAGAGTGACGATGAGTAGGCCCACAAAGGTCAGGGCCGTGCCCACCACGGTCAGCGGGGTGATGAGTGCACCGGCCGTGGGTACCAGGACATCCAGGAGCAAGGCACCCGTGAGCATGCCTGCCGTCATGGACAGACTGGTCCTCAGCACACCGATCACCCGGGCCAGTACGGCACCGGCTGCCACGAACACCAGTCCCACCACACCGCCCATGTAGAGCCACCATTGCGTGGGGAAATGCCACGGTGGCAGATCCGCGGTGCCACGGTGCACCACAGTGACCACCACCAACAGGATCGCCCCGCCCGTGAAGTTCACCAGTGTGGAGGTGATGGGTGTTCGAGCCTGTTGGGCCATTCGCCCGTTCATGGCGGTCTGCACAGCAACCCCCACGCCCACCGTGACCTGCAGGACTGCCATCAGAACAAACGTGCCCACACCAGCCAGGTCCGCTTGGTGGGAGGTCGTGGATGGGGCTTGTGCCGAACCGTCCGGGGCAACCTCATGCAGGAACCGCGGCGCTTGAGCCAGCAGCACGGCCAGGACCACCAAGGCCGTTCCGGCGAACCGCCACCCCGTCAGAGTTTTCACCCCGCCGGGACTCAAACCGACGCGGTCCACGGCCAAACCACCAATGGCTTGGCCGACCACCACGCCCAAGATGAAGACGGCCACGCCCACCAACGGTGTGGTGAAGGTCTGGATCAGCACCAGATAGGCCCCGAACATCCCGGAGATCAGGAACCACCACGGAATTTCACGGTCCCGCACCGCTGTGATCAGGTTGCGGGTTCCCCGCCGACCCGCCGGCAGCAGTACCGCCAGGAGCACCACGATCACCAGACCGGTACCAAAGCTCACCAACGACGCCGCGGCGGCATCCCCGGTCCGCGCCCCCAACTCACCGTTGAGGCGGGACTGGACGGCCATCCCCGTTCCGCACAACACCGCCACCACCTGTGCCAGCACATCCACCCCACGTGGTGAGGACAAATCGGCGGAACGGAGCTGACGAACTGGCGGTATGGAGGGGCGGTGCACCCAGCCAGGTTAAGTGCCACAAATGGCCATGAGCCACAATGGGGGGCATGGCTGATTCCGCACCCCCTCAAGAACTGCCCATCCGTGACTCCATGATCCGCCTGGGCCAAGCCCTGAAACTCGGCTCCCTGGTGGAAGACGGCGCACAGGCGCGCACCGTGATTGAGGACGGTTTGGTCAAGGTCAACGGGGACATCGAGGAACGCCGCGGACGGCAGCTTCACGACGGCGACGTCATCACCCTCAACGGGATCTCCGTGGTGGTCCGCACGGAATCCTGAAGGGTGTGACCACCGCGGTCGTGGCTCAGCTCCAGCAGCCGGTACGCGCCCTCAAGCGTTGAGCACGTAGTGCATGAGGTACTCGTTGACGTGGCGCAACTCCTGCGGGGAGATGCTGTGCCCCATCCCCTGGTACTGCACCTTGGTGGTGTCTGCGTGGGTCAGCAACCATCCGGCGGAGAGATTCACCAGGCGCTCGGTCAAGACGGGGTCCTGCGGGTCACGGCCCCAGAACAGTTTGAAGGGCTCGGCTTCCAACTGGGCGTCCTGGAAGAACGGCAGTTCCTCGGGAAGCGTGAAGCCGGACAGCCCGATCACGGCCTCGAACTCCCCCGGCATGGCCCGGACCAGCGACGTTGCAATGGACATGCCCTGGGAGAACCCCAGCAGGGACACCGATGACCGTCCCTTGGCCTGCGCACGCACCCAGTCCATGAGCGGCTCAAGAGCTGCCGTGACCTGCTCGGCGCTGAAGGCGTCGTCGTTGTAGAGCGGGTACCAGCGGTACCCGTAGCCCTCGCGCTGCGGTGCGCGCACGGAGGCCACCACGAACTCCTCCGGCAGTCCGGGCACCAGGCCCATGAGGTCTTTTTCATCGGCCCCGAACCCGTGGAACATCACCAGCAGCGGCGCGGTGGGATCCTGTACTGGGTCACGGTTCCAGGCAACAGTCAGTTCTACGGTCATGACCTCCATCCTCCCACGCCCAACCCTCACGCCACTCGCTCATCAGCCGCTGATGGCGTAGTGCAGTGAGGGTTGGAGGGCACCAGAATCAAGACAGCACCCTGGCCCGAGCCTCGCGAACCAAACGCACCAGACGCGGCGGCGCACCCGGTGGATCGTTCGACCCCGTCACCAGGTCCGCTGCCACCACGCGGATCTCAATCCAGCCGGCGGCCTCCGTGGCCCGCTGACGTTCGATGTCCCGCACGCGCTGCCCCCGCTGGTCGTGGTGCGCACCTTCGATCTGCAACGAAATCCTGTGGACCGGATCGGCCAGAGCCGGCTTGCTGCGCTGCGCCAATGTCCCCTTGTGGAAACCCGTCTGATGTTCATTGATGATGCCGTCCACCACCGCCACCAGCTCATCGTCCGTGAACACATTGCGCCGGCGGGCAGTCTTCATGGCAGCCAGATCCACCAACGTGCGCGCCGGTGAGGTCACAGACACACCGCCACCGGTCCAGACCTCTCCCGGTCCGGCCCGGAACAGATGGCCCGCGAACCCTCGGACCCGCAACGGGTTGGCGCTGGAACTCACCGAGAGATGGATGATCTGATCCACGCGGGGCCGGAACGGGAGGCGGAAATCCAGCAAGATCGCAGCCGTCACGTGGCTGGCCACGGCATCCGGGCGCACGAACATGACTGTCGGCAGACGGGCCATCAGACCGTCCCGGGTTCCCGTTCCGGGCAGTGATCCGGCCGATGAACGTGCTTCCCAGACACCGGGCATCACCGCGCGGTAGTTGGCACTCCACAGTTGGCGTGATGTGACGCCGTGGTGGGTGGCCTGCGTCGTCGTGAACCAGCGGTTCAGCAGAGCGGGTGGTACGGGGACGCGCGGTGCGGGCATGCCCTCAGTTCACCGTGCGGGACCCACCGGGCGGGAGGGCGCCGTCGAGATTGTGGAAAACCTCCGGTGAGCCTCACGCCCAACCCTCACGTCACTACGCCATCAGGTGCTGATGACGTAGAGACGTGAAGGTTCGAGCGCACGGCAGGACCCGGCGCGTAGTGGTGTGAGGGTTCGCGCCCAACCCTCACACCACTCGGAGAATCTGCCTCAGCTCAGCACTGTGGCGCGAACCAGCTCCCCCAGTTGGGCGTCCTCGATCAGGAAGCCGTCGTGACCGGCGTCGGAGTGAATGGTGTGACGTGGCACGGGAACCGGCAGCGCGGCACACAGCGCATCCGACTCGGAGGGGAAGTAGAGGCGGTCGCTGTCCACGGCGACCACCAGCCAGTCACACGTTGTCCGAGCCAAAGCCTCCTCCGGGGACCCGCGCCCGCGAGCGACGTCGTGGCTCATCAGAGCCTCATTAAGCGTCAAGTACGCGTTGGCGTCAAACCGGTCTGCCAGTTTGGAGGCCTGGTGGTCCAGGTAGCTTTCCACCTTGTACCGGCCGCGGGTACCTGCAGCTACACCCAGGATCGACTCGCCGGGCTGCGGGTCCCGGCTGAAGCGGGTCTGCAGCTCGGCGGCTGACCGGTAGGTGATGTGCGCAATGCGCCTGGCCAGTCCCAATCCGGCCGTTGGGAAGTCGGAGTCGTAGTAGTCGCCGCCGTTGAAGGCGGGGTCCTGGCGTAGGGCCAGGTTCTGGGCCTGACCCCACGCGATCTGCTCAGCACTGGAGGCAGCGCAGGAAGCCACCACTCCGCAGGCCTGCACGCGTTCGGGGAAGGTCACCGCCCATTCCAACGCGCGGGCCCCGCCCATGGAACCGCCCACCACCAGCCGCCACGCCTGGATTCCCAAGGCATCCGCCACAGCGGCCTCGGCCCGCACGGCATCGCGGATGGTCACGAACGGGAACCGGGATCCCCACGGTTTGTTCTCCGGATCCACCGACGACGGCGCCGGGGTGGCCGGGCCCGTGGACCCGTAACACCCCCCGAGCATGTTGATGCAGACCACAAAGTACTTGTTGGTGTCGATCACCCGTCCCGGCCCCACCAGCCCTTCACACCAGCCAGGTGCTTCCGCGCGGGCACGTTCAATCTCCGGGGCGTGTTCCCGCACCCGTCCACGGGTCAGGTGGGTGTCACCGGTGAGTGCGTGTTCCACCAACACGGCGTTGGAGGCATCTGCGTTGAGCTCACCCCAGGTTTCGTAGGCCAACCGGACCCGGGGCAGGAGCACACCGGATTCCAGGGGACGCTCCCCCACGTCCACGAATGCCAGGACACCGTCCTCACGGACAAAGTCCCGGGCGCGCTCCGTTCCTCCCACCAAGGTCATCTCAGGCAGCCCCGGTGTCTACTCGCGACTCACTCGCCGCAGCGGCTGCGAAGCCCAGCTCAAGGTCGGCCAGGATGTCGTCGATGTGCTCGAGCCCAACGGAGAGTCGGACAAAGCCCGGCTGCACCCCGGCATCGGCCTGTTCCTGCGCGCTGAGCTGGGCGTGGGTGGTGGAGGCGGGGTGGATCACCAGGGAGCGCACGTCCCCGATGTTCGCCACGTTGGAGTGCAACACCAACGCATCGGCAAAGGCCTGACCGGCGGCAGCCCCTCCGGTCAACTCGAATCCCACAATGGATCCGGCACCCTGGGGCAGGTACTTCTGCGCGGTGGTGAACCACGGGGAGGATTCCAGTCCGGCGTAGGTGACGGACACGACGTCGTCGCGCCCCTGCAGCCACTGTGCCACCGCTGCGGCATTGGAGACGTGGCGGTCCATGCGCAGGGACAGCGTTTCAATGCCCTGTTCGATCAGGAAGGCGTTGAAGGGTGCAATGGAGGCACCTAGGTCACGCAACAGTTGGGTGCGGACCTTGAAGGCGTAGGACACGTTGGCTCCGAATGGGCCATCGGCACCGAAAACCTCTCCGAACACAATGTTGTTGTAGGACGGATCCGGGGTGACGAACTCGGGGAACCGGTCCGGGTACCGGGTGTAGTCGAAGTTCCCGGAGTCCACCACAAACCCGCCGATGGACGTCCCGTGCCCACCCAGGAACTTGGTGGCCGAATGCACCACCACATCCGCACCCCATTCGATGGGGCGCAGCAGGTACGGGGTGGCCACCGTGTTGTCCACGATCAGCGGCACCTCGGCAGCATGAGCGGCCTCCGCCACGGCCTGGATGTCCAGGACATCTCCACGCGGGTTGGGGATGGTTTCTGCAAAGAACGCCTTGGTGTTGGGCTGCACGGCTGCGGCCCACGCTTGCGGGTCCGCCGGTTCGGTCACAAAGGTGACCTCAATGCCCAGTTTGGCCAAGGTGTACTTGAACAGGTTGAAGGTTCCGCCGTAAAGAGAGGCACTGGCCACAACGTGGTCACCGCTACCGGCGATGTTCAAGATCGCATACGAGGTGGCCGCCTGCCCGGAAGCAACCATGACCGCAGCAACACCGCCCTCCAGGGAGGCCACACGGTTCTCCACCACTTCCACGGTGGGGTTGGTCAAGCGCGTGTAAATGGGGCCGAGTTCCTGCAGCGCAAAACGGCCGGCGGCGGTGGCGGAGTCGGGAAACACAAAGGACGTGGTCTGCTGAATGGGCAGCGCCCGCGCGCCGGATCCGGGATCCGGGGCCTGTCCGGCGTGGATCTGACGGGTTTCGAAGTTCCAGCCTGCGGGGTTGGCCGGGGTGGGAGAGTCGCTCATCGGTGGCTCCTGGTCTCAGGGGTCGTGAGCCGGGCCCGGCACGGTCCCAGTGCCACCCCGGGTCCGCGACCCGCGCTTGCCGGAACACGTTTGTATCCGGCCCGGTCCTCACCCAGGGCACCCCACCGCGGTTGGAGGGTTGCCGGCCAGCAAGCTGGGGCTTGACGCTGGCTCTCGTGACCGCCTTCATTCTCCGGTGTGGGCGGCGTGATCTGCAACCCGGATCACGACGACGCCCCGGTGTGACCCCGGATCTCAGCCGAAGAACCAGGCTCCTGCCAAGAACCCCACGGCATCCAGCAGGAAGTGGGCAATCACCAGCGGCATGATCCGTCCTGTGCGCCGGTAGATCCACAGGAACACCAGCCCCATGACCACGTTGCCCAACGCCGGGCCTATGCCTTGGTAGAGGTGGTAGCTGCCGCGCAGCAGTGCCGTACCGATCAGCACCATCGGCCAGCTCCAGCCCACCCGCAGCAGACGGTCGGCAAGGAAGGCCACCACAATGACTTCCTCCACCAGGGAGTGCCGCAGGGCCTGGGCCAGCAACAGCAGGATGTTCCACCACTCGGTTCCCCCGGCATTGGTGGTCAGTTCCGCCGTGATGCCCAGCGCCCTGCCGGCTTGGTAGAGCCCCAAAGTCCCCAGACCCATCACCAAGAACAGCAGCGCACCCAATGCCACGTCAGGCAGCGGCGCTGTGAAGTCCAGGCCTATCCGGCGGACCACGGTCCTGAGCTGACCGGCAGAACCTGCCAGGAAGTACAGCGCCAACACCACCGGGACAAAAGCCAAGACGATGGTGAGCACCTGGCGCAGCACGTCAAAAACCGGGGAGGCACTCATGGCCCGGTTCATGGTGGCCTGGGAGTCAGCAATCCCGGTGGTGGTGGCAACTTCAGCCAAGCTGAGCACCGACCACAGCGCGCTGGCACCCACGGAAACACCCAGCACCACCAGGATCTGCAACCACAGATCCAGCCGTTGCCCACCGAATGCGGGCTCGGCACGGTGGGCGGGGGCGGCGTCGTCGTGATGGCCGGCCGTGGCGTCCGCAGCCGCAGGTGTGCGGCGGTCTGCAGGTTCGGGTGGCAGTGAACTCATGGGCTCCATTGTGCGGCAACACGATAAGTTGGGCGCCATGAACCCCACCCCCGAACTGCCTGCGCACGCACCCGTGACCGACCGCCGCGAGTCCACCCGTGATTTCCACGGTGACCGTTTTGTGGACCACTACGAGTGGCTGCGGGACAAGGACTCCCCCCAGGTTCTGGCGCATCTGGAGGCCGAAACCGCCTTCGCAGAAGCCTCCACGGCTCATTTGGCCCCGCTGCGAGAACAGATTTTCCAGGAGATCAAGGGCCGTGTGCAGGAAACGGATCTGTCCGTGCCCTACCGCCGCGGTGACTGGTGGTACTTCGGGCGCACGGTGGAAGGCGGGGAACACGGCATCCGCTGCAGGGTCCCCGCCACCGTTCCCGTGAACGACGACGACGCCTGGACCCCGCCCGTCGTGCAAGCCGACACCGCACTGCCGGGTGAACAAGTGTTGCTGGATGGCAATGCGGAAGCTGCGGAGCACGATTTCTGGTCACTGGGAAGTTTTGACGTGACCCCGGATGGGCGGTGGATGCTGTGGGCGGCGGACACCACCGGGGACGAACGCTTCACGGTGCGGGTCAAGAACCTGGACTCTGGAGAGATCCTGACCGATCAGATCCCAGAAACCTCCTACGGCGCTTTCCTCTCCCCGGACGGTGCCTCCGTGTTCTACACGGAGGTGGATGAGTCATGGCGTCCGTGGCGGGTGCGTCGGCATTTGCTAGGCACACCGGTGGCTGAGGACTCCGTGGTTGCTGTGGAAGAGGACCCGGGGCTGTGGTTGTCGGCCGGGCTCTCCGCGGACCGGCAATGGCTGGTGCTGGATGCGGGATGCTCCGACTATTCGGAAGTCTCCCTCCTGCGCTTGGATGCCTCCGCGGGGACGCAACCGCGGGTGGTGATTCCACGTGCGGATCGCATCCTGTACCAGGCAGAGCCCGTGGTGGTGGATGGCCGTACCGTGGTGCTGGTCTCCCACGACCACCAGGCCCCGGACGGACGGGTGTCCTTGCTGGAATTCGACCGGCTGGGGCAGTCCCTGACGGAGGTCCAGCCGGTGGACGTGGTTCCGGCCCAGCCGGGTCTGCGCATCATGGGATTCGCGGTGCTGGAGCACCACGTGGTGTTCTCTGCCCGGGCGGAGATGATGCCATCCGTGCTGGTGCTGCCGCTGGCGGGATTGGGGACGCAGCATCAGGGTGAACCTGTGCTGGTTGGGGTGGGCTGCCCCGTTGGTTCGCGTGAGGTGGCCCTGGAGAGCATTGAGGTGCTGGCTGCCGAACATGACTCCCCCGTCCTGCGCTTCACTGCCGAGTCCTTCACCCGGCCCACCCGCGTGTACGACCTTGTCCTGGCTGCTGATGGCTCCTTGGGGCAGCCGATCCTGCGTCAGGAAAAGGCCGTGCTGGGTGGGTACAACGCAGAGGACTACACGGTCGAGCGAGACTTTGCGCAGGCTGCCGACGGCACGCACATCCCGATCACGCTGATCCGCCGCCGGGACGTCACCGACCCGGCACCGGCGATCGTGTACGCCTACGGGTCCTACGAGATCAGCATGGACCCGGCCTTCTCCTACTCCCGGGTCTCCCTGCTGGACCGCGGTGCCACGTGGGTGATTGCCCACGTCCGCGGCGGTGGTGAACTGGGCCGGGCCTGGTATGAGGACGGCAAAAAGCTGCACAAGGCCAACACCTTCACGGACGTTGTGGCGGTGACGCAGCACGTCGGTGCTCGGGCTGACATCGATTCCTCCCGGGTGGTGCTCATGGGTGGATCCGCCGGTGGTCTGCTGGTGGGGGCAGTGTTGAACCTGGCCCCGGAGCTGTACTGCGGGGCGGTGGCTTCCGTGCCCTTTGTGGATCCCCTGACCTCCATCCTCATGCCGGAACTGCCCCTGACCGCATTGGAGTGGGAGGAATGGGGCAACCCCATCCAGGACGCTGAGGTCTACCGCTGCATGAAGGCCTACTCCCCGTACGAGAACATCCGCCCCGCCGTCGTCGTCCCCGGTGACAACGACGACGCTGCACCGTCACCGGTGTACCCGCCCATCCTGGCGGTGACCTCCCTGCACGACACCCGTGTGTTGTACGTGGAGCCGGCAAAGTGGGTGGCTGCCCTGCGCCATGCCCACCCCGATTCAGCGGATCAGGTGCTCATGCGCATCGAGATGGCGGGTGGCCACGGTGGGGCATCGGGACGTTACCAGCGGTGGCGGGACACCGCGTGGGAGGACGCCTGGGCCCTGGAACGCCTGGCCCTCGCCTGACCCACACCCTCCCCCTCCCCTCACCCGCCGAATAGGCCTTTTGATCGCCCCTGACCCACTCAGCAGCGATCAAAAGGCCTATTCGGCGGGGAGAACAGTGCGAGGGTGCCAGACCGGGACAGCCTTGGCCGGGTGGCGTTCCAGGAACAACACCAGGGGAATCACGCCCAAGCTCAACACCATGCTGGTCAGAGCCACCGGCCACAGCGCCACAGTCTGCGGCACCCACACCAACTCGATGAACACTCCCGCCAAGTTGGAGCCCATGTGCCAGCCCAGGGGCACCCACAGGGAACCCGTGCGCACGGCGGCCCATGCCAGCACGCAGCCAAAGATCAACAATTCGGCAAAACGTAGACCGATCCACGTGGCGGATCCGTTCTGCGCAGCCAAATTCGGGGCGTGGGCAGCAGAGAAGAGGGCACCGCTGAGCAGGATCACACCCACCAGCGGCCACTTGTTCTCCGTGAGGCGCACCAGGACTCCGCGGTAGACCAACTCCTCCGGCAGGGCCGTGGCCAGACATCCGATGACCACAGCACCCAAAGCACCAAAGAACGCCGCACGCGGCAGCCACACCCCCATGGGTGTGGTGGCACCAGTCATCAGGAACACCGCGCCGGAGATCCCGGTCAGCAAACCCGCCACCACCAAGGCAGCAACAAAGGCCCTGGGCCGTTGGGCGCCCGAACGGATGTCTGCCCCCATGGCCGAATCACGCACTGCCGGAGCTGACCCCACGGCCTGGTCCCACCGGTGAAAACCCAGATCATGCAGATTCCGCTTGGCCATGATGAACCAGATCAGCAGCACCACCACGGGCTGGGCAAAGAACACGGCTTCCCACGGCCAGTCCCGAATGGCCATGCGCATGGAGATGAACAAACCGGCCACCAACGTGGCCAGAACCGCCGCCAAGGGGCGATCCCTGACCAGTCGTTGGAGTCCTCGCATGCCTCAGAGCCTATCCGTGCCCCACTTGGGCATGGAAAATGCGGATTCCGAAGCCGAAATCCGCATTTTCCATGCTCAAACCTCCGGAACCGAAGGCACTCAGCTCACGCCGAGCTTCTCCAGGATCAGCTCACGCACGCGTCCGGCATCTGCCTGCCCGCGGGTGGCCTTCATGACCGGGCCGATCAGTGCACCCACGGCCTGGACCTTGCCGCCCTGGACCTTGGCCACCACATCGGGCATCTGTGCCATGGCGTCGTCGATCGCGGTCAGCAGCACGCCGTCGTCGGAGACCACGGCCAGGGATCGTGCCTCCACGATCTGCGCCGGTGACCCCTCGCCGTCGGCCACAAAGCCGATGACCTGCTTGGCGATTTTGTCATTGATGGTCTTGGCCTGGATCAAGGATTCCAGCTCCACCACGTGCTCCGGGGTGACCCCCAGGCCGGTGATTTCCTGGCCCCGCACGTTGGCCAGGCGGGCGATCTCCCCCATCCACCACTTGCGCGCAGCACCTGCAGGGGCACCGGCGGCAATGGTGGCTTCGATTTCGTCCAGCACGCCGGCGTTCACCACGTCGCGGAACTCCTGATCCGAGTAGCCCCACTCGGCCTTGAGCTTCTTGCGGCGCTGCGCCGGAGGCTCCGGCAACTCACCGCGCAGCTGCTCCACCCAAGCGGGATCCGGGACCACGGGCACCAGGTCCGGTTCCGGGAAGTAGCGGTAGTCATCCGCGTCCGACTTGGGCCGCCCGGAGGTGGTGGAACGGGTGTCCTCGTGCCAGTGGCGGGTCTCCTGCACGATCGAGTTCCCCGCGCTGAGCACAGCGGCGTGGCGCTGGATTTCGTAGCGCACAGCGCGTTCGACGGCGCGCAGCGAGTTCACGTTCTTGGTCTCGGAGCGCGTGCCAAAGGTTGAGGACCCCTTGGGCATCAGCGACACGTTGGCATCACACCGCACGTTGCCGCGTTCCATACGGGCATCCGAGATGCCCAAGTTCTTCACGATCTCCCGGATGGCAGCCACGTAGGCCCTTGCCAACTCAGGGGCTCGCTCACCTGCGCCCACAATCGGCTTGGTGACGATCTCGATCAGCGGCACACCGGCGCGGTTGTAGTCCACCAGGGAGAACTCGGCACCCTGGATGCGTCCGGTGGCACCACCCTTGTGCGTGAGCTTCCCGGCGTCCTCTTCCATGTGTGCGCGTTCGATCTCAATGGTGAACGGCGTGCCGTCCTCCAGCTCCACAGTGATCTCGCCCTCGAAAGCAATGGGTTCGTCGTACTGGGAGGTCTGGAAGTTCTTGGGGGTGTCCGGGTAGAAGTAGTTCTTCCGCGCAAAGTGGGAGATCGGCGCAATCGAGCAGTTCAGCGCCAACCCCAAGCGGATGGCCGATTCCACGGCCTTCTTGTTCACCACCGGCAGCACACCGGGCAGGCCCAGGGAGACCGGGGTGGTGTTGGAGTTGGGAACGTCACCGAACTCATTGGGGGCTGAGTCGAACATCTTGGTCTTGGTGTTCAACTCCACATGGACCTCGAACCCCAGAACGGGATCGAATTTCTCCATGGCCTCTTCAAAGGACAGGGTTTCTGCAGTCACTGGGCGGCTCCTTGGGCAGCAGCAGATTCAGCACCGGACAGGTTCTTCACGGCGGCGACGACGTCGGGCAGGTCCTTCCAGATGGGCCCACCGTTGGCCTGGGTCAGCAGTGCTTCCAGGCCGGCACCTGCACGGTACAAACGGGCGTCTTCACGGGCCGGAGCCATGAATTGAACACCCACGGGCAGTCCGTCTTCCGGTGCCAATCCGGCCGGCAGCGAGATCGCCGGAACGCCGGCCAGGTTGGTGGGGATGGTGGCGACGTCGTTGAGGTACATCTCCATGGGGTCCGCGTGTTCATCCACGGACCCGATGGGGAACGCGGTGGTGGGCGCGGTGGGAGAGATCAGGACGTCGCACTTCTCAAAGGCGGCGTTGAAGTCGCGCTGCACCAGGGTGCGGACCTTCTGGGCTGAGCCGTAGTAGGCGTCGTAGTATCCGGCCGACAGGGCGTAGGTGCCCAGGATGGTGCGGCGCTTGACCTCGGAGCCGAATCCGGCGGCACGCGTGGCGGCCATGACACGTTCGATCGTCAGGTTGCCGTCGGTGGGCAGGGTACGGCGGCCGAATCGGACGCCGTCGTACTTGGCCAGGTTGGAGGAGACCTCCGAGGACATGATCAGGTAGTAGGCGCCCAGCGCGTAGCGGAAGTTGGGGGTTTCCACCTCAACCACCTCCGCACCGGCGGAACGGAGCAGCTCCACGGCCTCGCGGAAGCGCTGCTCCACCCCGGCCTGGAATCCCTCACCGGTCAGTTCCTTGACCACGCCCACGCGCAGACCCTTCAGGCCACCGTCAGCGGCACCGGAGCGCGCGGCCGCGGCAAAGCCCTCGACGGGATCGGTCAGGGAGGTGGAGTCCTGAGGGTCGTGACCGCCCACCACCTCGTGCAGCAAGGCCGCATCCAACACGGTGCGGGAACACGGGCCCACCTGGTCCAGGGAGGAAGCCATGGCAATCACGCCATAACGGGAGACCGAACCGTAGGTGGGCTTGACCCCCACCGATCCGGTCACGGCGGCCGGCTGGCGGATGGAACCACCGGTGTCCGTGCCCAGGGCCAGCGGCGCCTGGAAAGCACTGACCGCAGCAGCGGAGCCACCACCGGAACCACCTGGGATCCGGGTCAGGTCCCACGGGTTACGGGTCACGCCATAGGCGGAGTGTTCCGTGGTGGAACCCATGGCGAACTCATCCAGGTTGGTCTTTCCCAGCATGGGCATCCGGGCCGCGCGCAAACGCTTGGTCACGGTGCCGTCGTAGGGGCTCATCCAGCCTTCCAGCATCTTGGAGGCCGCCGTGGTGGGCTGGCCCTTGGTCACAATCAGGTCCTTGACCGCAATGGGCACACCGGCCAGGTCGTGCAGATCTTCCCCGTTGTTGCGGGCTTCATCCACATCCGCTGCAACCTGCAAGGCCTCCTCTGCGTTCACGTGCAGGAACGCATTCAGCCCGGTCTTGCCGGCGTAGCGGTTGTTGTCATCTGCGGGCGCGCCGTCCGTGGCGGCAATCCGGTCCAGGTGCGCCTGGACGGCCTCCACGGAGGTGACCTCCCGGGCCGCAAGTTTCTCCGCCAGCTGGGCTGCGGAGAGTTCAATCAAGTTCTCAGTCATCCGAGTCTCTTCCGTCTGCAGTGGGTTACGCGCTGCGCGCTCAGTCTTCTTCCAGGATCGCGGGGACCTTGAACTGGCCATCCTCCGCGTCCGGGGCACCAGAAAGTGCCTGCTCAACCGTCAGCGGCTCTCCCACAACGTCCTCGCGCATCACGTTGCGCAGCGGCAGCGGGTGGCTGGTGGCCGGGACGTCCTCGCCTGCCACCTCACTGACCTCCGCCACGGCCGTGACGATCTGTCCGAGTTCACCGGCCATGGCCTGCAGCTGCTCCTCCGACATCTCGATGTGTGCCAACTGCGCCAAATGGGCCACGGTGTCACGGGTGATCTCGGACATGCACGCTCCTAGTGTTCACGTTTGAGGGGTTGGTTCCGCTGCACATCACGCCCGGACCTGCACCGTGAGCAGGCTGCTGAACGACGACGACGGAACCCGGCCAGTCTAGCCGCGCAGCATCAGGGCTTCAGGCACATACGCTGGTGGAGAGAAGAAGAACACGTGCCGCCGCGCGAACTGGTCACTCCAGGACCGGAAGCTGCGGAGCACACAACACATGAACCCGGAAAGAGGCCGTTGATGGCATCAGGCAAGAAGACCAAGCCCAAGAAGGATCGCGGGGCAGCCCGCCGCGCCAAAGCTGCCGCCCGTGGCACCTCCGGTGGCCAGAGCACGGCCAGGACTCCGTCGCAGGACGCCGCCAATGCCTGGCGTCAGGGCATCTCCACCGCCACTGCGGCCACCGTGGATCAGATGACGGCGCACATGCAGCACGTGGTGCTGGAGCAGCTGGAGCAGTTCCAGGCCTTCCCCCCGTTTGTGGTGACGGCCGGGCGTGATGGTGAATTCGAGCTGGAAAGTCTCTCCGCGGAGGATTTGGAACAGTTGGATCCCGCGGAAGCACTTGAATCCTTGCGAGCGCGCCTCAAGGACACCGCACCCTCCTTGCTGGGTGCGGTGCTGGCATTCCCGGCAACACTGCCGGACCGTTCCGGGGCCAGTGCAGTGATCGCGGAGGTGGAACACATTGACGGCGTGAAGCTCACGCTCATCCAGACGTATCGCCTCAAGGGCGTCAACGGGGCCAAGAAGACCCATCTGGAGGACGCAGTGGTGGAACCCCGCGACACCACGCTGCTTGGCTGACCACACCTTGTGGCTGCCGGACTGACCGCCGCTTTGGACGGGTGGGCCCACCACGCCCATTGCTGACTCGGCCGGCCAGGCCGGCTCAGTGGGCCGTGCAGCCCGATTGCGCACATGACAGGACCCCGCCACCGCGAAAGCGGTGACGGGGTCCTGGTGCATGGATGGTGACGCGCGGTCACCTCATCCCGTGATCAGGCAGAGATCAGGCGGGGATGTTCAGGGTCTGACCCACAAAGATCAGGTTGGCGTCAGCCACGGTGCCGGAGTTGGCAGCGTAGAGAGCTTCCCAGCCACCCTGGATGCCGAGCTTGTTGGCAATGGCGGACAGGGAGTCACCGGCCTCAACGGTGTAGGTGCCTGCAGCCGGAGCGGTCTGGACCTGCACGGGGGCAGCCGGTGCGGTGTACTCAACAACCGGGGCTTCCTCAACAACCGGAGCCGGAGCGGCAACGGGGGCCTCAGCAACGGGTGCCTCGACAACCGGGGCCTTCTCAGCCACGAGAGCAGGAGCAGCAGCGGGAGCCGGGGCCGGAGCAGCCTGAGCCGGGGTGGACTGGGTGGAGACGCTGGAGGTGGTGCCCCCCAGGCCCAGCGGGCCACACTTCGGCCAAGCGCCGATGCCCTGGCCAGCCAGAACGTTCTCAGCCACGCGGATCTGCTCGGCCTTGGAGGCGTTGGCAGCAGAGCCGGAGCCACCGTAAGCAGCCCAAGTGGAGGGGGAGAACTGCAGGCCACCGGAGTAGCCGTTACCGGTGTCGATGGACCAGTTGCCGGAGGACTCGCACTGCGCAACGGCATCCCAGTCAACGGCGTTGGCGGGAGCGGAGGCACCAGCCAGGGCGAAGCCGCCCAGAACGGTGGCGGTGCCGGCAACGATGGTCTTCTTGAAGTTCTTGTTCACAACTAGCTCCTGTGCGGTCCCGTCCACGCTCGTGCCGTCCCCGGCGTCTTTGCGTCGCTGTCTTCCCGAATCAGTTGGATCGAGGTTCAGGCGTTGCTCGCAGACAGCGATGACGGTTGAGCAACACCCGGGATTCGTTGGTGTTGATCCGGCATGGAGCCAGATCTGGGGTGAATCCCCTTGGCCGGGGAGTCCCCGTGGGAAGTTCGAAGATCACGTTACAGTAACGATTTTGAAACTGTCACCCCCTGGGGGCTGTGATCCGAGTCAAACTGGAAGGTTGTGCTCGCATTTGCATGGAAACAACCGGGCAATGCGGCCCTCACAGCTCGGACCTGATCCCGCACAAATGGGCTGAACACCCCGCGAAATCAAAGTAACAAGACCATAACAGCCGGATCACGGAATGGTCACGACCTTTGTGACCGACTCCACGCCGCATTGTCGACATGTCCCCAAATGTGGGGTACCTCACAGGTGATCAGCGGCGTGTCTCATCCCAGAACCCAGCTCAGAACTCAGTCCTGAGCCACTGCGTCCGCGGCCGAGACGGCATCCGCACCGCCCTCCAGCAAGGCCTGGAACCCGGCCTCGTCCAGGACGGGCACGCCCAGGGACTCTGCCTTCTCCAGTTTGGAGCCTGCGGAGGCTCCCGCCACCAGGAAGTCGGTCTTCTTGGACACGGATCCAGAAGCTTTGCCGCCGCGGACCAGGATGGCTTCCTTGGCGGAGTCCCGTGAGAAGTTCTCCAACGTTCCGGTGACCACCACGGTCAGGCCCTCCAGGACCTTGGGGGTGGAGTGATCAACCTCGTCCTCCATCCGCACGCCAGAGGCGGCCCAGGTGTCCACGATCTCCTGGTGCCAAGGTTCTGCAAACCACTCGCTGACCGCACGCGCGATGGTGGGCCCCACCCCGTCCGTGGCAGCAAGGTGCTCCTCCGTTGCACTGCGAATGCGATCCATGGAGCCGAAGGCTGTGGCCAAGGACCTGGCGGCCGTGGGGCCCACGTGACGGATGGACAGTGCCACCAGGACCCGCCACAGAGGTTGCTGCTTGGCCTGTTCGAGTTGATCGAACAACCGCTTGGTGTTGGCGCTGGGCACGGATTCCTTCTTGGCCGTGGCCTTGGTCCAGAAGTAGGGCACCAGCTCCGTGGCCCCTTCCCCTGCCGATTTTCCGCGCTTGGGCCGGGTGATCATGACCTCAGCCAGGTCATCCGGCGTGAGGTCAAAAAGCTGGGCTTCCGAGGTCAGCGGCGGCGTGCCTGAGTCCGGGGCGGTCAACGCCTTGGCGGCTTCCTCCCCCAGTGCCTCGATGTCGAAAGCTCCGCGGCCGGCCGCGTAGAACACGCGCTGGCGCAGCTGTTCAGGGCAGGATCGGGAGTTTGGACAGCGGATGTCCACGTCCCCCTCCTTGGCCGGTGCCAACGTGGTGCCACAGGACGGACACTGGGTGGGCATCACGAATTCGCGTTCACTGCCGTCCCGCAGCGCCACCACCGGTCCCACGATCTCCGGGATGACGTCCCCGGCCTTGCGCAGCACCACGGTGTCCCCGATCAACACGCCTTTGGCCTTGACCACGTCTTGGTTGTGCAAGGTGGCCATGGACACCGTGGACCCTGCCACGGTGACCGGCACCATGATCCCGAACGGGGTCACCCGTCCAGTGCGCCCCACGCCTACGGCTATATCCAATAGTTCAGTAAAGACTTCCTCCGGAGGGTATTTGTAGGCCACCGCCCACCGCGGAGTGCGGGAGGTGTGCCCCAGTTGCCGCTGGGTGGAACGGTCATTGACCTTGACCACAATGCCGTCAATCCCGTGGACCAGGCTGTGGCGTTTGTCCCCATACTCCTGGATGTAGTCCAAGATCTGATCCACGGAGGTGAAGACCTGTGAGTAGGGGCTCACGGGCAAACCCCAGGCCCGCATGTGGTCATAGACCTCAGACTGCTGGGTGATCTCCAGCCCGGTGGCCGCGCCGATGCCATGGACGTACATGGACAGTGGCCGCTTGGCGGTTTCGGCAGGGTCCTTCTGGCGCAGGGAGCCCGCGGCTGAGTTTCGCGGATTGGCAAAGGGAGGTTTGCCCTCCGCCACGCGCTCCTGATTGACCCGTTCAAAGTCCTGGGTGGAGATGAAGATTTCCCCGCGGATCTCGATTTCCTCAGGGATCTGCTCCCCGGTGAGCTGTGCGGGGATGGTCTTGATGGTCTCCACGTTGTGCGTGACGTCCTCCCCGGTGGTGCCGTCCCCACGGGTGGCAGCACGCACCAGGCGCCCCTGCCTGTACAGCAGGTTCACGGCCAGGCCGTCAATCTTCAGTTCTGTGAGCCACTCGAGGTCAGGGGCGCCGTGCAGGGCGGCCACCGACGCTTCCGCACGAGCAAGCCACGCCTCAAGTTCCTGGATGGAGAACACGTCCTCCAGGGAGTACATCTTCTCCAGGTGCTTGACCGGAGCGAAAGCAGCAGAGACCTCGCCCCCGACCTCCTGTGTAGGTGATTCGTTACTTCGTAGGACAGGATATGAGACCTCGAACGCGCGCAGTCGCTTGAATAAGTAGTCATACTCTGCGTCAGAGATGGTGGGCGCATCACGGTCGTAATACGCAGCGCGGGCTGCTCGAATCTCTTCTATCAGCGACGCGTATTCTTGCTGGTCCTGATCTGAGGGGCGATCGGTCCGGGGAGTCTCAATCTGGGTGCTCACGCAGCCATTGTGGACCACACCTCTGACAACACAACTGCCCGGACCGATCAATCACCGCTGCACCGTCAAGGTGGCGTGCGGCTTGCGCTTCTTGGCGTTCCACACCGTCACGGTGGCCTCCCGCAGGCCCTCTGCCCGGCCCGTGCGGTCAACGGCCACAGCCACGGAACTAGGCAGCACCAACGGCGTTTGGAACTCGACCTCCCAGGTCATGGGGGCTTGGGCATCCACCATGGCCAGGGCGCGGGAGGCGGTGTACATCCCATGGGCAATCGCACCCTTCATGCCCAGTGCCTTGGCGCTGGGCCCACTGAGGTGGATCGGATTGACGTCCCCGGAGACTGCTGCGTACCGCCGCCCCGTGTCCGCACCCAAACTCCAGCGCGCTGTGGGGACAGGTGGTGTGAATTCCGGGCGCTGCTGGCTCTCACCGGAGGCTGTTTCTCCCCCGGCCTCCGAACTCAGCTGGACACCTCGTGCCAGATACACGGAGCGCCCGGTCCACACGGGCTCCACCATCCCGGCACCACGGGCGTCGTCGTCGTTGCCCCGCGGACTGCGCCGCAGTTCGACGACGACGTCCACCGCCGCCCCGGCCCGATGCTTCCGCAGATCCTGTGCCCACACGGTGACGTCCAAGGACTCCCCTACCAGCACCTGTTGGGTGTGATGGACGTGATTGGACAAATGGACCAGCCCAACGGTGGGCAGAGGGAAGTCATCGCGGGTGAGCAAGGCCATGGCGGCGGGGAAGGCCAAGGCGTGGAGGTAACCGCTGAAGGCGACCTCACGGCCCTTCTCATCCACCCGAACCGGGGCCTCCACCACCTGGCAGAAGACAGAGTTGCCGTGGGCCTCCACCTTCACCCCGGGGACCTGGATCTGGATGTTGGGCAGGCGGAGGGTGGTCCGGCGTCGTGTGGCACCGGAACGCCCGGGCAGGGGAAGTGGAGTGCTGCGCAGAGCACGCCGGACTCCGGCCGTGGCACCGCGGCCCACCAGTTGCCCTGCCGCCTTGGCGTACATGCCGCCCAGGGAGGGCATGGACTCCAACAGGATCTTTTGACGGGCAGGCTGCAGATCGTGGGCACTCATCTCAGGCACCCACCAAGTTCTGACCGCACACCCGCAACGTCTGACCACTGATACCCGCGGCGGAATCAGAGAGCAGGAAGGCAATTGCCTCTGCCACGTCCAGCGGCAGCCCACCTTGCTGCAGAGAGTTCAGACGGCGGGCCACCTGGCGGCGAGCCAGCGGAATCTTGGCCGTCATCTCCGTCTCGATGAACCCCGGCGCCACGGCATTGGCCGTTCCACCGCGGGCAGCAAGAATCGGGGCCAGACCGGCCACCATGCCCACCACACCGGCCTTGGAGGCTGCGTAGTTGGTTTGTCCGCGGTTGCCCGCCACCCCGGAGGTGGAGGCCAAGCCAACCACGCGCAACCCATCAGCCATGGGATCAGCCAGCAACTGCTCCGTGATCCGCAGTGGCGCCTCCGTGTTGACAGCCAACACGGAGGCAAATTTGGCCTGGTCCATGTTGGCCAGCATCTTGTCCCGGGTGATGCCGGCGTTGTGGACAATGCCGTCCAGCCGACCGTAGCGGGAGCGGCAGTGCTCCAGGATGCGCTGACCTGCATCCTCTGCCGTCACGTCCAAGCTCAGCGACGCCGTTTCCAACTCATTGGCCAGGGTGGACAACGGCTGGCCCGCAGCGGGCACATCCACCGGCACCACGTGGGCACCCTGGGTGTGCAGCAGGCGTGCGATCTCCTCCCCGATGCCGCGTGCCGCCCCAGTGACCACCACAACACGCCCGGACAGCGGAGCTTCGCCCTGAGGCACCTGCGCCAGATCGGCGGGCCCCTGGTCCGTGCCCACCACCAGGAACTGGCCGTCCACGAACGCACTGCGGCCTGAGAGCAGGAAGTCCAGGCTGCCGGCAACTGACGGTGCGCTCACGCTCACGCCATCGGCCACCACGATGCCGTTGGCCGTGGCACCTCCGCGCATCTCCTGAGCTGCAGAGCGCAGGAATCCCACCACACCTTGACGGGCGGCGTTACGCGACACGGCAGTGTAATCCTGCGAGTCACCGGAGGCGGGGAGATTGGCCGCTGAGCCCAGAGCCACCCCCGTGGCGGGGCGGGAGACCGTGATCACTCGTCCACCCGGAGCCAACTTGCGCAGCACGGAACCCAGTTCAAGAGCTGGAGCCGTCAGATCGGAGGGTGTACGCACCTCCGTCAGGCACAACACCACGGCACCGACCTTTCGCAGATCATCCCCGTGGCGGTGCACCTCCAGACCGCGCCCCAGGAGGTGGGTGGCCAGGTCATCCGCCTCAGTGGCGGCCGTTTCCCCCGGTCCGCGCGCGCCCGAGGTGGGCGAGAGGACCACCACGGGCCCACTCACCGTGGGGCGCGCAGGATCATGCCGGCGCAGTTCCACCGGTGCGGGCAACCCCAAGGTGGTGGCCACCTTGCGGCCGGGGCCCTGGGAAACCAGACCCAGGTAGGCATCATCAGGGCCGGTGCCCGGCCAGATCTTGGATGTGACGTTGGGAAGTGACGGGCTCATGGACAAGTCCTTTCACACGGACGACTCCTGCTGCACGGTTGCGGTGATGACCCAGGTGCTGTGCGGCGTCGTCGCCGTGACGAGATGGTGAGGTTGACGGGGCGACCGGAATCAGGACTGCGGGTAGGCGCGCAGCAGCGCCACAGCACCCTGGCCACCAGCCGCGCAGACGGAGATCAGACCGGTCACCGGGCGATTCTGCGCGACGGCGCGGGCCTTGAGTTCCTTGGACAACGTGGCCACGATCCGGGTTCCGGTTGCGGCGAACGGGTGGCCTGCCGCAAGTGAGGAACCGTGGACGTTCAAACGGGTCCGGTCCAAGGCACCCACTGGCTCGTCCAGGCCCAGGCGGTCGCGGCAGAACTCTGCGTCCTCCCAGGCGGCCAGGATGGTGAGCACGGTGGAGGCGAAGGCCTCGTGGATCTCCACCAGGTCAATGTCCTGCAACGTCAGACCGTTGCGAGCCAGAAGCCGCGGGGCGGCGTAAGCGGGTGCCATCAGCAGACCCTCCTCCCCGTCCACAAAATCGACGGCGGCCGACTCGGTGTCCACCACCTCAGCCAACAAGGGCAACTTGTGCTCGGTGGCCCACTGCTCCGTGGCGATCAGGATGGCGGATGCACCGTCCGTGAGCGGCGTGGAGTTACCGGCGGTCATGGTGGCCTCAGCCTCCAACGACTTGCCGAAGACCGGGGAAAGACCCGCCAGCTTCTCCGCGGAGGTGTCAGGGCGCAGGTTGGTGTCCTTGGTGACACCACGGAACGGGGTCACCAGATCGTCAAAGAAGCCCGAGTCCCAGGTCTTGGCCAGGTTGTGGTGGCTGTTGGCGGCAATTTCGTCCTGGGCTTCGCGGGTGATTCCCCAGCGGGCCGTGGTGATGGCCTGATGCTCACCCATGGACAGCCCCGTGCGCGGCTCCGCCACACCGGGTGCCACCGGGGCCAGGTCGGCCGGGCGCAGCTTGGACAGTGCCATCAGCTTGTCCTTGGGTGACTTGGCTCGGTTGAGCTTGAGCAGAACCTTGCGCAGACCTTCGCCCACCACGATCGGGGCATCCGATGCCGAATCCACACCACCGGCAATGCCCACCTCGATCTGACCACAACGGATCTTGTTGGCAATCAGGGAGGTGGTCTCCATGCCGGTGGCACAAGCCTGCTGCACGTCCACACCCGGGGTGTGCGGGTCCAATGCGGATCCCAGCACGGGCTCCCGGACCAGGTTGAAGGCCTTGGGCTGCTTGAGCACGGCACCGCCGGCAACTGCTCCCAGGCGCTGCCCGGCAATGCCGGTGCGTGCCACCAAACCGTCCAGAGCTGCCGTGAACAGCTCCTGGACGGAGGTGTTGGCGTACGGGCCGCCGGAGCGGGCGAACGGGGTGCGGTTGCCCGCAACCACCCAGGCTGTCTGCTGCTGGCGCGGCTGGGGGCGGTTGGACGTGGTGGCTTCCGACGGTGCGGAAACCTCCGCTCCACCCGACTCCGGACGGGGGTTCTGGGGGGAAGCTGCGGTGTTCTGGGCAGTCATGGAATGAGGCTCCTTGGGGTACGGGACCGATCCAGTATCGATCCGGTGACGGGTATCACTTTTTCTAAGAGTAACTGATACTCTCGGTATCGTGAACACGTCCACCACGCAGCTGGGTCTCAGATCTCGCGATGCCAAGGAACGCACAGACGGCCGATCGCGCCGCTGGCGCCTGCACCGTGAAAAGCGCCGAACCGAGCTGCTGAAACTGGCACGGACCGCGATTGCCGAATGCGGGGCCACGGCCTCCATGTCTGAGATCGCATCCCACTGCCGGACCTCGAAATCGGTGTTCTACCGGTACTTCGAGGACAAGGACGGGCTCAAACGCGAACTCGGCGAATACGTGGTGGCACGCATGGGCCGCCGCATGGCAGAAGCCGTGGCAGAAGCAGGCTCTTTCCAAGAAACCGTGAGGGCACTGGTCACCCAGTACCTGGAACAGATCGAGCACTCCCCGGAGGTGTATCTGTTCGTGGTTTCGGAGAACGCACCCGCGGAGGAGAGCCCCGTGGACCGGTTCTGCCAGGCCGTTGCCGAACTGTTGGTCAACGCCCACCGGCAACACGCCCCGGCCGAGCTGCACATCCCCGAAGCCACCGCACGGTACTGGGCAGCCGGCGTCGTGGGACTGGTCCGAGGCGCCGGTGAAGCCTGGATGCTGCCCCGCAACGGTGCGGACACCCAGCCCCGCGAAGCTGCAGGACCGGCCGCCCCGGAAACATCCGCAGCACCTGAAACCGAGCGGCCCAGCCTGGAGCAGTTCGTGGAGACCGTGACCACCTGGGTGGTCAGCGGCTCACGACCCCCAGAAGCCCGCTAGAACACAACACGTCACATCCATCTGAATCACCATCAAGCAGGAGGACACCTTGGCAACCTCACAGCCGAACACCTCACCACGCAACCGTCTCAGCCGCCGGGCTGCCAAATCCCAGGCACCCACGGACGCCCAGAGCGTGGATCAGGAATTCGCCGCCGAATCCCATGACCAGGTTCACCTGGACACCAGCCTGCTGCGGGAGATGCTGCTGGGCTCCTATGCGGAAGAACGCACGGAATCACGCGAACTGATCAAGGACCCCCAGTTCCACCACGTGCCCGGGCGCACCAAGGAGGAACAGCGCGAGCGCACGTTCGAGGCCCTCAAGCAGTTGGCCGGCAGTGATGCCGTGATGGCCGGGCTGCCCACAACTCAAGGTGGCGGCGGACAGCCCGGTGCCTATGTGGCCTCCTTCGAGGAGTTCGTCCTGGCCGATGCCTCCTTGCAGATCAAGGCCGGCGTCCAGTGGGGCCTGTTCGGCTCCGCCGTGCTGAACCTGGGCACCGAAACCCATCACAACAAATGGCTGGCCGACATCTGGTCCCTGAGGATCCCCGGCTCTTTTGCCATGACGGAGATCGGGCACGGCTCTGACGTGGCATCCATTGCCACCACCGCCACCTACGATCCCGCCACGGAAGAGTTCGAGATCCACACCCCGTTCCGGGCTGCGTGGAAGGACTACCTGGGCAATGCCGCCGTCCACGCACGCGCAGCCGTGGTGTTCGCCCAGCTGATCACAGGCGGTGTCAACCACGGCGTGCACGCGCTCTACGTGCCCATCCGGGACGAGAACGGCGAGTTCCTTCCCGGGATCGCCGGTGAGGACGACGGCTACAAAGGTGGCCTCAACGGCGTGGACAACGGACGGTTGTGCTTCACCCATGTCCGTGTCCCCCGGGAGAACTTGCTGGACCGCTACGGTCACGTGGAGCCGGATGGCACCTACTCCTCCCCGATCTCCTCCCCCGGCCGCCGGTTCTTCACCATGCTGGGCACCTTGGTGCAGGGCCGTGTGTCCCTGGACGGTTCCGCCGTGGTGGCCACTCGGGCCGGTCTGGCCATTGCCCTGACCTACGCCAACGAACGCCGCCAGTTCGCCCCCGTGCCGGGTCAGCCCGAGCGAGTGCTGCTGGACTACACCCGCCACCGTCGTCGTCTCTTCCCGTACGTGGCACGCGTGCTGGCCGCGGGATTCGCTCACGAGGAGCTCCTGGTGGCCTACGACGACGTCTTCTCCGGGCGCGCTGACAACGACGACGCCCGTCAGGACCTGGAAACTCTGGCAGCGGCCATGAAGGCCACCTCCACCCGGTTGGCCTTGGACTCCCTGCAGGAATGCCGCGAGGCCTGCGGCGGTGCCGGGTTCCTCTCCGCCAACCGGATCACGGACCTGCGCCATGACATGGACGTCTACGCCACCTTTGAAGGTGACAACACCGTGTTGATGCAGCTGGTGGCCAAGCGGTTGCTGGGCGATCACGCCAAGGAGTTCGCTCGCATGGACGTGGGCGTCATGGCGCGTTGGGTGGCCGACCGTGCGGCAGAAACGGCCGTGAACCGTTCCGGTCTGCGGGGCCTGTCCCAGGTCTTCCGCGACTCCGCGGATCCGCGCCGCTCCGTCAATGCCTTGCGGGACCCGGAGACTCAGCGCACCTTGCTGACCGACCGCGTGCGCTCCATGATCGGTGAGGTCGCGGAGAACATGCGCGGGGCCGGCAAGGGCTCCCCGGAGGCCACGGCAGAAGCCTTTGACCGCAACCAGCACCGCCTGATCGAGGCTGCCAAGGCCCACGCCCACCTGTTGCAGTGGGAGGCCTTCACCCGGGCGTTGGAGAAGGTCGAGGATCCCGGAACGCATCAGGTGCTGCTGTGGCTGCGCGATCTGTTCGGCCTGTCCGTGATCGAGGCTGACCTGGACTGGTACCTGTCCCACGGTCGGATGTCCTTGATGCGCGGGCGCATGGTGGAGTCCTACGTGGACCGCCTGGTCACCCGGTTGCGCCCACACATCATGGATGTGGTCGAAGCCTTCGACTTTGCTCCTGAGCATCTGCGGGCGGAGATCGCCACCGGTGCTGAGGCCAAGCGTCAGCAGGAGGCAGCCGACTGGGTGGCTGCGGAACGCGCCGCAGGGCGTTGGCCGCGCAGCGAGAAGGCCTGAGGCCGTCCCTCATCTGACGTGAGATCACCGGTTGGTGTTGAGATCACCTGCAATTGTGGGTGATCTCAACACCAACCGGTGATCTCACGTTCGGGGGAAGAAAATCAGCCGAGGTCGTGACGCATGTCGATGGGCACAAACGTGGTGGTGTCCTCATCCGCAGGCCTGGAGGCCACGGCATCGGCAACAATCACCGTCACGTTGTCCCGGCCCCCGGCGCGCAGAGCGGCGTTGACCAGAACGTCCGCTGCCTCCTTGGGGTGCGGCACCGAGTGCAGGACCCGAGCGATGTGGGCGGTGGCAACCTCGCCGGTCAAACCGTCTGAACACAACAACAGGCGGTCCCCCGGCTCAGCGGGGACCACCCAGATGTCCGGTTCCCACACCTGACCGGTTCCCAGTGCGCGGGTGATCACGTTGCGCCGCGGGTGCACCATGGCTTGTGCGGGAGTGATCTGGCCGATGGACACCAGGTACTGCACCTCGGAGTGATCCACCGTGATCTGCTGGACCTCCGGCTGCGGGCCGTCCTTGGGTGTGGGTGCCACGGGCAACGGCGAGGTGGTGGCCACCTCCACACCCGGTGAGTCGGCATCCGCGATCTGCTCCTGAGCAGGCTCAACGGGCTGGGAATCCGCCACATGGGCCGTGAACTCCCCGGTGGGGTGATGCGCCACGGACGCGTGATCCGGGGCCGGCGTGGCACCCTGCGGGCGCACCAACCGGTAGGTCCGGGAGTCGCCCACGTTGAACACCAACCACAGGCGGGTGCCTTCAACATCCACCAGCCAGGCACCGGTGATGGTGGTACCGGCCCGGCCTCCCAGCTGCTCCTGGATGGCCGTGTCCGCAGCACCCAGAACAGCACGCAGCTTGCTCAGCAGCATCAACGTGGCATCCGGAACTTCCGGATCGAGTTTCAACTCACGTTCCACACGGGCACGGAACCGGGCGACGTCGTCCAACGGCGTGGGCTCGGCCGGAACCTCCACGCTCCACGGGTCCGGAGACGTGAACAGCTGAGATCCGCCCAGGGTCCGCACGGCCAGGGCCGATGCCACTTCGCCGGCCTCATGACCGCCCATGCCATCGGCCACCGCGCACATGGTGCGGGTGACCACCAGGGAGTCCTCGTTGGTTTCCCGCCGCAGACCACGGTCCGTGGCTGCTCCTGCGCGAATCACCAGTTCAACGCTCACGCGTAATCCACCTCAAGTTGTTGGCCGGGTCCTTCCAAGAGTTCCACGGGCTGAACGTCACCGAAGCCCCGCACGTTGTGCGTTTGTTTGGGGGTCAGCACGAATCGGTCATCCCCACGCAGAACTGAGGCCGTGGACGCATCCACCAGCACACTGCCCGGCGGGGTCAATGCAACCAACCGCGAAGCCAAATTAACAGTTGGACCGTACAAGTCACCCAATCGTGGCAACACACGACCCCACACGAACGCAACACGGGACTGTGGAAGTTCCGGATCATCACGAATGATGCGCGCCAACGCGAGCGCCATCAACGCGCCCTCCTCCGGGGATTCGGCCATGAACATGACCTCGTCACCGATGGTTTTGATCAGCCGACCCCGACCCACGGCAATCACCTCGGCACAGCGTTGTTCAAAGCGCTGCACCAGTGCCGCCAACGTGCGTTCGTTCATCTGCCGGGACAACGAGGTGTAGGACACCATGTCCGCGAACCCAATGCCGCGAGCCAGCGGAAGGTCCGTGGAGTCGTCGTCGTCATCGGCATCACGCAGACCGCTCATGGTGGAACCGTCCGGGCGCTCCTGACGCATGGCCAACCGTTGCACGGCAGCGTTGAGTTGACGCCGCCATGAATAGATCAGCAGCTTTTCCAGCGTGGGCATGAGCCTGGGCAGAAGGTTCAGCAGTTCCCGGCGAGCTTGCGCGTCCGTGCGCTCACCGTTGACCACAAGGTCCTCCACCAGCGCTTCCACCTGCCACACCACCATGCGGTCGGTCATCTGCGCCATGGAACGGACCAGGGACAGGGCACCCTCCTCCGTGACCTCGTCATTGAGCACCAATTCGGAGATGTCCCGCAGGGCCTCGGCGTCACGGGCGGTGAAATACACCTCTTCATCCGTGAGATTGGGGAAGCCCATGGCTCGCCAGATCTTGCGGGCGTTGAGCAGGGACAAACCACCGCTGTGTGCAGCCTCCCGCCGGGTCATGTCACGTTCAGAGCCCAGCAGCAGATTCTCCAGGTCATGGAAGGCCTGGCGGGATTCTTCCGATCCGTACACGTTGGCCTGCACCGGATTGCGCAGGTTCAGGTTGATCTGCGCCGTTTGGGGTCCGATTTCAGGCTGGGTCACGACGCCGTCGCTCGGCTCCCGCTGCTGCCTCGCCTCATCCAGGCCTGCCTGATCCTGGCCCACGTTGTCCGGGCCCACGCTTTCCGGGCCCACGGTGTCCGCGCCGGGATCGGCGTCACGGTCACGCTGAAAAGGTCTCCACGGTGTCATGACGGCCTCCCCCAATCACCGGCACCGGCGTAGCCCTGGGCCAAGCGGTGCTGAGCATCGCAAGTTTCCTGGATGAGCCCGGCGAACTGTTCCACCTGCGGCGCGTGGTTCAGGCGCAGGACACCGGAGGCCCCGAAATCGGCGCTCAACGTCCCGATCCCGGCACTACCCAGAAAGCCGCGTCCGGGGCGTGCTTCCACCCGCTGCAACCACAGCAGCGGGATTCGCACTCCCCCGCGTGGTGCGGCCCCGCCCACCAGCATCAAACGACGGTTGGTCAACACCAAGCGGGTCAGTGCCCAACGCATGACCGGGCGCACCACCGCCAGAACGATCACCAACACCAACAGCAGGGACAATCCCGTTCCCAACACCGAGTGCACCGTTTGCCAGGTGTCATCCATGGGCCGCCAACGCACCTCCAACATCCGTTGCAGCAGGGCATGGGTGAAGACCGCAAGCACCAGCACCACCGCAGGCTTCAGCAGTTTGGACGGGTGAGCCACGGTGGAGACCACCACGTGCTCCCCTGATTCCAGGCCTAACTTTTTGCTCACCGCGCCTCCTGCACGGGACGCAGATGGATCACGTCTCCGGCGTTGAGATGGTGGTGAGCGCCGTCGTCGTCACGAATGATCAAGGCGCCGTGATCGTCCAAGCCGACTGCCTGACCTTCCAGGGGAGTCTGGTCACCGGGCAGTTCGGCGCGAACCCTGCGCCCCAGGGTGCCCAGCAGGCCTTCCACCAGGGCCCGTAGGGTTCCGTCAGGCCGGGTGAGTTGGGTGGGGTCGGCGCAGTAACTGCGGTAGATGGGCAGGAATCTGCTCACCATGGCACGCAGCAGAAGCGCCCGGTCCCCGGTGCCGCCTTCCAGCACCACGGATGTTGCGGTGTCCACCGGCAGGTGTGTGGAGCTGACGTTGATCCCGGCTCCCACCACCACTGCTGGTGGGAGGTGGTCGAAAGTCACCAGGGAGGCCAGCACACCCACCATCTTGCGATCGCCCACCAGGACGTCATTGGGCCATTTCACCTGCGCCTGCACGCCGTGATCGGCCAGGGCCTGGACGACTGCGCAGCTCAGCAGCATGGTCAGCCATCCGAAGCTCTGGGTGGGCAGGGGCTGTCCGCTGGGGGCTGCGGGACGCAACAGCAGAGAGAACGTGAGGGCCTCGCCAGGTTCCACCACCCAGGTGCGGTCCAGGCGACCGCGACCCTGGCTCTGGAAATCTGTGGCAACCAACGTCAGGTCCTCCGGGGTCTGCCCGTGCAACGCGGCGTCACGGGCACGGTCGGCCAACTCCTGATTGGTGGACCCGACCTCAGAAAGCATCACCACCGGCGCACCCAGAATTTGTTCCAGATCCCGGTGCAAGGCCTGGTCATGAGCCAGTTGCCCTGGGGCAACCTGCCTGCTGCCATCGCCACCTGCGCGGGTCATCCACTCTCCTGTTTCCGCGCCCGGGCGGGCGGGGTTATCGTCGTGATGTTGATGTGTTTCACATCCACAGTAGTAGCCGTGGCCCCAGGCGGACCCCTGAACGGGCCAGGAATTGCCCGCACGTGACCTCTGACAGCCCGGCACCCCACTGACCACACCCACCTGACAAGGATCCAGATGTCCCTTCACGCAGTCACCTACGTTTACGGCGGTTCAGCGGATGCCCTGGCCGAACACCGCCCCGCACACCGCCAGTTCCTCAACGAACTGGAGGTGGCTGGTCTCCTCTTGGCCGCAGGCCCCTACGACGACGACGCCCCCGCCGGTGCACTGCTGATCATTGAGGCCGATTCCCCCGAGCAGGCGTTGGAACTCCTGGATCCTGACCCCCTGCTGGTCGAAGAAGTCATCACCGAACGTGCTGTGCGCCCGTGGAAGGTCACCGTGGGCCGCGTGCGGTGACCAAGAATTTGTAGAAGTCACACAACGGAGCTGGTCGGCAGACTTCCCTAGACTGGCCAGGTCCACCGCTGATCCGTGCCCGGAGAACTGATGTTTCTCCGGTGAGCTGCGAGGTGCCATGAGCCACGACTTGTCCACAACTGCTGGCAAGATTGCCGATTTCCGCGACCGCCGGGACCAGTCCTTTGCCCCCGCTGGTGAGGCCGCCATTGAGCGCCAGCACTCCCGGGGCAAGAACACCGCCCGCGAGCGCGTGGGAATGTTGCTGGACCAGGATTCCTTTGTGGAGTTGGATGCCTTGCGGGTCCACCGCACCTCCGCATTCGGCATGGACAAGAAGAAAATGCCCGGTGACGGTGTGGTGGCCGGTTACGGCACCATCGACGGACGCCTGGTGGCCATCTACTCCCAGGACTTTGCCGTCCTGGGCGGATCTTTGTCCGAGGCCAACGGCGAGAAGATCGTCAAGGTGCAGAAGTTCGCGTTGAAGAACGGTTGCCCGGTGATCGGGATCAACGACGGCGGTGGCGCGCGCATCCAGGAGGGTGTGGCCTCCCTGGCCATGTTCGCGGACATCTTCAACATGAATGTCCGTTCCTCCGGTGTGGTCCCGCAGATCTCCTTGATCATGGGCCCTTGTGCCGGTGGTGCCGCGTACTCTCCGGCGCTGACGGACTACATCATCATGGTGGATGAGACCTCCCACATGTTCATCACCGGCCCGGACGTGATCAAGACCGTCACGGGTGAGGACGTGGACATGGAGACCCTGGGCGGTGCCCGGCAGCACAACGAGACCACGGGAACGGCCACCTACCTGGCCACGGATGAATCCGATGCCATTGACTTCCTGCGTGAGTTGCTGGAGTTCCTGCCCTCCAACAACTTGACCGAACCGCCCTTGTTGGACCATGACCAGGAATTCGAGCTCACGGACGAGGACCTGGATCTGGATTCCTTGATCCCGGATTCAGCCAACCAGCCTTATGACATGCGCGCGGTGATCGAGGCCGTGGTGGATGAGGGGCATTTTCTGGAGATGCAGGCCCTCTACGCGCCCAACGTGATGATCGGTTATGCCCGGGTGGAGGGTCACACCGTGGGGATCGTGGCCAATCAGCCCATGCAGTTTGCAGGCACCCTGGACATTGCGGCCTCTGAGAAGGCCGCACGGTTTGTGCGCCACTGCGATGCCTTCAACATTCCCATCCTGACCCTGGTGGATGTGCCTGGCTTCCTGCCGGGAACGGATCAGGAGTTCAACGGCATCATTCGCCGCGGTGCCAAGTTGCTCTATGCCTACGCGGAGGCCACGGTTCCGCTGATCACCTTGATCACCCGCAAGGCCTACGGCGGTGCCTACATTGTGATGGGCTCCAAAAAACTGGGTGCTGACATCAACCTGGCCTGGCCCACGGCGCAGATCGGAGTGATGGGCGCCCAGGGCGCGGTGGAGATCCTCTACCGCCGTGACTTGAAGGCTGCCGCGGAGGCGGGTGAGGACGTCGAGGCCAAGCGCGCCGAGCTGGTGAAGCAGTACGAGGAGCAGCTGCTCAACCCCTACCAGGCCACCCAGCTCGGGTACGTGGACTCGGTGATCGCCCCGTCCGAAACCCGGGAGAACATCATCCGCGCACTGCGTGGTCTGCGGGAGAAGCGGGCCTCCACGCCTGCCAAGAAGCACGGGAACATTCCGCTGTGAGCACCCATCACCAGCAACCTGGCCAGCAGGGCCACAACGGCGCCGGCAACGACGTCGTGAATCCCTATGGTGACCAGCAGCTGCCGGAACACCTGCATGCGGAGGACTCCGCCGTCCACTTTGTGGGCGGCAACCCCACGCCGGAGGAGGTTGCTGCGGTCACGGCAGTGATTCTCGCCGCCGCTGCGGAGACGCAAGAGTCGGAGACCACGGGCACCAGGCGTGCACAGAACCGCCGCGCGCGCCTCGGGTTGCGCCTGCGTCCCGGCCTGGGCGCATGGCGGCGCACCCTGCCGTTCCGCTGATTCATTCGAAGCGTTGCGGCTGCCGATCGTTGAAGCCGACCGTTGAATCAGCGGCAAGCAGCTAAAGTCGGTGGATCATGAGTCGATCCACCGGAGCCCCCACACCAGATTCCGCCCTTGTCAGCACTCCCCAGGGTCCGCGTGAGGCTTCGGCCATCGACCAGACTGCCAATGCGCACCTGGACCGTCTGCTGACCCTCAATCCGTCGTGGGCCATTGAACTCAACGCGCCCACACACGGCTGGGGCTATCCGGATTTTGGGCCGGAGGGCCTTGAGGCCGAACAGGATGCGCTGCGCACCACCCTGCGGGATCTGGATCAGGCGCAACCCACGGACGACGTCGACCGCGTCACCGCCCATGCCCTACGGGAACGAATCGGAGTGGCCACCGCCCTGTACCAGAACGGCTGGGGTGGGGCGCGGATCAACGGGATCTCCTCCCCCGTGCAGAAGATCCGGGAGGCCTTTGACAACCTGCCCAAGAACACGGACGACGACTGGCATGTGGTGCTCTCCCAGCTGGCGGAGGTCCCCGGTGCGGTGACCAGCCTGATCTCAGGGGTGCGTCACCGGCAGGAGCACGGTCCGGTCACCGCCCGGCCCCAGTTGCTCAATGCCGCCCAGCAGGCGGAGAACTACGCCTCCGTGGACGGGGCGTTCATGGGGCTGACCCACCGGCCCCACGTGGTGCAGATGCCGGAGACCATGCGCAGGCAGTTGCACTCCACGGTGGATGCCGCCCGGCGTGCCTACACGGGGTTGGCGCAGGAGTTGCGTGCCATTGCGCAGGCAGCACCGGAGGGTATGTCCGTGGGGAGGCACGAATACGCTTTGCGCCTGCAGGAACACAGCGGTGCCCAGCTGGACCTTGAGGAAAGCTACCGCTGGGGTGCCCAGCAACTGCGAGCCGTGACGGAGCAGATGCGTTTGACGGCATCGGAAATCCTCCCGGAGCACGCCGGTGATGATCACATCCGGGCCGCCATGGATGCCCTGGATGCCGATCCCCACCGGCAGCTGCACGGGCGCCATGAGCTGATCTCCTGGATGCAAGGTGTTAGCGAACACGCCATCCAGTCCTTGGCGGACACCCATTTTGAGATCCCGGAACCCATGCAGCACCTGGAGGCCAGGATTGCGCCCACCACGGACGGTGGCATCTACTACACCCCGCCGTCAGAGGACTTCCAACGCCCGGGACGGATGTGGTGGTCTGTACCTGCCGGGACCGAGGTCTTCCGGACCTGGGGTGAGCGCACCACGGTCTACCACGAGGGTGTGCCCGGCCACCATCTCCAGTTCGCCACGGCCATTGCCGCCGCCCAGACCCTGAACCGTTGGCGGCGGATTGCGCTGTGGGTACCGGGTCACGGGGAAGGCTGGGCGCTGTACGCCGAGCGGCTCATGGACGATCTGGGGTTTCTGCAGGATCCCGGGGACCGGATGGGCATGCTCAACGCCCAACGCATGCGTGCAGCACGCGTGGTCTTTGACATCGGGTTCCACTGTGACCTGCCGATTCCTACCGAGTTGGATCCCCTGCTGGGCCAGGCAGCAGGCGCCAGGCGGTGGTCCCCGGAGGTCGGGTGGGCATTCCTGAAGGACAACATTGTGATGGGAGATGCCTCCCTGCGCTTTGAATGGATGCGTTACATGGGCTGGCCGGGGCAGGCACCGGTGTACCAACTGGGTCAGCGGGTCTGGGAGCAACAGCGGGACCTGTGGAGGGCGGCCACGGCAGGTCAGTTCTCCCTGCGGGAGTTCCACCGCCACGCTCTGTCCCTGGGCTCACCCGGTCTGGACACCTTGGCCTACGCCTTGGACCTGGCGCGCCCTGCCTGATCCCGGCTGCTGTGGCTCGCCACACCACCACGACGGGGGGGGGGCCCGGTCTGGTACCGGACCCACCGCCGTCGTGGTCACCGAGGGGTGCAAGGACTGCTCAGACGGTGCTCAGCCCCTGAACGAAACGCACGGCCTCACGGCGGGTGAGTGCATCCTTGGGGCGGAACGTGGGGCCGGTGGCCAGAGCCATGGCACCCAACCAACCGATGGCATCCGCGTACGGGCTGTTGGGGTTGACATCCGAGAACGCGAATCGCTTGGCGGTCATCCCCGGGGCCCAGGTGAAGGTCTTGGCGTAGCGGTAGAGGAACAGCGCCATGACTTCACGGGAGATCATCTGGGCCGGGCGGAAGGTCCGTGAGCCATCCGATGCCGTCCGCCCCGTGCTGATCCCGGACTGCGTGGCCCAGAAGATGGCGCGCTTGTACGGATTGCGCCAGTCAACGTCCACGTAGGGCGAACCCAGACGAGTCTCCACGTACGGCATGCCCACCAGGTTGTAGAGGTAGTTCACTGCCTCGTCACGCATCAGGGGCAGGTCCGGGAAGAACGTGGTCACGTCCACGGCCTGCGGTGTGCCCGGGGTGACCATGCTGGCCAATGCCCAGCGCACGGTACCCAAGTCGGCCCCGCACGCGGCAGCATCCGTGATGGTGGCATCTCCACCGGAGGGCAGCATGGCCCGCTGGGCCAACCAAGGCGCCAGGACCACCTCACAGGCTGGGTTGACCGGTTCCTTGCCGTTGGCCACCACCCGCAGGGTCTTGACGGCGTCGAAACCGCCCAGGGCCGTGAAGTTGGTGTTGTGCCGCCACACCTCCCCCGGCTTCAAGGTCCTGGAGACCACGGAGCCGTTGTTGTTGTCCTGCCAGGAGACCTGCAGGGTGGAGGCACTGGTGGACTGATAGGCCAGTTGCATGCCAATGCGATCCACGCTGGGCACCCACCACGGGGCGGAGATGTTCAACGTGCCACCGAACAACTCGTACCGGCCGCTGGTGGCAAAGTTTCCCCACCCGCTCTGTGCCGGATCAACGGCAGTGGGCAGCGCGGCCCGGGCGGCTTGCGCAGCCGTTGGTGCCACAGCACCCATCAGAACCGTGGCAGCCAGTGCCCCGCCTGCGCCCACCAGAATACGACGCCGAGACAAACCCGGGACTCCAATACTTTCCGGAGTTTGAGAAATCATCACAGAATCGTTGGAGGCAGAGTTGAATACAGCAGTGATGTTTTTCATGAGAGTTTTCTCCTGGAGAGACCACCTGGGTGCCTGTTGCCGTCATCTGTGGCGGCAACCCGGAATCCCTGGACGCAGATTCGGGTCACCGTGGGGCATCCATATCCTGGTTGGCCAGGCGGTTTGGCGGTGTGGTGCCCGCCATGGAGTCAACATAGATCCGGCGTTCCAGGCTGAGAAGTGGTCTGCACAATTTGTGATGAAACGGTCATCATTCTGTGATCTTCTCCCCTTTGGGCCCACCACGGGCGGCGTCATTGTTTCAGCAAACAATCCATGTGTGACAAAAGGATCGCCTGTTCCGCTCGCCGTTTTCCTCCGACGTGGCCCAGTTTTCATGTCACCCGTGCTGCCGGCTTCCCAGCGAATGCACACCCGCCAACCGGCTGCACGAAGGCTCGGCGTGCAGTAGCGTGACCCCAACGGCGTGTCCTCCGTCACATGTTCAGGGTCAGTGAGTCCATGACATGTCCGTCGTGGGCCGGTCCGATCCCGACCGACCCACCGGTTGCCCGGCATCCATGAGGCAGCGCCGCACAAGAATCCACGTGACAAAGGAGTCCATCGTGACGGTTTACGCACAACCCGGTCAGGCTGATTCACCCGTCAGCTTCAAGTCCCGCTACGAACACTTCATCGGCGGCAAGTGGGTGGCCCCCGTCAAGGGTGAGTACTTCGAGGACGTCTCCCCCGTCAACGGCAAGCCCTTCACAGAGGTGGGCCGCGGAACCGCAGAAGACATCGAGGCCGCACTGGATGCGGCCTGGGCAGCGGCGCCGTCGTGGAACACCAGCACTCCCACGGAACGCGCGATCCTGCTGAACAAGATCGCGGACCGTATGGAAGAGAACCTGGAAACGCTGGCCGTGGCCGAAACCTGGGACAACGGCAAACCCGTCCGGGAGAACCTGGCCGCGGACATTCCCCTGGCCATTGACCACTTCCGCTACTTTGCGGGAGCCATCCGCTCCCAGGAAGGCCGACTGTCTCAGATCGATGAGGACACCGTGGCCTACCACTTCCACGAGCCCTTGGGCGTGGTGGGTCAGATCATCCCCTGGAACTTTCCCATCCTCATGGGGGTGTGGAAGCTGGCGCCCGCCCTGGCCGCAGGCAACTGCGTGGTGCTCAAGCCCGCCGAACAGACTCCGGCATCCATCCTGGTGTTGATCGAACTCATCCAGGACCTGCTGCCGGACGGTGTGGTCAACGTGGTCAACGGCTTTGGCGTGGAAGCCGGCAAACCCCTGGCCTCCAACAAGCGCATCCGCAAGATCGCCTTCACCGGTGAGACCACCACGGGCCGACTGATCATGCAGTATGCCTCGGAGAACATCATCCCGGTCACCTTGGAGCTGGGTGGCAAGTCCCCCAACGTGTTCTTTGAGGACATCGCCCAGCAGCAGGATGAGTTCTACCAGAAGGCCTTGGAGGGCTTTGCCCTGTTCGGGCTGAACCAGGGCGAAGTCTGCACCTGCCCGTCGCGCGCGCTGGTGCAGAAGGGCATGTACGACGACTTTGTGGCCGCCGGCATCGAGCGCGTGAACAAGATGGTCCAGGGCAACCCGCTGGACACCAACACCATGGTGGGCGCCCAGGCCTCCACGGATCAGCTGGAAAAGATTCTCTCCTACCTGGAGATCGGCAAACAGGAAGGCGCCAAGGTGCTCACCGGCGGTGAGCGGCTGATGCTCGACGGCGACCTTGCGGAGGGTTACTACGTCAAGCCCACCGTGTTTGAAGGCACCAACTCCATGCGGATCTTCCAGGAGGAGATCTTTGGGCCGGTGCTCTCCCTGACCTCGTTCACGGATTTTGACGACGCCATCTCGATCGCCAACGACACCCTCTACGGCCTGGGTGCCGGCGTGTGGGCCCGCAGCGGCACCACCGCCTACCGCGCCGGGCGCGCCATCCAGTCGGGCCGAGTGTGGGTGAACCAGTACCACAACTACCCCGCGCACGCGGCCTTCGGTGGGTACAAGTCCTCCGGCATCGGGCGGGAGAACCACCTGATGATGCTGGATCACTACCAGCAGACCAAGAACCTGTTGGTCTCCTACTCGGAGAAGGAGATGGGACTGTTCTGATGACAGAAGAAGCGGACCGAGCAGTGGATCCCTCCACACCCGACGTCGCCCTGGAGGCCACCGCGGGTCCGGAGGACGACGTCGTACGGGTGGGCTACACGAACGCCGCCGTCGAACTGTTGCGCGAGCTGTGGCACCGGCACGGTGCGTTGATGTTCCACCAGTCCGGTGGATGCTGTGAAGGTTCCGCGCCCATGTGCTTCCCCGTGGGAGAATTCCGCACGGGGGATTCCGATGTGTTGCTGGGGACTGCTGTGCTCACGGCGGCCGACGGTTCAGACCTGGGGCCTCTGGAGCTCTACATCTCCCGGGAGCAGTTCCAGGCCTGGAAACACACCAGGTTGATCATCGACGCCGTGCCCGGCCGTGGCTCTGGGTTCTCCCTGGAGGCCCCCACCGGCCACCGGTTCCTGACCCGCAGCACCCTCTGCACCGTCTGACGCTTCCCTCCGTCCCCGCCGAGTGTGGCGGGTTTGGTGGTTTCCCCGTGCCGGGGGCCACCAAACCCGCCACACTCGGCAATCGTGGGTGGGGTGGAGTCACTTGACCCGGTGGGTCCAGGCCTCCGTGGCGAACTTGGTGCGCACCAGCTGCCCAGCGGCCTCCAGTTCCTCCGGGCGGTAGTCACCCAGGTGGGAACGGTAGTGCTCCAGGAAATGCGCCTGGAAGGACTCGATGATCGCCTCCCTGGCCATGCCAGTCTGCGAGCGCATGGGGTCAACGCGCTTCTTGGCGGACTTGATGCCCTTGTCAGAGAGCTTTTCGCGGCCGATCCGCAGGACCTGCAGCATCTTGTTGGCATCAATGTCATAGGACATGGTCACGTGGTGCAGCAACGTGCCATCGGCAAATCGACGCTGGGCGGCCCCGCCGATCTTGCCCTGATCCGTGGTGATGTCATTGAGCGGGACGTAATGGGCCTTGACCCCGATCTGCTCCAGGGCGCCCATGACCCATTCGTCCAAAAATGCGTAAGCACGCTCGGAACTGAGTCCTTCCACCAGGCCAGCGGGCACCATCAGGGAGTAGGTCACGCAGTTGCCGGGTTCCATGAACATGGCTCCACCGCCGGTGATGCGCCGGGTGACCCCCACGTTGTTCACCGCAGCGGCCTCCAGGTCCACCTCGTTGCGCACGGACTGGTAGGAGCCGATCACCACCAGGGCGTCGTCCCAGTCCCAGAAGCGCAGCGTGGGGCCACGGCGTCCGGCTGCCATCTCCGCAGCCAGAACTTCATCGAGTGCCACGTGCATGGCCGGGTCCATGGTCTTCATGGGTATGACTTCCACGTCCAGGTCATCCCAGCTCTTGGCTGCGCCCACCGCACGGCGCACCGCGATGGCCACAGCCTCCGCGCTGAAGCCAATCATGCGGACTTCTTCCCCTGTGGCCTCCGCGCGGGCCTCGAACTTGGCCTCGATGGCCCGGGTGAGCCCTTCCACGCTCAAGGACGCCGGGAGTCCCTCCAGCGCGGCGTGGAGATCCTCGAATGCCTCGTCCGGTTCCAGGAAGAAGTCTCCGGAGACCACCACGTCCTTGAACATCCTCAGCTCTTGCGAGCCCGAGACTTCCAGGTCAACCACCACCAGTTTGCCGCCGCGGACCTTGTATTCACCGTGCATGATCTGATCTGCCTCACTGTCCGCACCGGGCGCCGTCGTCGTGAAAAACTGTCTCCACCCTGCCCAACGCACCCCGGGGCAAGGATCTTCCGCGGCGATCAACTGCTCTACGCTGGGCGCATGTCTGAGACTCCCCTGCTGCTGTTGGCCTCCCAATCCCCTGCTCGCGCCAAACTTCTGCGGGACTCAGGTGTGGGATTCACGCAGCTGACCTCGCACGTGGACGAGGAGGCCGTGACGCTGGCCTCCGGCGCCACTGAACCCGGGGAGATCGCGCTGAGCCTGGCGCGCGCCAAATGCGAGGCCGTGGCAGCCCTGCCCCAGGCCAAGGGCCGGTTGGTGATCGGCTGCGACTCCGTGTTCGCGTTCAACGGGGAGGTTCACGGCAAGCCGCTGACCCCCGAGCGCGCCACCGAGCGCATCTCGGCCATGCGCGGACGAACCGGACATTTGCACACGGGCCACTGGCTGATCGACACCCGCGCCCCGGAGGCCGGCGGCACCGGATTCGCCGGTGGACTGGAGGCCGGTGCGGACGTCACCTTCACCCACATGTCCGACGACGACGTCGCCGCTTACGTTGCCACCGGCGAACCCCTGTGGGTGGCGGGTTCCTTCACCCTGGATGGGTACGGGGCGGCGTTCATCGAACGGGTGGACGGGGACCTGCACGCGGTGATCGGGCTCTCCGTCAACGGGCTGCGGATTCTTGCCGACCAAGCCGGTGTTGGCCTGGGTGAGTTGTGGGAGCCGCAGCCGAGACTGTGACGGCTCAGGCTCCCAGCAGCCCCGGCAGGGTGCGGACCAAGATCACCACACCCACAATGCCCAGAATCCACGCCAGCGTGGTGGGTGCGGCACGAACAGCCCAGTCCCGCAATGCGGCCACGGGGCGTTCGATCCGGCTCCCCAGCACCGCGTGGACCAGGCACAGCAGCAGCGCCGGTGCGATCATGATGAGGCAGTACAGGGCCAGGACCACCACCGTTTCCACGACCCCCAGATCGGCTTGCGCCAGCCCTCCCATGGCGGCCAGGTACGGGAGCATGGTGGCCAGCTCAATGAGTCCCGCGCCCAGTGCCAGTGCGCCAACACCCTTCCAGGACCCCACCGCATGCTGTGCGCGTTGCACCCATCGCCGGGTTCCGGCCTCCGGGTCACCGCCACGCTTTTCAATGACCTTGGGATCCACCCACCAACTCAGGATCAGCAGACCCACGGCCACTGCAACCAGCATGACGGCACCCGCTCTGGAGCTCAGGATCTGGCCCACGGGCTCTGCCACCCCCTGGAAGCCGGCCATGATGGCTACACCCACCAGCCAGTAGAAGGCTGCGATGACCATCAGGTAGACCACCACGCGGATGGTGGCGTTGGCCCGTGATGGCGCGGGTGTGGATCTGATGGGCGCTGGTGTGGATGTCCCGGGTGCTGGTGGTGCGGATCCGGCCGGTGTTGGTGCCTGCACACCTGTTCCCCGGCCGTTTCCCCGGCTGTGGTGCACCGTGGGCAGAAACAGCAGCAGGACCAGGGGCAGCACCAACGTGCCCGTACTGGTGGAATCCACCAAAGCCAACAGCACCAAGGTGCCGGCGTCGGCGGTGCTCAGGCCCGTGGCCACATTGCTGAAGGTGTCCATGAATCCATCTTGTGGCGGCCACCCCAGCCACACATCCGCCAACGGTGCCGTCTTGGACCCACCGGGAACCGGTACCAATGGATGAGATCGCCCGGCCTGTACCGGACTCGGCCTTGTGACGTCCGTCCCACCCGATAGATTCAGCACATGGTTTCCCCCGACACCAGACTGGACGTCCGTGCAGCGGCGCTGTACGTGGCGTTGGTGGTGCTGCTCTGGAGCGCCGGGTGGTCCATCTCCGGAGAGCTGGCCTTGAGCTCACCGGTGCCACGCAGCGTGACACTGGCGTTGCTGCTGGTTGCTGCCACTGCCACGCTCTGGCGCAAACGCCATCCAGGTCTAGTCCTGACCATCACGGGACTTGGGTCCGCAGCAGCCATGGTCCTGCCCTCCGGCTTGGGTGCGGTGTTCCTCCAATTCGAGGCCGTGTTCACTGCTGTGCTGTTCGGCAGCCGTGTCCTGGCGCGGTTCACCACGGGACTGTGTATTGCTGTGACCGCCACTGTGGGGATTCTGGCGCTGATGATCCCCCACAACAATGCCTCCGTGTGGTTCGCCCTGGTGCTGCAAACCGCTGTGGTCCTGCTGATTCCTCCCCTGTGGGCGTGGGAGGTCCGCCACCACCGTCAGGCCCGCACCGAGGCGGAGAACGCCGCCCGCACCCAAAAGGAACTCACCGCCCGCGAACACGACCTGGCCCAGGCCCGAGCAGCCCTGGCGGTCCAGGAGCACCGGCGCAGGCTCGCCCAAGACCTTCACGACGGCGTGGCCGGTCACCTCTCTGCCGTTGCTCTGCAGACGGCGGCCCTGCGGACAGAGGGCATGAGAAACGCCCCGGAAGCCACCCGGGATTCAGTCCTGGAATCCATCAGGACCGCATCCGTGGACGCCCTGACGGAAATGCGGACGCTGATAGACGTTCTACGTGATCAGGCCCCGGCCAACCTGCACCTGGATCCACAACGCGCCACGGAGGACCTTGAAGCCCGGCTGCGGGCTTCCTTCCCGCAAGCTTCGGTCACCGTGGAAAACGGCGCCGTGGAACTGCTCTCCCAGGCTTCACCCGAGGCTGCGGACACTGTGATCCGCGTGGTCCAGGAAACCGTGACCAACATTTTGAAACATGCTGGCCCCGGTACTGTGGCCTTCCGGCTGGCAGTCACTGGAGAAGATGTGGCGCTGACAGCCGTTTCGCCCATGGACAGCCAGATGGGTGATTCCAGCACGGTGGGCCCAGAGCCCGCGGAGCTCACCAGCGGGGTGGGTCTACGTTCCATGGCCATGCGAACACAGGATCTGGGCGGCAGTTTCCACGCCGGTCCTGCAGAGGACGGCCGACGGTGGATGGTCAAAGCTCACTGGCCGGTGGCGGTCCTGCAGGCAAGCACAACCAGTGGGCAGTCTGGGCGCGTCCCGGAGCCCCCCGATCCACAATCCGCTCCCACCGTCCACCCCGCCAGGAGGAGACCCCTTGACCACAGTTCTGCTGGCTGACGATCACGCAGCCATCCGCGCCGGGGTCCGGATGATCCTGGAAACTGCAACGCCACCCTGCCAGGTGGTGGCGGAGGCCTGCACCGCCCAGCAGGCCCTGCAGCTGGCTGGTGAGCATCACCCTGACGTGGTGTTGTTGGACATCCGCATGCCTGGAAACAGCGGCTTGTCCGCCATTGACGATCTCCGCAAGACCGGCGCTGCCGTGATCATGCTGACCTCCTTTGCCTTGGACGAGTACGTGTTGGCAGCGCTTGAAGCCGGGGCGGACGGATTTCTGGTCAAATCCGCAGAACCGGCGGAAATCATCAACGCGGTGCACGGCGTGACCCGCGGGGACGCAGTGCTCTCACCAGCTGTCATGCGCACTGTGATCGATCGGGCGGTGCGAACGGGTGCACCGGGGGCGTCGTCGTCGGGAGGAATCCCGGCCACGCCCCCGCACGATCAACCGGACTCCCCACATCATGCCGGCGACTCCCCCACGTTGCTGGAGCCGCTGACGCGCCGTGAGGAAGACGTGTTACGTCTCTTGGCGGAAGGCCATTCCAATCAGGAAATCGCCAAGAACCTGGTGGTGGCGGAGTCCACAGTCAAGACCCACGTGTCCCACACCCTGGCAAAACTGCAGGTCAGCTCCCGGGTACAGGCCGCCCTGTGGTGGGGCCGTCACGGCGAACGCGCCTGAGTTTGTGGGAGTCCTACAGCAAGTTACGCGCCGGTGTGTGGTCGAATGATCGGTGACGTGCGTTTGAGGACAACAACCCAATACAGTGCTGTGGTTCAGTTCGGACGTTCACCACAGATTGGCCGTCGGTTGCAGGATGGCCGTCCATTGCGGGATGGCCACAGAGAACGGGTTGGCGCACCTGCGCAGCGGATGAGGAGATCGATCACGTGACCGGAGCCCATGAGGCACCCAACGCCACCACCCCCGGCCTTCGTCGTCTGACCAAGGTCCTGATTGCCAACCGCGGTGAAATCGCGGTGCGCATCATCCGTGCCGCCCGCGATGAAGGCATTGCCTCCGTTGCTGTGTACGCGGACCCGGACCGGGACGCCATGCACGTGCGGATGGCTGATGAGGCCTACGGCCTGGGTGGCACCACAGCGGCCGATTCCTACCTGATGATCGACAAAATCTTGGACGCTGCCGCCCGCTCCGGTGCTGATGCCATCCACCCCGGATACGGTTTCCTGTCCGAGAACGCAGATTTTGCCGCGGCAGTAATCAACGCTGGTTTGACCTGGATCGGCCCGCCCCCGCATGCCATCGCCTCTCTGGGCGACAAAGTGGCTGCGCGTCGCATTGCGGAGAGGGTGGACGCCCCGCGAGTCCCCGGCACCTCCGAGCCCGTGCAGTCAGCCCAGGAAGTGGTGGACTTTGCAGACCAGCACGGTCTGCCGATCGCCATCAAGGCAGCATTCGGCGGTGGTGGACGCGGTATCAAGGTGGTGCGTGAACGCGAATCCATCACGGAGCTCTACGAATCCGCAGTGCGTGAGGCCACGGCTGCATTCGGGCGCGGCGAGTGCTTTGTGGAGCGGTTCTTGGATTCCCCGCGACACGTGGAAACCCAGTGCCTGGCCGATGCCCACGGCAACGTTGCCGTGATCTCCACCCGTGACTGCTCACTGCAGCGGCGCAACCAGAAACTGGTGGAAGAGGCTCCGGCCCCGTTCCTCAGTGCCGAACAGAACGGCCGCCTCTACGAATCCTCCAAAGCGATCCTTCAGGAAGCGGGTTACCAAGGTGCCGGGACCTGCGAGTTCCTGGTGGGAACCGATGGCACCATCTCCTTCCTTGAGGTCAACACCCGCCTGCAGGTGGAACACCCCGTTTCCGAGGAAGTCACCGGGATCGACCTGGTCCGGGAACAATTCCGTCTGGCCCGCGGCGAGGAACTCGGTTACACGGACCCTGAGGTGCGTGGTCACTCCATTGAGTTCCGCATCAACGGCGAGGACCCCGGACGCAACTTCATGCCCGCACCGGGCACCCTGTCCACCCTGCGCCTGCCCACCGGCCCCGGTGTTCGCATCGATTCCGGTGTGGAGGCCGGGGAGACCGTCTCCGGAAACTTCGATTCCATGATTGCCAAACTGATCGTCACCGGCCGTGACCGTCAGCAGGCTCTGGATCGGTCCCGCCGGGCACTGGCCGAACTCACGATCGAAGGCATGGCAACGGTGGTGCCCTTTGACCGGGCCGTGGTGGCGGATCCCGCCTTCGCACCGGCCAACGATGAGCCGTTCACCGTGCACACCCGCTGGATCGAAACGGAATTCGACAACCAGATCGAGCCCTTCTCCAGAACGCCGGAATCCTCGGCAGACCCGGAGGAGCGCCGCAGCGTGGTGGTTGAGGTGGCCGGCAAACGACTGGAAGTTGTGCTGCCTGCATCCGTCCTGGGCTCCACCAAGGCCTCGGCCCCCGGCGGCACCAAGCCGCGCCGCGAGCGCTCGGGCCGCGGCGGCACCACCAAGGCCACGGGTGATGACCTCACCTCCCCCATGCAGGGCACCATCGTGAAGCTCGCGGTGGACAACGGGGACACCGTGGAGGAGGGCGACACCGTGGTGGTCATCGAGGCCATGAAGATGGAACAGCCGCTCAAGGCCCACAAGTCCGGTACGGTCTCCGGCCTTGACTTCAACCCCGGGGACACGGTCTCCGCCGGAGCGGTTCTGGCTACCATCTCCTGAGCTTACTTTTCTGATCCACCCCTTCTGAACCACGACGGGGGGGGGGGCCGGGGCGTGAACGCGGCCCCCCCCCCCCCCCGGGGGGGCGGTGCTCCCGCCGGGGGGGCGGCG
>NZ_JAAVUN010000140.1 GCF_012163155.1 Kocuria subflava
TGATGCCCTTGTTGGCGCGCGGCGCCTTCTGTCGGTAGCTGACGACGACGTTGGCGCCCCCGCCCGCCAGGACCTTGGCGGTGTCGGCGCCCACGCCGCGGGAGGATCCGGTGATGACGACGGTCTTGCCTGCCACGGAATTCATGAACAGCTCTCCTTGCAATCGAGGGGGTTTTTCGACTGTGGGCGTTGGTGGTTTCGGGGTGCGGCGGTGTGGGTCACAGGCCCATGCCGAGGCCGCCGTCCACGCGGATCACGGTCCCGTTGACGTACCCGGCCCCGGGCGAGGCCAACCACTGAACGGCGCTGGCGACCTCGGCAGGATCGCCGAATCGCCCGGCGGGGATGCTGGCCATGTAGTCGGCCGTGACGTCCTCCGGCAGCTCCGCCGTCATGTCCGTGGTGATGTAACCCGGGGCAACCACGTTGGCGGTGACGTTCCGAGCGCCCAGCTCACGGGTGATGGCCCGCGCCATGCCGATCAGGCCAGCCTTGGAGGAGGCGTAGTTGGCCTGGCCGGGCGCACCCATGACCCCCACCACGGAGGAGATGAACACGATCCGACCGCGCTTGAGTTTGAGGAAGCCCTTGGTCGCGCGCTTGGCCACACGAAAGGCGCCGACCAGGTTGGTGTCAAGCACGGACGTGAAGTCGTCCT
>NZ_JAAVUN010000141.1 GCF_012163155.1 Kocuria subflava
CCCCGGCGCCCTGGCCGGGGGAATTCGGTGTGGCTGCAACGTGACTCACTTGAGCGCTCCTGCTTGTTGGTTGCTGAGGGAGCCGGGCTCCACCGGTCCGATTTCGGTGACAGGCAGTGGGGAATCGATGTGCGGGGGTACCGCGAAATGGCCTTCGTCCACGAGGTCGTTGAGGCCCTCGAGGAGTCGTTTGATGACATCGCGCTGGTGGGGATCGCGGTACTCGAGCATGACCATGCGCATGACCACGGAGCGGACCGCCGGAGTGGCCCACCCGGGAACCACGCTCAGGTAGAGGCTCATCAGGTCGCCGTGCGCCTTGCACCACGTCAGTACCTCGTCGACGAACGCCTGGATGCTGGCTTCCAGCTCGGGTGCCGGTACGTCCCGGATGGCCACGAAACGGACCAGGAAGTCGGCGCACTCGTCCATGGTTCGGGTGTCCATGGAGAGCTTCTGCATCACGTCGCTCTTGATGAACCCGCGCTGGGTGAGCATCTCGGCCATGCGGCGTTCGCGGCGCAGTACCCGTTGGATGTGCGGATCATCCGGAATGGCCGCTTCGAGTCGGTCGTAGACGACGCCGATCTCGGCGGGGACCGACGAAAGGCCCTTCCCGGACTCCGCCGAGTCGATCAACTGCAGGATGCGTTC
>NZ_JAAVUN010000142.1 GCF_012163155.1 Kocuria subflava
GTAGCTGGTCCCCAACAGGCTGATGAGCAGAGCAATCACGGGGGACGAGAGGAAGTCCATCCGCGGGCTGGAGAGCCCCACCATTTCGAGCATGGCGCCGCTGGCAATGAGCACAAGCGCCAACAGCATGGGGGTGAACAGCAGGATCAGGGGCGGTTCCTTCGCCTGGCGCGCCACACCCTGGTGGACTTGATGCGGGAGCAGACCCACGCGGGTCCCGTGCCCGTCGACCAGTCCGTCCTTGGCTTCAGCCGGAGAGGAGTCGCTGTCCGTCGCGGCGAGTTCGGATTCGCCGTCGTCCGCAGACTCCTGATCTTGTTCGATCTTCCAGAGCCCGCGGGGGATGAAGAAGTTCATGATGGCGATGGAGATCATGATCGTCGGAACAATGACGATCAGGCCGAAGATGAGCATCTTGCCCAACGGGACACTCAACAACCCCGCGAGCGCCAAGGTCGCCACCCCCGGCACCATCAGGACGATGCCGCATTCGAGGCTGATGGCCATCGCCGTCGCCATTTTGGCCGTACCGTATTTGCCCAGGTGAGGTGCCATCCTCCGAGCCAGAGGTGCGCTCATGACCAACAGGACGTCCAAGAAGATGGACTGCAACAAGGTTCCGAGGGTCAGGCCAAAGGCATATGGCACCCCCC
>NZ_JAAVUN010000143.1 GCF_012163155.1 Kocuria subflava
GACCCCTTACGATCAGACGGACTATTGACCACAATACCGCCAGGTTTGCCGAGTTCCTTAGGCGCACCATCCACAGATAGAGCAACTTGATCAAGTTGCTCTACAACTCCCGCCTTGGTTACGGACAAAGGCGCGTCCAGCAAGCTAGTCGTTGACGTATTCCTCAACTCGAATAACTGACCGATTCGCTCAAATGCCCAACCTTGGGGCAAGGAATCAGGCCATGCACTCCCAATTTTCACCAGCATCACGCCTCCACCTGCCCCAGGCGGGCGCGGATGCGGCCGAGGACTTCGTCAAGGTCGCGGTCGATCTCTTCCAGCGGGCGAGGTGGGACGTATTTGTAGAAGTGCCGGGTGAAGGGGATCTCGGCGCCTTCCTTGGTCTTGGATTCGTCGATCCAGGCATCGGGCACGAAAGGCTTGACCTCACGTTCCAGGTATTCGTGGATGACCTGGTCCCACGGCACGTTCTCCGTATCCCGCAGGGCGGTGTTCGGTTCGGGTTTGCCGGCTTTGGTGACGGGTTCGCCGTCGTCGTCGTGTTCGCCAAGCTCGGAGACCAAGGCATGGACCAAGGCCGACTTCAGCGCCAGGTTCTGCTCATTGAGGACGTTCATCAACTCGGCTTGGAACCGCTGGCGGTTGGTGGA
>NZ_JAAVUN010000144.1 GCF_012163155.1 Kocuria subflava
GTGCGCGGACTCGGCGGCGTAGCCCACGATGTTCGCGCCGTCGCCCGTGGAGGTCCACAGCCGCTTGGGCTGCCGCCCGGTGTTCTTGGCGATCACGGCGTTGGCCGCCGAGAGGATGGTCTGGGTCGAACGGTAGTTCTGTTCAAGCAGCACGGTCCTGGCGTTCGGGTAGTCCTGCTCGAAGTCCACGATGTTGCGGATGTCCGCACCACGGAACGCGTAGATGGACTGGTCCGAGTCCCCCACCACGGTGAGTTCGCCCCGTGGGACCGACGCGTCCTGGCCGTCACCGACGATTTCGCGTACCAGGGCGTACTGGGCGTGGTTGGTGTCCTGGTACTCGTCGATCAAGACGTGGCGGTAGCGGCGTCGGTAAAACTCGGCGATCGCGGGGAAGGCCCGCAGCATGTGCACCGTCTGGGCGATGAGGTCATCGAAGTCCAGGGCGTTGGCGGCACGCAGGCGCTGCGTGTACCCGCGGTACACCTGGGCCACGGCCTGCTCCCAGGGGTCGTTGGCGGAGGCCCGGGACAGGTAGGTCTCGTCGTCGACCAATTCGTTCTTGAGCCCTGAGATGGCGTGCTGAATCGCCTTGGGGGCAAAGCGCTTGGGGTCGAGTTCGTTCTGCTTGGCCACGGCCGTGATGG
>NZ_JAAVUN010000145.1 GCF_012163155.1 Kocuria subflava
ACCAGATCGAGAGGGTCATCGGTGACCCGCGGGTCCAAGGTGTGTCTCTGACCGGGTCCGAGCGGGCCGGTGCCAAGGTGGCCGAAATCGCCGGGCGCAACCTCAAGAAGGTGGTCCTGGAGCTGGGTGGGTCGGACCCGTTCGTCGTCCTGGACACCGACAACGTGGCCGAGTCCGCCCAGCTGGCCTTCGACACCCGGATCGAGAACACCGGGCAGGCGTGTAATTCCAACAAGCGGATCATCGTCTCCGGGGAAATCTATGACGATTTCGTGGCCGAAATGGTCCGCCTGACCTCGGAGCTCGAACCGGCCGATCCTGCCGCCGAGCGTCCGAAGACCTACGGTCCGATGTCCTCGCGTGCTGCCGCGGAGAAGTTGGATCAGCAGGTCAAGACGGCAGTGGAGGAAGGCGCGACCCTGCACGTCGGCGGTGAGCTGTCCTCCGGCCCGGAGGCCTTCTTCAGCCCGGCCGTGCTGACGGATGTCGCCGAGGGGACCCAGGCATACAAGGAGGAACTGTTCGGACCAGTCATCGTGGTCTACCGCGTCGAGTCGGACGAGGAGGCCCTCGCGTTGGCCAACGACACCCCGTTCGGGCTCGGAGGTTCCGTACACAGCACCGACCCCAAACGAGCGGAGG
>NZ_JAAVUN010000146.1 GCF_012163155.1 Kocuria subflava
AGGATCTCCCGCGCCCCGGGGTTCCCGGAATCGCGCAAGGCCTGGAAGTAGCCCTCGACCGCTTCGAGTGGGATGACCTGGTCCTCCGTGCCGTGCAGGACGTTGACCGGGATCCCCAGGGGCAGCCGGTCGATCGGAGAGGCAATGTCGTAGCGTTCAGGGTCCTCCTCCGGCGCGACCCCGCCCAGGAGGTCCCTGATCAGATCCCCGCCTTCAAAGTTCTCGGCCAGGCTGAGGTCGTAGAGGCCGGCCATGGAGGTGACGCTGCGGGCCTCGATCACGGGATCGGCACCCGGTGCACCCGCGGGGAGCTCGGACCTCCCGGCGGCCCAGGTCGCCAGGTGCCCGCCCGCACTGTGCCCCAGGAGGTGGACCTGCTCCAGGGCCGGACGGAACCGGCCCTGCTCGGCCAGCTGGGGCACGAAGTCGGCGGCGTCCGCCACGTCCTGAAAGGTCTCGGGCCAGCCTCCGGGCCCGTCCAGACCCCGATAGGTCGGGGCCCAGACGGCCAGGCCGTACCGGGCAAGGTCCTGGGCGATGTCGGCCATGTAGCTCGGCGAGGAGGCATCGTGCCAGGGCCCTCCGTGCACCACGACGGCGACGGGGTAGGCGGGATCGATCTCTCCCCGGGACCATTCGGT
>NZ_JAAVUN010000147.1 GCF_012163155.1 Kocuria subflava
GCCCCGGCCGCGGCGCTTCCGGAGTGGGTTGCACCCGCCGTGGCCCTGTTGCCCTCGGCTGCGTTGGGAGACGCCCTGCGGGCTGTGCTCGTGCCGGGAGCGTCCGCGGGTCTCGCGGGACCGCTCCTGATCCTTGCTGTCTGGGCGGTCGCTGCGTGGGCCGCAACGGCCCGGTGGTTCCGGTGGAGCTAGACTGACGGAGACATCTTTTCCCTTTCTCCCTCCAAATTCCGTTCTGGACGTGACCACGTGAGCTTCGCACCGACCGACCCCGCTTCGACTCCCGCCGACGACACGTCGCGTGGTGAACCAGGCACAGGGACCAAGCCGGTGAAGGGCGGCAGGGAGGCCAAGGACGTTCGACGGAAGATCAGTGACTTCCTGTTCCGCACGCAGGTGGACGGGTGGGTACGTGCCACCGCATGGGCCTCACTGCTCGCCAACTCACTGCTGATCCTGACCGGCGGCCTGGTCCGCCTGACGGGTTCCGGACTGGGATGCCCCACGTGGCCGCGATGCACGGACGACTCCTGGACCTCTACCGCTGCGATGGGCATCCACGGTGCGATCGAATTCGGTAACCGGCTACTCACGTTCGTGCTGACCCTCGTGGCGATCGCTGCCTTCCTTGCCGTGATCC
>NZ_JAAVUN010000148.1 GCF_012163155.1 Kocuria subflava
AGTGCCCTCCCCCCTCGCGGGTCGCGGTCTCAGCACCTTTCGGACGGTCGGAAATCATTCGGAACGCTCGAGCGGGAACGGGACGAGTTCTTGCACGGCCTCGAAATCACATCCAAACGTCTCACGGACGACCACCCGTCCGTCGCCTTCGATCAGGAACACTGCCTGATCAGTGTAGACACGGGAAACACAGCCCACACCGGTCAACGGCATGGTGCAGTTCTCCACCAGCTTGGCCTGGCCGTTCTTGGCGGTGAGGGTCATCATCACGAGCGTCTGCTTGGCGCCGGTGGCCAGGAGCATGGGGCCCCCGACGGAGGGGATCGCATCCGGCTTCCCGGTGTGCCAGTTGGCCAGGTTTCCGGCGCGGTCCACCTGGAAGGCACCGAGCACGCAGCAGTCCAGGTGCCCGCCTCGCATCATCGCGAAGGAATCGGCGTGGTGGAAGTAGGAGCACCCGTCGGTCTCCTTGACGGGAATCTTCCCTGCGTTGATCAGGTCGGGGTCGACCTCGTCACCATGGGCCTCTCCCCCCATGCCGAGCATCCCGTTCTCGGTGTGCAGGGTGGCGTCGGCCTCCCGGGGCAGGGAGGTCGTCACGGGCGTCGGGTGGCCCAGGCCCCGGGTGGCGGAGGGGC
>NZ_JAAVUN010000149.1 GCF_012163155.1 Kocuria subflava
GGGGGTTGTGTTCGACGACGATCGCTCCCAGTCGCATGACCGCATAGAACGCCACGATGTGTTGGGGGCTGTTCGGCAACACAAGAGCGACCCGGTCGCCGGCCTTGACACCGAGCTCCCGAAGCCCCTCGGCAACCCGCTCCACGTCCCTGCCCAGGGAGTCGTAGGAGACGTCCGCCCCGAAGAAACTGACGGCCGCCTTGGGTCCGAACTGGGCAACGGACTTCTCGAACATGTGGCTCAGGGAGGTTTCGGGCAGGTCGAGGTCACGCGCCACGCCGTCGTCGTAGCTCTTGGTCCAGGGCCTCGTGGCCAGGAACTCGCGGGATGAGCCGGAAGCCGCGGAGTGGGGGGCGCTGTGGTGCTCAGACATGGGCACGAGCCTACCGCCGCAGTCGCCGACGAGCCCGCTTGCATGTCATCCAGATCGCCGACGCAGGTCAAACCCGATTTTGTGACAACTTCATCTATATGAAGGTATCAGCAGGTCATCGCACATCTGTGCGTCGTATAGTGAGCCCTATCCACGAGATCGGATCCAACCGTTTGGGAGACGGAGGGAACCGTGGGGGCTCGATGGAGTCGAGGTCCTCGGCACCACCGGGGCTCCGCACGTGCCGCTCGGCCTCCCCCAATCG
>NZ_JAAVUN010000015.1 GCF_012163155.1 Kocuria subflava
TCGGCAGTGCACCCATCAAATCGAAACCGACGACTCACAGAGCGACCGGACCGAATGAAGGGGGCGGCCCAGCTGCGCGCCGACGGAACAGTCGTGGCTGCGGGCGATCACACCGAGCAGCAATGCAATGTCAACGCCTGGGCCACTCGACCACAGATGAACTGAAGTCCAGCGTGCCCGGTAATCGGCCGTCGATCACACGTTGAACCTAAACTCAACCACGTTCCGTAGCCGAATAACCTCAGCTTGCGAACTCGGCAAAGCCGTCTCACCCGACAAAACGGTCATCGCTCATGCGTGACAGTAACGTCGGGGAAAAGCGATCGTCACAACCTGGGACCGTCGTTCCGATCCCAATCGACGGGACCCAGCGCGATAGTAGAGTCGGTCCACTCGTCGGACGTTCCTGGCCACGTCGTGGGCGGTTCGGCACCGGCATACCGATACTCTCCAAAGCGACCAGTCCCCCCGATCCCGAGCACCCAGCCTGACGGCAAACGACGCCACGCTCGCCACTTCTTCTTGTCGTTCGTCGTCTGAACAACGATGCCGTGCTGATCTGGTAAGCCCCACTTCGACACGGGGCTGACCACCATGTCGGTGAGGTCATCCCAGAACGTCTCTCCCCGCCGTTCGTACCGGAGAGCCTGGGCAGTATGGATGAACTGCAGAGCGCGTTTAGTGCCGTCGAACTCTCTACGGTCGAGTTGAGCCCCCGTTTCGTCAACCCCGGCCTGACCTGAAAACATCTCCAGGGCTGCGAGCCGATCAGCTTCGAGTTGCTCGCGTCGGGTCACGTCGTGTCGGAAGTCGCGCATCTCTGACAGCGCTCCCCTAAATGTTGTTGCTCGCGCCACGTGGTTGTAGCGGCCGGTCAGTTCCTTCGCCCAGCGCACAGATCCGTCTAGCCCCGCGGAGACTCCTAAGCGTGCACGTAGTGGCATCTCTTCGTTTGTCCACAGGAGCCGCTTCAATATCACTTCAATGGCGGCGTAGAACGCCACTGCGTAGAGGTAAGGGAACATCGCGAATGGGAGCCACACTGATAGCGCCAACGGAGCCAGTAGGTCGGGCCAGACGAGCTCGTCCCACTTGTTCAAGGTCTGGGCGGTGGTCCATGCGAGCAGGCCCAGTCCGATCAGCACGAGCGGGATCGAGAAACACCCGAGTACTCGTTGGCCCTTCTCGTCGCGCTGAGCAAAGGCCGTCATCGCCGCCAGGAGAAAGATGACCGGTTGCGCGATCAGCTCGCCCCACAGAGGCAGCGATTCCAAGTTCAGGTAGAACAGGAACAGCGTGGACAGCGTGAGGGTCTCGCGACGGACGTGATCGAGGATCTCAACGCCGGACTTCGCTTCTATGGATTTGAAGAGGAGCGGGAAGCCAACACCGACCACGATGACGACGGTGTCCTTCAATAGCTCCATGTGCCAGATGCCGAGGAGCCATGCGAGCCAGACCCACAGTGCGGCCCAAACGACGAAGAGCCCAAAGACGCGGAGCACCGCCCATTTGAAGAGAGAGCACGCAACAGAACCGAGAGCAGGGAACACGATGCCACGCCATTTAGGCAATACCATGGCGAGCACGACCAGCAACGCGATCAAGATCACGGACGCAAGTTCACGATTATTCAGCATGTTTGCCCAAGCCACTTGTCACTACGGGTTTTGCCCAATCGTATCTAGGCACACCGACAACTGTCGGATCCCTTAACGGGCACTCAAGACCGCTGAGGGCCGAGGAAACTCTACAACTTTCCCAGCGGTCAGGTTCGCGGTAGCAGCGCTTTGCCTGAGCGCAACTGCGAGGAAACCAATCTTGCCTAAGACCTCTCCGACAGAGTCTCTGTATCGTGCGTTCGCACTAGTGCGCGCTGAAGAACTAGCGACAGCCACCGCTAACAGAAGTTGGAGCGCAAATCTAAATTCCACCAATTTACGGCACGGAGCAACCTCTCACGCCCAGAGGGCTGGGGGCAAGCTCCGTCAGCGGGAAGGATCAGAGCGGCGCGCGCTTGTGCGCGTCCACGATCTCGCTCAGCCACTTCGTCAAGGGCTTGATGGCGCGGTGCTGGCCTGACGTCGAGCCGAGGTGCTGCCGCAGCAGCGCCGACGGAACGTGCGGCTTCGCCTTGCCGGACTTCTTGCGGTCCGAGTTCCAGCCCTTCGCACCGAGGTGTGCCGCCATCGCCTCGCGACCGGAGGCTCCAGTCGCGAAATCCTCCGCGGTCTCCTTGCTTACCTCCCCGGTCTCGTCGGGGCCGAGCATTCTCGCCAGCTTCTCCTGACCGACCACGTCGAGGAGCAGGCCTTCGAGATCGGAGCTCAGCACGAACGCGTCCCATGGCTGCAGAATCGTGTTGAGCTCCTCCTGGTGCTCGAGCGCAGCCTTGAGGGTCGTCACCCGTCTGTCCGCCAGATCGCGCAGGCCGTTGAGGAACAGCGTGGACGGCTTCGGGTCCTTGCCCTTCAGGATCTCGACCAGGGCACGCTTGTTGTCGCCGCTCTTGTGGACGCCGTCCTTGTCCGTGAGCACGTAGGCGCGGACGCCGAAGAGCTGAGCGAGCCGGAGCAGGTGCGAGATCGTCGTGATCCCGGATGCCTCGATCACCGCGATGCCCAGGGCATAGTGGCCGCCCGGTCCACCGGTGATGCTCTCCAGCAGGTAGTCGATGACGAGCTTGTCGCCGTGGCCCTCGACCAGGATCACCGAGCTGGCGAACACGAGCTCGCTGTTTGTGGCGTCGCAGTAGCGCGTCAACCGTCCTTCTTCATCGACGGCCAGGTCCGGCTTCAATGCCGAGTAGGTCATGCCCTCCGGACTGAGCGGAAGTCGCGCGATCCTGGTGACCGAAAACGAGTCGACGAGCACCGGGCTGTGGGTCGTCACGAGCAGCTGCGCCTCCGCCGAGATGTCCTTCAGGATCTTGGCCATGGCTCGCTGCGTCTGCGGGTGGAGAAAGGCCTCGGGCTCCTCGATGGCGAAGATGACGTTGGTCCCCGCCTGCCTGCTCTTCGACGAGACGTAGCGAAGGATGCCGAGCACCAGGGCGGACTGGAATCCGGTGCCGCGCTCGGCAATCGGCACCACGACGTCGTCGTGACTGGTGATCACTGCTTCTCGGAGCATTCCGCGCAGCGCGTGCTGGGGCGCAGGCAGGTCGACTCCGAGGACCGGATCCTGGAAGGGCAGCTCGGTCGCCACCGAGTTCACCGACTCGCTGAGGACCTCCCGCACCAGATCCTCGACCGGCTCCATCACCTTCGCGAAGTCCTTCTGGAGCTGCGTGGAGCGGGAGTTGCCCGAACGGACGAGCACGCCCTCCAGGGTGTCGTGGAGCCGCGTCAACGACTGGTCTGCATCGCCCTGGTCGGCACTGCCCACCCTGATGGAGGGGATCTTCACGAAGTCGAACGACTGGAGCGCCCACTCGTAGATCTCGCGAGACCGCGCTTCCGTGCCCTTCCAAGTGCGATAGCTGATCTTGCCCTTCCTCGAGCAGGTGATCTGGACCCAGAACGTCCCATCGCGGCCGAGCGTGCCGTCCAGCTCGGTGGCCTCTGCTTGCGAGAGGCCACCGAAGTGGACCTTGATGCTCGACAGCATCCTGGGGCCGCCGTCGACGTAGTAGTCGTTCAGCGGCTTCAGCCGCCTGAAATCGTCCGACGTCGGATCCGAGAAGAAGGTCTCGAGCACACGGATGAACGACGACTTGCCTGCGTTGTTCGGTCCTGCGATGAGCTGAAGGCTCGGGTCCACGTCAAGCGACAGCGCCTTGAAGCCCAGGAGGCGCTCGATGTGGACCTGTTCGATGTGCATGACGTCAGCCTAGAAGTTGGGCCGCGTCTGGTGCCGGCGGCCGGAGTGCACGAAGCGATGAGTCGTCGTTCAGCCTTTGGCAGACGTTAAAGTACAAAACGAAATTCCACCGCTTCACCGTCAAGTGCCTCGTATGCGGCGCGCATTTCGTCTGTCACGTCAATCCCTGCGTTCTCGATCTGCCTCAGCGTCGGCTGTCGCCCGTTCGTGTGAGCACTGTACTGAGACACTGCTTCGACGTCGTTCGCGCTGACCTCACGAGCGAAGGCCAAATCGAAGGTCTGAAACTCGAAGACGAGGAAGACCGCAGTGTCGAAGTCGAAGCTACGAAACGGGCTGAACTTGCCAGCCTTGCCAGCAGTCCGCCCACCCATCGCCTTGACCTGAATCCTCCGGCCGCTGGGATCGGTGACGTCATGTGACTTCGTTGAGTTCGGCTCAAGAACTCCTCCACGAGCCGCAAGGACCACCTGTTCGGCGATGTCTCCCAGAGGCTTGTTATTGGTGCGCACCAAGCCTCGCTGGCGAAGCTCCTCGACTACGCTTGCTTCCACCTGGAGCAGCTCCCGTACGTGGAGCCTCGAGACGTCGGGCAGCATCGAGCTACTTCTTCCCGCCAGAGGTTAATCCGCTACGGAACTCCACAACGTCTCGATCAGTCTGCATCATTGGGCATCCTTCGAATGACATCGTTCACAATGCATTGGGTCACATCCAGTAGTTCTCTACAGAGGCTCGTGATGTCATCGACATTCCGATATCTTCGAATGTTCTCGAGGCGCTTTCTTGCCGCCTCCGCGGGCTTAGTGACATCCAGTTCATGCGCGATCTCGTTTCGGGCGCTGAACGCCTTCTCCAGAAGGGAGGATCGAGTCTTCGTCGACCCGATCCGTTTTCTCAGATCGCCGTCGACTACGCCGAGAGCGCCCGCAATCTCAGAAACGCGGTCCGCCGACTGAGCGCTATTCGACTCCAGTGCGTAAATCCATCTTCCAACCATGATTTCTCGGGGATCTTTCCCCTCCCCTAAGAGGACGCGCACCAGATCCTTTGCCCGCACGGCACCATCTACGTCGCCAATCTGGGTCTCGGCGAAATCGCTGAGCTTCTTCGATACGCCTTGGTCCGATTTCGCTAGCAGGGGTAGCGCTTCAGCGACCAGCCTCTTGAGTGCCGTGTCCAATCCTGCACCGCAGAACAAAAGTGCAGATCGTAAGCAGTCAACCGCCTCCGATGTAAACTTCCCACGCACAGCCTTACCCTCGGCGGTCTTGCGAAGCGAGTTCATCGTGTAAGCCATCGCGATCGCCGACTCCGCGGAAGACCGAGCCGCACCGATCGCAACCTGCACCTCAGGAAGGTTGCCCCAGGCGCGCGGGTCCGGCTCTGTGAGGTTCGAAAACTCGAAGCCCCAGAGCGACTCCTCGGCGTCCTTCGCCGAGATCACTTCTTACCGCCAGACGTTAGTCCGCTACGGAACTCCACCACGTCCCCGTCCTGCATGATGTAGTCCTTGCCCTCCATGCGCACCTTGCCCGCAGCCTTGGCCTCAGCCATGGAGCCCGCAGCCAGCAGGTCGTCGAAGGACACCACTTCGGCCTTGATGAAGCCCCGCTCGAAGTCCGTGTGGATCACTCCGGCGGCCTGCGGCGCCGTCGCACCCTTGCGCACGGTCCAGGCCCGGGATTCCTTGGGACCCGCGGTCAGGTAGGTCTGCAGGCCAAGGGTGGAGAATCCCACCCGCGCCAGCTTGTCCAGGCCGGATTCCTCCTGGCCGGACATCTCCAGCATCTCGCGGGCCTCCTCCTCGGAGAGCTCGACCAGCTCGGACTCCAGCTTGGCGTCCAGGAACACGCACTCAGCCGGGGCGACCAACGCAGCCAACTCGGCCTGGCGCTCAGGCGAACCCAGCACGCCGTCGTCGGCGTTGAACACGAAAATGAACGGCTTGGCGGACAGCAGCGTCAGATCCCGCAGCTGCTCCATGTCCAGGTCGGAAGCGCGGGAGAACACCGTGTGCCCCTCCCCCAGCACCTCAGCCGCCGCCTGATAAGCCGACAGCTTGGCCGGATCGGCCTTCTTGATCCTGACCTGCTTCTCCAGGCGCGGGATCGCGTTCTCCAGCGTCTGCATGTCCGCCAGAATCAGCTCGGTGTTGATGGTCTCGATGTCTGAGGTCGGGTTGACCGCGCCGTCCACGTGGATCACATCCGGATCCTCGAACGCGCGCACCACCTGGGCAATGGCGTCGGCCTCACGGATGTTGGCCAGGAACTGGTTGCCCAGACCTTCGCCCTCAGACGCACCCTTGACAATGCCCGCGATGTCCACGAAAGACACCGTGGCCGGGACCTCGCGCTCCGAACCGAACACGGAGGCCAGCTGCCCCAGCCGTTCATCCGGCAGGTTCACCACACCCACGTTGGGCTCAATGGTGGCGAACGGGTAGTTCGCCGCAAGCACGGTGTTACGGGTCAGCGCGTTGAAGAGGGTCGACTTGCCGACGTTGGGCAGTCCCACAATTCCAATAGTTAAAGCCACGGGAGCCGAGTCTACCGGCCACCACCCACAGCACAGGAACGACGACGGCGACACCGATCGCAGGGCTGGGCCCTTCCCCGACACACACCACCCCGCACCCATGTCATCTGTCACGGGTAGGTCATGACACTTGCCGCATCCGCGCGGGCAGGAACCCACGCAGGATTGATGCATGAACACACCAGCGGTCCAACTCATCGACCTCCACAAGACGTTCTCCACCCGTGGTGGCAAGGTACGCGCCGTCGACGGTGTGGACCTGGTCATCGAAACCGGCGAGATCGTGGCCTTCCTTGGCCCCAACGGCGCAGGCAAGACCACCGCCCTGGACATGGTCCTCGGCTTCACCACCCCCACCTCCGGCCAATGCCTGGTCTACGGCTCCGAACCGCGCAAAGCGGTCCGCGACGGCCGCGTCTCGGCGGTCCTGCAGACGGGCTCCCTGCTCGATGACCTCTCCGTGCGGGAGACGGTGGCCATGGTCGCCTCCCAGCACGGCGTGCACCTCCCCGTGGACGAAGCGCTGGAGCGGGCCGGAGCCACGAACTTCGCCCACCGCAAGGTCTCCAAGTGCTCGGGCGGTGAACAGCAGCGTCTGCGCTTCGCCCTGGCACTGCTGCCCGAACCCGATCTGTTGATCCTGGACGAACCCACGGCCGGCATGGACGTCAACGCCCGCCGCGACTTCTGGGCAGCCATGCATGCCGAAGCCGAACGCGGCCGCACCATCGTCTTCGCCACGCATTACCTGGAGGAAGCCGAACAGTTCGCCGACCGGATCGTCGTGATCACCGACGGCCGCATCCTGGCCGACGGCACCACCGAAGAGGTGCGCGCCTTGGGCGGCTTCCGCACCGTCTCCGTGCGTTGGAACGACGACGACGGCGACCCCACCGCCGCGCTGGCCGACATCCCCGGGGCCGAAACCGTCCAGGTCCACGGCGGCCGCACGGTGTTCACAGGGCCGGACACGGACGCCATCGCCAGGCACCTTCTGACCCGCACGTCCGCCAACGACTTGTTGATCGTGCAGGTTCCGTTGGAAGAGGCGTTCATCGGCCTCACGCACAAAACCACCGACCAGGCGTCCACGGAGCAGCAGTCCGTAGAAGGAGCACAGCAGTCATGAACACCCAGACCATCCCCGGCAACTCCGCCCCGTCGTCGTCGCCCGCGCGACCCAACGCCTTGGTGGGGATCCTCAAGTACGCGGCCTTCGACTTCCGGCGGCAACTGCGGATGTTCGAAAGCCTGTTCTTCATCATCGTGCTCCCGGCCGCACTGTTCATCATGTTCGGTTCGATCACCAGCTACGGAGACTTCCCCGCCGGGCACGGCACGGTTTCCGGGTCGATCGCCACCTCCATGGCCGTGTACGGCGCAGTCACGGCCACCACGAGCATCGCGGGTTCGGCCGCCGTCGAACGATCCCAGGGCTGGGGGCGTTTGCTGGCACTGACCCCGATGGCCCAGTGGCAGTACGTGGTCGCCAAGGTCGTGGTGGCCCTGGCCATCGCTGTCCTCCCCGTGGTGGTCGTGTTCGTCGTCGCCTCGATGACGGGAGCTGAACTCGGATCCCTGGGCATCTGGCTCTCGGCGGGCGCACTGAGCGTCCTGTGCTCCACGATGTTCGCCCTCTACGGCCTGTTCTTCGGCCTCATGTTCCGCTCGGAAGCGGCTGTCGGAGCCGCCGGCGGCCTGCTGGTGGTCCTCGGATTCTTCGGCAACCTCTTCACCCCGCTGTCCGGGACCATGCTGGAAATCGCCAAGTTCACCCCGCTGTACGGCATCCACGGTCTGGCCACCTGGCCGCAGATGGAAGGGGAACTGATGTCCTCCATGGGTGAGGCGCTCGATCCGGACACGTTGGGGATGCTGGTCACTAGTGTGGTGGTGTGGACCGTGATCTTCGGGCTGATGGCCCTCCTGGCTGCACGCCGGGGAACTCGGCGCGCATGAGCGACGACGCGACGTGCCCTCGGAAGGAGGACCCCTGGGGTCGTCCGCCCGAAGGCCTGCTCTACGCCTTGGGGTACCCCTCGGTCTGGTTGATCTTCCTGCTGTTCCCGATCGTCGGAACCTTGAGTTCCCAAGCCCCTCTGGGCTGGCGGATCCTCTCCCTGGCGGCACTGACGGTGTTCGGTTTCGCCTACGCGGCGTCCTGGTGGTTCACGCGCCCGATCCGGTCGCTGGGTCCCACGGGCAACACATTCGCCTGGACTCTCCTGCTGGCGGCCCTGTCCGCTGCCACCGCCCCCGCCATCGGCCTCAGCGCCCTGAGCACCGGCCCATTCCTGGTCGCCTGCCTGGCATTCAAGCTCCGGCCCAAGGTCTACGTGCCCGCGGTCCTGGTGCTCCTGGTCATCTACCTTGGCCTCGCCGTGTGGGCGGGTCCGCCGTTGAGCTACTGGGTCCCGCCCATGATGCTGGGCTCCACCTTCCTGATGGCCGGGATCTCCGTCATGATCGACCGGGAGGACCGCTCGCGGCAGCTGACCCACGAACTGGAACTCGCCCGCCAGCGGGAGAGCATCGGCCGGGACGTCCACGACCTTCTGGGCCACTCTCTGACGGTCATCGCTGTCAAGACGGAGCTGGCGCGCAAGCTGCTCGACCGCGATCCCGCGCGAGCTGCTGCCGAACTGGAGTCGATCCTCGACCTGTCACGCGAGGCCCTCGGGGAAGTCCGCGCGACTGTGGGGCAACTGCGCACACCGGAATGGTCGGCGCAGGTGGCGTCGTCACGGACCGCACTGCGGGCGGCACAGATCGACGCCGACCTCCCGGGCTCCGCCGTCGAAATCCCGGCCGAACAGAAGCCGCTCCTGGCCTGGTGTCTCCGGGAAGCCGTGACCAACGTGGTTCGGCACTCTCGGGCATCCCGCTGCGTGGTCGAAGCGGGTTCCGGATATCTGACGGTCACCGACGACGGACGCGGCATCCCGTCCGATCGCGGTCAGGGAAACGGCCTGCGCGGTATGAAGGAACGCGTGGAAGAGGCTGGCGGTAGCCTCAGAATTGGCCCGTCACCTGATGCCCACCACTCCCCCGGAACCCGACTGGAGATCACCCTGCCGTGAGCGACCCCATCCGTCTGTTGCTGGCCGACGACCAGGCCTTGGTGCGCGGTGCCCTGGTTGCACTGTTGTCCCTGGAGGACGACCTGGACGTGGTGGCCGAGGTGTCCTCCGGGACGGAGGTCCTTGACCAGGTCAAGGCGCAGCGCGTGGACGTCGCGCTGCTGGACATCGAGATGCCGGGACGCGACGGCATCGACGCCGCCCGCGACATCGCAGCTTCCGGGCTGCCGTGTCGAAGCCTGGTGGTCACCACGTTCGGCAGGCCGGGGTACCTGCGCCGGGCTCTGGATGCGGGGGCCAGCGGCTTCGTCGTCAAGGACACCCCCGCGGATCAACTGGCCGAGGCGGTGCGTTCCGTCCACGCAGGGCGAAGGGTGATCGACCCCAGCCTGGCCGAAGAATCCCTGGTCTCCGGATCCAACCCGTTGACGGACCGCGAGCGCGATGTGCTCCGCGCGGCCTTGGACGGTCACGCCGTCAAGGAACTGGCCGCCCGCTTGAGCCTGTCACCCGGAACGGTGCGCAACCACCTGTCCTCGGCCATCGGTAAGACCCACACCGCCAACCGGACGGAAGCGGCGCTCAAAGCGCGCGAGAACGGGTGGTTGTGAGCGTCGCTTAGGTTGTCCGAGGTCACTGGCAACCTGGGGACATGGAATCGAACGCCCTGACTCTGTTGCTCCTGCCCCTGGTGCTGTTCGCTGTGGGTGTGGTCGCGGGGGTCGTGGTCGGGTGGGTCCTGGGCCAGCGCAAGGCCAATCAGTCCGACGACGCCACGCTGGGACGGTTGGAAGCGTTGACGCAGTCCAACCAGCAGCTGGCCACGGAGCACGCCGCCGCCGTGGAGGCCGCGCGTCTGCAGACCTCACGGGTTCAAGAGCTGGAAGAGCGGGCCGCACAGGACCAGGACATGCTCCGTGCGTTGGCCCCGCTCACGGACCGGATGCGGCAGATGCAGGACCACGTGACCCGTCTGGAACGCGACCGCTCCCAGCAGTTCGGGGACGTCTCGCGCGCCCTGCAAGCCGCTCGGGAATCGGACGTGAAGCTCCAGCAGGTCACCGGCGCCCTGGAAGGATCCCTGCGGTCCAACTCCGCGCGGGGAGTGTGGGGAGAGATGCAACTCCGGCGCGTGGTGGAGGCAGCCGGGATGCTCCGCCACGTCGATTTCACCGAGCAACTCACAGTGACCACGGAGCAGACGCAGGTGCGTCCGGACATGGTGGTCCACCTACCCGGTGACCAGCAGATCGTGGTGGACGCCAAAGCTCCCCTGGCCGCCTACCTGGAAGCTCAGGAAATCAGTGACCCGTCGGTCGCCGGCGCACGTCAACGCTCCGAGCAGCTGACACAGCACGCCAAGGCCGTGCGGGCCCACGTGGATGCGCTGGGCAAGAAGAAGTACTGGGATGCCCTGCCTGGTTCTCCGGACCTGGTGCTCTGTTTCATCCCCGTGGAATCAGCGCTTGCCGCGGCCCTGGAAACCGACCCCACGTTGTTGGACCACGCGGCGGCACGAAAGGTCGCCCTGGTCTCCCCCGTGTCCCTGTTGGCCTCACTGAAGGCCGTGGCCTTCTCCTGGCGGCAGGAGACCCTGGCACAGGACGCCACGGAACTCCTCCGACTGTCCCGCGAACTCTACGACCGTCTGGGCACCATGGGCGGCCACCTCAGCAAGATGGGCGGCTCCATCCGCCGCAGCGTGGAGCAGTACAACCAACTCGTGGGCTCCCTCGAACGACGGGTACTCCCCACAGCCCGCAAGCTCAACGACCTGGACCCCACCGCCGGCGACGACGAACGGCTGGTCACCTCCGCCGTCGAAATCCAGCCGCAGGCGATCACCGCACCCGAACTACTGAGGGACCTCCCGGACTCCTGAACGCGAAGTGTGGATCTGGTCGGGAGGGCTCAGAAAACTCAGCGGTTGGGGCGCGCTCCGCGGCCACCCAGGTTGCGGTCGGCGTCACCATCCGCAGTCAGTCGCGCGCGCAACTCCTTGGGCAGGGAGAACAGGATGTCCTCCTCAGCGGTGACCACTTCCTCGATCTCCCCATAGCCGTAGTCGGCCAGCAGAGCCAGGACGTCACGCACCAGCACCTCGGGCACGGAGGCCCCGGAGGTCACGCCAACGGTGGCCACGCCTTCAAACCACGTTTCATCCACCTGGTTGGCGTTGTCCACGCGTTCTGCGCGGTCGGCACCGTATTCGGCAGCAACTTCCTTCAGCCTCACGGAGTTGGAGGAGTTGGAAGAGCCCACCACAATCACCAGGTCCGCACGCGGTGCGATCTCCTTGATGGCACCCTGCCGGTTGGAGGTGGCGTAGCAGATGTCATCCGAAGGCGGATCCTGCAGGTTGGGGAATCGTTTGCGCAGACGCGTCACGGTCTCCAGCGCCTCGTCCACGCTCAACGTGGTCTGGGAGAGCCACACCAGGTTGTCCGGGTCATCCACCTCAATGGTGTCAGCGTCCTCGGGGCTGTTGACAATGATGGTCTGATCCGGCGCCTCGCCGTAGGTGCCCTCGACCTCCTCGTGCCCCACGTGCCCGATCAGCAGAATCTGCTGGCCGCGCTTGGCAAAGCGCACTGCTTCCCGGTGCACCTTGGTCACCAATGGGCAGGTGGCGTCAATGGTCTCCAGGTTTTTCTCCGCTGCAGATTGCACCACTGCAGGTGAGACACCGTGAGCGGAGAACACCAACAGGGAACCCTCCGGAACCTCGTCCACTTCCTCCACGAACACCGCACCCTGTGCTTCCAGGGTCTCCACCACGTGCTTGTTGTGCACAATCTGCTTACGCACATACACGGGAGCCCCGTAGTGCTCCAGGGCCTTCTCCACAGCGATCACGGCACGGTCAACACCGGCGCAGTACCCACGGGGTGAGGCCAACAGGACCTTCTTGGGGCCGTCCACGGGCGCTGCAGCAGCAACGTCTTCCGGGGTGCGGCGGAGACGCGGAACTGACGGCATGGCAAGTGCTACGGGCGTGGACATGTCCCCCATCGTACGGGGTCACTGCTGACAGGTAACCTGCTGAGCCAAGCCGTGATGAGGATCGCAGAAACCTACGCTTCAGCAGCCAGACGGGGCCCTCTGCCGAGTTGTGCCACCTCAGATCTCCACCACGCGGCGTCGTCGTTGATCTTGGGTGAGCGTGTGTCCCGTTTCCCAACTGTCCCGTGAACAGGAGCGCCACAGCAGCCGAGCGGCGGCCAGCAGCGCCCCCACGACGGCGACCGCCACCCCTCCCCACAGCCACGGCGCCAGGGTGTGGTCCATGCCCGTGAGCAGAATCTGGAAGACCCGTTCCACCAGACTGCGCCCCACGTCCTGCAGGTCTGGTGAGGCCAGGACGGTGGACGTCAGCTCCTGAGCACCACGCTGGGCCACCGCTACCGCAGTGGCCGCACCCACACCGGCTCCCACGAGGACCCATTCCCGGTGGCGGCTCAGCAGCACAGCCAACACCAGGGCGGCCACACCGCCCCACAGCAACAGCGGTGCCTGGACGGTGGAATCGGCAATGGTGTCAAAGGCAGGGCCTGTGGCTGAATCTCGCACCACAATGATTCCGTCCTGACCGCCCAGCCCCTCCTGGTCGCGCAGATCCAGATTCAGGCGCACGCCCAGCGTGTCTTGCAGCCGGTCCTCGATGTGGGACTCCAGCGACCCCACCACGGGCGCCACGTACAGCTCCAGGTCCTCCGGAGCGCCGTCCCCAGAAGTTTCCGGCAGGGAGCCTGCAGGTTCAATGTTGATCTGGTGCGTGGTCAGCAGGACGTCATTCCAGTCATCCACGTACTGATCGGAGTCAACGTATTCGCGGATGTAACCGGCGATGCGGCGATCTGCCATGTCCTTGAGGGCTCCACTGAAGGGCACCGCCCCCAGGTCTTGGCCCTGGACGGCATCCGAGGCCTGGGTCACGGCAGTGTCCGTCAACTCCTGCTGCAGAGATTCATCGTGGGCGAGTTCCTGGGAGATCTGCGCAAACCCGTCCCTGTCCACCAGAGAATCCTGCAACCACTGGAGAGTCACACCGACCACCACGGCAGCGGCTCCAGCCAGCGCCAGGACGCACCCCAGAACCGTGCGCAGCATTCCCACCCAGCCGTGCTGGCGGCGGGACCGGGAACTCTTCAGCTCTGATTCGCCCAACGGGGCCTCCGAACATGACGGGGATGACGTGCGGGGTCTGTGACAAGCCCATGGAACGCACGGTCTGCCAACCTCCAACAGCTGCCACCCTACGCGGAACCTCTGGCCGTCTCCGCTCCACAGCCACCTCTTGCCCATACCTGTTGGAGCTTGCCCACGGACTCGTCATTTTTCTGCGCGGATCAGCGGTGGGCTGTCCGTGCAGGGTGGTAGGCATGTGTTCATGAGTTCTGACGACGCCGATCAGCCCGCCCAGGAGCGCACCCTCCCGCCGCGCGCTGGACTCACCACGCCGGAGAATCCTTGGCCGTTGCGTCTGCTCTCCGAGAACCTCCACGCCTACATTGCCCGCTGCGACCCCACCTGGGTTGAGGGGCAGGTGGTGGAACTGAACCAGCGCGCCCGGGTGACCTACTTGACCTTGCGGGACGTGGACGAGGAAGTCTCCGTGCCCGTCACGCTGTTCGCCCGTGAAATGGCCCAGATGGAAACCCCACTGGAACGCGGGATGCGCGTGGTGGCGCAGATCAAACCAGACTTCTGGACCAAGACCGGTCGGCTGTCCATGATCGGACAGGGTGTCCGGCCCGTGGGCCTGGGCGATCTGCTGGTCAGGATCGAACGTCTGCGCCGGGCCTTGGCGGACGAGGGCCTGTTCGATGCCGAGCGCAAGAAACCCCTGCCACCCTTGCCGCAGCGGGTTGGCCTGATCACCGGGCGCAATTCAGATGCGGAAAAGGATGTGGTCCGCAACGCTCGGCTGCGGTGGCCCGCCGTCGAATTCGAAATCCGCAATGTGGCCGTTCAAGGAACCAGCGCCGTGCGCGGCGTCACCGGCGCTCTTGAGGAGCTCGACGCCGATCCCCGGGTGGACGTGATCATCATTGCACGCGGCGGTGGCGCCTTTGAGGACCTGCTGCCCTTCAGCGATGAATCCCTGATTCGGGCGGTGGCCGCTGCGCAGACGCCGGTGGTTTCCGCCATCGGCCACGAAAACGATCAACCGTTGCTGGATCATGTGGCAGATCTACGCGCCTCCACCCCCACGGACGCCGGTAAACGGGTGGTCCCTGACCTGGTGGAGGAACGAGCCAACGTGGCGCGTGCTCGTGTGGTGTTGGACCGGGCCGTGATCCAGTTCCTGGACCGTGAGCAAGCAGCTTTGGATTCCATCCGCTCCCGCCCCGTGTTGGATCAACCGGAAGGCATGATCTTGGTGCGGGAGGAGGACGTGGACCGCCTCCGGGAACGATCCCTGCGTACCGTGCTGCACCGTAGCGAACGTGAACAGGAGACCATCCGCCAGATGAAGCACCGCGTGCGTGCACTCTCCCCCCAGGAAACTCTTTCCCGCGGATACGCCGTGGTCATGACGCAAGACGGTGGAGTGGTCAAGGATTCCGCGCAGGTCAAGGTCCAGGACACCTTGGCCATCCGACTTGCCCTCGGTGAGGTCACCGCAGCGGTCACCCAGACCTCCCAACGCCAGCCAGGTGACGCGGCCACCTGAAGCAACTCCTCCACCCCAACCCGCTCCGGCGCCAGATGCGCGCCCGCCCAGACGCCCACTTGACCAGACAGCCAGTTGCACCCTCACATTCGTAGACAGGAACACCACCCATGAGCCCCAAGAAAGACACCCAGCAGCCCGCCACCGGACCAGACCTCTCCGACATCCAGAAGATGGGCTACGAGGAAGCACGCGAAGAACTGGTGCGCACCGTGGCCAAGCTGGAGGCCGGCGGCACCGCACTGGAAGAGTCCCTGGCCCTGTGGGAGCGCGGCGAAGCCCTGGCCAACAGGTGTGAGCAGTGGCTGGACGGTGCCCGCGAGCGCCTGGAAGCAGCACGCGAGCGCCGCGAAGAAGCCGAGGACCAGGGCTGACGCCCCGCTGAGCCACCCCTGGAGTCAGGGGCGCAGCCGCTCCAGAACCTCCAGCAGTTGGTCCAGGATGACCCGGCTTTCGCCCTGGTTGGCCGGGACCCATCCGATGCTGGCGTTGTAGTAGAGCCCGTCGCCCATGTGCAGAACAGCATTGGCCACAGCGGGCTCGCCCAGGTCAGTCAACAGGAGGTCGTACCAGCGGGCCTTGAGGTCCTGCAGGGCTTCCCGGGCGGCGTCCTCACCACCTTGGGCCAGGCGGGAGACGGCCACGATGGCCAGGTCGATCTCCGACCCCGCCCACACCGAGTTGCGCAGGAACTGCCGGGCGGCGCCTTCGGAGGATTCCGCCATGGATCTGCAGTCCTGGTCCCCCAGGGTTTTCATGTGTTCCAGCATGGCGTGGACCAGTTCCTGGCGACTGGCGAAGTGGTAGAGCAACCCACCCTTGGAGACCCCCGCCCTTGCGGCAACGGCCTCCAGGGTGGCGGCGCGTTCGCCGTCGTCCACCAGGATCGCCTGGAAGGCTTCCAGCGCGCGATCGCGGGCCACGGGTTTGCGTGCCACGGGTGAACTCCTTGTCTTCCACTGGGGGTCGGGGCCGACTTTGAGCATACGGGGCGCAGCTGGCCACGGTGGTGGCCAACGGCACAGCCTCCCGTCATTGCCTTACCTCCCCCCAAACTGTACCGTCTGGTCGGTACAGTATTGGCGCTTTGACGGCGCATCACCCTTTGTCACCCGTGGGGAGGTATTCATGTCCACAGCATCCACCGGCACCCAGCAGACAGGCACGGTGCGCACCGCGCAGCCTGAGCAGCCGCGCAAGATCCATCCGTGGTTGGCCCTGGCAGCCCTGATGTTCCCGGTGCTCACCGTCTCCGTGACCACCACCGCACTGAGTTTTGCCCTGCCGGACATTGCCGCTGACCTGCGCCCCACGGCCACGCAGCTGCTGTGGATTGTGGACGTCTACCCCCTGATCCTGGCAGGTCTTTTGATCCCCATGGGCACCGTGGGCGACCGTGTGGGCCGCCGTCTGCTGCTGATCATCGGGTCCCTGGGGTTTGCAGGCGCCTCCGTGTTCGGCGGACTGGCCACCTCCGCAGAAATGCTGATTGCCGCCCGCGTGGCCATTGCCGTGTTCGGCTCCATGCTCCTGCCTGCCACACTGTCCCTGATCCGCGTGATCTTCGACGACGACGCCGCCCGCCGCACCGCCATTGCCATCTGGACGGCGGGATTCAGCGCCGGCGCGGCCCTTGGACCCATTGTGGGCGGATCCCTGATGCAGGTCTTCAGCTGGCACGCAGCAGTGCTGGTGGCCGTTCCCGTGTGTTTGGGCTTTGCCGTGGTGGCGCCTTTTGCCCTGCCGGAGTCCAAGGACCCGCGCCCCGGGAAACTGGATGTGGTCTCCGCGTTCCTGGCCATTCTGACCATGACGCCCATTGTCTACGGCATCAAGACCCTGGCCACGGGTGGTCAGGTGCTCAACGGCGTGGTGGCCATTGTGTTCGGCCTGGCCGTGGGTGTGATCTTTGTGCTACGCCAGAACCGCCTGGCCAACCCCATGGTGGAGCTGGCGCTGTTCCGCAGCGGCCGGTTCACCGGTGGTGTGCTGGTGAACATCATGGGCAACCTGGTGCAGTTCGGTTTCCTGTTCTTCATCACCCAGCACTTGCAGCTGGTGGCAGGTCTTGATGCCTTCACCGCCGGTCTGCTGATCATTCCGGGCATGACCCTGGCCATCCTGTCTGGATTGTTCGGGGCACGCTGGGCCGGTCAGGTGGGTGCGCGCACGGTGGTTGTCACCGGCCTTGTCCTCTCCGCAGCCGGTTATCTGGTGGTTGCGGCCACCGTGAACAACGGCTCCTGGCCCATGGTGGTGGCCTACTGCGTGTTGGGTCTGGGCATTGGTTTTGCCACCACCCTGTCCACCGAGCTGGTGGTGGGTTCCGTACCGGTTGAGAAGTCCGGTGCTGCATCTGCCATCTCGGAGACCGGGTACGAGGTCGGAGCGGTTCTGGGCACCGCTGTGGTGGGTGGCCTGGTGACCGGGTTCTACCAGGCGTTCCTGGCCGTGCCCGCCAACGTGGACTCAGCCTCCGCGGCTGCTGCTCGCGAGACCCTGGGCGGCGCCCACTCCGTGGCTCAGACCATTCCGGCAGGTGCCGATCTGACGGCTGCGGCCTCATTGGCTTACAACCAGGCGATCTCCCTGACCGGTGTGTCCGTGGGGATCACGGTCCTGGCCTTCACCGTCCTGGTGTTCTGGCTTCTGCGCACACCTCGCAAGGTCATGGAACTGGACACCCGCACCGGTCAGCTGACCATGGTCCCTGCTCCGGGCGCGCAGAACTGAGCCCACACCTTTGAGCATGGATAAAGGCGCCACAGAAGGTCTGTGGCGCCTTTATCCATGCCCAAAGTTCCCGAAGGTAGCCGGCTCAGAGCACCTGCTGGTACCCGGAGAGGAACTCCTCGATCCGGTCCAGGGCCGTGTCCAACTGCTCCACAGGCGGTAGGAATACCAGCCGGAAGTGGTCCGGGGTGTTGAAGTTGAACGCCGATCCGTGGCTGACCAGGATCTTCTGTTCCTTGAGCAGATCCAGCGCAAAGCGTTCATCATCCGTGATGTTGAACTTCTCCACGTCCAGTTTGGGGAACAGGTACAAGGCACCGTCAGCGGGTTCGCAGCTCACCCCGTCAATCGCGTTGAGACGCTCAAAGGCCAAATCACGCTGAGCCTTGAGCCGACCGCCAGGCAGGATCAGATCATTGATGGACTGATACCCGCCCAATGCGGTCTGAATGGCGTGCTGGGCCGGGACGTTGGCGCACATGCGCATGTTGGCCAACAGCTTGATGCCCTCCAGGTAGGACTCCGCCTTCCAGTTGGGGCCTGTGATGGCCATCCACCCTGAGCGGTAACCCGCCACCCGATAGGCCTTGGACAGCCCGGAGAAGGTCAGGCACAGGACGTCTTCCCCCGTGAGGGTGGCCAGGTTGATCATCTGGGCGTCGTCGTAGGTGATCTTCTCGTAGATTTCATCGGCAAAGATGATCAGCTCGTGTTCCTTGGCGATCTCCACAATGCCCTTGAGGGTTTCGCGGGAGTACACCGCGCCGGTGGGGTTGTTGGGGTTGATCACCACAATGCCGCGGGTGCGCTCCGTGATCTTGGAACGGATGTCCTCAAGGTCCGGGTTCCAGCCATCGGTTTCATCGCACACGTAGTGGACGGCCGTACCGCCGGAGAGTGTGGTGGCTCCGGTCCACAGCGGATAGTCCGGGGAGGGCACCAGGATTTCGTCCCCGGGGTTGCACAAGGCCTGCAGCGCCAGGGTGATCAGTTCGGAGACACCGTTGCCCAGGAAGACCTCGTCCACGGAGAGGTTCATGATGCCCTTGGTCTGGTAGTACTGCACCACGGCCGTGCGGGCGGAAAAGATGCCGCGGGAATCCGAGTAGCCCTGCGCGTAGGGCAGGTTCTTGATCATGTCCACCAGCACCGCATCGGGTGCCTCGAAGCCGAACGGTGCTGGGTTGCCGATGTTCAGACGCAGGATCCGGTGACCGGCGTCCTCCATCTTCTCGGCCTGTTCCAGGACCGGGCCTCGAACGTCATAGCGGACATTGGCAAGCTTCTCTGATTGCGTAACCTTCTTGGGCATGCTTTCACGATACCCCCGGGTGGGCGCTGCCCCGTCCGCGCCCGATCACCGATCCCTCCCGCGCCGAGTCACCTGCCGCCAGCCACCAGCCAGGTCACGGCTGGACGGTGCCGTACCAGTAGCTCGCGGCGTCCTCGGGCGAGTACGGGGTGGAGGCCGTGGTCATGCGGGTCAACAGCACCAGGGCATCCGTGTCCAACCGGCCCGTGATGTTGTTGACCTCATCCACAGCGCTGCGTGGCAGATCCGCACCGGCCACGGGGATCACCCGTTCCGGCACCAGCGCATCCCGGTTGTCATCCAGCACCTTCAAGGAGTTGTCCCCCACGGCTGGCGACGCTGAGAGGATGCCCGCCACATCGATCTCACCGTCCAGCAAGGCCTGGGTGACCTCCTGCAGGGAGTTGTAGTCCTTCACCTCGCCAGGGGTGCAGTTGTAGGTGTCCTCCACGGCAGCTGACGTCACGGCGGCTTGGTCCTCACCGGTGAGCGCGCCGAACTTCAGGTCCGAACAGTGCCTGGAGAGGTCCGCAATGGAGTTCACGGACAATTTGGCCTGAGTGGCTGAGGTGACTGCCAGGACCCGTTTGTTCTCCGCCGGCGCCGGATTGAGCATCTGGACATCGGCGGGCAGTTGGTCCGCCAGCGCTGCCTCCACGTCAGCATCGGTGACCCCCTGCTGACCTTGCCCCAGCAGGTTGGCCAGGGAGTTCACAAGATTCTCCGTGGTTCCGGGGGTGGAAGGCGATGCAGAGGCCGTGGTGGCTGTGGGATCAGCGGTCGAGGTTGCCGCCGGGCTCGGCTCGGTGCCGCGCAATTCCAGGTAGAGATCCCCGGTGTAGTCCGGATAGAGGTCGATCTCCCCGTCCTCAACGGCTTGCAGGTACCCCGCCCGGCCGCCTTCCACTTCCTTGACCTCCACCTGCGCGCCCGAATCCTCCAGAGCCAACGCCCACACCTCAGCCACGGTTCGGCTTTGCTGCGTGGGGCCCATTCCCACCACAACGGTGCTCGCCTCACCGCTACCGGTGGCCGTGGGCTGCGGATCGGCAGCGTTGTCCTGATTGCACGCGGTCAGTGCCAACAGCCCCACGGCAGCCAGGGCTGCAGCACCACGACGACGACGGCCGTGCGCAAGCTTGCTGAATGCAGCTGTGTTCATGCCGTGGCTCCTTGTTCCGTGGCCGCTGTGCGTTGTTCTGTACCTGCTTTGAGTTGTTCCGGGGCCAAGCCCAGCTCCTCGGTGTTGTGGCCTGCCAGATCCAGGCCCACCCGCACCAGGTCCAGCACCGGTAGATCTTTGAGATCAGTCAGGGGAATCCACCGGGCGTCGTCGGAGGACCCGCCCACCTCCGGAGTCAAGGTGCCGCCGTTGACGGTGGCCCGGTAAATCACTCGCAACGCATGCAGGTGCCCTTGACCGGCGGACTGGCGCAGTTCCGGGGCGATGTAAAAGCTGCTGACACCCAGAAGTTCTTGTAATTCCACAATGTGCCCGGTCTCCTCGAAGACCTCACGAACCGCTGTCTGCTCGGGTTGCTCGCCCAGTTCCATGCCACCGCCGGGCAAGGTCCAGGAGGGCTGCAACGCGGCGATCCGCGGCACCCAGCGGGAGAGCAGAATGCTGTCACCTTCCACCATCACGGCATAGGCACCCGCGCGTGTGTCCATGGGCGTCTGGGGTGACTGCGTGGCAGTGGGCGGGGCTGGCTGAGCTGCCGGTGGTGGGGCCATGCGCACCAGTTTAGGGATGCTGCCTGGTTGGGCTCGATAATGGGTTCGTGAGCATTGTTGACAACGCCGTGTACAAAGCTGGACGCCGGGTGGCCTCCCCCGCCTCTCTGGAAGAAACTTTCCAACTCTTGAGGGAGCTGGATCACCAATCCGCCGGTGACCATGAGTGCTACCCCACTCCACACACTCCCTGCACGGACGTTGACCACCATCACGAACACTCCGCCCTGGCCTGGATCGGGCTCTACCGTCCCGCCAAGGCGGAGATCCTGGCACTCAAGGAGCAGTTCGGTCTGCACGATCTGGCGGTGGAGGACACCGTTCTGGCACACCAGCGCCCCAAGACCGAACGCTACGGTCAGACGCTGTTCACCGTGCTGCGCCCGGCCTCTTACCACGAGGCCGATGAAGCCATCCGCCTGGGTGAAATCCATGTGTTCACCGGACCCAACTTTGTGATCACCGTGCGGCACGCCGAAACCAATGGGGTGGGCAAGGTCCGCCACCGTGCGGAACGTGAACCGCAGCTGCTGGCACGCGGCCCGGAGGCGGTGCTGTACGCGCTGATCGATCAAGTGGTGGATGACTACTTCCCCATTTTGGAGGCCGTGGAAGATGACACCGACCAGATCGAGGACAGCCTGTTCTCCGGGGAGTCAGATGTGTCCCAGCGGATCTACGAGTTGGCGCGGCAGGTCAATATTTTTCACCGCGCAGTGGCTCCCCTGACCCTGCTGGCCGATCAGTTCGAGGCCGGATTCAACAAGTGGCACACGGATCAAGAACTGCAACACATGCTCCGGGACGTCCGCGACCACGTGCTGGTGGTCAACTCCCGTGTGGAGTCCTTCCGCGCCCAACTCAATGACGCCATGCAGTTGGACGCCACCTTGACCGCGGCCCGCCAGAACGATGCCGCCATGGAACTCAACGAACAAACCAAGAAGATCTCCGCCTGGGCCGCCATCTTGTTTGCCCCATCCATGATCGGCTCCATTTACGGGATGAACTTCCAGCACATGCCGGAACTCAGTTGGGAGTACGGCTATGCCTACTCACTGGTTCTCATGCTGGCGGTCGGGGTGGTGCTGTACGTGGTGTTCAAACGCAAGGACTGGCTGTGATGGGCTGACCGGGCACTGCCACAGTCAGCCGAGCATTGCGCTCACCCTCGACGACGACGCGCCGCCTTACGTTCTGCAACCTGCTGCGCGCGAGCAGCCACCTTGGCGTCACGGCGAGCCAGCACTTCATCCACCGTTTCTTTGCGTGCTCCATCCGCCAGGCCCTTGCGGTTACGGATGATGCGCTTGATCACCCACCACAGCACAAACACCACCACGGCCACGTACACCACGTTGGAGAACACCCCGGCGTACTGCTCTGCAATGTGCCACTGGGAGCCCAGGAACCATCCGGCGAGCACAAAAATGGTGTTCCAGATCAGGGAACCCAACAGGCTCAACCCCACGAACATGCCGATCTGCATTCGCTCAATGCCCGCTGGAATGGAGATCAGGGACCTGAACAGCGGGATCATGCGGCCAAAGAAGATGGTGTAGGGGCCGTATTTGTCGAACCAGTCCTCGGTGCGTTCAACGTCGTGGATGTCCACCAGCGGCATCTTGTCCACGATCAGGTACAGACGACGCCGCCCCAGGGCTGCCCCCAGCCAGTACAACGCGATGGCACCCACAATGGAGCCCAAGGTGGTCCAGAACAGGGCCTCCCACAAGGTGAAACCACCCTGGGCGGCGGTGAAACCGGCCAGCGGCAGAATGATCTCGGAGGGCAGCGGAGGGAACAGGTTCTCCAAGGCCACCAACAACCCCGCACCTGGTGCCCCAATGGCTTCCATGACATCCACCGCCCAGCCGGCAATACCGGTCAGCCCCGATTCTTCGGAAACGGACTGTGCGGGGAGGGCGGCGGGCGTCGTCGTCAATGCGGTGGCGACCGTGGAGGTGAGAGTTGGTGAGGCCATGGGGCTCCTTGACGGTGAATGCGGCGGGTGCTGCCGGGCGGTACCAAGTTGACGTGGAGGCGGGCTGCGTAGGGTGTCCGTGTGGACCTCTTGGCGAATGCGAGCACAACCATGCCGAACATGGCGTCCTGGGAATTCTGGCTGGGAATCCCAGCACGAATCCTGCTGATCTTACTGATCGCCGGCGTTGCCTCCGCGGCGATCCGGTTGATCATCCACCGAATAGTGCGCGGAATCGAGCGCGGAACCCGCTCCCGGGTGATCCGCAAACTGGATTCGGGAGCGGCCCGGTGGGTGGAGGACGCCGGACTGGCGCGGCAGAGGCAGGCTCAGCGGGCCAAGACCGTGGGTTCCGTCCTGGCTTCTGTGGCCACTTTGGCGGTGTGGGCCATTGCCCTGTTGATGATCGTGTCCGAACTCGGCTTCAACATTGCTCCGGTGATCGCTTCGGCGGGCATTGCGGGTGTGGCGTTGTCTTTTGGTGCGCAGTCTCTGGTGAAGGACTACCTGTCAGGGATCTTCATGGTGGCCGAGGACCAGTTGGGCATCGGGGATGTGGTGGACCTGGGGGAAGCCACCGGCACGGTGGAGGACGTTGGCCTGCGCGTGACGCAGGTGCGGGATGTCCAAGGGACGCTGTGGCACGTGCGCAACGGGGAGATTCTGCGCGTGGGCAATTCCTCCCAGGGGTGGGCTCGCGCGGTGTTGGACGTACCCCTGCCCTATGACGCCGACCTGGACTCCATGACCACACTGCTGCGCCAAACCTTGGCCGGGATCAAACATGACCCCGACGTGGGCGAATACGTCCTGGATGACCCCGAGGTCTGGGGCGTGGAGTCCCTGACCGGCGAGTCAGTGACGGTGCGTGTGGTGGTCAAGACCGCCCCGGCCCAGCAATGGGCCGTGAGCCGAGTGCTGCGTGTGAAGGTCAAGAAGATGCTGGACCAGCACGGTCTCTCCGTCCCGCTGCTCAACCAGACCATGGTGCGCGGCGGCACGGCAAAGGACCTGTACGGGGGTGGAGGCGCAGGTACTTCTGCTGGGGCGGCTTCCGAGGACGGTTGAGATCATGGGGGACGTACGTTCTTCGGCCTGAAAACGTACGTCCCCCATGATGTTGTCTGGCTCAGGACCTCAGCGGCCCTTGCGCCCTCCCCCGCCACGCGTGCTGGGGCGGCCCGGTTTGGCGCCGCGGCGGGCCTTGCCACCGGCCAGGCGCTTGCCCTTCAGCTGATCTCCCCGGCTGGTGCCCTTGGCTGTGCGGGATGCTGTCTCCCCCGGCTTGAGTTTGGTGGTCCCGGCCTTGGCCTTGGCCCGCTTGGGCTTGGCAGTTTTCTGCCGGGTCGGCTGCGGATCGGTGTCCGTTCCCAGCTGAGTTGCCTGGCCACGGGAGCTGTCCTTCTTGCGTCCGCGCACCACCCCCACCAGGTCCTGGACCATGGCCTCGGTCTCCTCCTCCAGATCCTGGGGCCACACCACGACGACGTCGATACCCGGCAGGTCCTCCACCACCCGGTACGTCAGATCCTTGCGATGGAAGAACCTGGCAATGGACATGGGAACCACCGCCAGGCCGATGCCCGCAGCCACATATTCCATGACGTCCTCGGGACCGCGAGCTTCAAGGGGCGGGAGGGGTGCGCCGTCGTCGTCCGTGCCGGCACCCGTGGGTGAGGGGCGGTGTTCGGGAAGGTCGGTGAGGTCGTGGACCAGGCGTTCATCGGCAAGGTCGGTAATGCTGAGGTCGTCCAGGAGGGTGAGTTCGTGATCGATCGGCAGGACCGCCACCTGAAGTTCCTGGTAGGCAGGCACGGCGCGGTGGTGGCCGCGCAGCCCCTCCAGGTCCTGGCTGCCGGGCTTGGGGTGGGCCGGCAGGCGGATCAGGGCCACGTCCTGGGCCTGCCCCAACATCTGAGACCACGTACCCGATTCCACCTGGGTGTCCTGCAGGCGGGCGCCGGGCAGGCGGTCACGCCAGCGGTCGAACCACTTGGCGGGCATCATGCCGGTCTCGTAGGCAACACGCAGAGTGGGGCCGGTCTCCGTGAGCTCAGCGGCCTGGTCGGCCTCCACGGAGCCGACTTGTTCAGCGTCCGGGGTGTCCGTGGGCTCAACTGAAGTGTCCTGATCCATGAGCACCAGCGTAGTGGGCCGGGTGAACGCGCTCCGGCATGGTCCGCGAGTGGAGGGGCCCCGGGGTCAGGCGTAGCATGGGCCGCAACGCATCCGGTCAGCTGCCGGGGCGTGCGGGGCTATAGCTCAGTTGGTAGAGCGTTTCGTTCGCAATGAAAAGGTCAGGGGTTCGATTCCCCTTAGCTCCACTGCTTTCACCAGGGGGAAATACCCACGGTGTCGCTCGACCTACGGGTTTCATGTGTCACTGATGCGTCACGGCGCTGACCAGAGCGCCGCCAGTGGTCAGCGCACCCGATCCCTGGACTCGATCCTCTTCCGACCGGCCGGAGGACGTCACCTAACTCCTCGAGTGGGTCTAGCGTTCGGTAGCCAGGGAAGTAGCAACGCTCCGCATCGTTGTGTCGTGGCTGACGATGGTGGCATCGCGTCCGGAGGGGATCACTGACCCCACATGGATGGCGTCAAGGGCCTTGAGGAGACGTTCGATCGAATCCGCTACAGCCAGCACGCCTTCGGTGACCGGCACCAGGGCCAGGACGTCGAGAAGCTCGTCCCACCGAGACACAGGAAGACCCTCACGACGCAGCACCCGGGTCAGCTCGGTTCGCAGAATTCTGGACGAGACAACCGTGTGCTGGACGTCCGCAGTGGTGTGGCAGGTCGGTCGATCAGGCAGTACTAGGTACAGGTCATCAGTGCTGTCGACTGCAGCCCAGCGACTCCCCCACCCAGTAGGCTCCCGATCATGGACGGGAGAGCACACATCGGACAGGTCAGTGAGTGGGCCGACACGCTGGAGAACCACCGCCAATGGGTCCGGGGCCTGATCGCAAACCCCGGCACGGCCACAGCCTTCGACACCGACGTGGACACCAAGCTGGCCGTCGTCGGGGCCGTGGCCCAACAACTGGACCTGGAGAACACCACGGGGTAGCAGGCACTGGGCGTCGTGTTCGGGGACGCCCTCGGTATGGCCGTCGGTCTGCCGTGGGGTGAAATCACGGACGAGTACGGAACGGACCCCTGTCTGGTGGCCGATGCTCGAACCGACAGCGTGGTCTTTCCTCTCACCATGCTCTCGAAACGAGCCGAGCGTGGTGAACGCCTCGATCCCGTGAGCATCCGAAACCTGTTCGACGACGTCGGCACCGACGCCCTGCGGCTGAGCAGGCAAAGCTGACAGGACCAGTGGGATCTGCTGGAGCATTACCCGCGAGCCACGTACGCGGTGCTCGACGCCGCCGGACACCTGCTGCAGATCGAACGCCCGCGGCTCACGGAAGCCTTCATCATGGACTGGCTGGATCGGGTCGCAAAATCGTGAGTCCCTCGTTCACGGCGGCTGCGGCCTGCCGGTCGTCGTAGGTCAACAGGCGATCGGCCTCAACCGTCAGCGCCGTGGCGATGTGCAACGCGTCAAGCGTGCCCAGATGCTGCGCGGGTATCCGGGAGGCAAGGTGCAAGACGCCTTCGGTCAACCGCAGCACGGTGAACGGCCTCAGTACAGGTTCAACCTTGTCCTGGTCCACTCCGAGCCGAATGGCCAAACGGCGCAACTCCACGGTGGCAATCGTTGAGACCACCATGGGCTCCGCGGAACCCGCCAGTCGACTCAACTCGGCCCGGAGGAACGCAGACTCCGCTTCCTCCACCAGCAGTTTGGCCAAGGCGGAGGTGTCCAGCAGTATCACCGGTCGCCCCGCAGCTCCGCCAGCGCATCTGCTGTGGGCCGTGCCACATGGACACCGGTGGGAAATTCCATGGCGCCGCTGCCCTCCCGGACCACCAACTCCGCGAGCACTTGATGCGGTTGTTCGGTGATCGGTCTGATCACAGCCACAGGGACACCACGGCTGGTCACCCGGATGCTGGCCCCCTGAGCCACTTCACGCATGACCTTGGCGTTGTCATTGCGCAACTCGCGCTGGCTGATCGTCCTCATACGGCGAATGTAGCACTTCCGTAGCACCTGGTGAGATTGCAGCCCCTCATCGCCCACAGGACCCTGCGCCCGCAACACCAGGATTACGACGCCGCAGTCACGGCCCGCCGTCGTCGTGCCAGAACCCCGAGCGTGACGGCCGGGATCAAGGTCAGGACAACAATGGAAGCGCCCACCGTGGCCGGCCCGGAGAGTCCCAGCGGGCCCGCCAGGGTTGCCCCGGCAACCGTGGTGCCGATGGCGGTGCCGGCGTTGAAGGCGGCCACGGCCAGCCCGGATCCCAACGTGGCCGCACGGCCGGCGTGACTGACTGCCAGGTGGATCAGCACGCTGTTGGCGCTGAGCCCGAAGACACCCAAAAGCACCACCAGGGTGACCGTGACCGCCGTGGCTCCCGTGAACAAGGCCATGGCCAGCAGCACCACGGTGCTGACCATGGGGGTCACGATGATCACCGCATGCGGCCTGGTATCCCCCAACCGCCCGCCGAGCAGGGTGCCAAAGAACGAACAGATGCCGAATCCGGCCAGCACCAACGGGACCAGCCCAGCCGACAATCCGGCCTGATCGGTGAGGATGGGGGTGACGTAGGAGTAGGTGGCCAGTACGCCACCGGTGGTGGTCAGGCAGGCAGCCAGAACCAGCCAGAGTCGGGGCGAGCGCAGATCAACAAGCCCCCGGAACACTGACTCCTCCTTGGGCGGTGGCGTGTCCGTGGGCACCAAACGGGCGATGGACACCACGGCCACAGCAGCTGCCAGCGCCAACACCCAGAAGGTGCCACGCCAGCCCACATGTTGGGCAATGAACGCACCGATCGGCACGCCCAACACCGTGGCCAGTGACCCACCGGCCACCACAGCAGAAACCGCCCAGAAAGCCCCGGCGGCCAGTGCAGTGACGAATCGGGCCGTCATCAGAACCGTCATGTCTGAGCTGAGGGCAACCACCATGTGTCCCACCACAAACACGATCAGCGCAATCAACAACGTGAGCTTTTTGGACAGGCGCATGGTGGCCAGCGCAAGCAGTGGGGCACCAATCACCATGCCCACCGCAAACACTGTGATCAGAGAGCCCGCCTGGGCGATCTCATCCAACACGGATCCATCCAGTGACACTCCGGCTGACAGCGGCCGGGAGTTCACGCTGGGCGGGTTGACCTGGGTGCCGGTTTCGAACTGTGCTTCATCCTGCTCTACCGGACGGGAGGAGGTGTGGTCCTGAGTCATGGTGGCCTCCACGGTGGGCTCCACCGGAATGCCGTACAGGTGTCCGGCCCATCCCTCCAGAACAGTGATTTCCTCCTGGCGGACCTCACGGCCCAGACCGATCAGCTCGGCCGTGTTGCGGGCAATGCGGCCCACCTGATCCCGGGTCTTCTCCAGGGTGGCTGAGGCATCGATTCCCAGGACTCGTCGCGCACGCCCACCGGCCTCTTTCAGCGCGGCAAAGCCTGCGATCATGCCGGCATGTGTGGAACCGGTGACGGTGCACACCACAATCGTGTCGAAGAAAACGCCCAGTTCCTCCTCCTGCTGGGCCACTCGTAGGCCCAGTTGGCGAATCCCAGGCCGCCGTACTTGTGTTCGGAGGCACCGGCCGGGATGGGGTAGGGCTTGCCACCGGCCTCCTCCACCTCAGCCAGGGCGTTTTCCCAGCTGGATCGGATGCCGATGTCAAAACCAGCCGGATCCAACCGGACGTCAGCGCCCATGATCCGGGACAGTTCAATGTTTCCCACCTTGTCATTGACGGGGTCATTCCAGTCCACCCACTTCTCCTGGACCAGGCGGGCCTTCAGCCCCAGGTGAGCCGCAACCGCTGCCACCTGCCGGGTGTGATTGGACTGGTAGCCGCCAATGGACACCAAGGTGTCGGCACCGGATTCCAGGATGTCCGGGACGATGTTCTCCAGCTTGCGGGTCTTGTTGCCACCAAAGGCCAACCCGGAGTTGACGTCCTCACGCTTGGCCCAGATCTGGGCACCACCCAGGTGGGCGGTCAGATTCTTGAGCTGATGGATCGGGCTGGGGCCGAATGTCAGCGGGTAGCGGGGGAAATCGGTGATGGCCATGAGGGACTCTTGCTCGCCGGGTGTCACTTTCGATATGCAATATATTGCGTATCGGCGGTTTAGACTGTCAAGGACGTTTTCCCACTGCCGGAGGATCCATGCCCGTTCCCCAGACCCGTGGCCTTCACCAACGCTCGCTGCTGCGAGACGACGTCTACCGCAGCCTGCGTGATGCCATCATCCGCGGCGATCTCCAACCCGGGGAAAAGCTGCGTGATGCCGAACTCAGCGACTGGTTGGGGGTCTCCCGCACACCCATCCGTGAGGCGCTGCTACGTCTGGAGCGCGCCGGACTGGTGGTGGCCACCCCGGGGCGGCTCACCATGGTGGCCCCGGAGAACGACGACGCCGTCCGGCACGCCCAGCAGGTGGCAGCAGAACTGCATGCCCTGGCCATCACGCTGGCAGCACCCACGCTGGGACCGGAGGATTTTGCGGAGATGGAACGAGCCAACCAGGCCTTGACCACCGCACTGGACACTGTGGCAGCACCCGGGGACGACTCCCAGCACAGTCGCAGGTTATCATGCGCGTCTGAGGCCATTGACGCTGATGACGCCTTCCACGACGTGGCGGTGCAGGTCTGCGGCAACCCGTTGATTGGGCAGCACCTGGAATCAGTGACGGCCACGCTGCGGCGTCGTGAATTTCTGCATGTCGGGTCCCTGACGGGCTCCGACTCCCCCGACCAGCACCGTGCCATCATGCACGCACTGCAAGAGGGTCACGTGTCCACGGCAGCGGAGCTGACCCGGCAAAACTGGCTGCGTTTGGCACCGCCCGTCCAACAGGACTGAGCTCCGACGCACCAACTCAACGCGGGGGCAATGTCCATTCGAGGGCCTCGGACAATCGCTGGTGCCGGAACGGGAAGCCCACTGTTTCCAGTGCCTCCGGGGTCACCCGCTGGTTGGCCAGGGCCAATTCCTTGGCGCCGTCCCGCCCCAGCAGCACCGCCGGACCGAATGACGGCACGGGCAGCACAGCAGGCCGCCGCAGTGCCTTGCCCAGGACCTTGGCGAACTCCTTTTGCCGCACAGGCTCCGGTGCCACGGCATTGACCGGCCCGGTGACGGACTCATCCACCGCGGCCCACGCGTACATACTGGCGATGTCATCCAGGGACACCCAGGAGAACCACTGCTGACCACTGCCCAGGGGCCCGCCGGCGCCGACCAGGTACAGGGGAAGTTGTAATTTCAAAACCCCACCCAGGCTGGAAAGCACAATGCCCGTGCGGATGGAGACCCACCGCATGCCCAGCTCCTGGACTCGTGCCGCTTCCGATTCCCACTGCTGGCAGACCTCAGCCAGGAACCCGTCCCCGAAATCGTCTTTCTCGCTGAGCAAGGCGTCTCCGCGGTCCGTGCCGTAGGCACCGATGGCAGAGGCACAGATGAAAGCCTGTGGTCGGTCTGCCGCGTCCAAGGCGGCACAGGACTCAACAATCAGCCGTGTGCTCTCAATGCGCGAGTTCAGGATCTCCTGCTTGTTGGATTCCGTGAACCGGGTGGCAATGGACTTACCTCCCAGATGAATCACCACATCTGCCCAGACCACAGCACTGGGATCCAGGATCCCCTTGGCCGGGTCCCACTGGACCTGATCTTCACGACGACGCCGCCCCCGCACCAACGTACGGACCTGATGACCTGCGGTGGACAACAATGCAGCAACTTGGGAACCCACCAGCCCGGAGGCTCCGCCGATCAGAATGTTCAGCTCCTGCTGGCCGAAACGCTGTTCCAGTTGAGTCTGGAATGCCAGATCAGCACGCAATCTCTCCGTGCGGTCGGCAAAGGTCTTGGCCAAGGTGGAGTGCATGGCACGGTGGGTGAAAGCCCCTGCGAATGTGTCCCCGGCCGAGCTGAGACCGCGCAACTTCTGAGGAACGGCCTGGTACTGGATGCGGTCATGGACCACACAGGCCTCACTGGCATCCCGGCCTGATCCTGTGCTGGTGTCCGGATCGGCAAACGTGTGAGTGTGCGTCCAGGAAGCCAACGGCCCCTTGACCATCCGATCCACAAAGGACCGGGGCACGGGGCCGTCGTCGTGCTCGGAGACGAATGGCACGCGCACGGTCCCTGCTGTGCCCGGCACGGAAGTCAACAAGCGCGCACGGGTACCGGGCTGCAGCGGCGGGAAGGACTCACTGACCACTGCCTGCGCCCACTCGGGGCTCAGTCGGGTCAACGCACCCGGGCGCTGATGCCAGGCCCAGACCCGATCCAAGGGGTACTCGAGGCGTTCGGTGGATTCGAAGACGGCCATGGGAGCTCCCTCAGTGTGGTTGATCAAGCGTCAGGTGACGTTTCCGACAGTAGCCTGTCAATCAGCTCGGGCGCACGCCGTTCGTAATCCTGGACCCGGGCACGTTCGTGTCCGTGCAGCAGACCCACGACGTAGCGGTCCCCGCCGGTGCGGATCAGCGAGCGCGCGGCAAAGGCGAACCAGTCATCCATCACGGCCGAATCCATCATCTGTGACAGCTCCGCCTGGATCTGCCCGGCGTTGTCCAGCAGACCCCGCCAGGACTTCTTGGGAACCAACCCGGTGGTGACAGCCAACCCATCCAGCCCGTAGCGCAGATTGCGCAGGGCCTTGCGGTGCGCGTGCACCAGATCCACCGCCTGGGAGATCTTGATCTGGGCATCCGGCAGCTCGATCTCGGGGTGCTCCGCCTGGTTGTCCTCTCCTGCGGGGTCCTCCTGCGTCACGGCAGCAGTCTCCTGCGCGGCGTCCTGCGAGCTGGGCAGGGTCTGGTCCGCTTCTGCCACTGCCCGGCTCCACCGCTTGACGGCCCGCGTGGCCAGCTTCTTGGTGGAAATCTCCCGGGCCTTGGGATTCAATTCGATGCCCTCGGCCCAGGTAGCAAGGTCAGCCAGCAGCTGCATGTGCGCCTTGCTGTTGAGGTGACGGACAGCCGCGGCTCGCGTGGACTCACGGTTGGACTGTGCCAAGGCATTGAGCTGCCCCAGACCCGCACTGCTGACCTGCTCCCCCACCAGGGCAGCACGCTGCGGCAACAGTTCCACCACAACCTCAGCATCCCGGGCAGCAGAGAGCTGGTCACTGAAGGCAGCCAACTGCTCTGAGAGCTCCGGGTGTGATTCACCGGCCAGTTCCTGGCCCACTCCCTCGATCACGGCAATCAGGCGGCGGGTAGCCACACGCACCGCGTGCACACCCTCCGGATCGCCAATACGCAGCAGGAAATCGGCGTAGAGCAATCCCGCCACGGAGGTGTTGACCAGAACCCACACCTGGTCCTCAGCGGACTCTGGGGCCACCTGCTCCGGCTCCACCGCAGCAGGGTCTACGGGGGTCTCCTGTGCAGGGGTTGCACCCTTGTCGTTGAACTTGCCTTTGTCCTCGCCCTTGGACTTGCCCTTCTTCTTGGACTCGTCCTTTTTCTTGGCGTCGGCTTTCTGCTTGGACTTCTTCTTGTCGGCCTTGGACTCGTCCTTGGATCCGCCCACGGGATCGCCGTTCAGATCCGTGACAGTCACCGCGGCAGCGTCGTCGTCGGCACCCATCGCACGGGCGATCTTGGCCGCAGAGGCGGAGGGCTTGAGACCGCCGGCGAACAGCGCGGTTTCCAGCTCCTCGAACACAGCGGTACCGTCTGCACCGCTGCCGTTGACCAGCTCGACCTCGTACTCGGACCAGGAACGCTTGAGACCGGCGCGCTCGTCCGTGGCCACGACGTCGTCAATGCAGATCTCTGCCACGTGGCCAAAATCCGGGTGCTGCACATTGAGCACCTGACGGTTGTTGACCACCGTGGCCAGGGGCTCCAGCTCCTGCCCGGCCAACAACCCGGCAACATACTGCTTCATCTGCGCAGGCAGACGGTCAGAGGTCTTCAGCATGGGCACGTGAAGTTCGTGCTTGCCCATCTGATCCCGGTACTTCAGGTGCCAACCGGCATCCGGCCCACCCTTGCGGCGTCGCAGAACAATGCCGAAGGCCGCCAAGCGGTTGCCCGGGGTGTCAAAGTAGACGGCGTGGAGATCACGCGGTACCTGCTCCGGCTCCACAGTGAGGACAGGAAGTGTGCTCCAGTCCAGTTCCGCACCGGCCGGCACTTCGTACTTGCGCTCGACCTCCAACTGCACGTTCGGGGTCATGAGAATCCTTTGGGTGGGGATCAGGCGCGGCGACGGTTCAGGACGTCGTCCACATTGATGCCTGGGGTCTTGGCAGCAGGCTCGGGTGCCTTGGCAGCATCCTTCAGGCTCTGGCCGCGATCAGCAACAGGGGCCTGGGGAACTTCCAGAGCCTTGGGTGCCTCACGGTGAGCCACGGCCGTGCGGGCATAGGTGGGCTTGGGAACCAGAGTGGGCTCCCACGTCCGGTTGGCGGACTGGGCTGCCACCTGACGCGCGGCGGCCACCAACTCGTCATGGGTGGGGATCTCCCGCGCCACCTTGGTGGGCGCTGCCACCTCAAGGTCGGCATCCGTCAGTTGCTCGGGCAGCTCCTGCGGAGCCTGTTCGGCTGCGGGCAAGCTGTAGCTGCCCTGACCGGAGTCCTCGGCAAACCGGAGGTCATCCAGGAAAGCCTGGTCCTCCGGCAGGTCAAGATCTGCGCGCTCTTGCTGTTCGCGGCGCACAGACTCCTGTGCCATGTATTCCTCGTTGTTGAAAACAGTGGCACGGGTGGCTGATGAGGCTTCGGCCACGCTGCCCGTTGCGGTACCTCCCGTGACTCCAGCAGCACGCTCGCGGCGTTCCTGCACGGCCAGGTAGCGCAGGGCCGCAATGGACCCCGCTCCCACCAGAACCAGGAACACCGGCCACGGCCAGGTCACCGCAACGGTCAGCGGTGCCAAGATTCCCGTGATGATGGCCAGGAAGAGAGCAGCGCAGCCCAACAAGAAGATGATGGTGCGATCCCACTTGATGCTCAGGCCCTCGAAGGCGGTCTCCACCTTCTTGGTCGCGCTGATGGCCATATCCTGACTCCTTGGGGGTCATCAGCCACGGGCTCAGGTGTACCCGGGACTGGTTGTGCAGAGAATGCTCGGCGTTGGCGGGAAGTGGATCACGAGCTGCCCCTGGCCAGTACATGGAATTGTGCCGTTGGAGCCGCCGGATCGGGTACAACAATATCGGAGAATCACACCCGTGTAATGCCAGATCCCAGGTGTGTCCGGTCAGTTCTTGAACCCACCTGCCGAGACCTCCGTTCGAGCCCTCTCTGCGGCCTGAAACGGGCCGAAACGGAGGTCTGGGCAGAGGTCTCAGCGCACCGTGATGCCAGTCTGCGTACCCGTGAACTTCCTCACCAAGCCACCCGGAACCTCCGGTGCGGTCAGAGCGAACGCTCGATGATCCGCCCACTGCCCCGCAATGTGCAGGTAGTTCCGGTGGTAGCCCTCCTCCCGGAACCCCAGCTTCTCCACCACCCGCAAGGAAGCCGTGTTCTCCGGACGGATGTTGATCTGCATCCGGTGCAGTTTGCGGTGCTGGAAGCAGAAGTCGGTTGCCATGGCCACAGCCATGGGCGTGATCCCCCGTCCGGCCTGGCGATGATCCACCCAGTAGCCCAGGGAGGCGGAGCGAAATGCCCCCAGGATGATGGAGGAAACCGTCAGCTGCCCCACCAAGTCGTGGTGGCCGGTCTGCGGGTCACGCTCCGTGATGACCCACGGCAGACTTCCACCGGCGCGGGCATCACGGTTCTGATCACGCACGAACCGCCTGAACGACGGCAGTCGTTCAGACGGTTCGGGTTGGGAGGCTTCCCACGGTGCCAGCCACTCCCGGTTGTGCCACCGCACTGCATCCCATTCAGCGCGGTCACTCATGCGCATGGGCCGCAGCAGCAGGTCTCCCCAGGACAAGCTCACGGGCCAATGGGCCCCCGCGGTCACTTGGCGTCGAGTCCCTCCACGAACTCCACCAGCCACTCACGCAGCTCCGGACCCAGGTCCTCACGCTCGGAGGCAATGGTGATGTTCGCCTTGATGTAGGAGAGCTTGTCACCGGTGTCATAACGGCGGCCACGGAAGACGACGCCGTACACGCCGCCGCCTTCGCCCTCACGGCCGGCCAGTTCCTGCAGGGCATCCGTCAACTGAATCTCGTCACCGGCGCCGGGCTCGGTGTGCTCCAGGACCTCAAAGACGTCCGGGTGCAACACGTAACGGCCAATGATCGCCAGGTTGGACGGGGCCTCTTCCGGCCTGGGCTTTTCCACCAGGCGGTTGACCTTGACGTAGTCCTGGCCCTCCACCACGGAGACGTCGGCACAGCCGTAGGCGCTGATGGCCTCCTGCGGAACCTCCATCAGGGCGATCACGGTGGCCCCCGTGGTCTCCTGCACCTTGATCATGTCGGAGAGCAGGGTCTCCTTCTCGTCAATCAGGTCGTCACCGAGCAGGACGGCAAACGGCTCCTGACCCACGTGGGTCTTGGCGCGCAGCACGGCGTGGCCCAGGCCCTTGGGATCACCTTGCCGCAGGTAGTGCAGATCCCCCAGGTCAGAGGCATGCTGAACAGCTTCCAGCAGCTTGGTCTTGCCGGAGGCCTCCAGCTGATCCTCCAGGGAGGGGATCCGGTCGAAGTGGTCTTCCAGAGCACGCTTGGAGCGGCCCGTGATCACCAGCAGGTCATCCAGACCTGCGTCCACGGCTTCCTGCACCACGTACTGAATGGCGGGGCGGTCCACCACGGGCAGCATCTCCTTGGGAGTGGCCTTGGTGGCGGGCAGGAAACGAGTGCCGAGCCCTGCAGCGGGCAGAACGGCCTTCCGGACGGGGTGCTTCACGTTTTCTTGGGTCATGGGGCTGAGAATATCTGACATGCACCACTTAACCGAGGGTGTGCTGAATCTCCATCACCACGGGACGGCCTACAAAACCACTCTGGGAACTGTGTGCGAGCGGGCCACCGAGTCACGTCCACCTAGCCCGATACATGCACTCGAGTGAGCCGCGACGCATGTGAGAGCGCACCACGTCACCCACACTGTGGACGAACCCAGCCGGGAGATCTTGTTCATGAACCAACATCTTGACCGACACGAAGCCAAGAAGAACTTGCGCCGCACCATCCGAAGGCAGCGCCAAGGCCTCACGCAGCCCTTCCGTTCCCAGGCAGCTGCCGGTTTTCGCAGTGGGTTGGACCAGCTGTGCCAGGAGCTTCCAGTGGGCCCGGTCCTGGCATACCTGCCCACGGAACAGGAACCACCCCTGCGCCCGGCCCTGGAGAAACTTCAGCTCACCCGTCAGGTCTGGTTGCCCGTGGTCCAGCCCGAACGGCAACTGCTGTGGGTCCGCTGGTCCCCTCAGACCCGGTTCCGCCCCACCGGTCCCGGCGGGCTCATGCAACCCGTTGGGCCTGCATTGCCCGCCCCGCAGCGTCCCGCACTGGTTCTGGTCCCTGCCATGGCCATCGACGACGACGGTGTACGGCTGGGGATGGGTGGTGGGTATTACGACATTTTCTTGGCTGACCTCAATGGCTTGGCTGAGGCGAACCGCGATTGCGTCCCTCCCGCGGCCCAAGTGGCCTGCGTGTTCCACCAGGAGGTCCTGCCTACCGGGGCAGTACCCGCTGACCCGTGGGACGCACGCATTCCGATGGTGCTCACCGAACGCGGAGTCCGGGATCTGAGCGCGTAGAATCTTGAGCCGACCTCCAGCCCGCTCCGGTGTTCCCGGAGGCCCGGGCGCGGGACCATTCGCGCCATTCCACAGAACACACCAGGAGTTCTCCGTGCCCGTTTACGCCTACAAGTGCAAGGACTGTAACCACCAGTTCGATCTGCGTCAGTCCTTCTCAGATCCTGCCGTGAAGGTCTGCCCCGAATGCGGCGGTGAGGTGCGTAAGCAGTTCAACTCGGTGGGTGTGGTGTTCAAGGGATCCGGTTTCTACCGCAATGACTCCCGAGACTCCGGCAAGAACACCTCCAGCGGGTCTGGCAACTCCGGTCATTCCAATGGCTCGGCAAAGTCCGATGGCTCCGGTGGTTCCAATGGCTCTGGCAGTTCCAACGGCTCGGGCAGTTCTGGCAGCAGTGGATCAGGCAGCGGCAGTGGGTCCTCCGGCTCCTCCGATTCGTCATCGTCATCGGGGTCCTCCAGCTCTTCCAGTGGCTCCCGGACCACCAGCACGTCTGGTTCATCCGGCGCCTGAGTCCAGCCCTGGCGACTCCACAAGTCCCATGGCCGGTGCGGAACGGCCCACCTGCATCCACATATTGCGGTGCCCCACTGATGTGATCAACCGGTGATCCTTACCGTGCTGACATGCGCACCACAAGGACCACCTCATCACGCAGAACACGAAAGTCGCGGCCCACGTATCCCCTGGCCTTGCAGCTGCGCACCGCCATCTCCCGCAAACGCCGCCTGGTGGCTGCAGCCCTGTTGAGCCTTGCCGCAGCCCTGATCATCCTGGTGTTGAGTCCCGGGGATCGTGACACCGTGCCCGTGGTGGTGGCCGCCAAGTCCCTGGGAGCAGGCACGGTGCTGGCATCCGGTGATCTGACGGTGGCTCAGTACCCGGTGGATCTGGTTCCCGCAGGCAACACGGAGAACACATCCTCCACCTCACAGGCTTCTGCCGTGGACGGCTCAGCGGAGGTGATCAGTCCTCCAGCATCCTCGGATCGGGTGGAGGACTGGGTGGGGCGCACGTTGTCCACCGCAGTGGTTGAAGGCCAGCCACTGACGGTTGCCAGTGTGGTGGGCCCTGACCTGCTGGCAGGCCAGCCTGAGGGAACCACGGCCGTGACTGTCCGGGTGGCCGACCCCGGCGCGCTTACTCATCTTCGACCAGGCCAACGCGTGGACCTGGTGCACCGGTCCACCACCAACTCCGTGGATCAGCCCGAACCCAGCCCCTCGAGCTCCCCGGAGGCCGACGCCAATCGCAGCGTGGTGGCTCGTGACGTCACCGTGCTCTGGGTGGCCGACCCCGTGGAACCCAGCACGGGATTCCTGTCATCTGCAGGCGGATCGGAACAGGACCTTCTGGTGGTCGGGGCAGACTCCCCCACGGCTCAGGCGATCGCTGCCAGTGACACCAAGGAGCTTGTTCCCGTTCTGGTGGCCCTCAACCCCAGTGGGGAGGCCGCTGCGCCCTGATCCATTGATCGCGGGCATCGGTTCCCGCCTCCAGGTCCTGAGCGCCCTCCGGATCGGTTGTCTGCTCTCCCAACCCGGCCCACCGCGGTTCCCGGTCAGTTCCCGTGCTCGGAGCGCGATCCCCGGAACCACCGCTGCCGGTGGATCTGGGCGAGGTTGAACCGCCGGAGGCACGCCGTGTGCCGCGCGCCGGCCTGGATCGTGGCCCCTGAGTCACGAGGTGCTGTGCTCCGATCCCGCCGACTGGCTCTGCCGGGCCCCGGACAAACCCAAGTAGCGCCGGATCAGCTCTGCCACGGTGTCCGGGTCCGTGAACACCTCGATGGTCCACAGCGTCAGGTAGTTCCAGCCGGCCCGTTCCAAACTTTGCGGGCGCAGTCGGGCACGCTCCCGAACGGACATCCGGGCGGAGTGCTCGGAGCCATCCGATTCAACGGCCACGGGAATGCGCAGCGGTTGCCCTTCTTCCCGACGACGCCCACTGACCACCGCCCCGGCAGACATGGACTCGGCGGATTCGGACCATGCGATCAGATCGATCATGTCCTGGAAGTGATGGCGCACCACGGCTCCGCGCTGCACCAGGCGGCGTGACAGGTCTTGGACCAGGGCGTCCTCGTGCACGGCAGCATCTGCCAGGTCCATGGGATCGTGCACCACAGCTCGCGGCTGCGGATCAGCGGCCTGCAGCGCCTCTGGGCCATCCGCACCGTCAGGGGTTTCGGTGTCAGAGGACTGAGGCTCGGAGTCATCCGCCGATCGAGTTTCTCGGCTGATGGTGGGTTCATCGGAGGCGTCATCGCGCACCAGGGAGAGCACCGGACGCTTGAGAGTCTCCTCACCGGAGGAGGTCTCAGGTCCATCGGTCCCTGCAGCGTCGTCGTCGGGGTCGTTGTGCGGATCGGGGTCGTTGTGCGGATCGGGGTCCTCTTGCGGCACCAACGGAGCCAGCTCCACGGCCTCGCGGACGTTTCCGGCCCCCTCCAGCCGCTCCAGCAGCCGGTGGAAGTCACGTGCTCCATGTTGCAGCGTGTGCTGTTCAACGTCCTGGGGGCGGATGGAGGAGACCACCAAGGTCTGGTGGCGCGCCCGGGTCAGCCCCAGCACAAAGTTCTGCCGTCCGTGACGCTCGGAGAGCTCACCGAAATACGGGGCGACCACACCGTCCTGCGTGGCACCAAATCCCAGGCTGAAGATGATGGTGTCACGCTGAAGCCCCACGGCCCGGTGCAGATCCACCACGCGGAAAGGCTCATTGCCGGCCTTGAAGAACTCGGCCACCTCCGGACGTTGCGCCAACACGGCGCGCAGTCCCTGCGCCACTCGGTTGGCATGCGTGGCGCTGGGGGTCACCACGGCCAAAGAGCGCTTGGGAGTCTGAGTGGCATGGCGCAGAATCAGCTGCACCACCCGGCGAATCTCCGCGTTGGGCGACTGAACACCTCCACGTCCGGCGGTCTCCACCCCCGTGCCGTCCTCCACGTACTCCACCTGGAGCATGGGCCTGCCCCCGATGACCGCATCCGCAGTGGGCATCCGAGTGAGTTGGGAGTCGTAGAAATCCTGATTCAACTGGGTGAACAACTCAGCGTCCATGTCCCGGTACATGGTGCTCAGCACCCGCTCGGGCACCACACGGGCCAAGGCATCGTAGGCTGAGTCGATCTCCGCCGGCGCGGGGCGCTGGGCAGAAGTCATGGGCGCCACCGTGAACGGCTGGGGAACGCCCAGGGCCGGGTCACCGAAAACCACCACCTGGTTGGCTCGAGTGACTGCAGGCAACACGGAGGCCAGCGGGGAGGACTCACCGTCCAGGACCACAACGGCATCCACGTCCACGTCCTCCGGAAGGGCCGCGGAGAGCACCAGAGGGCTGGCCGTCCACACCGGCACCAGCGAGCCCACCAGCGGTTCACACGCTCGCAGCACTTGGTGCAGGGGGGCTGACCCCACCCGCAGCATGTCCCGCAGCTGCCCGGCTGCTTCCGGGTTCTCGCTCACGGTGGTGTGCCAGCGTTGCGCCAGGGACCACTCCAACCGGGACGGCCCGGAGGAAATGTGTGCCCAGTCCGCACGTCGGAACTGCTGCTCGGCCACCCGCAGGGAGGGGCCATCGGTCATGGGCAGGAAGTCGTCACCGGTGATCATGGCCTCCAGGATCGACTGCCACCAGGCGAGGTCGAACTCCTGGGACACCTTGTCCTTGGGCGTCCGATGCTTGATGAGGTTTTCAATGAACTCACCCAAGCCCCGGTCCCGCAGCCCCTCCAGCAGAAGGATGCGTTCGGGGATGGTGGCCAGGTTGTCTTCGTCGTCGATCAGGTCGTTGAGGACTTCACGCAACACCGTGGCGTCCCGGTCCATCAGACCCCGGCCGGTCTCCGAGCCGTCCAGAGCCACCGCCAGGCCCTCCAGGTCCTGCATGAACCGGGCATGGACGGCTGCGATCTCATCGATCTCTTCTGACACGCTGGGCTGTTCCAACGTGGAGGACCAGGAACGCCATCGGTCGCGTTCGGACTGGACCTTGACCAACGCCGAGTGGAGGTCCGGCAGGTGAACGCCGGGGCGGATGTATTCCTTGGCGGCCTTGCGCAGACGGGAACGCTGCAGACCGGACATGGCGATGGCATGATCCTTGCGCCAGGAAGACCCTGCCGTGGCGGCAATCAGATCGGTCACCGGGCGGTCAAAGATGTCTGGCGTGAAGCGCTTGAGCGAGTCCCTGACTTCCTGGAGCAGCCGCAACTGCTGACCCCACTCGGGTACCGTTGCCGCTGCCGGCAGATCGGAGACGGCCAGCACCTTGCGCATGCCGGTCTCCAACGTGGTGAGCTCCAACAACAGAGATTGCGCCAGGTGGCGGGCCTGACGTGTCTCGTCCTCGTTGATCAGGCGCGCACCCTCCCACGGGCCCTCCAGTGTGGAGGCCTCAAAAGCCCCGAGCTCGGCAGCCCGCTCCAACTGCCGCGTGATTTCCTGGCGGTGGGCGGAGGCATCCAGCACCCCACGGGAGAACCGGACCTTGGTGCGCGGCCCGTCCGGGCGGGAGGTCAGATCAGCAAGAGCCTGCATGGCCTGATACGGGGAGGCACCCCACCGGGTGCGGTGGGAGTGCAGGGACTGCATGTGTCCGGCCAATTTTGCGCGGGTGGAGCGCAGCTGCTCGTGCAAGGCAGCAAGGTCCGGTTCATCGGCGCGTTCATTGCGGGTGATGGCGGCAATCAGCTGCTGGGCGACGTCCTCACCGGTCAGGTGTGATCCCAACTTCAGCACGGTGGAGCTCAAGCCCAGCATCTCGAACCCGCCGTGGAAATCCGCCAGGGTGGAGCGGCGTTCGGCCAGCACCAACACCGAGCGTCCACGAGCCACCAACGCACCGACGGTGTTCACAGCCGTGGCGATCTGCCCGGTGCCCGGTGCCGCCTTGACCACAAAAGAATGCCCCTCGGTGGCCAGATCCACCACGTCCTGCTGGGAGGAATCCGCATCCAGCAACAGCAGTTCGTCGTCGGGGTCCCGGTGGTCCAGGGGGGCTGCCGTGGAGTGGATCGGCTGAACCCGGGGTACCTGGGAACCCGGTTCCTTCAGCTGAGACAGGTCCCGGACCAACGGCGTGCGTGCAGGCACGCGGTCATCCGAGGGCCGATCATGCACATCGGCAAAAGTGGAGACCAGCAGACGGTGTTCAACGTGCATGCCCGGCACCCCGGCGGCCACCGCGCGCAAGGTTTCCAGGACGGGCGCTGGATCCAGGCGGCGGGTTCCGTAGGCCAACCGGGCGAGTTCACCGGTGCTGAGGTCAACATCGTGATCGGCCAGCAACCGCCGTACCAGGGCGGGGTTCATCCGGGCCGGACCCACCAGTTGGAGGTCGAAGTCACCGTGATCCGCACGCGGCTTGATGGTGATCGGGGCCAGAAGCACGGGTGCGATGAACCGCTTCTCCGCGCTCAACTGCCCCGCCCCCGCGGCCGACCCCTTGGGCCCCTTGCCCGCGGGCCCCTGGTACAACCACGACGCCGTCCCCGCCGCCAGGTAGGCCGCATCCAGGCCGTGCTGGGTGGAGAGCTCGTGCACCTTGGTGCGCAAGGCCTGAGCCGCCGTGGCGGCGCGGGAGAACTCGTGTGGTTCCCTGAGGATGGTGGACAGCCGGGTGGGTCGGCTCATCAGAAGCTGCGCCTGACCGGAGGAGTTGGCCTCCGTGAGGTCAATGCAGACGTTGTCCACCTGGTTGAAGTCCAGCAACGTGTCCGGGCCCGTGTAGGCGTCCATCTGACGGGTCCAGGCGTGCAGAGAGACGGTGCCCTGGGTGGTGGGCGTGGTGGACGAGGGGGACAATGCTTCTCCTGACGAATTCAAGCTCGTGAGACGTTTGGCGGGTGGGGTTACCGCGTCACTCCCATTCGATGGTTCCGGGCGGCTTGGACGTCACGTCCAGCACAACTCGGTTGATCTCCTCCACCTCATTGGTGATCCGATTGGAGATCCGGGCCAGCAGATCGCTGGGCAAACGGGACCAGTCGGCCGTCATGGCGTCCTCACTGGAGACCGGGCGCAGCACGATCGGGTGACCGTAGGTGCGGCCATCCCCCTGGACGCCCACCGAGTGGACGTCTGCCAACAGGACCACCGGCATCTGCCACACCTGGTCGTCCAGACCGGCCGCGGTCAGTTCGGCGCGGGCGATGGCATCGGCCCGGCGCAGAATGTACAGGCGGTGTTCGGTGACCTCTCCGATGATGCGGATGCCAAGTCCCGGTCCCGGGAACGGCTGCCGGCCCACAATGGTTTCCGGCAGGCCCAGTTGACGGCCCACCTCACGGACCTCGTCCTTGAACAGTTCGCGCAGCGGCTCCACCAGTTCGAACTCCAGGTCCTCCGGCAGACCACCCACGTTGTGATGGGACTTGATGGTGGCAGCACCCTCACCACCACCGGATTCCACGATGTCCGGGTACAGGGTTCCCTGCACCAGGTAACCCACCTTGGCGCCGTCGGCCTTGGCATCCAGCAGCACCTGAGCCTCAGCGGCTTCAAAGGCACGGATGAACTCACGGCCAATGATCTTGCGCTTGGTTTCCGGGTCCGTGACACCGGCCAAGGCACTCAGGAAGCGGTCCGCCTCCCTGGCGATGTGGAGGTTCACACCGGTGGCGGCCACGTAGTCCTGTTCCACCTGTTCAACCTCATCCTGGCGCATCAGACCGTGGTCCACCAGAACACAGGTCAGGCGGTCCCCGATGGCTCGCTGCACCAGTGCTGCCGCCACGGCTGAGTCCACACCACCGGAGAGGCCGCAGATGGCTCGCCCCTCCCCCACCTGCTCGCGGATCTTGGTGACTTCACGCTCAATGATGTTTTCCGTGGACCAGGTGGGCTTCAGCCCAGCGATCTGGAACAGGAAGTTGCGCAGCACCTGCTGGCCGTACTGGGAGTGGCGGACCTCCGGATGCCACTGCACACCGGCCAACTTCCGGGACTCGTCCGCGAACGCCGCCACGGGTGCACCGGGAGTGGAGGCCAGCACCGTGAAGCCCTCGGGTGCCTGAGTCACCGAATCCCCGTGACTCATCCACGCCACCTGGGTGGCGGGAGTCCCTTCCAGGATCGACGACGGTTCGGCCCCGTCCGTGACGTCCACGGCAACGTCCGTGGAGCCGTATTCGCGTGCCCCAGTCTTGGCCACCGTTCCACCGAGTGCCTGGGCCATGACCTGAAACCCGTAGCAGATGCCGAACACGGGCACACCGGCCTGGAACAAGGCGGCGTCGCGCTGTGGAGCGCCTTCGGCCCACACGGAGGAGGGACCGCCGGAGAGGATCAGTGCCGAGGGGTTCTTGGCCAGGATCTCCTGGGTGCTCAGCGTGTGCGGAACGATCTCCGAATACACGTCAGCCTCCCGGACACGCCGGGCAATCAGCTGGGCGTACTGGGCGCCGTAGTCCACGACGAGCACGGGCCCCTGCTGGAGGCCGTCCGGAGAAGTTGCTGCGGATGGGTGGGCCGGTTCAGTTGAGTGCGAGGTCACGGCCGTCATTCTAGGTCAATCCGCCCCCGCACTTCTGCCGATTCAGTAGCGCTTGGCGGCCTTGGGGTTGGCAGCGAGCTCTGCCGTGGTGGTGCGGTGGATCTTGCGTTCCACAAAGAAGGACAGGAAGGGCACCACACCGCCCAACGCCATGACGATCAGCTGCGGGAACGGCCAACGCATCATCAGCCAGATCCGGAAGCAGGAGAACAGGTACACCACGTAGAACCAACCGTGAATGATCAGGATCCAGGTGGAGATGTTCACCCCGCCCTCAATGCTCATCAACTCGTTGTTGCGCATGCCCAACACGTTCGACTCACCCGTGGCCGCCCAGGTGCCCCCGGCGATGAGGTCATACCCAAAGCCGTAGCGGGTGATCATCTCCGCCACCAGCAGCAGCAGGAACGTACCTGAGACCCAAGCACAGACCATGTAGAACCACAGCGCACCGCGGATCTGGGACTCGGTTCCGCCAAAGCGGCGTCTGGTACGAATGGCAGCCGAATCGGGGCCGCCGGGGCGCAACGCCTTGTTGGGGTCAGCGCCTGCCGGCACCGGCACCCGTACTCCGTCAGTGCGTTCCTGTGGGCGCGCGGCAGCGGAGTCGGTGGGCGAAGCCGCGGGGTCAGTTGGCTGAGTCATGGCGTGGTGTCACTTTCTGTTCGTCTCCGGGCGGCCGGCACCGGACTCAGCCGGTTGTTGGTCGTCAAAGAAGTAGTAGGCCTGCGCAACGGGGTCGTAGTAGTAGTAACGCCCGGTCTGCTCATCCCAGTAGTACGGAGTTTCTTCCCCGCCCAGGACAAACCAGTCCTCGGGGTCGGTTTGGCGCTTGTGGTCATCGGCCACGGAGCGGTACCAGATCCACAGGGCGAACGCTGCAAAAACGATCCATTCCACGGCGTAGAACAGGTTCAGCCAGTTCACGGAGGTGTCCGTGGGCTGCTGGTCCACCTGGACCACCTGGAGTCCTGAGCTGAGCAGTTCACCGTCCTGGGGCAGGGTGCCGTCGTCGTTGATCTGGGGGCCGTCAGCCGCCGTGGACTCGGCTTCTGCTGTGACGAATCCGGAGTAGACGGGCGCATCCCACACGTTGGTCAGTTGCGCCGGGGACAAACTGCGGTACACGCCCGGGTCCTGGTCCTCGGTGGACAGCGGCGCCTCGGGTGGCAGGAATCGCCCCACCACCACGACGTCGCCTGACGGGACGTGAATCTCCTGGGCCGCCTCCGGCTCGGAAATCCAGCCGCGCACCACGGGGATGACCATGTCCTGACCCGCATCCGACCATTGCCCGGCCGAATCCGTGACGGTCAGTGCATCCACCACCCACCATCCGGTCTGGCCGTTCTGGATCCGGCCGTCGACCAGAACTGTGGAGTCCTCCCGGTAGGAGCCTTCGGCCTCCACGGCTTGGTCCGCGAATGAAGCCAGTGCAGGTTCCCCGGCAGGAATGGCGTTGACCAGCGGTTGCACCGTTTCCTTGGCGGGGTCGAAGACCGTGCGGCCCTCCTCGCTGGAACTCAACTGCCAGCGACTGAGCAGCACAAAAACGGTGGCGATGCTCAGACAGACCGCCAGAACGATCAATGACTTGGGTCTGAGAGCTGTCCGGAGCACCGTGTCAGTCTAGTGATCGCATCCGGGAGTCATCCAATCCAGATCCGGGCGGCTCAGCCGCGGACCACGACCTCCGAACGCTGGAAGGACTTCAGATCGGTGTACCCGGTGGTGGCCATGGCACCACGTAGTGAGCCCACCAGGTTGGAGGTCCCGTCCACGTGGTAGGAGGGCCCACGCAACAACTGTTCCAGCGGTGCCACGGACCCCACGTGGGTCCGGGCCCCGCGCGGTAGCTCCGCGTGGTGGGCCTCAGCACCCCAGTGGTAGCCCTGCCCCGGAGCCTCTTCCGCCCGTGCCAGGGCGGTGCCCAGCATGACGGAATCAGCGCCCATGGCCAGCGCCTTGACGATCGAACCGGAGGTGCCCAAACCGCCGTCGGCAATCACGTGGACGTATCGGCCACCGGATTCATCCAGATAGTCCCGGCGGGCGGCAGCGACGTCGGAAATCGCGGAGGCACCGGCGGCGTGGATGCCCAGGACGTGCTCGGTACGGGCAGCGGCTCCGCCACCCAGGCCCACCAGGACACCGGCTGCACCGGTGCGCATCAGGTGCAGTGCAGGGGTGTACCCGGCGGCACCTCCCACGATCACGGGAACGTCCAGGTCATAGATGAACTTCTTGAGATCCAGCGGCTCCTGGGCCTCGGAGACGTGCTCGGCAGACACCGTGGTCCCCCGGATCACAAACAGGTCCACGCCGGCTTCCAGCACGGTGCGGTAGTGCTCCTGGGTGCGCTGCGGGGTGAGAGCACCGGCCACGATCACACCGGCCTCACGGATTTCCCGCAGGCGTTCGGTGATGAGTTCGGGCTGGATGGGTTCGGCGTAGATCTCCTGCATGCGGCGGGTGGCTGCAGAGACGTCGTCGCCGGGCAGATCCGCGATCTCGTCCAGCAGCGGCTGGGGGTCCTCGTAACGGGTCCACAAACCTTCCAGGTTGAGCACTCCCAGGACACCCAACTTGCCCATGGCGATCGCGGTGGCAGGTGAGGTCACCGAGTCCATGGGCGCACCGATGAACGGGGTGTCAAAGGAGTAGGCGTCGATCTTCCACGCAGTGGAGACCTCACGCGGGTCCCGAGTGCGCCGGGAGGGCACCAGTGCCACCTCGTCCAGGGAGAAGGTCCGGCGAGCGCGCTTGGAGCGGCCGATCTCAATGTCCAGATTCATGTTCAATGGTCTGCGTCCTGATCAGTTCGGTACGGGCTTGCACCCGGTGGTCTGGGCCTTGATGTGACTCGTGCGGTTCAGCGCCGGTAGTTGGGGGCCTCCACTGTCATGGAGATGTCATGCGGGTGGGATTCCTTCAGCCCTGCCGGGGTGATCCGGACAAACTGCCCCTTGTGCTTGAGCTCAGAGATGTCAGAGGCACCGGTGTAGAACATGGTCTGCCGCAGGCCACCGTCCAGCTGGTGCAGCACGGAGGCCAGCGGGCCGCGGTAGGGCACCTGGCCCTCAATGCCTTCCGGGATCAGTTTCTCGTCAGAGGAGACATCTGCCTGGAAGTAGCGGTCCTTGGAGAAGGAGGTGTTCCCGGCGCGGGTCTGCATGGCCCCCAGGGAACCCATGCCGCGGTAGGCCTTGAACTGCTTGCCCTGCACAAAAATCAGATCCCCAGGGGATTCATCGGTGCCGGCTAACAGGGACCCCACCATCACCGAGTCGGCTCCGGCCACCAGGGCCTTGCCGATGTCACCGGAGTGCTGGAGGCCGCCGTCAGCAATCAGGGGAATCCCTGCGGGGATGGCTGCCTTGGCGGATTCGTTGATGGCGGTCACCTGGGGAACACCCACACCGGCGATCACGCGGGTGGTGCAGATGGAGCCCGGACCCACACCCACCTTGATGGCATCCGCCCCGGCCTCGATCAGGGCCTGGGCACCTGCGCGGGTGGCCGCTTGCCCGCCGATCACGTCCACGTGGTCAACGGCAGCCTCCGCTTTGAGGCGGGCGATCATGTCCAACACGCCCTGGGAGTGGCCGTTGGCGGTGTCGATGAACAAGGCGTCCACGCCGGCCTCCACCAACGCCATGGCCCGCTCCCAACCGTCCCCGTAGAAACCAACCGCAGCGCCCACGCGCAGGCGGCCTTCATCGTCCTTGGAGGCGTTGGGGTACTGCTCGGCCTTGGTGAAGTCTTTGATGGTGATCAGACCGGTCAACCGCCCGGCGTCATCCACCAGTGGCAGCTTCTCCAGTTTGTTGGAGGCCAGCAGCTTGAAGGCCTCCTCCTTGTCCATGCCCACATGCCCCGTGATCAGGGGCATGGGGGTCATGATCTCGCGCACCGTGCGGGTTTGATAGTCGGCCTCCGGCAGGTAGCGGATGTCCCGGTTGGTGATGATGCCCACCAGGCGGTTGCCGTCCTCCACCACCGGCAGCCCGGAGACCCGGTAGTAACCGCACAGACGGTCCAACTCGGCAATGGTGGCCTCAGGTCCCACGGTGACGGGGGCGGTGATCATTCCGGACTCACTGCGCTTGACCCGGTCCACGTTCTCCGCCTGGTCCTGGATGGAGAGGTTGCGGTGCAGAACCCCCATGCCGCCCAGGCGCGCCATCTGGATCGCCATCTTGGACTCGGTCACCGTGTCCATGGCTGCTGAGAGCAACGGGACGTCCAATTCGATCCGCTTGGACAGCCGGGACCGGGTGGAGGCCTCCGACGGGATCACGTTGGTGTTGCCGGGCAGCAACAGGACGTCGTCGTAGGTCAGCCCCGTGAAGCCAAAGGGATCCTCGGACAAAGCAGTGGGCACGGGGGTTTGGGACACTACGGCACCTTTCGTCAATGACTGTGCGGCCATTCTATGCGCCTGTCATGGGCGGCACGGACTGGCCTGCCGCGCTCAGAAGTACGTGGGGTCACTGGTCGGGTCGAAGGTGTCTTCAGCATCCTGCGGCAAGGGCAGATCAGGCTGTACCGGCACGTCAAAACCGTCGGACTCCACGGCTTCCGTGAACCGTTGGGCAAAGACCGGAGCCAAGGACTTGGTGAAAGGAATCGTCAGGTGCCCACCGTCGCGCTGAACGTAGACGTTGCCGATCGAGGCCGGGCACTGCTGCTCCGGGCAGACCTGATCCAGCAGATCGATCTGGGAGAACAGCGGATTCTCGTCAGCCATGCCCTGCATGGGATCCGGGGTGCCCAACATGGAATGGGTGCCGGTGCACTCGGGGTCAGTGGGGTCCCCGGAATCCATGGCACATTCGATCAACCAGTCGTCAAACCGGGGAATGTCTCGAATGCCCAGAATCCGGTGCCCCTCATCCGTGTAGCGCTGCATCCGATCCACAAACCCGGCACGGTCGTACTCCACCTGGGAGTTGGTGAAGGTGGAGGTGGTGACCATCAGATCCGGATCAACGGCATCAATCAACGGGTCCACACCATCCAGCCACGGGATGCAGTTCTCAAAGGCCTGGTCCTGGTCACTGGTGATGAAACACCCGGGGCCGATGTAGGTGACCACTCGCCAGTTGTCGGCCTCCGCCAACGGACGCAGGGCATCCAACCAGTGTTCGGTGTGGGAGTTGCCGATCAACAGGATCGTCCGGTCAGGATTCTGGATCTCCGGGGTGGCGTTGGTGCACTGCTCCTGTGAAACCTCCGGGATGTTCCAGTCATCCGGGCAGGAGGGGCCACGATTGGGTGATTGGCGATCCAGCTGCCCGGGCAGCGGCAGCGCAGGCGCACCCGCGTTGCCCGTGAACTCAAAACCTGGCTGGAGGACGTAGGCGCCGGGGTTGTCCACCGTGGGACCCATGGCCGCGTTCTCCACCTGGTTGTCAATCGCGCCCTGCCACGCAAGCACCGGGGCAAGCCCCACAGCCAGGCACACCGCCACGGCACCGGCCATGCGGGGCTTGGTGAGTTCAGGCCACTTCCACTTCTTCAACGGACGCTCAATGAACTTGGTGGCCGCAATGGCCAGACCCAAGGACATCAGAATCAGCACGACGCCGGAGATCGGTCCCGCCTGTGTCCGGTCCCGCACCACCAGGTAGGTGATCAACAGCGGCCAGTGCACCAGGTAGAGGGCATAGGAGGCATCCCCGAGTTTCACCAAGGCACGGGAGGCAAAGATCCGGTCCAGGCCGAGCGGAGAATTGGACTGCCCGGCAACCATGATTGCGGCGGCAGACAGCAGCGGCCACAGTGCGATCCACCCGGGGAACGCACCTTGGACGTCCACCACAAGACCCACCAGGATCATGGAGATGAATCCGGCCCACCCCAGCACCACGCGCAACCACTGCGGCGGGTTCAGGAACGGGATGGCCAGGGCCAGCAGGGAGCCCAGGGCGAACTCCCACAGGCGGGTTCGGGTGTCAAAGTAGGCGAACTCCTGCTGGGAGGTCGTGGTGATCATGGAGAACACCAGGGAGGAGACGAACACCAGGCTGAAGGCCGTGGCCAGAACCGGCACCACCTTCAACCGGGTGCGCTTGACGATCAACCAGCTCAGACCAAAGATCAAGGGCCACAGCAGGAACACCTGACCTTGAACGGACAAGGACCAGAAGTGCTGCAGCGGGCTGGCCGTGGAGCGGTCCGCAGCGTAGTAGTCCACCTGGGTGAAGGCCAGTTCCCAGTTCTGGGTGTAGGTCACCGTGGCAACGGACTGGTCAAGCACCTCTTGGTAGCGCGACGGCGGGAAGAAGATGGCCGTGAGCACCAAGGTTCCCAACACGGTGATGACCGCCAGCGGAAGCAGCCGCTTGAACGTGTGCAACCAGTAGCGCCCCAGTTGCAGAGGGCGTCCACCCTCGAGCTTGCGCACAAAGGACAGGGTCATGAAGAACGCGGAGATCAGCAGGAAGATGTCCACGCCACCGGAAACCCGGCCCAAGAAGATGTGGTAGAAGACCACCATGAACACGGCCACGGCACGCAGGCCCTGGATTTCCGGTCGGAAGCCGGAGTAGCGAGCCACGCGGTCCACGGAGGCGGGGTCCAGGCCGACTGTCCCCTGGCCCTGAGCCTTTGCACCGCGCCCAGTTCCTGTCCCGTGCCCAGCTGCAGTCCCGTGCCCCATGCGTCCTGCTGCAGGAGTTTGTCCCCACGGCACCGCTTGTTCACCCATGGATTCCTCGATCACTGTGTGACGTCTTCCGGGTGGCCACTCTCCCCGGGACCACCCGGGGCATGAACTTATCAGCGAAAAGCCTCGCCTCCCCGTCATCGGGGAGGCGAGGCTCATCACGTCATGCGGCGTTCATCCGCCGGTCACAGCTGGTTGGGCAACCACCTCAGTGCTGGTGACCGTGCGCATCCTTCTCTGCAGGCTTGTCCGTGACCAACGTTTCCGTGGTCAACACCAGCGCTGCAATGGAGGCTGCGTTCTGCAGGGCCGAACGGGTCACCTTGACGGGGTCGATGATCCCGGCTGCCAGCAGATCGGTGTACTCACCGGCCTTGGCGTCGTACCCGTGGCCTGGCTGCATCTCAGCAACGTGGGAGACGACGACGTAGCCGTCCTGCCCCGCGTTGGCAGCGATCCACCGCAGGGGTTCACGCAGTGCGCGGCGCACGATGTCCACGGCCACCAGGGCATCCCCGGTCAGACCCAGGTCATCCTGATCCAGCACCTTGGAGGCGTGCACCAGGGCGGAGCCACCGCCGGAGACGATGCCCTGCTCAAGTGCGGCACGGGTGGAGGACACGGCGTCCTCGATCCGGTGCTTGCGCTCCTTGGCCTCGACCTCCGTGGCTGCACCGACCTTGATCACGGACACGCCACCGGAAAGGCGGGCCAGCCGCTCCTGCAACTTCTCCCGGTCCCATTCGGAGTCGGTTCGCTCGGCCTGGGCACGGATCTGGGCCACGCGGTCCTGGATGGCATCCGCTGAGCCGCCGCCGTCCACGATCGTGGTCTCGTTCTTGGTGACCGTGACCGTGCGGGCGGTGCCCAGCTGATCCAGGGTGACCTGCTCCAGGGTGATTCCCAGCTCGGAGGTCACCACCGTGCCGCCGGTCAAGGCTGCCAGGTCTTCCAGGATCGCCTTGCGGCGGTCCCCGAAGCCCGGTGCCTTGAGGGCCACAACATCCAGGTTGCCGCGCAGCTTGTTGACCACCAGAGTGGACAGGGCTTCACCCTCGACGTCCTCGGCAATGATGGTCAGCGGCTTCTTGGCCTGCAGGACCTTCTCCAGCACCGGCATGATGTCGGCAGCGGAGGAGATCTTGCCCTGGTAGAGCAGGATGTAGCCGTCAGACATCACGGCTTCCTGGCGCTCGGCGTCTTTGACGAACGACGGCGACAGGTAACCCTTGTCGAACTGCATGCCCTCGGTGACGTCGAGTTCGATCTCGGTACCCGAGCCGTCCTCGATGGTGATCACACCGTCCTTGCCCACCACGGAGAAGGCACGGGCGATCAACTCACCGATCTCCTCCGACTGGGAGGAGATGGCAGCAACCTTGGCGGTCTGCTCCCCCTCGACGGGGCGGGCGTCATCCAGCAGACGCTGGGAGACGGCCTCAACGGCAGCCTCGATGCCCTTCTTGATCTGAGCGGGAGCCGCACCGGCGGCCACGTTGCGCAGACCCTCGTTCACCAGGGCCTGGGCCAACACCGTGGCGGTGGTGGTGCCATCACCTGCGACGTCGTTGGTCTTGGTGGCGACTTCCTTGGCCAGCTGTGCACCCAGGTTCTCGTAAGGGTCATCGAGTTCGACCTCACGCGCGATGGTCACGCCGTCGTTGGTGATGACAGGGGCGCCCCACTGCTTGTCGAGCACCACGTTGCGGCCGCGCGGGCCCAAGGTCACCTTGACGGTGTCAGCCAGCTTGTCGACGCCTGCCTTCAGATGATTGCGTGCGTCTTCGTTGAAAATGAGCTGCTTGGGCATTCAGATCACTTCTCGACGACGGCGAGGACGTCGCGAGCCGGCAGCACCAGGTACTCCTGACCGCCGTACTTGACCTCGGTTCCGCCGTACTTGGAGAAGATCACGACGTCGCCTTCCTTGACGTCCATGGGAAGGCGGTTGCCGGACTCGTCGAAACGGCCGGGGCCAACAGCCAGGACCTTGCCCTCCTGGGGCTTCTCCTTGGCGGTGTCCGGGATGACCAGACCGGAAGCGGTGGTCTGCTCGGCCTCAACGACCTGGACAACAATGCGGTCTTCGAGCGGCTTGATGGAGATCGACACGATGTCTCCTTTTCTTGGACTCGAGTGTGAGTCCCAGTTGAGTTTTTGTGCTTGTCATGTCCCATCCACACAAGCTGCTGCTCCCCGGGCAAGGCAGCCACCGAACCAGGTTCGACGGCGATGCCGCGGGGATCTTGACGTGGATGTTGACCTGCGGGGGTGCCAATCGTCGTCGCGGTGCCGATCGGCCCGAATCCCATTAGCACCCTCCCAGGGAGAGTGCCAACGCTCACTGTAAGAGGCCCCTAGCAGTCGGTCAAGGCGAGTGCCAGGGGGGTAGCTGTGAGCGGAATCCTGAAGCGGGAGGATCCATCCACATGACCAAGACACCAGAATTAGCGAACATATGTATGTCTTAATTTGTCTCACATGCGATCTGACTCATCAACTTAGGCTAGCCTTCCCTATGTCATCGCGCGCACCACATCCACCGGTTGTGTCCGTGAACGCCACCTTTCACCTGGCCTTCACGTGCGTCTCAACCGGTTCACGCAGAAGGGATCTCCATGCTCTCCCCACGCACCCGCTGGGTGGCTCTCTCCGGTGCTCTGGCTCTGGCCCTGTCCGCTTGCGGCGCCACCTCAGACGGCAACCAGGAATCCAACGGTGAGACCACCACCGTTGAAGTTGAGGACAACCACGGCACCCAGTCCGTGGAGGTTCCGCCCGCAACCGTGGTGGCCACGGACAACCGCGTTTTCGAAACGCTGGACACATGGAATGTTGAGCTGGCTGCCGCCCCCAAGCCGATCATGCCGGACACCGTTTCCTACACGAAGAACGCAGACGTCATTGATCTGGGCAACCACCGCGAACCCGATCTGGAAGCCGTGGTGGCGGCCGACCCTGACTTGATCATCAACGGCCAGCGCTTTGCCGACTATTACGACGACTTCCAGCAGCTGACCCCGGACGCCACCCTGGTGGAGCTGGATCCCCGTGACGGCGAGCCCTTTGATGAGGAACTGAAGCGTCAGACCTCCACCTTGGGCGAAATCTTTGACAATGAAGATGAGGCCGACCAGATCAACCAGGATCTGGATGACGCCATTGAACGCGTCAAGAACGCCTACCAGGAGGGTGAGACGGTCATGGCCGTCAACGTCTCAGGTGGCGAAATCGGCTACATCGCACCCGGTGTGGGCCGGACCCTGGGCCCGGTCTTCGAGATTCTGGGGTTGACCCCCGCTCTGGAGATCGAAGGCGCCAGTGACGACCACCAGGGTGATGACATCTCCGTGGAAGCCATTGCCGATGCCAACCCGGACTGGATCCTGGTGATGGACCGGGATGCCGCAGTCAGCGCGGATGAGGTCTACACGCCTGCCGAACAGGTGATCCAGGGCTCCGAGGCCTTGAGCAACGTCTCCGCCGTCCAGGAGGGCAACGTGGTCTACATGCCCAGCGACACCTACACCAACGAGGGCATCCAGACCTACACCGAGTTCTTCAACGCCCTGGCCGATGCCATGGAGAACAAGAGCTGATTCACCCATGACACCACCACGAGCAGCAGTTTCCACCACGGCAACCCGCCCCGAGCATCGATTCAAGGGGAGGTTGTTCGACTGGAAGCTGCTGCTCGGCGTTGTGGGTGTGGCAGGACTTCTGATGCTGTCCCTCACCACTGGCGTCTACGACGTCTTCGGCGCAGGGGACGGCGGTCAGATGTTCGCCATCACCCGCATCCCCCGGACCATCGCGTTGGTCTTGGCAGGTGCAGCCATGGCCATGTCCGGTCTGGTCATGCAGTTGCTGACCCAGAACCGGTTTGTGGAACCCACCACCACGGGGACCACCGAGTGGGCCGGACTGGGCCTGCTGACGGTCATGATCATTTTCCCCACCGCCTCCATCATCGGTCGGATGACCGGGGCCGTGATCGCAGCCTTCATCGGCACCATGGTGTTTTTCCTATTCCTGCGCCGAGTCTCCCTGCGGTCCTCCCTGATCGTGCCGATCGTCGGCATCATGCTGGGAGCCGTGGTGGGCTCGATCTCCACGTTCATCGCCTTGCAGACGGACACCCTGCAGAACCTGGGGGTGTGGTTTGCAGGCTCCTTCACCTCCGTGCTGCGTGGCCAGTACGAGTTGCTGTGGATCGTGGCCCTGATTGCAGTGGCCGTGTTCTTGGTGGCGGATCGGCTCACCGTGGCGGGTCTGGGTGAGGACGTCGCCACCAACGTGGGGCTGAACTACAACCGGATCATGTTGCTGGGCACCGGATTGATTGCCGTGGCCACAGGGGTGGTGACGGTCGTCGTCGGGAATCTGCCGTTCCTGGGGCTGATCGTGCCGAACATCGTGTCCATGTTCCGAGGGGACGATCTGCGCTCCAACCTGCCGTGGGTGTGCCTGCTCGGCATTGCGATCGTGACTGTCTGCGACTTGATCGCGAGGACCATCATCATGCCGTTCGAGGTCCCGGTCTCCGTGATCCTGGGAATCGTGGGGGCCGTGGTGTTCATCTTCCTGCTGCTGCGTCAGAGGCGTCGTGCTTAGGCCGGGGGCAGTGATGCAGAAGAAGATCAGACGACCCGGCACGGCACTCAGAACACCCCGGGTGACGCAGGTGCGCCACGGCGCCAGCGCCTTCCCCACGTCCGCCGCCAAGCGCCGGTACTTCACCATCCTGTTGGTGATGGTGGTGGCCTCGGCGGCCTTCGGCTTCGGGCTGCTGGCCTGGAACAACCCCGCACCGTACGGCAGCTCCGGATTCTGGCGGATCGCGGAGATGCGGACCACCAACGTGATCATCATGGCTGTGGTGGCCTTCTGCCAGGCCATGGCCACAGTCAGCTTCCAGACCGTCACCAACAACCGGATCATCACCCCGTCCATCATGGGTTTTGAGTCCCTCTACGTGGCCATCCAGACCTCCACGGTGTACCTGCTGGGGGCCGCCGGGCTGATTGCCTTCAGCGGAACTCCCCAGTTCTTGTTCCAGATCAGCGTGATGGTGACCTTCGCGTTGCTGCTCTACGGCTGGTTGCTCTCCGGGAAGTACGGCAACATGCAGGTGATGTTGCTGGTGGGCATCATCATCGGCGGCGGGCTGGGCTCCGTGTCCACGTTCATGCAGCGCCTGCTCTCCCCCAGCGAGTTCGATCTGCTCTCCGCCCGGCTCTTTGGCTCCGTGACCAATGCAGAGGCCGGTTACCTGCCGATCGCCATCCCCCTGTGCCTGGTGGCCGGGGCGGCCCTGTGGTTCAACGCCCGGCGCCTGAACCTGGTGTCCCTGGGCCGGGATTCCACCGTCAATCTGGGCCTGAACCACCGGTTTGAAACCATCAAGGTGCTGTTTCTGGTCTCCATCCTGATGGCCATCTCCACCGCTTTGGTGGGTCCCATGACTTTCCTGGGCTTCCTGGTGGCCACATTGGCCTACCAGTTCGCCGACACCTACGACCACCGATTCGTGTTCCCCATGGCCTTCTTCACCGGCTTTGTGGTGCTCACCGGCGCCTACTTTGTGATGAACCACGTGTTCTACGCCCAAGGTGTGGTGGGCATCATCATCGAGTTAGTGGGCGGATCGGTCTTCCTGTACGTCATCCTGCGAAAGGGACGCTTGTGATCACCCTGACGGACGTTGCCAAGAGCTACAACAGTGAGGTTTCGATCGGCCCGGTCAACCTCCAACTTCCCGCCGGAGGCATCACGGCCTTGGTGGGACCCAACGGTGCCGGGAAGTCCACGCTGCTGACCATGATCGGCCGGCTGCTGGGCGTGGACCGCGGTGCGATTGAAGTGGGTGGGCTGGATGTGTCCACCACCAAGTCCAAGGACCTGGCCAAGATCGTCTCCATCCTGCGCCAGGAGAACCACTACGTGACCCGGTTGACCGTGCGCCAGTTGGTGGGATTCGGCCGCTTCCCCTACTCCAAGGGTCGCCTGACGCTGCTGGACGAGGAGATCATCTCCCGCTACATCGACTTCCTGGACCTGGGCGGGTTGGAGGACCGGTACCTGGACCAGCTCTCCGGCGGTCAGCGCCAGCGCGCCTACGTGGCCATGGTGCTGTGCCAGGAAACGGATTACGTGCTCCTGGACGAGCCTCTGAACAACCTGGACATGCGCCACTCCGTGCAGATGATGCAACACCTTCACCAAGCGGCCAGGGAATTGGGGCGCACCATCATCATCGTGCTGCACGACATCAACTTTGCCTGCCACTACGCGGACCGCATCTGTGCGGTCAAGGACGGTCAAATAGCCGAGTTCGGAACCCCGGAGGAGATCATGTCTGATGATCTGCTCAGCCGGGTGTTTGAGACCCCGGTCCAGTGCATCAACGGTCCGCGCGGTCGGTTGGCCTGCTTCTACTGAACCCGTCTCTCAGGCCCGTTCCCGGGCAGGTAGCGTGGTCCAGGTGAGACCCCACCTCCCCTCCGACAACCACGACGACGCAACCCCCTTGGCGCAACTGCTCACCCCTGAGGGCATGCACCTTGTGGATTCCCTGGGTCCCTATAGCGAGGACCAGGTGCTCGCCGTGTCCACCCGGCTGCGGGCAGAGGGGTTTGCCCCCGAGGTTGTCTCCGAGGCACTCACCCAGTCCCGCCTGCGAACAGCCGGTGCCGAAAAATTCGGCGAATTCGCCTCCCGCATGTTGTTCACCCAAACCGGGTTGGAGCAGGCCACACGTATGCAGGTTTCCGCCTTGCACGCCCAGCGGTTTGTGGATGCGGACATCACGTCTGTGGCAGATCTGGGGTGTGGAATCGGTGCCGATTCCATGGCGCTGGCGGGCCTGGGCCTGAGCGTAGTGGCGGTGGAGCGAGACCACACCACCGCTGCGGTGGCCACCGTCAACCTGATGCCCTTCCCCAACGCCCAGGTGGTGGCCGGCGATGCGCAAGCCATCGATTGGGACTCCGTCCCCGGAGGCCGCCCCCACTCCCTGTGGTTGGATCCGGCGCGGCGTACGGATGACCGCCCGCGTTCGGCTTCCTCACAGCGCATTTTTGATCCTGAAGCATTCTCCCCGCCGCTGTCCTTTGTCCAGGAGTTGGCTGCCACCGGCATTCCCATGGGCGTGAAAATGGGCCCCGGCATGCCGCACTCAGCCATCCCGGCCGATTGTGAAGCCCAGTGGGTTTCGCATCGCGGGGACGTGGTGGAAGTGGTGCTGTGGTTCAACGCCCTGGCACGGCCCGGTGTCCGCCGCGCCGCCTTGGTCCTTCACGACGACGCCACCCGGCAGGAGCTCACGTCCGCCACCGAGTTCCCGGATCTGGCTGAAGAGCCTGACCACGTGGACTCGCCGCCCACATCAGAGGATCACGGTGCCCCCGAGGCAGATGGTCACGGTCACTTTCCTCAGGTGATTCCGGGCTGCGTGCTGTGGGAACCACATGGTGCCGTGATTCGCGCGGGGTTGGTGCAAGAAGTTGGTCAGCGGTTGGGCGCACGGCTGATCCATCCACGGATCGCCTACCTGGTGGGGCCAGCCGGTGGTGAGCTGGTGAGCGGAACGGGGGGTACGGCGTCGTCGTGGGGATTTGCGCGCGGGTACAGGATCCGGGAGGTGCTGCCGCACACGGTCAAGGTGCTGAAGACCTGGGTGAAGGCCAACCGTGTGGGCACGTTGGAGATCAAGAAGCGTGGCACGGACGTGACCCCGGAGCAGTTGCGCAAGCAGCTCAAGCCGTCAGGGCCCAACCGAGCCACCCTGATTGTCACGCGGATGGCCACCCCCGAAGGCGAGCGCCGTGTGGTCCTGGTGGCAGACCCCCTCCCCTCCTCCCATTCCGCCGAGTAGGCCTTTTGATCGCTGCTGAGCGCTCAGGGGCGATCAAAAGGCCTACTCGGCGGGGAGAGGGAGGGGGTGAGGGGTGAGGTCAGCCGGCGTCCTGGATCCTGGCGACCACGTCCTCATGGTTGCCGGGCTCGCTGGGCGGGACCGGGAGGTCTGCTTGGAGCTGGGCGTAACGCATCTGCAGTGCCACCACACGGGTTGCAGCTTCATCCAGGCGCTCCTGCGCAATGGCACCTGACTCCACGGCTTGAACGATGTCTGCGTGAGCGGCAGGCGCATTCGCGGGCATCAACAACATGTCGGCACCTGCCTGCAGAGCGGCACCGGCCGGGGTGCTCACGCCGGTGTCCACGGGCAGCCCATCCCCCACAATTCCGGAGAGGGCTCCCATGTCCAAGGCGTCCGTGACCACCACACCATCAAAACCCAAGTCCTGACGCAGCGCCTGATAGGCAGCAGGCTCCAGTGTTGCCGGCACGTCCGGATTCCACTCCTCCACCGCTATGTGGCCCATCATCACGGTGGGCACCCCGGCATCCACGGCAGCCTGGAACGGCACCCAATCCGTGGTGGAAAGTTCCTCCACTGACATCTCTTGCAGCGGCAGCCCCACGTGGGAATCGGTGGTCACTCCTCCGTGTCCGGGGAAGTGTTTGGCAGAGGACACCACGCCGGCGTTGTTGTGCCCTTCCACGGAGGCCACCACATGATCGGAAACCTGGGCGGCCTCAGTGCCGAAGGCCCGGTCACGGATCACGGCGTCACCAGGCGTGGTGATGTCTGCGGTGGGCGCGTTGTTCATGGTGAAACCCAGCCCCGCCAGTTCAGATGCCAGTCCCTCGGCCGCCTCCTGGGTCAACTCCGGGTCATCGGCGGCACCGATCTCTGAGGTCAGCGGCCACTCGGTGAGCGGCGAGCCCAGGCGGGTGACCGTGCCGCCCTCCTGGTCGACGGAGATGATCCCCGGCCAGTCCTGCCCGTCATGCGAACGGGACAGTGCGGTCTGGAACTCCTGGATCTGCCCGGACATGGCCTGCACATCAACGCCTTGAGCCCCACCCAGCGGAGTGTCCTCCTGAGTCTGCCCGGAGCCCTGCTCGGTGGGGACGTTACGGCCCATCACAATCACCCCGCCCAGGTGCAGGTCCTGGATCTGACCGACCTCAACGTCCACTGCGGCTTGATCGGCGCCGTCATAGGTGGCCACCAGGACTTGACCGGCTTTCTCCTCCACAGTCATGGCGGCCACCGCGGATTCGGCTGCCTCCCACGTGGCTTCATCCACGGCCCACGGTCCCGACGCCGGCCCTCGACTGTCCGCACCCGCCGCAGTTGCGGCAGGGTCAGCTGACGCAGAGTCAGTGGGTGAAGATGTGGCGGGCGGCGGCGTCGTTGAGGACGTGCTGCCACCGTCTGACGTACAGGCAGGGAGGACCAGCAGCAGGCCCGCCAAGGTCAGGGATGAGGCCAGGCGCAGGTGGGGAATCAAGTTACGGCGCATGTCCCCCAGGGTAAGGGCCCGGCAAGTTATCGGGAGCACACTGCCTAAACTAGAGTGAGCTGTCCTGGCTGCCCTTGCTGGCAACCACTTCCTGTCGGCCCACACGCCAGCGAGGTCCCGTGCACATCGAGTTCGAGCACTCCTCTCAATCCACCATCGGGTTGGAATGGGAGGTTGCACTGGTTGACACCGAATCCGGGGCTTTGGTTCCCCGCGGTCAAGAGGTCATGAAGGCAGTGCACGCCGCCTTGCCGGAGCGTGCGGAGGAAAGCACGGCCAGTCCCACGCTGACCGGGGAATTCCTGGAGAACACGGTGGAGATGGTCACCGGCGTGTGTTCCACGGTGGCTGAGGCCACCGGTCAGTTGGGCCAGTTGTTGGAGGACATCCGCCAGGTTGCAACCCCCCGGAATCTGGCGGTGTACGCGGCCGGTACGCACCCGTTCTCCCGTTGGCAGGATCAGTCCGTGGTGGACAAGGACCGCTACTTCACCGTGGTGGACCGCGCTCAGTACTGGGGCCGCCAAATGGTCATTTACGGGATGCACGTGCACGTGGGGGTGAACTCGCAGGAGAAGGCGTTGCCGGTGCAGGACCGGTTGCTGGCCCATTACCCCCACCTGTTGGCGCTGTCCGCCAACTCCCCCTACTGGAACGGCCAGGACACCGGTTACGCCTCCCACCGCTCCCAGATCTTCCAGCAGCTTCCGACCGCGGGCCTGCCGTACGCGTTTGCTGACTGGTCCGAGTACCAGCAGCATCTCAGCGATCTCCTGGACACCGGCGTGATCGATGACATCAGTGAATCCCGCCTGGATGTACGCCCCGTGCCCCGCTACGGCACCATCGAGATGCGCTTCTGCGACTCCCCCTCCAGCCTGAGGGACATCGGCGCGATTGCCGCACTCACCCAGTGCCTGGTAGAGGAGACCTCCCGGATCCTGGATGACGGCGGAACTGTGGAACAGATGCGCCCCTGGCTGGTCAAGGAGAACAAGTGGCGGGCTGCGCGCTACGGGTTGGATGCGGTCATCATCAAGGACAACTCCTTGGAGGAGCCGCTGGTCACGGATCATCTGCGCCAGATCGTGGACCGGCTCATGCCCATTGCCCGCGACCTGGATTGCGCAGAGGAGCTGGGTTGGGTCAACCACATCATCGATCACGGTGCCGGATACCAGCGCCAGCGCGCGGTTGCCGAGCGCGCTGACGGTGATCTGAAGGCGGCCGCTCTGGATGTGGTCCGTCAGGTCCAGGAGGGCTGACCTCGCGGACGCTCTCCCGCCTTAGCCCGCTCGAACGGTGATTTGTCCCGCCCATCAGGCGTGACGGGCGGGACAAATCACTACTCAATGGTGCCGGACAGCCACCGTACGTCAGGCAGCCACCCCCGCCCTCATCCGGTGGGAGGACGACGGCGCCCCCTCACCCGAGCGGTCATCCCCCTGCTCGGATGCTGCTGAGAGGCACTGCTGGTAGGCAGGCACCGTGAGGAACGCCGGGAACTCGTCGGCCAAGGCGGAGGCCACGAACAGGTCTCTGGCGGTGTCGAACCGGTCACCCGCACTGCGCGGCAGCTCAGCAAACACCTCGTCCACCAGCTGCTGCACCCAATCGCGCGTGACCTGGCGGGTTGCGGCGTCGTCGTTGTCAGGGGTGGACGGGGAAGCTGAGGTGACCCGCGCGTGGACTCCGGCGTCGATCCACTGCCAGATCTGCGAGCGCGAGATCTCCGCGGTGGCGGCATCCTCCATGAGGCCGTGGATGGCGGCAGCCCCGGAGCCGCGCAGCCAGGACTCCATGTAGCGGATGCCGACGTCAATGTTCAGGCGCAGTCCAGCCTCCGTCACCTCCCCTTCCGTGGCGCCCACGTTGAGCAGTGCTGCGGCATTCGGAACAACATCCGGGCGCTTCTGGGTGCGGATCTGGTGGGGGCAGGTTCCCAGGACCTGGTTGAAGGCTTCCATGGCCACGGGAACCAGGTCCGGATGTGCCACCCAGGACCCGTCAAAGCCGTCGTTGGCCTCACGCAGTTTGTCTGCGTACACCTTCTCCAGGGCCGCCTTGTTGGCTTTGGGGTCGCGCCGGTTGGGGATCTGGGCGGCCATGCCTCCCATGGCGGCAGCACCGCGCCGATGGCAGGCACGCACCAGCTGATCCGTGTAGGCGCGCATCATGGGGGCGGTCATGGTCACCTGGGCGCGGTCCGGCAACACGAACTCGGGCCCGCGGTCACGGAACATCTTGATGATGGAGAAGATGTAGTCCCACCGCCCGGCGTTCAAGCCGGCGGCGTGTTCGCGCAGTTCGTAGAGGATTTCCTCCATCTGGAAGGCCGCGGTGATGGTTTCCATGAGCACGGTGGCCCGGATGGTTCCGCGGCGCAGGCCCACGTAGTCCTGGGCGACGCAGAAGACGTCGTTCCACCAGCGCGCTTCCCGGTAGTGCTCCAGCTTGGGCAGGTAGAAGTAGGGCCCCCGGCTGCGTTTGAGCAACTCACGGGCGTTGTGGAAGAAGTACAGGCCGAAGTCCATGAGCGCCCCGGAGATGGGTTGGCCATCCACCAACAGGTGGTCCTCGATCAGGTGCAGCCCGCGTGGTCGCACATTGATGGTGGGCACCCGATCCTGGGGCTCGGGGTCCAGGCGGTAGCGTTTGCCGGCCTCCGTGGTGAAGTCGATGTCCCGGCGGATGGCGTCAAACAGGTTGACCTGCCCGGCAATCACGTTCTCCCAGGCGGGGGTGGAGGAATCCTCAAAATCCGCCATCCAGCCCATGGCCCCGGAGTTCAGGGCGTTGACCGTCATCTTGCGGTCCACGGGCCCGGTGATCTCCACCTGCCGGTAATTCAACCCTTGGGCCAGGGGCGCCACTTGCCAGGAGTCGTCCTCCCGGATGGCGCGGGTCTCCTCCGGGTAGTCCGGGGTCCAGCCCTGGGAGATCTTGGCCTTGACCTGTTCCCGGGCTTTCATCAATTCCCGACGACGCGGCTCGAACTTTCGGTGCAGATGCGCCAGGAATGCCAGGGCATCCAGGCTTAGGACTTGGCGTTGACCGCTGACGTGATGCCCACGCAGGGTGATGCCGTTGACGGTGATTTCACTGGTGTTGGTGAACATGGTGTGCTCCTGGATGGTGTGTGCGGGGTGGTCCTGGTCCGGACGGAATGTCCGGACCAGGCCTGAGGTGCAGCGTGGGGTGGGTCTGCGGTTCAGTGGAACTGGCCGGCTTCCGTGGAACCGGCCAGGGCCAGCGTGGAGCCCTCTGGGTTCAAGGCCGTGGCAATGGCGTCGAAGTAGCCGGTGCCCACTTCCCGTTGGTGCTTGGTGGCGGTGTACCCGTTGGCCTCGTCAGCGAACTCACGTTCCTGCAACTCCACGTAGGCGGACATCTGACGATCCTTGTAACCACGCGCCAAATCGAACATCGAGTGGTTCAGCGCGTGGAACCCGGCCAGGGTGATGAACTGGAACGTGAAGCCCATGGCACCGAGTTCACGCTGGAACTTGGCGATGGTGGCGTCATCCAGATTCTGGCGCCAGTTGAACGACGGCGAGCAGTTGTAGGCCAACATCTGATCCGGGAACTCGGCCTTGACCGATTCCGCGAAGTGCCGGGCCAGCTCCAGGTCCGGGGTGCCGGTTTCCATCCAGATCAGATCCGCGTACGGCGCGTAGGCCTTGGCACGGGCGATGCACGGTTCCACGCCGTTGCGCACCTTGTAGAAGCCTTCCGGGGTGCGCTCGCCGGTCAAGAACTCCCGATCACGCTCGTCAATGTCGGAGGTGATCAGGGTGGCTGCCTCGGCATCCGTACGGGCCACGATCACAGAGGGCACATCCGCCACGTCGGCCGCCAGACGGGCCGCGTTGAGGGTGCGCACGTGCTGAGCGGTGGGGATCAGCACCTTGCCACCCAGGTGACCACACTTCTTCTCGGAGGCCAGTTGGTCCTCCCAGTGCACCCCGGCAGCACCTGCACCGATCATGGACTTCATCAGCTCGTAGGCATTCAGCGGACCACCGAATCCGGCTTCCGCATCTGCCACGATCGGCACCATCCAGTCCTCAACCGTGTGGATGCCTTCAGCGTGTTCGATCTGGTCGGCGCGCATCAGGGCGTTGTTGATCCGGCGCACCACCTGCGGCACGGAGTTGGCCGGGTAGAGAGACTGGTCCGGGTAGGTGTGACCGGAAAGGTTGGCATCGGCGGCCACCTGCCAGCCGGAGAGGTAGATGGCACGCAACCCGGCCTTGACCTGCTGCACGGCCTGGTTGCCGGTCAGAGCGCCCAGCGCGTTGGTGAATTCACCGTTGCGGTGTTCGGTGCTCAGCTGTTCCCACAGCTTTTCAGCACCGCGACGGGCCAGGGTCTGCTCCTCCTGCACTCGCCCTCGCAGTTTCACGACGTCGGAGGCCGAGTAGCTGCGTTCGATGTTCTGCCACCGCGGGTTGTTCTCCCAGTCGTGCTGGATGTGTTCGGCGGAGGCGGGAGTGCGCTGCTGTTCCATGATCTTGCTCCTGATGTGTGATCCGGTGGGTGCCCGGTGAGGCCGGCCAACCGGGGAACGGTTGTCTGCCTTGCTGGGCTTGGCACCACTCTGACCGGCACGGACAGCGCTCACGAGGGGGTTGGGGCAGAAAGATCAGGTGGTGATGACGGCACGGGAAGAAGTGCATGAATTGCCGGTCTTTCTGATCATTGGTGCTTCACGAGCACTTGGTTAATCAAAACTGAAGAATCTTGACACCGCCACGTGGACACCCCGCATGCCGCATGCCATAGTCCTGGCATGTTGATCCCCCCGCCACTGCCGCCGGACGCGTGGGACGCCGTCGTTCTGGGGCGCCGCCTACGGCACCTGCGCGCGCAGAAGAACCTGACCCTGGACGCACTGGCTGAGCGGGTGGGTGTGACCGCATCTCACCTGTCCCTGGTGGAGAACGGGCGCCGGGAACCCAAACTCCGTCTGCTGGCCGAACTGGCAGGCGCCTTGGGCACCACCCTGGATGACCTTCTGGCCGCGGAGGCTCCCTCACGGCGGGCAGCCCTGGAGATCGCGGTGGAAAAAGCCCAACGCTCACCCCATTACGCATCCCTGCAGCTGCCGCCCGTCAAGATCACCACCCGCACACCCACGGAGGTGTTGGAGGTGATTGCGGGGCTGCACCAGGAACTGCGGCGTCGTATGGAGGAACAGGCCGCCACGCCGGAGGAGGCACGGAGGGCCAATGTGGAGCTGCGGGAGGAAATGAAGGCCTGCGGCAACCACTATCCGCAGATCGAGCAGGAAGCCCAACGGCTGCTGGAGGCCGTGGGACACGGGGACCGGCCGCTGAGCCACCACGCCGCCGCGGACATTGCCGAACACCTGGGCTTCACCGTGCACCTGGTCTCCGGGCTGCCGCATTCCACCAGGTCTGTGACCGATCTGAAGAACCGGCGTTTCTACCTGGCGCGCGCAGGAACGCCCGGGCATGAGCCGCGTTCCGTGTTGCTCCAGGCCATCGGCGCCTACGTGCTGAACCAGTCAGAACCGGAGGACTACTCGGATTTCCTGCGGCAGCGGGTCTACACCAACTACTTTGCGGCAGCCCTGATGATGCCGCAGAAGCAGACCGTCCGGTTCCTGAAGGCCGCCAAGGAGCGGCGGGATCTGGCCATCGAGGACCTCCGGGACGTTTTTGGTGTCTCCTACGAATCCGCCGCCCACCGGTTCACCAACCTGGCCACCGAACACATGGGCATGACCTGTCATTTCCAGAAGGTCCACGAATCCGGGATCATCCACAAGGCCTACGAAAACGACCAGGTGCTTTTTCCGGCTGACCACATCGGCGCCATTGAAGGCCAGCAGGTCTGCCGCTACTGGACCTCACGGGAGGTGTTCAACGTCAGCGACCACTTCCGGGCGTTCAACCAGTACACGGACACCCCCAACGGAACCTACTGGTGCACCGCGGTGGTGGAGGGCCACTCCTCCGGGCTGTACTCGCTGTCCATCGGGGTGCCATTCAAGGAGGCCAAGTGGTTCCGCGGCAAGGACACGCAATCCCGTTCGGTCTCCCGGTGCCCGGATCCCACGTGCTGCCGTCTGCCCTCACCCGATCTGGAAGCCGCCTGGGGTGGTAACGCCCGCCCCGCGGCTCGGGCCAACGCGCACCTGCTGGCGGCCATGCCCTCCGGTGCTTTCCCCGGTGTGGATGAGGTGGAGGTCTTCAGGTTCCTGCAGGCCCAGTCCGGGCTCACCTGATCAGGATGCCTTGCGCGCCTTGTCCGACCCACATGGATCAGCCGACGGTTTGTTGTCCGTGTCCCGATGCTCCGTCGCGAGCGGACCCGATGACTTGCTCTGCTGCAACCGTGGACTGAAGGGCACAGTCCGTTTCAGAGACGTCACTCCGTTACGGGTGGTCACGCTGAATCTCTCAGCCATGAGCATCTCCTTCCGTGGCCTTCGAGTCTAACTTGTCCTGAACCAGGTTGGCCGCGCAGGCAGCAAGGCCTGCAAAGATGACCAGCGCGTTGGCATCATTGCGATCCAGGGAGCCAGTTTCCGGCACGTCGAATGTCAACATCCCGAACACCTGGTCTTCGACAACCACGGGGCAGGACACGAACGCCCGGTATCCCGAGGCCGTTCCCTCCCAATACTCCGGACGTTGAACCGGATCTTCGACATCGCTGCAGATCAACGGCTGCCCACTTTCCAAGAACTCCATGACAGCACGCCAACGTGCGGTACCTCTTTCGAACGGACGAGGCTGCCCCAAACGACCGCTCGACACCACGGCTTCCAGTCCCAGGTCTGCGTCGAGTTTGTAGAGCACGGCCCGACCTCCCACATGGCGCGTGGCCAACATGCCGAGAAGATTTCGGACGATCAGTTCGTTGATGACCGTCAGCTGCGACCGGCGTTCGGACTCCGACTGCGCCATGACCGCTCCAAGACGGTTGACCACCTCACTGACGCTTTCTCCGAGCCTGTCAACCAGCCCCTCCTGGGAACGCATCCGCTCCTGGTGCGAGGCCTCGATGCGTTCTTGGCGTTGCCTGGACTCCCGGGCTTCGCGCCGGCTTCGGATTTCCAACAGGACCACGCAACTGGCTCCAACCAAGAACACTGTGATCGCCAGGAAGACTGACACCGACGGTGGCCACAGTCTTTCCGCCCGGCCAATCCAAAATGTTCCCACGGGAGCCAGAACCGTACCCGCGGCGCGCAAGAGCCACGCAGGCAGGCGCGCCCACCAGGGCGCCGGCCCGTCATTCGCTGTGGAAACGTGTGTGCTGGTCACTTCGTCAAGTTAGAACAGTGCACCGACACCACAACCACCGGCGGTGTTCCCTGGTCACGGCACACTCACCGCGGTCACCGGCAGTCCCGGATCCGCAGTGAACTCCAACGACGACGCCCCCACCCCCCGGGACACCAACCGTGCCCCCAGGGCTGCCACCATGGCGCCATTGTCCGTGCACAGGGACAACGGCGGCACCACCAGGCGGATGCCGTGGGCGGCACAACGTTCGGCCAACAGCTCACGCAACCGCGAATTGGCCGCCACACCGCCACCCAGCAGCAAGGTGGTGATGTTGTTCTCCGTGGCCGCCAGCACGGCCTTGCGGGTGATCACGTCCACCACGGATTCCTGGAAGGATGCTGCAATCTCAGCCACCGGGACGGTCTCCCCCGCAGCCTCGTAGGCTTCCACCACCCGCGCCACGGCCGTCTTGAGTCCGGAGAAGGAGAAGTCATAGCGGTGCTTGCCGGGTGATTCAACGGTCCCCATGTACTTGGCGTTGGACAGCCCCCTGGGGAATTTGAACGCCGCGGGGTCACCACCCCGGGCAGCATGGTCGATGGCAGGACCTCCCGGGTAGCTCAGCTCCAGCAGACGGGCCACTTTGTCATAGGCCTCGCCCGCGGCGTCATCAATGGTGGCTCCCAGCAGTTGAACATCATCCGCCAGGTCACCCACACGCAAGATTTCTGTGTGTCCGCCGGAGACCAGGACGGCACCGAGTCCGGGCACAAGGTCGCCGTCGTCGGTGATCAATTCCGCCGCCACGTCCGAGCCGTCACGCTCCAACAGCCCCACGGACACGTGCGCCACCAGGTGGTTGATGGCGTAAAGCGGCTTGCCGGTGGCCAGTGCAAGCGCCTTGGCCGCCGAGACCCCCACCATCAATGCACCTGCCAGCCCGGGACCTGCCGTGACGGCGATGGCATCCACCTCCTCCAAGGTGACACCTGCGGTCTCCAGTGCTTGCTGGAGGGTGGGCACAAAGGCCTCCAGGTGAGCCCGGGAGGCAATCTCCGGAATGACTCCACCAAAGCGGACGTGCTCATCCATGGAAGAGGAGACGGTGTTGGCAAGCAGTGTGCGGCCCCGGACAATTCCCACACCGGTTTCATCGCAGGAGGTCTCGATCCCCAGCACCAAAGGGTTGGTCACGTCCGGGATCTGAGGTTTCATCTGAGTCATTCTGCGTTGTCCTGGTTGACGGTGCCGTTCATGTGGCTGGTCAGGTCAGTAGTGGATGGTTCTTCACGGGGGGCAAGTTCGGCACGCATGATCAACGCGTCCGCACCACCTGGGTAATAGCCGCGCCGCACGGTGATCTCTGTGTAGCCAAAGCGCCGGTAGAGCCCCTGCGCCCGCTGGTTGTCCGTGCGGACCTCCAGCAGGATTTCGCGAGCGCCCCGGCTGAGAGCCTCGGTGTGCAGTTGTGTCAACAAAGCTTTGCCCAGCCCACGGCCCTCCCAGTGGGGAGCCACTGCAATGTTCTGCACGTCCGCGGTGTCCGCCACCACCATCACTCCGGCATAGCCGATCACCTGGCCGTCAGCCTCTGCCACCCAATAGGCGCGGGTGGGGTGGGTGATTTCGGCCAGGATCATCTCCAGTGACCACGCGTCTTCCGGGAAAAGCTGCTGTTCCAGGGATTCGATGGCCGCCACACGGTGCACCGTGGCCGGGCGCAACTGCCAGTCGAGCTGGCCCACCCCGGCCGTCATGCCGTGGCTTTCTTGCGCGGCCCCGGAACCTTGGCATCCGACTCCCGCAGATACAGCGGGCTGGTCTTTGTGCTTAACTCGCCACCTGAGTTCACGACGCCGGCCGCAGCCAGTCCCAGCGAAGCCGCATTGGGCTGCCACTCGGTCGGTGCATTCTCCTGGACGGCTCCCGGAACGGGCATCAGGACGGCCTGCGGCAGATCCTGGGCGTAGAGCCCCGCACCACGACCATAGGCAGGCAGGTCCGGAAGCTCAGCCGCAGGCCCCACCGAAGGGCCGCTGACCAGGACAGCATGTATGGCCTCCCCTCCATCACGTTCTGTGCGGTACACGGCGGAATACACCTCACGGCGTCGGGCATCCGTGGCCACCACAAACTCAGTCGGGCGTTCGGAGTCAGGGAGCGCGGCGACGTCGTTGGCCACTGCATCCAAGCTGCACATGCCATGCACGGGAAGGCCCCACGCAAAACCCAAAGTCCGGGCAGTGGCAAGCCCTGCCCGCAGACCGGTGAAGGGTCCAGGACCGGTGCCCACCAGCACTCCGTTGAGCTCCTGCGCCGTCACCCAGGCCTCCGCCATGACCTGTTCAACGGCGGGTGTCAGCACCTCAGCATGTGATCGAGTGTCCTGGGTTTCCCAGCGGGCCAGGATCTGGGGTTGCTGCTCAGTCGTGTCAACGACGGCGACTGACGCAGCAGCAGAGGAGTCCAAACACAGCAGAAGCACCCGCCCAGTCTAGATGGTGGCCAACAGGCTAGGCTTCCCGCGACACCACCCTGGTCCTGACAAGCAGACGTCTGGCCGGTCCCAGTTGAAGGAGCACAACCCCATGCACCAGTACATCTTTGTGAACCTGCCCGTGGAAGACGTGGAACGCTCCCGGAAGTTCTTCACGCAGCTTGGCTACACGATCAACGAGGACTTCTCTGATGACAAGGCCATCAGCGTGGTCCTGGGCCAGAACATGTTTGCCATGCTGCTGCACAAGGACTTTTTCGCCTCGTTCCACCAGAACAACGTCTCCCTGGGCGGCACTGCCACGGAGGTCTTGGTGGCACTGGACGCCGGATCCCGCGAAGAGGTCGACTCCCTTGTGGATGCCGCCCTGGAGGCAGGTGCCACCGCGGTCAACTCCATTGATCACGGCACCATGTACGGACGCAGCTTTGCCGATATGGACGGTCACATCTGGGAATTGACCTGGATGGACATGGAGGCCCATCGCTCAGCGCAGGACTGACCCACCCCACGCGTCCTGCAGGTGCGAATCACGGACCCCCAATGATCACCATGGCGAACATCACCGCCGGCACCAGCAGGATGCCCACAAGAGCCGAGGCCACGGCCCAGCCCGTCAAGCCCTTGCGCCCGGCCAGTACCGCGCCCACGATTCCCAGCCCCGCCGGGAAGAACAACATGACAAAGGGTTTGGGTTCAGCGGGGCCGGTCCAGTCCAGCAAGTACAAGGTGGCTGCCACCGCCAAGACCATGCAGATCCAGGTGCCGTACGGCCGCGTCCGCGCCGTGCTGGGTTGCACTTGTGGCGTGCTCATCGGGTGGATACGCAGTAGGTGTAAGTGAAGTAGGTGCTCACCGCAGCCGCCACAATGCGCTCACGGAATCCCATGCGGTAGGCGTTGGCACGGATGTCATTGATCAGCGCCTGATCACACGAGCAAGCAAAATATCCCCGCGTCCCGTAGCACTCATCATGGGTCCGGCACAGCGAATCCAGAACGTCCACCGGCTCACCGCCGCCGTGCCCGGGTCCGCACCAGTTGCCCCACACCGGCAAGGAGAACTGTGCTGTGGCCATTGGTCCCGACGACGCCGGGTCCACCGCGGAGGTCAAGGAACCAGGACCAGTGGTGGGAGACGTGGCCTGGGCAAAGGTCATCTGATTGACCACTGCACCAATTTCCAGGGTTTCGGGTGAGGCCCCGGCAGCCACCGCGGCGTGGACGTCAAAGTAGACGGATCCGGACTGGCTGTGCCGCATGAACTCGCCAGCATCCTGAACCTGCTGATCCAAGGCAGCCGAGGCATTGGATGAGGCAGCGGCCTGGGTGGGCAGCCCGCGTGCAAATCCACCCTTGCCCCCGGCACCAACTGCCGCCGCGCCCGCATGTGCAGGGCCGCCACGCACTGCGTCCGTTTGTATCGGCGCTGCCTGCCCAGGAGCGGCCAAGACCGTCCAGCTCAGAAACAAGCTCATGATCATGGCCAGGCCCCACCGCGTGACGGCGGCCGGGCGCCACCGTGTGGTGGTCCGATCTGAGATGTGGTGCTGGGTCATGGTTTCTCCGATACACCCGTGGCCAGTCCTGTGACCAGCGCAGATGTTCAGACCTTATCGACTCAGGCAGGTCCTGTCAGCGCAATCACGGAAACAAGTCCCACAAACAGCACCAGTCCCAGACCAGCGGAGGTCCAAGCCAGCCGCCACTTCTTGTCCAACAGGGCGAACAACGCGCCCAGAACGCCAAAGGCCAGAGGTGCCACGTAGAACCAGGCAGGCCACGGGTTCTCTGGATCCCGCCAGTCCGGCACCAGGAACACGATCAGCACAGCCATGATCATGCAGGCGTAGACCTCCCACGGCTTGCGGTTGGGATCCCGAGGTGGACGCCGACTGGGCGGGAACAGGCCTGGCCGAACCTCCTCCGCCGCGCCCTGCGTGCCGGTGGCGCGCTCCGGGGAGGTGGACATGGCACGTTGACGGGCATCCTGAACACTGTTGCCGGAACCCCGCCCAGTCTGTTCGCGCATCTGCTGCTGCTTCTCCCGCTGCTGGGAGGACATCTTTCGCCCGCGTCTGGCGTTCTTGTTGCGTTTGTTGGACACCGGTGTTCGGGTTCCCTTCTCAGATCAGGTCCGTGGGCTGCTGGCCGCTCCAGCGTGGGCCGAATGCGCGGATGGTCAGGGTGCGGGGCTCGTCCTCACCGGTCTCCGTCTCCGCCTCAAGATCTGCCAGCACTGAGGCCAGGTTGGGGGCGCCGTCGTTGTCCCGGGCACCCACGGCCCGGTCAATGGTGATCTCCAGGCGGGAATCCGCCAAGTGCTCAACTTTGCCTCGCCCCCACTCCACCACGGTCACGGAGGTGGGCAGAGTCTGTTCCAGGTCGATGTCATCCACCTCAGTTGCCGTGGCCAGGCGGTAGGCGTCCACGTGAACCAACATGGGACCACCGGGATTCGGACCCTGCGGGTCATTGGGGTGCTGGCGGGCCAGGACGAACGTGGGAGAGATGATCCCCTCCCGCACGCCCAGACCTGCACCCAGGCCTTGGGTGAACGTGGTCTTGCCCGCCCCCAGTTCACCGGTGAGGATCATCAGATCCCCGGCACGCAGATGCCCGGCCAGGTCCTTGGCCACCTTCTGGGTGGCTTCCGCTGATGCGGGTTCAAGGGTGAGGGCCCAAGCGGGGTCGCCTTCGGGTTGGTAGTGCGAAATGCCGACGGAATCCACGTACTCGCGGGGCACGCGGGGGGAGATGCGGGTGACGATCTCGTAGTCGATGGTCTGAGCAGCCTGGGACCACTCGCGCACGGACGGATTCGCCCCCGCCCCGAACAGGACGGCCTCAGCCCCCAGAGGGTTACGGTCAGGATCGGAGGCCAGTCCTGGTTCTCCCAGGTCAACCACCATCTGATCCATGGCCACCCGGCCCACTTCCGCATAACTGACGCCGTGGATGCGCACCGGCCCACCGGTGCCGATCCGGGGGACGCCATCGGCATAACCCAGCGGAATCAGTGCCAACGTGGTGGGCTGTTCCGTGCGGTAGTTGAAACCGTAGGACACACCTTGCCCGGCCGGGACTTCCTTGACGTTGTTGACCGTGGTGCGCAGTGTCATGGCCGGGATCAGCCCCAGTTCCTCGGCGGTGCGCTCTGCAAACGGAGAGATGCCGTAGATCCCGATGCCCACCCGCACCATGTCGCACAGCATGGAGGTGGGGTCTGCCATGTCCTGGGCGTCAAAGGTCCCGGGGGTGTTGGCGGCGTGCAGGATCGAGGGCGTCAGACCGGCCTCCCGCGCCACCTGCACGGCTCGCTGGAAGGCATCCAGTTGTTCCTGGTTCTCCGGGGCCTGGGGGTCATCGGCGGCACCCAGGTGGGTCATGATTCCCACGACGTCGATCGCCCCACGTTGCTGAGCCGATGCTGCTGCGCGAACAGCCGCCGGCCACCCGGCCAAGGTGTAGCCGTTGCGGCCCAACCCGGTGTCCACTTTCAGATGCACCTGGGCCGTGGCACCCATGTCCTGGGCAACCCGTGCGATCTCCTCCAACTCCCACCCGGAAACACCCAAGGCCACCTGATACTCAATGGCAGCCGAAAAGTCGGTGTTGACCGTGTGCAGCCAGGCCAGCAGCGGTGCCTTGATTCCGGCCTCCCGCAGCTCCAAAGCCTCGGTCACGTGGGCCACGCCCAGCATGTCTGCCCCGCCCTGGAGGGCCGCCTGCGCCACAGGTACCGCCCCGTGACCGTAGGCATCGGCCTTGACCACGGCCATCAACGCGGCGGGGGCGGCCAGTTTCTTGAGGTGGCGCACGTTGTGCCGGATGGCAGCCAGATCCACCACGGCGGAACGCTCCGGGCGGCGGACGCGGGACACGGGGGTCGAGGGCTCAGAAGTCACGCCCTCCATTGTGGCACTGGAGCGCTCATGCACTTGGTGCTGGACCGCCCGCCCCACAGGAGAACTTTGGGCATGGAAAAACGCATGGACCGACTATCTGGGCGCATTTTGCCGTGCTGAAAGTTTGAGACGGTGGTTCCGCGTACCGTGGGGCCGTGATCACTGCCCCGGACCAGCGTACCCGGCCTTTAGACATTGCCCTGCTGAGTCTGCACACCTCCCCCATGATGCAACCGGGGCAAGGGGATGCCGGAGGGATGAACGTGTATGTGCGCCACCTGGCGGATTCGTTGACGGACCTGGGTCACCGCGTGGATCTGATTACGGTGTGGCGAGCCTCCGAGCATCCGGACGAATTGGTCCCGGAAGCTGAGGCCCAGTGGTCACAGATTCGCCCCGGCCTGCGCCTGCTGGAGGTGGTGCTGCCGCAGACCGTCCGTGCCACCAAGGAACAGATGGCTCAGTATCTGGAGGCCATCACCCAAACGATCCGTGAAACCTACGCATCCACTGCGGGGTCAGCACCTGATGTGGTGCACGGCCACTACTGGCTCTCCGCCGTTGTGGCGCTGGAACTGGCCCAAGCGTGGCAGGTGCCTGCGGTCAACACGTTCCACACCACTGCGTTGGCCAAGAATCAGCGCGCCGGGTCGGGGGAAACAGCTGAGCCTGTGGCCCGGGTGGATGGGGAGTCAACGGCGATCCGGGACGGCTCGGCTGTCATCACCAACACCACCTCAGAAGCTCACGACCTCCAACGCCTCTACGGGGCCTCACCCTCCACAGTTCACGTGATCCCGCCCGGTGTGGACATCAGCATTTTCCACCCCGACGACGACGCAGCACACGCCTCTGAATCCCCCACAGGAGAACGAGCATTCGTGATTGGTTTTGCAGGCAGATTGCAAGCCCTGAAGGGTCCCCAGGTACTGGTGGAGGCTCTGGGTCTGATCCGCTCGGAACACCCGGACACTGCTGTGCAGGCCTGGATCGCGGGAGTGGGCGCGCCGGAGTTCACGGCTGACCTGAGAGCTCAGATCGCGGATGCAGGCCTGACTGACTCAGTGGAACTGATGGGTTCCATTCCTGTCACGGAGTTGGCAGCACGGTTCAGGTCATCGGACGTGGTGGTGGTGCCGTCGTCGTCGGAAACGTTCGGGTTGGTGGCGCTGGAGGCCCAGGCCTGCGGGACCCCTGTGGTGGCCACGGACGTGGACGGGCTGCAGTACGCCGTGGAGGACGGGGTGACCGGGTGGTTGCTTCCCGACCGTTCCCCACGGACCTGGGCCCAGGCTCTGGTGGAGATCGCCGCAGATCCGTTGGAACGTCAGCGGCGAGCAGTGGCGGCGGCCAGCCGGGCACAGAAGTTTTCCTGGGAGGCCACTGCCGGCGCTCACGTCAACCTGTACCACGGTGTGGGAGCAGGTGGGTTCTAGAGTTGGGGCGTGACCTCAACTTTCGGAGCTCAGATCCCGCCATCCACGGCCGAGCTGATGACCCATCTGGACACCACGCGCATCACGGGGGACGTGGCGACCCCGCGGGAAGCCAACTTGCGCAACATTCAGGATTTCCTGGCCTCCTCCGAACACCAGTACATGGGAATCACTCCTGGGCCTGAGGACACATGGGATGCGGTGTTCTCCCTGATGGTGGCAAAGGTGGGGATCAATGCGGATCCCACGTACACGCAAGGCCAGGACACCATCAGTGCGCAACTGTGCGTGGATGCTCTGGATCGGTACGCGCAGATCTATGGGGAGGTTGTGCGGCAACGTGGTCGGATCTTGTTCGCCACCGCGCATCCTGCTGCCATGCCTGCCGTCTACACCCCCATGGCCGCCGTGGCCCGGGCACATGGGGCGGAGGTTCTGACCATCGCCGGTGGTATTCCCTGGGACACCGGGGATGTCCGTGCGGTGGGAGACGTGGTCATGGTGGAGCAGTACGGCGGTTTGCGGCACACCCACCGCCCGGAACCCATGGACCTGGTCTTGGATCAGCTGGAAGCTGCGCACCAAGCGCATGGCAGCGCACCGTTGCCTGATCTGGTGGTGACCGATCACGGCATGGCAGGGGCTGCCGGCACCCGCGGCTACCGGGTGATTGCGGTGGGTGACTGCAATGATCCGGCGGTGTTCGTGGGTCAGGCCCAGGGTGTGATTGACGTGGTGGTTCCCCTGGATGACAACGTTCCCCCACAGGCCTACGAGCCCATGACCCAGTTCATCCTGGCCAGGGCCGGTCTGTGACCGGCGCCGAACCTTCACCGGACTCGCTCATCAGCACCTGGAGCACGAGTCTGGTGAGGGTTCGGCCCAACCTGCTCAGTCGGTGGACTCCGTGGCCTTGGCCCAGATGTTCACCCCGGCATCCACGGCCAGCTCATTGATCTGCTCCAGCTCAGCTTGGGAGAACTCCAGGCTCTGCACCGCCTCCACGCTGTTGACGATCTGCGAGGCCTTGGATGCTCCCACCAGTGCGGACGTCACCTGACCGCCGTCCTGCTCCCGCAAGGTCCAGGCAATGGCCATCTGAGCCAGCGACTGTCCACGGGACTCGGCGATCTTGTTCAGTTCGCGGATGTGTTCAATGTTCTGCTCCGTGAGCCACTCCGGGTTCAAGGACTTGGAGGCCGCCGCGCGGGAGTCCTCCGGCACACCGTCCAGGTACTTGTCCGTGAGCATCCCCTGAGCCAGCGGGGTGAACACAATGGACCCCATGCCCTGATCCGTCAGGGTCTGCACCAGATTCCTGCCGTGGGCGGGCCCCATGGAGTTCGACGACGGCTTTTCAATCCACCTGTTCAGCATGGAATAGGACGGCTGGTGGATCACCAGTGGGGTGCCGAGTCCGCGCATGATCTGCTGCGCCCGGGCGGTCAGGTCAGCGCTGTAGGAGGAGATGCCCACGTAGCTTGCCCGTCCGGAGCGGACAATGTGGTCCAAGGCCCGCATGGTCTCTTCCAACGGGGTCTCCGGGTCCGGACGGTGGTGGTAGAAGATGTCCACACGGTCCAGCCCCATGCGTTCCAAGGACTGGTCCAGGGAGTCCACCAAGTATTTCCGCGATCCGCCAAAGCCATAGGGGCCGGGCCACATGTCCCATCCCGCTTTGGAGGAAATCACCAGCTCCTGGCGCAGGCCCGCAAAGTCCTCCCGCAGGATCCGGCCAAAGTTCAGTTCTGCCGATCCGTTGGGCGGACCGTAGTTGTTGGCCAAGTCAAAGTGGGTCACACCCAGGTCAAAGGCCTTGCGCAGGATCTCCTTCTGGGTCTGCAGCGGGGCGTCGTCCCCAAAGTTGTGCCACAGGCCCAGGGAGATCACCGGCAGCTTCAGCCCGGAGTCCCCCAGGTTTCGGTACGGCATCCGCTCGTAGCGGTCTTCAGCCGGAGTCCAACGAGTGCTCTCTCCATAAATCAACATGCCTCCATTTCACACCCCACCGGAAGGCTTCGCCACTGTGGACACCAACTCCAGCCACCGTCATACTTTTGGTATGAGCTTGACTACCATCAAAGTCACAGTGGAGTTACGGGACGCCCTCAAGGCCCAAGCGGGTCACCACAATCGGAACATCGGTGAGCATCTGAGGCACCTGCTGGAGGCAGAGGCCCGCCGGGATCGTTTCCGTCAAGTCCAGGAAGCCATGACCAAAGTCCCCCCGGACGAGGAATACATCCGTGAATTGCGCGAATGGACCAGCGACGCATGGACCTGACTCCGGGAGAGATCTACTGGGCACGCCCTGACCCAACAGTGGGTCGTGAACAGGCTGGCAGGCGCCCGGTACTAGTGGTTTCCGGTCGTCCATATCTGGCAACCGTCCACACGTTGTGCTTGGCGGTTCCCATCACCACCACCGACCGGGGCTGGCCCAACCATGTTCTCCTCAAGGGTGACACTGGGCTGCAAGGCCTTAGTTTCGCCATGACCGAGCAGATTCGCACCATCTCACGAGACAGACTGGCCAAGCACCTGGGATTGGTGAACCCTGATTCGCTGGCCGCCGTCCGCCGGTGGATCACAGATTTCCTCGAAGACTGATCAGCCACAGCCACCACAGCCGATGGCCCCGCCATCTGTACCGGGATCCCGAGTCAAAACTGGCTCTTCTCGAACGAGGGTGTAGTCCGTTGAGCGCGTCGCTGTCCGTGTAGGAGTCGAGGTCTCCCTGAAGATGGAAGTTCCTACACTGCCCATCCGGAAGACCTCGACATGTCCCACCCTACTTTTGATGCGCCCTGCCTGACCACGTTCTGCCGCCTCGACGAGCTCGGTCTCCAAGCCGTCGTGGGCTGACCCCGTTTTTTAGGTCCGGTGGTTCTGGGAGTCGTCCTGTCGCCCGTGGTTGCGGGCAGGGAGACTGGTCAGATCATGTCG
>NZ_JAAVUN010000150.1 GCF_012163155.1 Kocuria subflava
GCCACGGCGTTGCCTGGAGCGGTCCTGGGAGCTCTGCTGGTCCTGGTGTTGCCCACCGCCTGGCCGCAGATCGGCATCGGGCTGCTGGTGCTGATCGCCCTGGCCCTCACGATCACCACCCCGCGCCTGCCGCACCTGGATTCCAAGGTCGCGCTACCGGTCACGGGTCTGATCGGAGGGGTGCTCAACACGACGGCGGGTGTGGCCGCTCCGGCGATGGTGATCGCCGCGCGCCTGACCCGGTGGGATCAACGGACGTTCGCGGCCACGTTGCAGCCCATCTTCATGTCCATGGGCCTGTTCTCCGTGCTCACCAAGTCGGTGCTCGGGGCCACGGGGCAACCCCATCTCCCACCATGGTGGCTGGTGCCCGTGGTCATCGGGCTGGTCCTGGGCGGGGTCGGCCTCGGGACGCTGCTCGACAGCAGGGTCAATCCCCTCCAGGCGCGGACCCTGGCCCTGGTGATCGCCGGCCTCGGCGGCCTCGCTGCCCTGGTCAAAGGACTGTCCGCCGTGATGTGATCCACGGGACGGCAACAAATCCGGACGTCATACCCCGGGATGATCCCGTCATCATCACAGATGGACCCGCGGGGCGATGTGCCGGCCTCACCCCGCCGTGGACCATGGATGC
>NZ_JAAVUN010000151.1 GCF_012163155.1 Kocuria subflava
CCGCCCAGCTGGACGTACACGCCCAGCAGCCCGCCCGTGGCACGCTCGACCTCCACGACCTCCATGACGTCCTCGAAGGTCAGCGGCTCGAAGTACAACCGGGTGGAGATGTCGTAGTCGGTGGACACGGTCTCCGGGTTGCAGTTGACCATCACCGTTTCGTGGCCCGCCTCGCGCAGCACCATGGACGCGTGCACACACGAGTAGTCGAACTCGATGCCCTGACCGATGCGGTTCGGTCCCGACCCCAGGATCATGACCGAAGGCTTGGCGTGCTGCGCGACCTCGTTCTCCTCGTCGTAGGAGGAGTAGTGGTACGGGGTGAAGGCCTCAAACTCGGCCGCGCAGGTGTCCACGGTCTTGAACACGGGACGCACGCCCAGGGCGTGGCGCACGCCGCGGACGACCTCCTCGGACGCGTGGGTGAGTTCGCCGATCTGCTGGTCGGAGAAGCCGTGGCGCTTGGCCAGGCGCAGCGTGGCCTCCGAGAGGTTGGGGTTCTCGCGGATGGCCTCCGCCACCTGGTTGAGCAGCTGGATCTGGTCCAGGAACCAGGGATCGATCTTGGTGACCTCGTGGACCCGCTCGACCGTCGCGCCGTTGAGCAGGGCCTGCTGGACGTCGTAGATCCGCT
>NZ_JAAVUN010000152.1 GCF_012163155.1 Kocuria subflava
GAAGCCGTCCCAAGGCTCCAACAACTTCTACCGCAACGGCGCCATGCCGCAGTCCATGACCGAGTCCTTCCCCCAGGCCGAAGGTTTCACGGCCACGGAGGAAGGCGCGTCGGAAGAGATGAAGGAAGCCCTGCTCAACCCCTACGCGGTCCAGGGTCGCGGCTGACGACAACCGACCTGAACGTCAACGAAAGGACGCCCCGTGTTCGAGTACTTCCCGGGCAACTACGTCTGGAACCTGAGTGTGGTGGCCACGCTCAACTCCGGAGGCCAGATCGACGAGGTCGACCGCGCGTGCCGCCCCTTGCGCGACGTGGCCACGACCAACGAGGACGTAGGCACGGAAGACTTCCTCAAGGCGTGGACCGGTCTGGTGGACCAGCTGGTGACCCAGGCCGAGGAGCAGGAAACTGCCGGGCGCACCACGTCCGCCGACCGGACGTACTTCCGGGCGCTGGACTACCTGATCCACGCCGAGCGTATGCAGTCCAACAGTTCCACCGAGCGGTTGGCCACCTACCGCCGTTGTCTGGAACTGGCCGAGAACTCCTTCCGGCTGGCGCACCCGAACGTCTCCAGGGTGGAGGTCCCGTTCCGCGACACCACGTTGCCCGCATATTTCAGCAAGGCGCC
>NZ_JAAVUN010000153.1 GCF_012163155.1 Kocuria subflava
GACCCGCGACGACGACGTCGCGGTGGGCGTCGATGAACGCGGCTACTTCTTGTGCTGCTGGGCCTCGAGCTCCGCCCCGAAGAAACTGGCAGTCCGCTTGAGGATCGCAGAAGTAGATCGGAATGCCCGTGGCGGTAGTGAACGCAGCATGCTTGGCCATCTCCGCGCCCTGGTCCCAGGTGATCGTTCGGGCCAAGGAGGACGGCAGCTTGCTGATTGCGGCGCGCATTGCTGCCTCGACCTGCTCGGCGCTCTTGCCATCGGGCAGGTGCAGCAGCAATGTCATCCGTGTCGAGCGCTCGACGAGCGTCCCGACAGCGCTGCGGCTGCCCTGACCAAGGATGAGGTCACCCTCCCAATGCCCGGGCACTGCACGGTCGTCGGCTTCGGCAGGGCGCTGGCTGAGCATCACCATGCCGGGGATGCGGCCACGACCCTCGATGGCCCCGCGAGGCTTGCGAGCCGTCCTTCCGGACCGCAGGCACCGGGCCAGTTCACGGCGCAACTCGCCTCTGCCCTGCACGAACAGCGACTGGTAGATCGTCTCGTGGCTCACACGCATCTGCGGATCATCGGCATGATCCAACCGTAGGCGCACCGCGATCTCGTCGGGCGACCACAACTGCTC
>NZ_JAAVUN010000154.1 GCF_012163155.1 Kocuria subflava
CAGGAGGTTCATGGGCGTCAGTGCGCCCTGGAAACCTTCGGCCAACATGCCCAGTGATTCCATGTCAGAGCCCTCCCAACAAGCCGGACGGAAGATTTAGCCCCAGGCCGACGGCGAAGGCCAGATAGATCAAACTCGAGACCACCAGGGCCAGGGAGATGTCGAACAGCGGACGCCGACTACCAACCCCGCGCGCCACACACCAGAACAGCAGCGCCGCGGCAATGATCCACCCCAGGAACTCCAGGCCCACGGAGAACACCAGGAACCCGCCGACCAGCCAGGCCAGTGCTGTCCAGTCCGAATGGAAGCGGTAGACACCCAGGCTGTTGCTCTCGTCCGGCGGGGACGGCTTGCGCACAATCTCCAGAACCAGCAGCAGCGCCAACACGTAACCCGCGACCGCCAGCAGCAGCGGGTAGAACCGGGGGCCCGGGAACTCCGTGTCCTCGGGGACGGACATCGTCACGATGCCGTACACCAGATACGTGCTGATTCCGGCCAGGACCAGGGGAACCACCAAGCCGCTGCGACCCGCCATGAACCCGGAGCGCTCCGGGGTCTGAGACGTCCGCGGTTCACCGACGGCCACGGGGCCGTCCGCCTCCCGCACTCGGGCCCCGGGC
>NZ_JAAVUN010000155.1 GCF_012163155.1 Kocuria subflava
CCTGGGATTTGATTATCGGTGGTATGGAGCGCGGGACGGCATTCTCCGAACTCATCGATCCCGTAATTCAGCGTGAGCGTCTGACCGAACAGTCCAAAATGGCGGCCGCCGGTGACGACGAAGCCATGCAGTTGGGTGAAGATTTCCTGCGGTCGCTGGAACACGGTGCCCCGCCAATGGGTGGCCTGGGGCTTGGCCTGGACCGATTGATCATGTTGTTCACCGATCTGGGTATTCGCGAAACCATCCTGTTTCCGCTCATGAAGCCCGAGAGGGACTGACCGTGACTGAGTATCTTGCCGTTCTCCTGCCCTCGATCGGTGTGGGCCTCATCTTCTGGTTCGTGATGCGCGCCATCATGCGGGCCGACCGTGGTGAACGGGAGGCGGAGAAGGCCGCGCGCTCGGACGCCGAACAGTGGTACCAGCAAATGCGCGCCCGGGAGGGGCACGACATCGCCCAGAACCCCGGTGCCGAACCGGGCCCCGACGGCGGGAAACGTCAGAGAGCGAAGGGTGGACACAACCCTTCTGGAACCTCGCGGGAACCCGAATAGCCGAGCGGCGATACCGCTTTTTTCGTGGTGCACGCCACGTGAAGAACCAGATGTTCATGTGAATCCCCT
>NZ_JAAVUN010000156.1 GCF_012163155.1 Kocuria subflava
GCCACCAGCGTCTGAGGCACCGAGTACGCCGCCGGGGAGGGGTCGGTGATCTCGGAGGCGAGCTTGTAGAGCCCGGAGGCGAACACGGCGGGAATGGCCAGCAGGAAGGCGTAACGGGCGGCGTCCTCACGCTTGTAGCCCATGAGCAGTCCCGCGGTGATGGTGCCGCCGGAGCGGGAGACGCCCGGGATCAGGGCCAGCGCCTGGGCAAAACCGTAGATCAGACCGTGCTTCACGGACAGGTTTTCCAGCGTCCGGACCTGCTTGCCGACCTTGTCCGCGATGCCCAGGAAGACACCGAAGACGATCAACATGGTGGCCGTGACCCAGAGGCTGCGGAACGACGTGTCGATCCAGTCCTCGAGCAGGAGGCCCAGCACGGAGATCGGCAGTGAACCGACGATGATCAACCAGCCCATGCGGGCGTCCGGATCCGAGCGGTCCACCTTGCCGACCAGGGACAGGGCCCAGTGCTTGATGATCCGCACGATGTCGCGCCAGAAGTAGATCACCACGGCGGTCTCCGTACCCAGCTGCGTGATCGCGGTGAACGCCGCGCCGGGGTCGCCGCTTCCGGGTAGGAATTCACCGACGATGCGCAGGTGGGCAGACGAAGAAACCGGA
>NZ_JAAVUN010000157.1 GCF_012163155.1 Kocuria subflava
CGGGCGTCCTCGTTCGATGCCATGCTCCGGTCTCCTCTTCGGCGGGCCGCGCCAAGGTTGCGCGCGGCGGTACACCTGACAGCTAGGCGCGAACACCCGTGCCCGAACCGTGAGCTGGACATCGTTCACCCCCTTGAGGCAGCCCGAGCCGAGACCGGAACCGAGCATTGAGCATGCTCAAAATGTCCCGGAGTCCTGTTCTAACACTGGCCGTTGAGCATGCGCAAGCCTTGATTTGTGCATGCTCAACGAGTACGGTTGAGCATGCACAACCACCCTCCGGGGTGGATCACATGGATGCCTTGCCCGTCGCGAAGGGAATGGGGTCACCGTCATGACCGAAGACGAGAGTCAGGCTGCGGCCGAAGACCTCGCCAAACGTCTACGCCTCCTGATGGACGTTGCCGTCGCCGAGTCCGGCACGGAACCGACCTACTCGCAGATCGCCAACTACCTCCATGAACGAGGCACCAACCTGTCGCGATCGCGCTGGACGTACATGATCAACGGCCACCGCTACGTCCAAGACCCCGCCGTGTTCGAGGGTCTCGCGGAGTACTTCGACGTGGACGCCGCGTTCCTGCTCGGTGAGGACGGTGCTGCCACCCCCGAGAAGGTC
>NZ_JAAVUN010000158.1 GCF_012163155.1 Kocuria subflava
CGTACCCGTGCAGGACAACGACCTCGGAGGCTCCGGCGTCGCCGCCGATCCTCAGCTGGGCATCCAGACGAGTCTCCTCCGAGGCCGAGTGCGACACGTGCATGATGATGCGGCACGGGTGCTCGTGGGAGGCCACGACGGCGGCGTCCAGGGCGCGTTCCGAATGACCGGCCTCCGCCATGATGACCAGGGTCAACACACGACCGAGGGTGACTACACCACCTTCGTCACGAAGTCGGTGCAGCTGCTTGTCGATGTCGGAAGTGGTCGTGTTCTCAAGCGTCACGATCATGGCCGGCGCCACGTCCTTCCATCTCGTTGCATCAGGCGGTCCGCGGACTCGGGACCCCAGGAACCGGGGTCGTACCCTTCGGGTTGGATCTGGTTCTCGGCCCAGTACTCCTCGAAGGGGTCGAGGATCTTCCAGGACAGCTCGACCTCTTCGTGGTGGGGGAACAGCGGGGGTTCGCCCAGCAGGACGTCGAGGATCAGTCGCTCGTAGGCTTCAGGCGATGACTCGGTGAAGGCGTGCCCGTAGCCGAAGTCCATGGTCACGTCCCGGATTTCGGACTGGGTGCCCGGCACCTTGGACGCGAAGCGGATGGTCACGCCCTCGTC
>NZ_JAAVUN010000159.1 GCF_012163155.1 Kocuria subflava
CCGAAGGGTCGCTGGGCTCAGATGGCCCTCCGAGTAGACCTGGGAGACCACGGGCCCGTGGAAGGCGCCCACGCTGAACACGGCTATCTGCGTTGCAGCGCGTACCGCCAGGATCCTTCGGACCGAGGACTCCTGCCAGAGGAGGGCACGCGCTTCCTCCTGGTCGAAGAACGCCGGCGCGGGGAACGGGTAGAGCTGGGCGTTGAAGGCCTTGGCCATCGTGGCCAGGACGGGTGTGGACGTGCCGATGCCCGTCGATCTCGGACCGGCGGCGCCGTTGAGCTGGACCACGGTCACGTCGGAGGTCGTGGACTGTTTCAGGTAGGAGGCGACGGTCGACGTCGTCGTGCCCCAGGCGACGCCGATCACGGTGCCGTCGTCCACCCAGCGGCCCAGCAGGTCAGCGGCGTAGCGCGACACGGCATCCAAGCGTTGGGCGGAGCGCGCGCCCCGCGTGGTTCCTGCGATGTGCGAGCGCACGCCGAAGAGATCCTCGAATCGGCGGGAGATGCGGTCCGACGGCTTGTCGGGCTGTCGCAGTGTGATGGTGACGATGCCGCGGGCCTTGGCCTCGGTGAGCATCCGGGAGATCGTCGGGCGTGAGACCCCCAGGC
>NZ_JAAVUN010000016.1 GCF_012163155.1 Kocuria subflava
CCCAGACCTCACAACACACCCCTCGAGACGCCCACGCGCACACCGCTACCCATGCTCATCTGTGAAGGGCCGCTTTGGTGTCAATTGTGATTGTGATTGATGATCTCTTCCATATTCACGAGAAAGGCGGGGAATACCTGGCAGTGGCTTGGGAACTGCAGCCGGCCTTTCGACTCCGGAACGTGGACTTCGGCGAATTGATCGTGTGGGCTGCGATCGGCACGGTCCTGTTGATTCCACTGGTCACCGGCCATCTGCGGGCCAACAAGTGGGCCAGGCGCCAGTCGTGGACTCTGCTGGGCCTCCTGGCGCTGCTTGCGGTCTTTGCGGTGGGCGTGGACATGCTCATCATCATGATTTATTGGGATGTTCCCCGATTTGTGATCCGTCTGCTGGCATTGACTGAGACCGCAGGTGAGATCGTGCCCATGGCGTTGTATCTGACCTTTGTCATCAAGCTCGCCCTCATGCCCGACCAGCCCATATTCAAACGCCGTTCCCCGGCTGGAGAGCGGGGCAGTGTGGGTGCACAGACCTAAAGTCCCAGCAGCGCAATGGCCACCGTGAAGTACACCAACAAGCCGGTGGCGTCACAGAACGTGGAGATGAACGGTGTGGAGCACACCGCCGGATCCACCTTGCAAGCGCGTGCCACCAGGGGAATGACCCCGCCCACAGTTGCAGCAATGGGGCAGTTGAGCATCAGGGTCACAGCTATCACTGCGCCGATGTCCATGCCGTAAACGGCGGAGGTGATGGCAAAAGCCAGAACCGCCAGAATGGCGCCCAGCAGAATGCCTGCCCGAACTTCCTTGAGCGCGACCTTCCACACGTCGCCTGTTCCGACGTCACCCACGGCAACGGCGCGGGTGACCGTGGTGGCCGCCTGGGCGCCCGTGTTGCCACCGATACCGATCAACAACGGAATAAACAAGGCCAGGGCGACCCGCTGGGAGAGGGTGTCCTCAAAGAGTTCAAGGACCTGCACCGTCAGTGCCGCTGAGATGGCCAGGACCAGCAGCCACACCACGCGGGCACGGGCGATGGTGCGCACGGAGGTCAGCAGGTAGGGGCGGCGCAGAGGCTCGCTGGCTCCCGCACGAGCTTGGTCCTCGGCCACGGCATTGCGGTCGATTCGGGCGGCATCGGCAATGGGCAGCACGCCCACCAGGCGTTGCTCACTGTCCACCACAGGCAGCAGGAGGTCGCCGTCGTCGAGCTGCCGCCGGGCCACGTGCTCGGCGTCCTGATCGGTGAAGGCGAAATCGGGATGGTCGTCCATGACGGTCTCGACCAAGGCCTCTGGCTGCGCGGAGAGGAGGTCGGCCAGTTCCACCACACCCACCAGTTTGCGATCCGATGCGATCACCGGCAGCCGGCAGGCCATCTCCGTGTCCGTGGCACCTGGACGGATCTTCTCAAGAATGCCGGCCGCACTTTCACCCGGGGAGCAACGCACGGGGGCTGGGGACATGCGCCGCCCCACGGACTGCGGGGTGTACCCCAGCAGCGTGTTGGCGGCCTCCATGTCCTCGGCTTCAAAGGCATCCACCAAGCGCTTGGCCACCTTGGCGGGAACCTCGTCCAGCAACCACGCTTTGTCCTCGGGGTCCAGGGCACCGAACACATTGGCGATCTGGGACTGCCCGAATTCAGCAACCAGTTCGGTCTGCGCACCGGAGTCGAGTTCATCGAACACGGCCACTGATTCGTTCTTGTCCAGCAGCCGGAACACAATCGCCGCCTCCGGTGTTGGCAGCGCCTCCAACAGATCGACGACGGCGCCCGTCTCCATGGGGCGCACGGTCTGGGCGAGTTCTTTGAGGTCGCGGTCTTGAATCAGGGCATGGACGTTCGCGGGAGCTACGGCAGGCACGGCCCCGAGTCTAGGGGACCGGCGAACTGGCGCAGAGAGGGAAAGGTTGAGAGTGCCCCCTCCGATTGGGTGCGAACCCTCACGGCACCACGTCATCAGGCGCTGATGACGTAGTGCCGTGAGGGTTCGTACTGTCGTGGAACTCAGCGTTCGACTGTGAAGATCGCGCGGTAGAACTCCGCCAACCCATCATGGACACTCAGTGGCAGGACCGCGGCCACGTACTGATCCGGGCGGACCACCACCACCGCACCCTCCGCTCTGATGCCTGGAGCCTGGAAGATGCTCTCGTGGGGGTGCTCGGCGTAAACCTTCTCCCAGGTGTGCAGACCGAACGGCCCGACCTTGGGCTTGAAGATCTGCGGCACCTGGTTGATGTCGATGTCGTGATGCGACCTAGGGTAGATCACGCGGAGGTCGAACAGGGCGTCCTCGTCGGCGGTGCGGCCGAAGCCTGCGGTGTGGGCCACCACCGGGGAATCGGGAGAGGTGCCCAACCAGTCACCCAGCGCGTGGGCGGCCGGGGCTGCTGCTGCCAGGTCACGGGATGCCGGATCGGGGGCTTGCGTGGTTGGCGTTGCCGGGTCACCGCCGGCCACGGCACCCTCCGGAGCGGCAACGTTGGCGGCATCAACCACGGTGGCCCCGGCGTCCAAGGGCTGCTGAGCGGCGTCGGCGAACACGTAGATCCGCCACCGTCCATCGGCCACCGCTTGGTGCCCCAGGTGTAACGGGTTGCCGTCACTCACGCGGGAAACTTGAGCGGACTTGAAGCGTTTGCCCACCGGGAATCCCGTGGCCAGGCACTGGTGTTCGGTACCGCCGGTGATCATTGAGGGCTGGTACTCGGTCATGAAGCCGGCCGGGAACTCGGCGGTTTTCACGTAGAAGTCTTCCAAGTAGGACGGGTCCTCCAAGTCCTCGGGCTTGGTGGCCATCAAGGTGGACCATTCCTTGTCAAAGTCGATCAGGTTCTTGGCGATCACCTGACGCTCACCGGAATAGGTGCGCAACAGGGATTCCGGGGAGCGGCCCACCACCACGTGCCCCAACTTCCACGCCAGGTTCCAGCCATCTTGCATGGACACGTTCATGCCCTGCCCGGCCTTGGCCGAGTGCGTGTGACAGGCATCGCCGGTGATGAAAACCCGTGGTGTCCGGGCATCCGATCCGGAGGGGGTGTCGCCCACGTCGTCGAAAGCGTCGGTGAGCCGGTGACCCACCTCGTAGACGCTCTTCCACGCCACGCCCTTCACATCCACGGTGTAGGGGGCCATGATCTGGTTGGCGCGCTCGATGATCTGCTCAATGGTGGTGGCCCGAACCGCGGCACTGCCTTCCAGCGGCACTTCACCCAGGTCCACGTACATGCGGAACAGGTGACCGCCTTCGCGGGGGATCAGCAGGATGGAACCGCCGGATCGGGACTGGATGGCGCACTTGGTGCGGATGTCCGGGAAGTCGGTCACGGCCAGCACGTCCATCACGTCCCAGGCGTGGTTGGCCTGATCACCGCTCAGGGTTCGGCCGATGGATGAGCGCACGCCCGATCGAGCGCCGTTGGCGCCCACCACGTACTTTGCGCGGACCGTGCGTTCCTCGCCGGTGTGGGGGCCGGCCGTGTGGCGGACGGTCACCTCAACGGGGTGTTCGCCGCGGTTGTGAACCGTCAGGTCCACGAATTCGATGCCGTAGTCCGGAGCCACACGCCCGGGGGAGAGCATGGCGAATTCCGCAAAGTAGTCCAAGATGCGGGCCTGATTGACAATCAGATGAGGTAACTCGCTGACACCGTCCGGATCGTCCAGCGTGCGCGCCGCGTGCACGATGTGCTCCGGGTCGGTGGGATCCGGCTTCCAAAAGTTCATTTCGGTGATGTGATAGGCCTCGTCAATCAGGCGATTGGCGAATCCAAAGGCCTGAAAGGTCTCCACGCTGCGGGCCTGAATCCCATCGGCCTGACCGATTTCCAGACGGTGCGGCCGCTTTTCGATGATGCGGGTGTTCACGCCCGGGAACTGGGCCAGCTGAGCGGCCGTCATCATTCCCGCAGGGCCGGTACCCACGATCAGCACGTCCATGACCTCCGGCAGGTCAGCCGGACGGTCGATCCCGTGGCCGGCGGCGGGCTGGATCCTGGGATCCGTGGAGACGTAGCCGTGATGGTGGAACTGCATGGTCATTGCGGACGCCCCTTGCCAAAGGGTGTTCGATAATAGAATATCGTTGTTGAATATCGAATTGTGAACTGGATCATATACGGCCCGCGTTGAAGCAACAAGGGTCTGGTCCGCGCGTGATGCGCATCGGGAGGATGTTGTGGACGGCATGAAGGCAGGCGGAGGCAAGGCGGTTGTGGGGTCGCAGACACTGAGCCGCGGGATCCAGATTCTGGAGACTCTGGCCACTGCGGGTGGCCCACTGCGGACCGACGACGTCGCCGCTCACCTTGGCGTTCATCGCTCCGTTGCGTATCGGTTGATTCGTACGCTCGAAGCTCACGGCCTGGTGCAGCGCACGCCCGCCGGTGGACTGTCATTGGGCTTGGGCCTGGCTGCACTTGCGGCAGGTGTGGAGGTCGATCTGCGGGCCCTGGCAATTCCTGTCCTGCGCTCCAGTGCTGAGACTCTGGGATTGACGTGCTTCATGGCCATGCAGGACGGCGATGAAGCGGTGACCCTGGCCAGTGTTGAACCCCCGCGTGCCGTGGCGGTTGTGGCGCAGCGGCCCGGCACTCGGCATTCCCTCACTCGTGGCACCACGGGTCGGGCGATTCTTTCGCTGCTGCAGGACCGTGCGGGGGTTCAGTCCCTTGCGATCCCTGATGAGCTAGCCACTCAAATCCAGCAGGTCCGCAGCCGGGGCTGGGCAGAAACCGCCGATGAAGTGATCCCGGGACTGCATGCCGTGGCGGTTCCGATTCAGCTGCCGGATGGTCGGGCGGCAGCGGTGGCATCACTGTCCGTGGGGGCCGATCAGCGCACTGAACTGCGGGTTCAGGTGTTGCGGGAGGCGGTTATCAAGCTCCAAGGATCCCTGCAAAAAATGTGAGGCACGCTACTTGTTGGCCGGAATCCGATCATATACGATCCGATTTCAGAAGCTGACTCAAGCCTCATCCGTCAATCAGAAGAGGCGCATCATGGCTGAGACACCGGCACCCGTGACCCCCGGCAAGGTGATTGCGGTTCATGTGGCCTATGAATCCCGCGCCGCACAGCGCGGCCGCCGTCCTTCCCAGCCGTCCTACTTCTTGAAGACCACCAGCTCCGTGACCGGCTCCCGTTCCGGCGTGGTACGCCCGGAGGGAACCGAGCTGTTGGCGTTTGAAGGGGAGATTGCCCTGGTGATCGGCACGCCGGCACGTCGCGTCAGCGTGGATCAGGCCTGGAGCCACGTGTCCCACGTGACGGGATCCAATGACCTTGGTATTTACGCCTACCGCGCACCGGACAAGGGCTCCAACCTCCGGTCCAAGGGCAGGGACGGCTACACGCCGATTGGCCCGGAACTCATTGACGCTCGCGCGGTGGAGCCCGAGCAGCTGCGTATCCGCACCTGGGTCAACGGAAGCCTGGTCCAAGAGGACACCACGGGACCGGACCGCCTGATCTTCCCGCTGGCGCAGTTTGTTGCAGATCTCTCTCAGCACATGACCCTGGAGACCGGTGACGTGATCCTTACGGGGACACCTGCAGGATCCTCGGTGATCGCCCCGGGCGACGTCGTGGAGGTGGAAGGGGACGCCCCCGCAGCCAAGGGTGCTCCGAGTTCGGGGCGGCTGGTGACCACTGTTGTGGAAGGTCCCGGCGATTTCGATCCAGACATGGGCACGCTTCCGCACGTGGATGACGCCCAGCGGGAGGATGCCTGGGGGTCCCGGCAGGCAGCAGGTCTGGCGGAAGACCCCAACGCGTTGCCGGAGATCTTGCGTGCCCAGCTCATGGCCGCACCCACCGCGGGGATTTCGGCTCAGTTGCGCAAACGCGGACTCAACCAGGTGGTCATTGAAGGCGTCCACCCAGCCCTGCCCGGCACCAAGATGGTGGGTGTGGCCAAGACCCTGCGGTTCCTGCCCGGCCGCGAGGACCTGTTCACAACTCACGGCGGTGGCTACAACGCTCAGAAACGGGCGTTTGAAGCCGTGCGCCCCGGAGAAGTCCTGGTGATCGAGGCCCGCAATGAGCCGGGTTCCGGAACCCTGGGGGACATCTTGGCCCTGCGTGCCCACCACAACGGTGCTGCCGGGGTGGTCACGGACGGTGGCGTGCGGGACAGCGCGGCCGTCACGGAGATCGGCCTGCCCGTATTTTCTCGGACCAGCCACCCAGCCGTGCTGGGCCGCAACCACGTCCCGTGGGAGTCGGACATCGCCATTGGCTGCGGCAATACCACCGTGATCCCGGGGGACGTGATCGTGGGCGACGACGACGACGGCGTCGTCGTGATTCCGCGGGCACTGGCCCAAGAAGTGGCCGAGGAGGCGTTGACCAAGGATCACGAGGACTCGTGGGTGTTCGACCGCGTTGCCGAAGGCCACCCGGTGGACAACCTGTTCCCGCCGGCGGGTCAGTGGAAGCAGAAGTTCCAGGAGTGGTTGGCCCAGAACCCGGTACCTGAGCCCTCAGCGCAGGGAACTCAGGGAGCACAGGGAACACAGTCGGAAGGGCAGGACTGAGATGACCACCGCTGTCTCTGCCTCCGGCACACCTGTACCCGCCGCCAACCTGAGCAAGGCCCAGACCGCCTATCACTGGATCAAGGAGCGGATCTCCACGCAGGAGTACGCCCCGGGATACCGGCTGGTGTTGAGCACTATCGCCACGGATCTTGAGATGAGCGTGGTTCCGGTCCGGGAGGCCATCCGCCAGCTGGAAGCCGAGGGTCTTGTGACGTTCACCCGCAACGTGGGCGCGCACGTGTCCATGGTGGACGGTTCCCGGTACCGCGCCTCCATGGAAACTCTGGGTGTGCTGGAAGGGGCTGCCACGGCCATGGCCGCGCCGCACATCGATCCTGAAGATCTGGAGAAGGCCAGGGAGCTCAATGCACGGATGGAGGCATCCCTGACGGATTTTGATCCCCACACCTTCACGGAAACCAATCACCAGTTCCACCGCGTGCTCTTCGACCGTTGCCCCAATGAACGCCTCAATGAACTGGTCAACGCCGAGTGGGAACGCCTGGGTCATCTGCGGGACTCCACGTTCACGTTTGTCCCGGACCGCGCCCGCGAATCAGTCCAGGAGCACACCCGAATTCTGGAGCTGATCGAATCCGGAGCACCCGCGCACCAGATCGAACAAGCCGCCCGGGAACACCGCACCAGCACTTTGCGCAGCTACCTGCAAGCACAGGAGGACAGCCATGACTGAGAACAACCGCAGGCCCACCAACGCTCACGCCCGTCCGGACGGTTTGCCGGAGCGTATCCAGCACTACATCAACGGCCAATTCGTGGATTCCGCCGGTGGCGCCACCTTTGACGTGATCGACCCCGTGACCAATGAGCCCTACATCAAGGCTGCGGCCGGCCAGAAGGAAGACATCGACGACGCGGTGGCCACGGCCCAACTGGCATTCCAGGAAGGGCCCTGGCCCAAATGCTGCCGCGGGAGCGCTCCCGTGTGCTGAACAAGATCGCGGACATCGTGGAGTCCAGGGAGCAGCGCTTGGCGGAGATGGAGTCCTACGACTCCGGGCTGCCCATCAAGCAGGCCCTGGGCCAGGCTCGCCGTGCTGCGGAGAACTTCCGGTTCTTTGCAGATTTGATCGTGGCTCAGATCGACGAGGCTTACAAGGTGCCCGGCCGTCAGGCCAACTACGTCAACCGCAAGCCGATCGGTGTGGCCGGGCTGATCACGCCTTGGAACACCCCGTTCATGCTGGAGTCCTGGAAGTTGGCACCGGCCATTGCCACGGGCAACACCGTGGTACTCAAACCGGCCGAGTTCACACCGCTCTCCGCCTCCCTGTGGGCCGGGATCTTTGAGGAGGCCGGGCTGCCCCAAGGTGTGTTCAACCTGGTCAACGGCTTTGGCGAGGAGGCAGGGGATGCCTTGGTCAAGCACCCGGACGTCCCCCTGATCTCCTTCACAGGAGAGTCCGGGACCAGGCAGCTCATTTTCGGCAATGCAGCACCCTTCCTCAAGGGGCTGTCCATGGAGTTGGGTGGCAAGTCGCCCGCCGTCGTTTTTGCCGATGCCGATCTGGAAGCAGCCATTGATGCCACCATCTTTGGTGTGTTCTCCCTCAACGGCGAACGCTTCACGGCCGGGTCCCGCATCCTGGTCCAGCGAGAGATCCATGACGAGTTCGTGCAGCGTTATGCGGCCCAGGCCCAGCGGGTCAAGGTTGGTCTGCCCTCGGATCCCACCACGGAGGTCGGTGCGCTGGTGCACCCGGAGCACTTCCAGAAGGTGATGTCTTACGTGGAACTCGGCAAGTCGGAGGGACGCCTGGTGGCTGGTGGCGGACGTCCTGAAGGGTTCCCTGAAGGCAATTTTGTCCAGCCCACGGTGTTCGTGGACGTGGCAGCCGATGCCCGGATCTTCCAGGAGGAGACCTTTGGTCCGGTGGTGGCCATCACCCCGTTCGACACGGAGGACGAGGCCCTGGAGCTGGCCAACAACACCAAGTACGGTCTGGCCGACTACATCTGGACCAATGACCTGAAGCGAGCCCACAACTTTGCCCAGAACGTGGAGGCCGGCATGGTCTGGCTGAACTCCAACAACGTTCGTGACCTCCGCACCCCCTTCGGCGGCGTGAAGGCCTCCGGTCTGGGCCATGAAGGCGGTTACCGGTCCATCGACTTCTACACGGACCAACAAGCCGTGCACATCAATCTGGGTGAGGGCCACAACCCCGTGTTCGGGCGCCAGGCCTGAACAGCACCAGCACCCACCCCACCGTCAACACAGCAAGGACGCTTGAGATGACTGGGAACACCGCACCCCATCAGAGCCACAACACCATTCCCACGCCCACAGTGGCCCCGCCGGACATTCTGCGCTGTGCCTACATGGAGCTGGTGGTCACGGATCTGGCGCGCTCGCGTGACTTCTACGTGAATGTTCTGGACCTGGTGGTCACGGAGGAGGACGACCATGCCGTCTACCTGCGTTCCATGGAGGAGTTCATCCACCACAACTTGGTGCTGCGCCAGGGGGAGCAGGCCGCGGTGGCCGCGTTCTCTTACCGGGTCCGCAGCCCAGAGGAACTGGACCGCGCCGTGGAGTTCTACCAAGAGCTCGGGTGCCGCGTGGAACGCCGAACCGAAGGCTTCACCAAAGGCATCGGGTATTCGGTGCGGGTCCAGGATCCGTTAGGATTCCCGTACGAATTCTTCTACGACGTCCAACACGTTGACCGCCTGGCCTGGCGTTATGACCTATACACCCCGGGTTCCCTGGTGCGCCTGGATCACTTCAATCAGGTCACCCCGGACGTGCCCAAGGCCGTGAAGTACATGGAGGATTTAGGCTTCCGGGTCACGGAGGACATCCAGGATGAGGCCGGTACCACCTACGCCGCGTGGATGCGTCGCAAGCCCACCGTTCACGACACCGCAATGACCGGCGGCGATGGTCCCCGGATGCATCACGTGGCTTTTGCCACGCACGAAAAGCACAAGATCTTGGCCATCTGCGACAAACTCGGTGCCCTGCGGATGTCAGACAGGATCGAGCGCGGGCCGGGCCGCCACGGTGTCTCCAACGCTTTTTATCTCGACCTGCGTGATCCTGACGGACACCGTGTGGAGATCTACACTCAGGACTACTACACCTGGGATCCGGACAACCCCGTGGTGACCTGGGACGTTCGTGACAACCAGCGCCGGGACTGGTGGGGCAACCCCGTGGTTCCGTCCTGGTACACGGAGGCCTCCACCGTCCTTAACCTGGACGGCAATCCGTTTCCGTTGGTCTCCCGCACCGATGACTCGGAGATGGAGGTGACCATCGGCGCCGATGGTTCCTCCTACACCCGCCCCGAGGAGGGGCAGGACTCCATGCCCGAGTGGAAACAGGGGGAGTACAAGCTGGGTCACCAGCTCTGAGACTCACCGGTCACCGTCCGGATCTTTCACGACGACGGCGCCGCGGCCACCGGCGTCGTCGTCACACCAGGAGCGCACATGCTTGAGACCAGCACCATCAGAACGTGCGAATCGAGGTGGCGCTGGCCTTTGTGCTGAGTCAGGACCTCAAAGGCCCAGACGTGCCGGTCTTTGACGTCCTCAAGGCCACTGAGCACGTGGTGCCGGCGCTGGAGGTGGTCTCCTCCCGGATTGAGATGAAGGGGCGGACCATCGTGAACACCATCGCTGACAATGCGGCTCTGGGTGCCATGGTGCTGGGTGGCCGGCCGGTGGCTGTTGATGCCCTTGATCTGCGGTGGGTCTCGGCCTTGTTGTACCGCAACCAGACCATCGAGGAATCCGGGGTGGCTGCCGCAGTGCTGAACCACCCGGCCGCCGGTGTGGTGTGGTTGGCCAACAAGCTGGCTGCCCACGGGGATCACCTCAAGGCGGGGGAGATCATCCTGGCCGGCTTCTTCACCCGACCCATGTGGGTTGACCCCGGGGACACCGTGCACGCCGATTACAGAGAGCTGGGGTCCATCACATGCCGGTTCGTTTAGAACTCCCTCCCACGTTCGCCGATCGCCTGGCACGTGCTCAGCGCCCCTTGGTGGGTTCCTGGGTGTGCTCCGGCTCGCCCGTGGCTGCGGAGATCGCGGCTGGTTCCGGGATGGACTGGCTGCTGATCGATGGCGAACACTCACCGATCGGACTGGAAACCACGGCCTCGTTGTTGCGAGCGGCAGCGGCCTATCCTGCCACGGCCGTGGTGCGGGTACCGTCCGTGGACACCGTGCTGATTAAACAGGTCTTGGATGCGGGTGCCCAGAACATCATGGTTTCCATGGTGGACACCCCCGAACTGGCGGAGCAGGCGGCGGCAGCCATGTTCTGTCCCCCGCGTGGAGGGCGCGGGATCGGTAGTGCCCTGGCACGCTCGGCCCGGTGGAACGGGGTTCCCGACTACCTACACCGTGCCCACGAGCTGGTCCGCTTGACCGTACAGATTGAGTCCGCCACCGCCGTCGAACATGCTGCTGACATCGCAGCCGTGGAGGGTGTGGACGCAGTGTTCGTGGGGCCCTCTGACCGTGCCGCGTCCATGGGGTTGATCGGGCAGCAAACTCACCCGGATCTTCTGGAGGCCGTGGCCCACGTGTACCGGGAGGTGCATCCCACCGGCACCAAGATATGCGTCAATGCATTCGACTCCACCCAAGCCCAGCAGTACGTGGACGACGGATTCGACTACCTTGCTGTGACCTCCGACGTCACGCTCATGGCCCAGGGCACCCGCGCGCTCGCGGACCAGTGGTCAACCCAGCTCCGGGAGGGCTGACGCCGCGCGAACCCTCAGGCCACTCGCCCATCAGGGCCTGATACCCGAGTGGCGTGAGGGTTCGGCGCTGGTGGGTCACCGGTCTGTGCGGTGACCCACCAGGCGGGCGGGGTTGCCGGCCCAGATCTCGTTCTCACCGGTCGAGTTCAACAGCACGGCATTGGCGCCAACAATGGTGCCGCTTCCGACCCGGGTGACTCCTGCGCCACCCAGGACTTTGCAGCCGGGGAACAGCACGACGTCGTCGCCGATTTTCACGTGCTCGAAAGGTGACTGGTCGCGGGGAACATGAGCGTCTTTCCGGCCAATGGTGACCTGGTGGTAAATCCGCACGCGGTCCCCAATGGTCACCTCCGGATAGATCACCGTGCCGAAGCCGTAGTGCACCAGTGTCAGGTCCGATCCCACCTGCACACCGGCGGGGACGGAGAGGTTCAGAGGCATCGCGGCCAGGCGGGCAAGTTTGAACCTGCGCAGGGCAACGAGTCGTTCGGGTAGTCCCACAATACGGTCCTGTTCATCCGGTGAGAGGTGGGCAGAGCAGTGCGTTCAGCCCATCACGTCGCACGCCGGGGGCGCATCCCCTAAACGGCGGGTCTGATGAACCTCAGCCGCACCGAACCTTCACGCCACTCGCCCATCAGGGCCTGATACCCGAGTGGCGTGAAGGTTGGGGCCTGCTCAGGGTGGGCGTCGTCGTCGTCAGTTTGCGGTCATGAACTAAGCTGTACAGCTATGGCCTCCATCGACTTTCCCGCGGAAATCCGTGACCTGCGCGCGACCTACGATTCGATCGCGGAGGTCTCCGACATCGATCAGCTGCGCACGGACGTCGCTGAACTCAACGAGCAAGCCGCCGCCCCGGACCTCTGGGACGATCCCGAAGCTGCCCAGAAGGTGACTTCCAAGCTCTCCCACAAGCAGGCTGAGCTCAAGCGCCTCAATGAACTGTCCACGCGGATCGAGGACATTGAGGTCATGGTCCAACTGGCCGAGGAAGAGGACGACGCCGACACCCTGGAGATGGCAGGGGAGGAGTTGGAGTCCGTCAAGGAAGCCCTGGCCGAGCTGGAAATCACCACGCTGCTCTCCGGTGAGTACGACGAACGCGACGCCGTGGTCACCATCCGCTCCGGGGCCGGTGGCGTGGATGCCGCAGATTTCGCGGAGATCCTGATGCGCATGTACCTGCGCTGGGCTGAGCGCCACGGCTACAACACCAAGGTACTGGACACGTCCTACGCGGAAGAAGCCGGGCTGAAGTCCGCGACCTTTGAGGTCAAGGCCCCCTATGCTTTCGGCACCCTGTCCGTGGAGGCCGGGACACACCGTTTGGTGCGCATTTCCCCGTTCGACAACCAGGGCCGGCGGCAGACCTCCTTTGCAGCCGTGGAAGTCATCCCGTTGATCGAGTCCGACGACACCGTGGACATCCCCGAATCAGAGTTGAAGATTGACGTCTTCCGCTCCTCCGGGCCCGGTGGCCAGTCCGTGAACACCACCGACTCCGCAGTGCGCATGACCCACATCCCCTCCGGAATTGTGGTCTCCATGCAGAACGAGAAGTCCCAGATCCAGAACCGTGCTGCTGCCCTGCGTGTGCTGCAGTCCCGTCTGTTGCTGCTGCGCAAGCAGGAGGAAGAGGCCAAGAAGAAGGAACTTGCCGGGGACGTCAAGGCCTCCTGGGGTGACCAGATGCGCTCCTACGTGCTGAACCCCTACCAGATGGTCAAGGACCTGCGCACCAATCACGAAGAAGGCAACCCCCAGTCCGTGTTCGACGGCGCCATCGACGCCTTTGTGGACGCCGGCATCCGGTGGCGTGCGGGAGCCTTGAACAACAGCTCAAACGACTGAGCCCGCGCTGCCGGCGCGGGTCGAGAAGGCCTGGAGAATGGCAAAGAAGCAGAACGACGACGGTCGCAAGATCGTGGCCAACAACAAAAAAGCGCGGCACGACTACGAGGTCCTGGACACGTTCGAAGCCGGTCTTGCCCTGATGGGCACTGAGGTCAAGTCCCTGCGCATGGGGCGGGCTTCCCTGGTGGATGGATACTGCGGTTTTGACCGCCGGGGGGAACTGTGGTTGGAGAACGTCCACATTCCCGAGTACCTCCAGGGCTCCTGGACCAACCACTCGGCCAAACGACGTCGTAAACTGCTGCTGCACCGCACGGAACTGGACCGGATCGAGCAGAAGACCCGGGAAGCGGGCTTCACCATCGTGCCGCTGAGCCTCTACTTTGTGGACGGCAAGCGCGTGAAGTGCGAGATCGCCATTGCCCGCGGCAAGCGCGAGTACGACAAACGTCAGGCCCTACGCGAAGCTCAGGACAACCGTGAGGCCCAGCGGGCCATGCGCTACCGGAACATGCGCTGAGGTGAGGACCTGGCCCTTGTACCCGACGTGGGTGCGGGGCTAGACTGTGATGTCCGGTTCGCCGCAGTTTGCGGTGCAGCCGGTGTTGGTTGACAACCACATATGGGGATGATCGGTTTCGACGGTGTGAGTTGAATCGAGAGAAGCGGGTCGAGAATGCGCAGTCATCTCGTAAACGTTCTGTGCAAACCAATAAGTGCCAATTCCAAGCGCACTGACTTCGCTCTCGCTGCCTGATACAGCGACAGCAGTCTGTCAGCCCGGGTTCGCCTTCGCCCCGGTGTCTGGCATCAGCTAGAGGGCCACTGCTTCAGCAGCACGTCGCGGGCTGCTGAGGGACTCTTACGTGACTGAGCCCGTTGGCCACTTGTGTGCATGATGGCCAGGGCTGAGAAAATCACACGCACACTGCACCCGGAGAAGTCTTGATGACACTGCACCGGACGGGGGTTCAATTCCCCCCATCTCCACTCCTGTGGCCCCTGTCAGCTCGCTGACAGGGGCTTTTCTCTTGCCGCCTCAATAACCCTGGGGAAGGGACCTGATGGCTTCGCCGGCCACCTGCCTGTCGTGCTCGCATCTGCCGATGGGTGGGCCTTCCGACTGAAGGATCCTCTGGCGTCATGCCGCCCACTATGATCCGACGGCCCCCCCACCGGGCTCCGGGGCCGGGGCCGTTCCTTGGCTCCCGAGGCTTGAATGTTCCTTTGTGGGCCGTCGTCGGGACCATACCCGTGCCTGTGACTAGAATGGGTCGGTCCGTACCCGACCTTCGAGAGGACTTCAAGTGGAGCTGCAGGAGCGTCAGGTTCGTAGGCGGCTGGAGGAAGACTTCGAGCCTCACATCGACCTTTCCGACTATCAGCACCATCCGGAGGACGAACAGGCCAAGGCGCGCACGACCCGCGCCCTGGCGGCATTGACCGTGGCGGCTCACGCGATGGTCTCCGTTGAGGATGCATGTGCCTCCGTGGTTGACGAAAGCAGTGACCAAGGAATCGATGCGATCGGAATTTCAGCGGCGCGTCGTGAGGTTTACGTCGTGCAGACCAAGACGTCCTCTGGTGGTCCCAGCCCGACTGAGGTCATGAAGTTCGCGCACGGCATTCGCCGCCTTCTCGACTGGGATTGGGATGCGCTCGGCCCAAAGGCGCGCCGCCGTCGCGGTGAAATTGAGGAGGCGCTGACGGACGCTCGAGTCATCGCCATCTTTAGTTACCTAGGTACGCAAGGGCCGAATAAAGATGCATCTCGCCTGAGCACTCAGTTGACACATGAAGTGAATTCGGCCGGCGATATTCTTGAGTTTCACTACGAAGGTCTGCGCGAAAACTACGAGCGTCGGAATATCGCAAGCGGTTTGTCGTCCCCTGACTCTGAACTGACCTTTGACAGGTGGGTCACGATGAGCGACTACAGGTCGGAGATTATGGGCATTGTTCCTGGAGAACAGTTGGCAACGATAACGGACCAGTTCAGCGAACGACTGTTCGACAAGAACATCCGAGCGATCCTTCGTTCAACCGAAACAAATGAAGTCCTCGACGAGACTCTTCGCAACTCTCCGTCAGACTTCTGGTACTACAACAACGGCATCACGATTGTCGCAAACTCGATCGGCTGCTCTCGCACCAACCCGAGGTCCTCTAACGAGACCTTCTCATTGAAGGGCTTGAGTGTGGTCAATGGAGCTCAGACTTGTGGCGCCCTTTCGCGAGCACTTCGTAGCAACTTACCCCTAGACGACGTTCACGTCACCGTCCGTGTCATCTCGACCGCAGGTCACCCTGAGGATTTCGAGAAGCAGGTCACTCGATACACCAATACCCAGAATCAAGTTAGCAACCGCGAGTTTGTAGCCCTGGATCCTTATCAGCAGGAGTTGAGCGACATTCTCTTGGCTGAGGCTATTCAGTACTCATTCCGCACCGGGCAAGCACTTGATGACGAGGAGTACGACTTCGCATTCGACCTCGAGGAGGCCACGCGTGCGCTCAGTTGTTGGTCCGGCGTGGACAACGCGACGCGAGCCAAGCGCGAAATCGGTCGCATGTGGGCAGACTTGAACGCTAGTCCGTACCTCGAACTCTTTCCGCGGGATCTAAATGCGGCCACAATGTATAACGCGGTGCGCTTCTGGCGATATTTCCGAGACTCCTATAATGCGTACGGTCGAGAGCGCGAGCATCGCGTGAAGAATATTGTCAAGAACTCTGAGTTCATGGCTACCGCGCTTTTCATGCAGTGGGCCCGGGCCAATGGTGCCGAATTCACGAATATCGATTGGGACGTGGCGACGTTCATCGATGGGTGCGCGGAGCAAGTTCGCGTCTTGTCAGAGTGCGTAGTCGACCGGCATGAACGCGAGAATCCAGGTGGCTTTGCTATGTCATTCTTCAAGAACCAGCAAAAGGTCGAGCATTTTGCTCGTACAGTTCGCACTGATTTTCAGAGCCAACTCGGGGTGTCAGCGAGCAGCGCATAGGCCCGCTGTCGAGCCGACTGGCGTGTGCGGCATGTCCAGCTGCGGACTTGCACTCGTTCGCGCTATGCGTCAGTAGGACTTCCCTCTACGAGGATGGAGCGCGGAAACCGCTGAGAGCGGCCTTTGGCGCAATTCACTCACTCCGTGAGCACCTTTGGTTTGGTGCACGAGTAGCCACGCGCGTGCCCCATTCCGCCGCGAGTGACGTACTCTCATGCCGCGAGGTTCAAGCGCGTATGGAAACCGACCAGTCGTGCCCAACAACGTAGAGGTCGATGCTCAACTCCCTGCGAACCCCCGCGGGCACCCCTTCCGCCGCAGCCGATGCATGCGTGGGCACGACAACGGCCAAGCGAGTGTCGGGGCCGGGACACTCGTCACGCATACGGCGGGGCAGTTGCCCGAACATCGTGTCCTCGTCCAAGCCGATCGCGACCGTACGTCCCTTCGCTTCTGCGAAAGTTCGTTGACCGTCCTTCTGCGCAACCGCGTCAACGAAGCCGATCTCGCGCTCGGTGACCCACTCCTGTTCGTCTAGGAACGCGCAGAAGGCTTGGATGACCCGCTCCTCGTTGCCCCTCATTGGAACAACCTAGGGACGTTGAACGTACGGATCTGCCGCGATGAGGGTAAGACCTGACTTAGGCCATTTTGCTCGGATTCGGACCTTGATAGGGGTTTGGCTAGGGAGTCTGTTGATTGGGGTGTGCACTAAGCGGGTCTGGTTCTAGCCTGTGGGTGTGTCTCCCTATGTACGGACGGTCAAGACGGCGAGCGGTGCGACCGCGGTTCAGGTGGTGTGGTCCAACCGGCTCGGGTCGAAGCGGATGGACCACATCGGCTCGGCCCACACCCCAGAGGATGTCGAGATCCTCAAGGCCGTGGCGCAGCAGCGGATGGCTGAGGGGCAGGACGAGTTGGACTTCGGCGGCGGTCAACCCAGGGGGCGGGCCTTGACGATCCGTGGCTCCCGCGCCGAGCATCTGTGGGAGGCGTTGTCTGCCGGTTATCGGGCGGTGGGTTTGGACGGCACCAGTGGCGCCGACGCAGTGTTCAAGCAGTTGGTGCTGGCCCGCATCATCGAACCGACCAGCAAGCTCGAATCGATCCGTGTCCTCGATGAGGTGGGGATCAAGCCACCCAGCTACCGCACTATCGAGCGTCGGCTACCGGTCTATGCCAAGGACCCGTGGCGACGCCAGCTCGCGGCCGGGTTCGCCGGTCATGTGGGGCTGGGGCCGGCGACGCTGGTGCTCTACGACGTGACCACCCTGTATTTCGAAACTGACGAGGGTGACGGGTTCCGCGAGTCGGGGTTCTCGAAGGAACGCCGCCTGGAGCCGCAGATCACCGTCGGCCTCCCGGCACTAACGATCAGTTGTCACCGATCCGTTCCTCACGCCCCACCCAGGACCACGCCACAATCACCAGCAGCACATAGCCCACACGGCGCCATCTACCGGCGATGGTGCAGGCCAACAAACCAGTGACGGCTGCCAGTCCGTAACTGAATCCCACGTTCGTCACGTGGACGATCGACTGCGGCAGGAAGCCCTCAGTGATGCCGTGAACCAGCAGCGGGCCACAAAGAGTGTGGCCAGCAGGTGACCCACCGTGATGGTCACCAACAAGGGGAGTCGCCCCAGTCTGTGCTGGGCCACGGCAAAGGCGATCACCAGAACAGGCAAGAGCAACAACCCGGTGGCTTTCTCCACCACAAAGGCGCTGTAGAGCAGCACCGTGAACGTGTCTACCTGCAGATTGTCCAGATTGGTGCTGGCCGCGGCAATCACGGAGTCGCGCAGCGCGCCGCCGTCGTAAACCCGGATGAAAACAAAAACTCCCAGAACCACGGCTGCGTAGCCCAAGGCAATGTCACTGGTCAGAGCGTCTCGGAGGAGGCGTTCGGCACCGGACCGAAATCGTGTTGATGCGCTCACATGATGATTGAACCACCGTTGGAGTGAGTCGCGGCCCGGTATCAGCTGTGAGAACGCTTGCTGTGAACGTCGTGAAGTTCGCTGGGCCTTGCCGGGCCAACGTGTCAGCGTGCTGTGGGACCATGGGAGCAGAAACCTGCTAGCGCTGTGCGACCTTGCACCGTTACTGAGAATCGACGAGTCCGGGAGGGCCCACCAGGTGAGCTACGAACGTCCCCAGAACACCAACGATCCCAACGCGCCGTGGTCATCGGATCAGGGCGGGCAGGGGGCCGATCCCAACGTGGGCGGACAACAGCCGGTTCGCGATGGCGGCCCCAAGGGCAACGTGTACGACCCCACCTCTGAGCCGCCCCGATACGGTGTGCGGGTCCCGGAGGGGCAGGGCAACGGCCAGCCCGCCCAGGACGGTCAGCAGCAGCCCTGGAACTCCGGCCAAAACAACTCCGGCCAGAACAACTACGGCCCGGGCCAGCAGGGACAGAACCAGTACGGCCAGAACAACTACGGCCAGAACCAGCAGGCGGCGCAGCCGTACAACCCAAACCCCTACGGGCAGGGCTCCTACAACCAGAACGGCGGTCAGGACTTCTACACCGCCCAGGGTGGGTCGAACCAGAACCCCTACGATCAGCCCTACGCAGCCCCGCCCGTCACTCCCGGCCGCGGTCTGGCCGTTGCCGCCGTTGTCCTGGGTGCCTTGAGCATTGTCCTGTTCTTCTTGGGCCTCACGGTGCTCCTGGCGGTCCTGGGCCTGATCTTTGCCATCGTTGCCCTGGTCAAGGCGCGCAAGGTGCCGGGCGCCCGCAGGGGCATGGGCATCACGGGTTTGGTGCTCAACATCATCGGTCTGATTCTTAGTGGCATCGCCCTGGTCTTCTGGATTCTGGTGGGCGGCGTGGCCTGGCAGATGTTCCAGGACCCGGCGGTCCAGCAGTGCGTCTCCCAGTACATGGATGACCAGAACCAGGCCGCCTACGAGCAGTGCCTGGAAGACAACTTGCAGGTCCCCGGTCAGAACAGCTGATCTTTCCGCGTTTCAGGTGATCTGACGGACCCCCTTGCACGACGACGGCGCCCCACCTCCCAGGAGGATGGGGCGCCGTCGTCGTGGGAACCGGGGTGTGGTTCCAGGCCGCGTTGTTGCGGGAAGTCGGGATGAAGGCTCAGTCGCCGATCAGGTCCAGGACCTGTTCGTGGAGCAGGCCGTTGGTGGCGGCCGCGTTGCCGCCGAAGGGGCCGGGGGAGCCGTCCAGGGCCGTGAAGCGGCCGCCGGCTTCCTCCACAATGGGCACCAGGGCGGCCATGTCATGCAGGCTCAGTTCCGGCTCGGCGGCAATGTCCACTGAGCCTTCGGCCAGAAGGCAGTAGGACCAGAAGTCGCCGTAGGCGCGGGTGCGCCAGACCTGGTCCGTGAGTTCCAGGAACTCGTTGCGCCGCCCCAGTTCCTTCCATCCGGACAGGGAGGAATAGGACAGGGAAGCGTCCTCCAGACGGTCCACCTGAGAGACGGAGATTTGCTCCGCCTTGGCCAGGGACCGCCCGGTCCAGGCACCGGATCCGCTGGCAGCCCACCAACGGCGGGACAACGCAGGGGCAGAGACCAGACCCACCACGGGCTGGCCGTTGTCGATCAGCGCAATCAGCGTGGCCCACACGGGCACACCGCGGACAAAGTTCTTGGTGCCGTCGATCGGGTCAATCACCCATTGGCGGGCACCTGCGCCCGTGGTGCCGAACTCCTCACCCAGCACACTGTCCCTGTTGCGCGCCCGCCCCAACTGGGCGCGGATGATCTGCTCGGCCTCCCGGTCAGCATCCGTGACCGGAGTCAGGTCCGGCTTGGTCTCCACCTGCAGGTCCTGGGCCTTGAAACGGCGCATGGTCAGGGCGTCAACGGCATCCGCCAGCACGTGGGCCAGGCGCATGTCATCGGTGTAGGTGCTGGGAGATCGCATGGCCTTCAGACTAGTCGATTCGCTCAGGAGCCCAGGAGTTTTTCGGACAGCTCATCGTCACGGCCGGAGCCCAACAGGCGCCGCAGCGACTCCAACCGGGCGGCCCCAGCAGCTCCGGCCTTGCCCTGTTCAACCCATGCATCCAGCGCACAGCCGGGGGCATCTGCCCCATGCGTGCAACCCTTGGGGCACTGCGCAATCGCCTCGCCGAGATCATCAAAGGACTCCACAATCCGGTCCGGGTCCACATGGGCCAGACCGAAAGACCGCACGCCGGGGGTGTCGATGATCCACGTTCCCGGCCCGGTGTCCGGCACCCGCAGCGCCAGGGCAGAGGAGGAGGTGTGCCGTCCCCGGCCCGTCACCGCGTTCACCCCACCGGTGGCGCGGTCAGCTCCGGTCAAAGCGTTGACCAGGGTGGATTTCCCGACGCCGGAATGGCCCAGCATGGTGGAGACCTTGCCGTCCAGGTGTTCGCGCAGTGTCTCCACCATGCCCGGTTCCAAGGGCAGGGAATCATCTGTTTGCGCTGATTCAGGAGTCGGTGAATCCTGTGCCGTATGAACTCCACCTGCCGCTTGGACTTGCCCTGCCGAGGTCAGAACCGTCAGATCCAACTCCCGGTAGTGCTCGATCAACCACGTGGGATCAGACAGGTCAGTTTTGGTGATGCACAACAGGGGTTCAATGCCGGCGTCGTAGGCGGCAGCCAAGGAGCGGTCGATGAACCCGGTGCGTGGCGTGGGGTCTGCAGCAGCCACCACAATCACCAGTTGGTCGGCATTGGCCACCACCACCCGTTCCACGGGATCGGTGTCATCGGCGCTGCGGCGCAGCAACGTGGAACGTTCCTGCAGCATCACCAAACGAGCCAAGGTGTCCGGGGCACCAGAGGTGTCACCCACCAACCCCACCATGTCACCGGCAACAATCGGTGTACGGCGCAAGGACTTGGCCCGCACCGCTGTGACCAGACGTTCGTCCTGGGTGTCCTCAGCCACCACGGCGGTGTAGCGTCCGCGGTCCACGGTGACCACGCGGCCAGTGACGGCGTCGTCGTAATCCGGGCGTTGCCGGGTGCGCGGGCGGGAGCCCTTCTTGTTGGCGCGGACTCGGACGTCGGATTCATCCCAGTCGTAGTCCACGGAGGTGCGTCGACTCATGCAGTCTCACCGGTGGTGCGGGTGGATGAGCCGCTGACCAGGTCTTGCCACATGGTGGGGAACTGCGGCAGGGTCTTGGCGGTGGTTTCCACGTTCTCCACCTGGATGCCGTCCACCACCAGTCCGATCACGGCACCGGCAGTGGCCATGCGGTGATCGTCGTAGGAGAAGAACGTGGCGGCGTGCAGGGAGGCAGGCTCAATGACCAGCCCGTCCTCGGTTTCCGTGGCCCGGCCACCCAACCGGTTGATCTCCGTGGTCAGGGCGGCCAGCCGGTCAGTTTCATGTCCGCGCAGATGGGCAATTCCCCGCAAGCGGGACGGCGTGGTGGCCACAGTACAGATGGCAGCCACCGTGGGCGCCAGCTCACCGGCCAAGGACAAATCTAGGTCAACGCCGCGTACGTGGCGCGGTCCCGTCACGGTGAACACTCCGTCCACCAGCTCAACCTGGGCCCCGAACTGCGGCAGGATCTCCCGCCAGTGGGCACCACCCTGGGTGGTTTCCAGGGGCCAGTGGGGGACTGAGACCTGACCGCCCGTGACCACGGCCGCTGCCAAGAACGGGCCCGCATTGGACAGGTCCTGTTCCACACGAATGTCAAAAGCCGCAACGGGACCAGGGGAAACCACCCACCGGGCCGGCTGGGAGTCATCCACCACCACGCCCACGTGACGCAGCGTCTCCACGGTCATGTCCACGTGCGGCATGGACGGCACACCACCACCGTCAGGGGAGTGGTGGACCAGTGTCAGCCCGTTGCGGAACTGGGATCCCACCAACAGCATGGCGGAGACGAACTGGGAGGAGGCGGAGGCGTCAATGCGCAACTCGCCGCCCACCAGGGATTCACCGGCAGACGGGCCGTGAACAGTGAACGGAAGCGCTGCATCGCGGTTGTCACCGTTCAGTTCAACAGTGACCCCGAGAGCCTGCAGGGCCTCCACCACCGGGCCCATGGGGCGTTTGCGGGCGTGGGGGTCGCCGTCGAACTGCGTGCTGCCGGCAAGGAGTGCCGCCAGCGGCGGAACAAAGCGCATGACGGTTCCGGCCAGCCCACAATCCACGCTCCGATCTCCGGAGCCGGATCCGGCATCGAATGGCCGGGGTATGGGAGTGATCACCAGATCAGGGCCGAAGGGAGAATCGCCGTCCACCTCCTGAACGTGGGCACCAAGTTCCTGCAGAGCCTGGATCATGAGCCGACTGTCACGTGAATGCAGCGGCGCACGCAAGCGGCATGGGCCATCGGCCAAGGCCGCCAGGACCAGCCACCGGTTGGTCAGCGACTTGGAACCGGGCACGGTCAGGGAAGATACAACGGGGCTGGCACCGACGAACGGAGCCGACCACAGGGAATTCCCCGTGGTCGGCTCCGTTGCCTGAGTGCCCCCGGAATCCGGGTGGGTCACGAACACTCCAAAGGATCTGAGGAGACAACCTGGCGGCGGCTGCACCCCGTGCAAATCAGGAAGAAACGGACTTCTTGGTCTTCTTGGCCTTCTTGGCAGCAGCCTTCTGTGTCTTGTCCCAGCGCTTGGAGGCGTCCTTGCTGAGATCCTGTGCCTGCCTCTGGACGTCGCTGACAAAGTGCTCGGCACGCCACATCAGGGACGGGCTGCCATCGGTGTCCACGGCGGCCAGCATGGTGGCACCCACCAGGGAGACGTTCTTCAAACCGGAGTTACGGCGGGCTGCGCGCTCCTCCTTGGTGCCGTTGTCAGCTGCCCGGAAGTCCAGGTAGGCGTTGACGGCGGTGGTGGAGATCAGCACGGTGGAGGCCAGACGCGGTGCCTTGCCCAGTGCAAACAGGGCAGCAGCGCCAACCTGCGCAGCAGCGAGACCCTGTGCCACCACGGCGGAGTTCTGCAGAGCCGGTGCAGCCTGCGGAACCGCACGGCGCACGGTCTTCAGTGCGGGGTCCAGGTGCTCAGCGGCAGTGGATGAATTACGGAAGCTGTCGATGCCGTTGACGATGTAGCCGGTGGCCAGCAGCGGACGGGCAATGCGGCGAACGATGCTCATGTGGGTCCTCCTAGACGTTTGAGTGGGCCACTCGGGACCTATACGCACGTTCACGGTGCGGATGTGCCCCGGGTTACGGGCCTGTTCCATCCTAACCAGGTGAGGGCGGCTTGCGGTGCCTGCGCCCACAGTTGGTGCTCAGGGCACTGATTTTTGTGGCCGCATCCTGCCCAGTGCGGTCTCCGGTGAAGCTCTGTCTGCCCAGAAGTTGCCGCGGCACCGGAACAATCCCGGTACCTGGCCTGTTGCAGCCCCGTAGACAACCGCCCGGCACCCCGGGCCCTGGACCGCCCCGCTTTCAGGAGGTGACATGCAGGTTCTGGACCGTGTTCCGCCCTCGGAACTGCCCGTACCATCCGGGCCTGTGGCCCTAGAATTGACCACGATGAACGACGACGACGCCACACGCCAGCCCTCCACTCCGCAACCTTCTGGGCGCCCGACCGACCATCAGGAAACAGCGCTCGGTACACATGATCCGGCGGATCAGGACGACCACGTCCTGGACACAGAAATGGACGAGGATGCCGCGGAGGACTCCGGCGAGGAGTTCGTGGACGTGGCCAATGAGACCCCTGCGCAACGGGCGGTGCGCTTTGAGCGTGAAGCCATGGTCTACATCGATCAGCTCTACGCCGCAGCGCTGCGGATGGCACGCAACCCGGCTGACGCCGAGGACTTGGTGCAGGAGGCTTACACCAAGGCGTTCTCCTCCTATCACCAGTACCGGCCGGGGACCAACCTCAAAGCCTGGCTGTACCGCATCCTGACCAACACATACATCAACCTGTACCGCAAGCGTCAGCGTGAACCACAGCAGTCCAACACGGACACGGTGGAGGACTGGCAGCTGCACCGTGCGGAGCAGCATTCCTCCACCGGATTGCGCTCCGCCGAGGTGGAGGCACTGGACCACCTGCCGGACTCTGACGTCAAGCGGGCACTCCAGGACTTGCCGGAGGAGTTCCGGCTGGCCATCTACCTCTCCGACGTCGAAGGCTTTGCCTACAAGGAGATCGCGGAGATCATGGCCACCCCCATCGGCACGGTCATGTCCCGGCTGCACCGCGGCCGCAAACTGCTGCGCGAAAAACTTGCCGACTACGCCACCGACCGTGGGATCGACACCACGGGTACCGGACGCCGCAAAACATCCACCACACAGAGCGCCACCACGGACGCCAAGGCCGCTGCCACCGCAGCCGCCGCGGGGGAGACCCCCAATCGTTCGTCACGCGCCACACACTCAACACACCAGGAAGGGTGAGGATCCGGCATGACTGATCACGCCACTCGTACCGATTCCACGTCACCGACCACACCACAGAGCCAGACGCCGAATGCACAGCAGCCTCAGGACGCACCGCAGAGCACAGACGCGTCAGAGGCACCCTGTGGTTGCAGCGGGGAGCAGGTGGAGCGCATTTACGAATACCTGGATGGTGCCCTGACGGTGGAGGATCTCAAGAAGATCGCAGCGCATCTGGAAACCTGCGAGGACTGCACCCACGAAAGTGAACTGGAGCAGGTGATTCGCACCGTGGTCAAACGCTCCTGCAGTGAAACCGCTCCGGAGACCTTGCGCGCCAACATCATGGGCCGCATCCACGAGCAGTGTGGGGAGTCCGCCACCAAGCGCTGAGCCGCTGGCGCTGGCCGGATCCGGGAACACAAGAAGTCCGAAGACAAGAGAACGGGCCGCATTCCTTGAATCAAGGAATGCGGCCCGTACTTTCTAAGTTCCTCAACGAGTGAGCAACCACGCCGTGGCGTGAGAACTCATGCGTTGGGGCGCTTGCCGTGGTTCGCCTTGTTCTTACGGCGATCCTTACGCTTACGTCCGCGCTTGCTCATGCGAACCTCCTGTATGACTTCAGATCGTGGATGACGTTTCTTGACTCGGGTTCACCCCGGGTCAAGGCACTGCCTACCATTCTCGCACACTTGCTGCGTGAACCGTGCCGTGCCTGGTGGTGAGCGTGCTCGCTCGGGGGGCTACGGGCAGACCTGTCATCACTGCTGCTCGGGCAGAGCCATCATCACTGGGGCTCGGGCAGGTCCAGCCACGAGTACCAGCCACGGTGCAGCACCAACCAGGCAATCAGGCCATAGCCTGCCTGACCCGGCTGACCGTCGTTGGCGGAGAGATCTTTGCGCCACTGCTCGTGATGCTGCAGGGGGTTGAATGTGTCCACGTAGATGTGGTTACGCCGGGTGACCACGTCAGCGTAGGCCGCGGAGAGATCGGCGATCTTGCGGTTGCGGTCCGCATCCAACGTGGGGGGCGGGCCCACCACCAACACCTTGATGTTGTTCTGTGAAGCCGTGTCCACAATGTTGGCCATGTTCAACCGGGACCGCGCCGTGGTGATCCCCAGATCCACGTCTGCGGTGGAGGGGGCAATGACCACGCGGTTGTCCGCACCGTTGGCAAACCGCCGTGCGGCCTCGCCGAACCAACGTTCGTTGAGGGTTTCGCTGCCTTCACCGGGGGCTGCCAACACGTAGGAGGAGATGGGAACGACGTCGTGCGGGGTGCGGGCCAGTACGCGCCCGTACCAGCCGAGGGCGCGGGGGTCGCCCGTTCCGGCCAGCAGTTCGTCACCAACGGCAACAATTCTGATCCTGCGTTGATCCACAGCTTTCCTTCTTTGACATGTTCTGAACGGTGGTGCGGGTGCGGTGGTGGCACCCGCTGAGTAGCGCGTGGGCGGCCCCGCAGGACGGGGCTGGGGGAGCACGCGGCCAGTTGGTTCACCTCAACGGTACACGGCGCCGCGCACGGGTTTGTGCGCGGCGCCGTGGGGAGCTCATCGGCTCATCGGTTCTCGAACAGTTCCTCCAGGAGGGTTTCGTTCTCCAACGCGTGGCGCTTGGCCGATCCGTTGGCCGGCGAGGCGGAAGCCGGCCGGGAGATCAACCGGATGCGGCGGTCCACCTCGGGCGCCAGGTTGACCGCCATGAACGGCCAGGGGCCTTGGTTGGCGGGTTCATCCTGTGCCCAGTGCACGTTGGCCTCCGGGTAGCGGGCAAGCTCTGCCTTGATCTCCTCCAGGGGCAGCGGGTAGAGCTGCTCGACCCGGATGATGGCCGTGGTCTTGTCCTCACGCTTGGTGCGCTCGGCCACAAGGTCGTAGTACGGGCGACCCGAAACCAGAACGACGTCGGTCACGCCCTTGGGGTCCAATCCACCCTGGTCCTCGATCACCGGACGGAATGCACCGGAGGTGAACTCCTCGATCGGGGAGCTGGCTGCCTTCAGGCGCAACAACTGCTTGGGCGAAGCCACGATCAGCGGCTTGCGCGGACGGGAGTAGGCCTGACGGCGCAGCAGGTGGAAGTGATTGGCCGGTGTGGAGGGCTGAGCCACGATCATGTTCTTCTCTGCGCACAGCGTCAGGAAACGCTCAATGCGTGCGGAGGAGTGATCCGGGCCCTGGCCCTCAAAGCCGTGGGGCAACAACATGACCAAGGAGGAACGCTGGCCCCACTTCTGCTCGGCGGAGGAGACGAACTCGTCCACAATGGTCTGGGCGCCGTTGATGAAGTCACCGAACTGCGCCTCCCACACGGTCAACGCGTCCGGGCGCTCCACGGAGTAGCCGTACTCAAAGCCCAGTACACCGTATTCGGAGAGCAGGGAGTTGTAGATGGCCAACGGAGCCTGGTCATCCATCAGGTGGTTCAGCGGTGTCCACTCGTCCCCGTTGACGTAGTCAAAGAACACGGCGTGGCGCTGGGTGAACGTGCCGCGGCGGACGTCCTGGCCGGTCATGCGGACCGGGATGCCCTCCATCATCAGGGAGGCAAAGGCCATGATCTCGCCCATGCCCCAGTCCACGCCTCCGTCAACGGTCATCTTGGCGCGGCGTTCCAACAGCTTGGTGAGCTTGCGGTGGACCGTGAAGCCCTCCGGGACGTCCATGTGGGCTTCGCCGATGCGGCGAGCGTTCTCCGGGGAGATGCCCGTGGAACGCGGCACGGAAACACCGGAGTCGGTCTGCTGGGCAGAAGGACGTTCGATGTTGGAGATCGCAGCGGCGTCGCCGGTGACCAACGGAACGTCAGAGGTCTGGGCCTCGTGCGTTTCCGTGAACACCCGCTCCAGACGCTCCTGGTAGTCCTTCAGGGCGCGGTCCGCCTCTTCCTGGCTGATGTCACCACGGCCCACCAGGTTGGCGGTGTAGACCTTACGGGTGGAGCGCTTCTGCTCGATCGTGTGGTACATCAACGGCTGGGTCATCGACGGGTCATCCCCCTCGTTGTGACCACGACGCCGGTAGCACACCAGGTCGATCACCACGTCCTTGTTGAACCGCTGACGGTAGGCGAAGGCCAGCTGGCCCACGTGGGTCACGGCCTCCGGGTCATCGGCATTGACGTGGAAGATCGGGGCCTGGATGGTGCGGGCAACATCTGTTGCGTAGGTGGAGGTGCGTCCGGCCTCGGGTGCGGTGGTGAAACCGATCTGGTTGTTGACCACCACGTGCACGGTGCCACCGGTCTTGTAGGCCGGCAGCTGAGACATCTGCATGACCTCGAACACGATGCCCTGACCGGCCATGGCGGCATCGCCGTGGACCTGAATGGGCAGCACGGGGTAGGAGCCATCGCCTTCCGGTCCGGCGCCCAGCACATCGGTCTTGGCCCGGGCCACACCCTCGATGACCGGGTCAACGGCCTCCAGGTGGGACGGGTTGGCGCCCAGGTAGACCTGAGTCTGGTTGCCGGCATCCGAGGTGAAGGTGCCTTCCGTGCCCAGGTGGTACTTGACGTCGCCGGAGCCCTCGGTGCCACGGGCGTCCTGGCTGCCTTCGAACTCACGGAAGACCTGCGCGTAGGACTTCCCGGCAATGTTGGTCAGCACGTTGAGGCGACCACGGTGAGCCATGCCGATGACCACACCTGCCAGGCTGTCATCGGCGGCGTCCGAGATCACGGCATCCAGCAGCGGGATCAGGGATTCGCCACCCTCAAGGGAAAAGCGCTTCTGACCCACGTACTTGGTCTGCAGGAAGGTTTCAAAGGCCTCTGCCGCGTTGAGTCGGCTGAGGATGCGGAACTGTTCGTCCCGGGAGGGCTTGGTGTAGCCCTTCTCGAGTTCGTTCTGGAACCATTCGCGCTCGGCGGGGGTCTCCAGGTGCATGTATTCCACACCCACGGTGCGGCAGTAGGCATCACGCAGCAGCCCCAGGATGGTGCGCAGGGTCAGGCGGGGGGAGCCACCGAAGCCACCGGTGGGCCATTCGCGGTCCAGATCCCACAGGGACAGCCCGTAGGTGCGGATGTCCAGGTCCGGGTGGGTGCGCATGGTGTAACCCACCGGGTTCGTGTCAGCCATCATGTGGCCGCGCACGCGGTAGGCGTGGATCAACTGCTGGATCCGGGCAACCTTGTTGACCTCGGTCTCCGGGTTGACCTGGTTGTCCATGGCCCAACGAACGGGCTCGTAGGGGACCTTCAGGCCCTGGAAGATCTCATCCCAGAAGTCATCACCCAACAGGTAGGAGTCCACCAGCTTGAGGAACTCACCGGAACCGGCACCCTGGATCACGCGGTGATCGTAGGTGGAGGTCAGGGTGATGATCTTGGAGATGGCGTTCTGGGAGAGCGTGCGCGGTGAGGAACCGCGGTACTCGGCGGGGTAATCCAGCGCGCCCACACCAATGATGGCGGCCTGGCCTTTGGACAGGCGCGGCACGGAGTGAACGGTGCCGATACCGCCCGGGTTGGTCAGGGAGACCGTGGTGCCGGCGTAGTCCTCCATGGTCAGCTCACCCTTGCGGGCGCGGCGCACCATGTCCTCGTAGGCATCCCAGAACTGCCGGAAGTTCAGTTCCTCGGAACCCTTGATGTTGGGCACCACCAGGTTGCGGGAACCATCCTTGTTGGGCAGGTCAATGGCCAGACCAAAGTTCACGTGGACCGGGTGAATGACCACGGGCTTGCCGTCCTGGACGTCATAGGTGACGTTCATGGAGGGGAAGTTCTTCAGCGCCTTGACCACGGCGTAGCCGATCAAGTGTGTGAAGGAGACCTTGCCACCACGGTTACGGGCCAGGTGGGAGTTGATCACAATGCGGTTGTCGATCAGCAGCTTGGCGGGAACCGCACGCACGGTGGTGGCGGTGGGCACGGTCAGGGAGGCATCCATGTTGGCAGCCACTGCCTTGGCCGGACCACGCAGCTTCACGATCTGGTCCTGGGCTTCCTCAGCCTTGTCCTCACCCTTGGTGGAATCGGTCTCAGGTGCCTTGGGCTCTGCTGCCTTCTTCTGAGCCGCAGGCTTGGGCTGCGTCTTGGCCGCGGCCTGCTGGGCTTCCTTGGGCGGGCCCGGCTTGGCCGTGGAGGCCTCGTCCGTGCGGCGAGTGGTCTGGGACGGGGAGCCGGGTTCCGCAATGGAACGGTCGTCCTTGGAGGCCCCGCCGTCCGAGTGAGCAGCGTTGCGCGTGGAGGTGTCCGCCTTGGCGGAGTCCTTGCCGGAATCCGCTGCGGAGTCGGGGCTCTTGCCGCCCGCCGAATCACCGCCACCCTCTGAGGCATCGTCCATGGCCTCGAAAATGGGCCACCAGTCCTTGTCCACCGTGTTCTTGTCAGCTCGGTACCTCTTGTAGAGGTCCTCGACGAGCCATTCGTTGCCCGCGAATTCGTCGGGGATCAGGTCTCGTGGTGTGCTCGGCACGTGCCTACGCCTCATTCTCTCGTCTAGATCCGGCAACCGTCATTGGTTGCCCTCAAGCAGCTGCGCGGCCCACCGACTTCTCGGCCTGCGGTCTCACGGCGAGCCCCTTGACCTTCGGCTTCTCCCGCCCCATGAACTGGGACGGAGCAGTCAGGTGGGCTCGGCCGAGGTGGTCACGGCCTGGCTCCAAGGGTTCGCAGCAGATACCGGCTGCCGGCGGTCAGCGCATGGTCGCACTTCGCGTCAGTCTAGTGTTCCAGGCAACAGACGGCCAACAGGTGCGGCCCTCACACTTCATGATTGTCTGCCACCAGCGGGCTCCGTTGATCTCGACCGCCTACGGATTGACGACGAGGGCGTCAGGGCCAGGTGTCCGCGAGCAGATGCCGAGCATTTAGAGTGGGGCGTGTGCGTTTTCTGAACACCCCCGTGACTGATTTGACCTACAACGACGTCTTCCTGGTGCCATCCTCCTCCAGGATCACCAGCCGGTTCGACGTCGATCTGAGCACCAGCGACCCCACCGGTTCCACCACTCCGCTGGTGGCGGCCAACATGACGGCGGTCACGGGCAAGCGCATGGTGGAGGCCATGGCCCGGCGCGGTGGTTTGGGGGTGCTCCCGCAGGACATTCCGGCGGATGTGGCGGCGCGGGAAACCGCATGGGTCAAGAGCCGCTCGCCACAGTTCGAGTCGGTGCGCACCATGAAGCCCACGGAGACCGTTCATGACGCCCTGGCCAAGATGCGCCGTCACTCTCACGCCTCGGTGGTTGTCACAGGCGACGACGGTCGGTTCCTGGGGCTGGTGCTGGAAATCGACTGCCGTGAGGTGGACCGCTTCACACAGCTGCACGTGGTCATGCGCCCTGAGGTCCCGGTGTTCACTGTTGAGGAGCTCAACGGTCTGCAACTCCACGGCCAGGAATCAGATGGCCGAAACTCTCACGGTGCGAGCGCAGACGGCAATGACGCCGCCGGTGCCGCATCCGGGCCGGCGGCGCTGCGGGAATCCATGGCTCACGTCAGTGCTCGCATGGAACGGGCACGCGTGCACGTGGCTCCCGTGGTGGACGGTGAACGTGTGGTGGGTGTGATCAGCCGCCAGGGTGCTGTGCGCTCCACCATTTACGTACCCAACGTGGACGCCAACGGTGCGCTGAAGGTGGGGGCCGCCGTCGGAATCAACGGAGACGTGGCAGGCAAGACCCAGCAGCTGATTGATGCCGGGGTGGACGTCTTGGTGGTGGACACCGCGCACGGGCACCAGCGCAAAATGTTTGAGGCGCTCTCCACGGTCCGCAAGGTGGCACCCAACCATCCGATCGTGGTAGGCAACGTGGTCACGGCCGACGGTGTGCGGGACCTGGTGGATGCAGGGGCCGATGTGATCAAGGTGGGTGTAGGTCCCGGGGCCATGTGCACCACCCGCATGATGACCGCAGTGGGCCGCCCGCAGTTCTCCGCCGTGCTCGAATGCGCGGCAGCAGCTGCCGAACTCGGGGCGCACGTGTGGGCCGATGGCGGTGTGAAGTACCCCCGTGACGTCGCTCTGGCACTGGCGGCCGGGGCCAGCCAGGTGATGGTCGGATCCTGGTTCGCCGGCACCTGGGAAGGTCCGGGGGAACTGAACCAGGACGCCAATGGCCGTTACTACAAGGAGAGCTTTGGCATGGCCTCCACCCGTGCGGTGCTCAACCGCACGCAGGGGCAGGAAGCCTTTGAGCGGGCCCGCAAGGCGATCTTTGAAGAGGGGATCTCCAGCTCCAAGATGTACCTGGACCCCAGGCGGCCTGGTGTGGAGGACCTGATTGACCACATCACCGCAGGTGTTCGCAGCTCCATGACCTATGCCGGTGCCACCAACACCCGCCAGTTCGCGGACCGTGCCGTGGTGGGTGTGCAGAACACCTCAGGATATGAGGAAGGTCGCGCTCGCGGAGAGAGTTGGGCCTGATGATTTGCGCGGGAGCTCTGCTAAGCTCCCAACGCACATGAAAATCATTATCAAGAACAGTTGTGGTTCTTGATGCTTCTGCGGCGCTGGCCGCTTAGATCGGATTCTTGACGTGAACCCACGTTTTGCGCGCTTCCGCCCTGCTGCCGGGGCTGCCGGCTCCTGTGCTTCCGGGGTGGCCACCATGGCTGTGGCCGGTGTGGCTGCCCTGGTCCTGGCCGGATGCACCGGAGGGTCGAATGACTCCGGTGCTGATGACGGCCACCTCACCGTGGTCACCACCACCTCCGTGTACGCAGATGTTGTCCAGCAGGTGACCGGGGATTCCGGCGGTGCCGGGGACGTTTCCGTTGAGGCTTTGATTGATTCCGCGGCTCAGGACCCGCATTCCTATGAGGCCACACCCACGGACCGCCTGATGGTTCAGGACGCGGACCTGGTGGTGCTCAACGGCGGCGGCTATGACGTCTTCATGGAGGAACTGGCACAGGATGCCGGCGTGCCCGTGGTCAACGCCGTGGAGGTCTCCGGGCTGGAAGGTGCTGCGGATGCCGGCCACGATCACGGCTCGCAAGATTCAGCCACCCAGGATTCATCGGCTGAGGCCGGCGATCATGACGGCCACGATCACGGATCCTTCAACGAGCACATCTGGTACAACCCGGCCAGCATGGGAGCGGTGGGGCAGGCCGTGGCCCAGGAGCTGGGCTCTTTGGATGAAGCAAATGCCTCCACGTACTCGCAGAACGCCGCACAGTTCGCTCGTGAGACCCAGGACATTCAGGACCGGGCAGAGCAGTTGCACCTGCACGGGGACTACGTGGCCACGGAGCCCGTGGCTGACCACCTGCTGGAAGCTGCCGGGTTGCACAACGTGACCCCCACGGCATTCACCGTGGCGGTGGAAGACGGAACCGACGCCGCACCGCTGGTCTATGACCAGGTCAGATCCACGCTGGAAGATGATGCAGCGTTGTTGGTCTACAACGAGCAGACCTCGACCGGGCAGAGCCAGGACCTGCGAACGGTGGCCGAAGCTGCTGATCTACCCGTGTTGGCGGTCTCTGAAACGTTGCCGGAGGAGATGAACTACCTGCAGTGGATGGATCAGAACATCCAGGACCTGCAGGCGGTTGACGGTCTGGAACGCACCACGGAAAGCCACGATCATTGAGTGCTGTACCGGCTGCGTCCTTCCGCGATGCCGAGCTTGCTTTTGGCCACCGCACGTTGTGGTCCGGGCTGAACCTGGAGATTGAACCCGGGGAGTACGTGGCTGTGCTCGGCGGCAACGGCACCGGCAAGACCTCCTTGCTGCGAGTGCTGTTGGGTCTACAGCCTCTGAGCTCCGGAACGGTCCATGTGGCAGGCCAAGCCGTGCGCCGCGGTTCTGCTGAAATCGGGTACGTACCCCAGCAGCGGGCCTTTGATGACCGCACGCCATTGCGTGGCCGAGACCTGGTGGGACTGGGAATCGACGGTCACCGGTGGGGCCCACGCATCCTGGGGCGCAAAGCGCACAGGGAGCGGGTGAACACGCTGGTGGAACGGGTGGGTGCCCTGGAATACGCGGATGCACCCATCGGCCAGCTCTCCGGGGGCGAGCAGCAACGGCTGCGTGTGGCACAGGCACTGGCCATGGACCCCAGTCTGCTGCTCTTTGACGAGGCACTTCTGTCCCTGGACCTGCACCGCCAGTCACAACTGGCACAGTTGGTGGCCGAACAACGGGATCGCACGGGGGCCGCTGTGTTTTTTGTGACCCATGACGTCAACCCGATCATCGACGACGTCGACCGCGTGCTCTACCTGGCCAACGGCTCCTTCCGGGTGGGTACACCCGCCGAGGTGTTGCGCTCGGATGTGCTCTCCGAGCTCTACGGGGCGCGCGTGGAAGTCATGAACGTGGCAGGCCGGGTGCTGGTGGTGGGCGCGGAAATCGTGGACCACTGTCACCCACCCACAACTCCGGAGGAGGTGACCCGATGAGCTGGGAGATGGTCATCGACGAAGTCTTCGTGTTCGAGCGCTATGGAGATCTGCTGGTCCTGCTGCAGAACTCGATCTGGGCCGGTGCTCTGATCGGTCTGGTGGGTGGATTGATCGGCACGTTCGTGATGATGCGGGACATGGCCTTCTCCGTGCACGGCATTGCAGAGCTCTCCTTTGCAGGCGGTGCCATTGCCCTGCTGATCGGATCTGACCTGGTCACAGGTTCCCTCATGGGCTCCATCATTGCCGCCGTGATCATCGGAATCGTGGGCGCCCAGTCACGGGAGTCCAACTCCGTGGTGGGGGTGCTCATGCCCTTCGGCCTGGGTGTCGGCATCCTGGCCTTGGCGCTCTACCAGGGGCGCAGCTCCAACCGCTTTGCCCTGTTGACCGGTCAGATCGTCTCCGTCAATGACGTCCAGTTGGTGTCCATGGCTGTGCTTTCCGCGGTGGTGATGGCCGGGCTGTTGATCATCTGGCGGCCGCTGAGTTTTGCCAGCACGGACCCCTTTGTGGCACAGGCCCGGGGACTCCCGGTGCGCACCCTCTCCATTGTGTTCATGCTGCTGTTGGGTGTGGCGGTGGCGCTGTCCGTTCAGATCATCGGCGCTCTGCTGGTCCTGGCACTGCTGATTTCACCGGCCGCAGCGGCCATGAACTTCAGCGCATCACCGGTGAAGATTGTGGTGCTCTCCGTGGTGTTCGCAGAAACCGCCATGGTGGGCGGAATCCTGTTGGCCCTGGGCGGTGCACTTCCCATCAGCCCCTACGTGACCACCATTTCTTTTCTGATCTGGGTGGTGTCCTGGGTGGCCCGGCGTCGTCGTCGCTCGCGGGGAAGGGCAGTGGTCTCTGAGAGTGGGTCAGGCGATCACAGCACCACGGGCAGTGCCCCTGGACGCACGGTGACCGTGGCCGGCAACTGACCCAGCGGTTCGCCATCGGCAAAGACCACGTGGCTACCCCTGATCCGGACCCTGGTGACCGGCTGGATCTGCACGGCCTCCAACCGGACGTGAGCGCCGGTGTAGATGGAGGGGAACAGGCGCAGGAACCGCAAGCGGGTCAGCGGAGCCACCACAAACAGCTCCATGGCGGCATCTGTGGCATCGGCCCACGGGACAATGCCCAGCCCGCCACCGATGGAGGACGAGTTGGCCACGTTGACCATCAGCGCCTGCAGCTCACGCCGAGTCGAGAGCCGCGAACCGGGTTCTGTGATCTCCAGGTGGTAGGTCTGAGCGCGGTGCCGCAGCAGTTCCACACCCAATGCAACTACGTATTTGGCCGAGCCACGCGGCCACCGGTACCGGTTGGCACGCTGGTTCACGGCGGCGTCGATTCCAGCACACAGGGCGGTGGCGAACCAGGCGGTGGAACCGTCCTCAAAATCCACCTGACCCACGTCCATCACGGTGGGACCGGTGTCCAGGCACCGGAGAATCCGCCCGGCACTGCGTTCCGGATCATCCCGCGGGCTGGCCCAATGCCGGGCCAGGTCATTGCCCGAACCGCTGGCGATCAACCCGAAAGCTGTGTCCTGCGCCGGGTCTTGCCCCTGCGCCTGATATTGGCGGTGTTGGAGCAGCACGTTGAGCACAACGTGGGCGGTACCGTCCCCACCCACGGCCACCACGGCGACCGGGGGAGCTGCCACCGTGGAGGTCAGATGGCGGCGTAGGGATTCGCCCCAGCCTGCGGGGTCGGAGGGGTCATGATCCGGTGAGTCCGTGGAGAGCAGCACGGTGGTGTGCCCGTTGGCCTGGAACACAGCCGATGCAGCTGTTGCGGCCCGCTTGATCCGCCCGCCCGGTGCGCTGAGGTGGCCCACCAGGACCACGCTGCCGCGCGTGGTCATGCTGTGCTCTCCTGGCGGCATCGTGGGCACAACCCCACGATTTCAATGGTGTGGTCCAGATCCGAGTAGCCGTACGCGCTGGCGGTCTGTTCCGCCCAGGCCTCCACCGTGGGGGCCTCCAACTCGACTGTGGCGCCGCAGCGGCGGCAGACCAGATGGTGGTGATGGTGCTCGGCTTCGCATTGACGGTAGATGGCCTCGCCGTCGTCGTTGCGCAGGGTGTCCACCTCACCGATCTCAGCCATGGACTGAAGGACCCGGTAGGTGGTGGCCAGGGAAACCTTTTGGCCGTCATCTTGGAGGCGAGCGTGCAGTTCCTGGGTGGTCACAAAGTCGGACTGCGAGCGCAGGGCTGCTCGCACGGCACGCCGCTGTTTGGTGTTGCGGACCTCAGCCCTGGGCCCCGGGTCGGGGGCCGGATCTGCGGGGGATCCTGCGGAACTCACGGACGTCACTCCTGAAACTGTGGCGGGCTTGAGCACACCCGGTGAGGTGCCGGGCTGAGACCTCCCAGCCTGCTGGGGCTTGCCAGGGTGCTGAGATCTCCCCAGAGTGCTGGAACTTCCCCGAATTGCTGGGACGTCCCCAGAGTATCGGCAATCAGCGGCCCGGCGGGTGCAGTCTCGGTAGGGTGGGCAGTGTTGCAGGTCGGCCGGGGCGCTTCCGTTCCCGGTGCCCGGCCTGAGGTTTGCAACCGGCAGGAGGAGCACGTGCAGCTGACCAAGTTCACCCACTCATGTGTACGGGTTGAATCTCAGGACGTCGTGATTGTGATTGACCCCGGAAACTTCTCTGAGGTGGAGACCGCCATGCAGGGTGCGGATCATGTCCTGATCACCCACACCCACCCCGATCACCTGGACCCGGAGCGGGTTCCGCAGCAGCTGCGTTCCCAGCCGGACACCCAGGTGTGGGCCCCTGCCAGTGTGGCCCGGGACCTGCGTGAAACCCTGGGGGAGGCCGCCCAGGACTCGAAAGGTCAGCAGCGAATTCACGACGTCGAACCCGACTCCCAGCTGGACCTGGACGGTGTCCCGGTGCAGACCTTTGGCGGTCAGCACGCCCTGATTCATCCCTTGATCCGTACCGTGGAGAACGTGGGATACCTGCTGGAGGGCAAACTGTTCCACCCCGGTGACTCCTTTGTGGTGCCCCACGGGATTTCACCCACCACGGTTCTGGTTCCGCTGCATGCACCCTGGTCCAAGATGTCCGAGGTGATCGACTTCTTGATCGCCGTGGGAGCACCCACCGCGTACCAGATTCACGATGCCCTGCTGTCCCAGAACGGATTCGGGATTGTGGAGAAGCAGGTGAAGAACTTTGCCGGGAAGTACGGCACGGACTACATCCACCTGGAGCCCGGCACCACCGTCCAGGTGTGAGTTCACAGCCGCCCAGAATTGCGGGCCCACACCGCCCACAAGAGTGGCGCTGAGATCGCGGCGCAGATTCGAGAAGGAGCACCCATGGACACGATTTTCACCAAGATCATTGACGGCCAGATCCCGGCCCGGTTCCTGTGGAAGGACGAACACTGCGTGGTGTTCCTCTCCATTGCACCCCTGTCCCAGGGCCACGCGTTGGTGGTTCCGCGGGTGGAAGTGGACCACTGGCTGGATGTGGACCCGGATCTGGCAGCCCATCTGATGAAGGTCTCCCAGATCATCGGACAGGCGCAGAACACCGTGTGGCAGCCCAAGCGCGTGGGGCAGATGATTCAGGGCTTTGAGGTCCCGCACTGCCACATCCACGTGTGGCCCACCAATTCCATCGATGAGTTCGATTTCGACAAGGTGGACCAGAACCCGGATCCGGATCTCATGGACCGTTCAGCGGCCAACATCCGTGAACAGTTGGTGGCAGCAGGTCACGGGGAGTTCGTGCCGGAGAGCTGAAATCGCTCTCTTGCCGTGGCACGGGATTGCCGCAGTAGGGGGTGGAGGAATGGGCGGCGCCAACACGATCTGGCGCCGCCCCTTCTCATCCCCGGGCCTCTCGCAGGGCCTTGCGGATGCGTTTGGCTGACACGGTGTGGGAAGTTCCCAGCTCCTGGGCGAAGAAGGAGACCCGCAACTCCTGGATCTCCCACTCGATCCGATTCAGAGCCGCAGGGACGGGCAGGCCCACGGGAACCGCATTGACCGCCGCATCCAGCTCATCCTCCAGCGCTTGAATCTCCAGCATGTGGGTGGTGTCGCGCTGGATGGCGGCCGTGCCCACCAGCTTGTCCACCCTGACCTGCATGGCCTTGACGTAGCGGGGGAGGTGCTGCAAGTTCTCCCACCCGGTGCGGGTGACAAAGTTGGGGCTGACCAGTCTGTCCAGCTGATCCCGAACATCGGCAAAGGCATTGACCGCTGCCATGGAGCCAGGCTTCTTGACCAGTTTGCGCACCGTGTTGGCATCTGTGAGCACCTGGGCCACCAGGGAGGTCACCCCAAAAACGGTGTCGATCAGGTCCGCCCTGACGGAGTCAAAGACCTGGTTGTAGTCCTGGCGGGTCCACGGTGGCTCCGTGGGCACCAACTTGTCCACGGCGGCCAACGTACAGTCCTGGATCAAGGAGTCCACAGAACCGTGTGGGTTCTGCGTGAACACGATCTTTTCCCGGTTCTCCAGGTGATCGGAGATGTAGCGATGCGTTGACGGCAGCCGAGTCTGCAACAGTGCGATGGTTCCTCGCCGTTGGGCCGCGCGCTGGTCCTCGGCATTGGAGAACACGCGAACGCTGGCCGTGGAGGCGGCCGTTGAAAGACCACCCGCAGCTTTTCCGGTCCTGGAGGCAACCGATCCGGCGTCGAGTGCAGGCCAACCCGTGATCCGCTGGCCGGCCACCACCGTCTCCACCTTGCGTGGCAGATCGGCCTCCGGCCAATCAGTCAGTCCGTCACGTTCCAGCACAGAAGTGGTGCCGGATCCCCCCGCACCGGTGCCCTGACCAGGCGCCGCTCTGGACTGCGGGCCAGGTTTGCCGCTGGTGGCATGGGCACGGGTGGCATTGGCGTCTGTGTTGCCTGCGGCACCCTTCCGGTCGCCCTGGCGTGATGAAGCACCGGGGACGGATGCGGCACTCACAGCCGAACCAGTGGCGCCCAGAGCATCTGCTGTGGTCCCCAAGGACTCGGCCAGCGCTTGGCGTACGTGATCACGCAGCTGGACCTGCAGGACCTCAAGATCCTCACCTTCGGCCAGGACTCGGTTGCGGGAATCGCGGACCTGGAAGTGCATCCGCAGATGCTCGGGCACCTTGGTCCAGTCCCAGGAGCCCGGTTCGATGATCACGGAACGCAATTGCCGCAGCGCACGTTCCACGGCTGTCTCCAGGCTGTCCCGGGAGGGATCGGCCTGTTGGTCAAGAATGGCCACCGCTTGGCGGGCAACATCCGGTGCCGGCACCACGTTCTTGCGTACGGCCTTGGGCAGGGATTTGATCAGTGCCGTGACCAGTTCCGTGCGCAGGCCGGGGATCTGCCACTGGAAGGGCTCGGGGGAGAGCTGGTGCAGGAACAGCACGGGTACTCGCACCGTCACCCCGTCCGCGGGATGGGCACGGCCAGAAACACCACGCGTGCCACCCCCACGGGCACCGGCACCCTGATGACCACCGGGTTGGCTGCCCGGGGCAAAGGTGTACTCCAGATCCAACGTCAGCTCGCCGCCGTCGGTGCTCTGGACCCACTGGCGGGGGAAGGCGTCGTCGTCCCAGTCCTGGGTGTCCGAGTCCAGGAGATGCTCCGGGTCAAAGTCCAACAGGTGTTCGTCACGTTGCCGGGCCTTCTTCCACCAGGAGTCGAAGTGACGTTGGGAGACCACCTCAGCAGGGATCCTGGCGTCAAAGAACTCGAACAGGGCTTGGTCATCGGCGCGCAGGTCCTTGCGCCGCAACCGGTTCTCCAGTTCCTCGACCTGCGCGATCTTGGCGCGGTTGCGGGCCACAAACCGGTGGCGGGTCTGCCAGTCACCCTCCACCAGGGCATGCCGGATGAACAACTCGCGGGCACCGGCAGGATCCACCCGCCAGTAACCCACCGGACGGTCCACCACCAAGGGCACACCGTAAAGCGTCACCCGCTCCTTGGCCATCACGGCACCCCGGGAGCGGGACCAATGGGGTTCGGCGTACGTGCGCTTGAGGAGGTCTCCGGCCACTTCCTCCACCCAGGTGGGGTCCACGGCCGCATTGGTGCGCGCCCACAGGCGGGAGGTTTCCACCAGTTCTGCCGAGACCACAAAGTCAGGGCGATTCTTGAACAGATCGGATCCGGGGAAGATGGCAAACCGGGTTCCGCGGGCGCCCTGGTAGTCGCGGGTTTTCTCCTGGTGCACGCCAATGTTGCTCAGCAACCCCGTCAAAAGGGCCTTGTGAACGTCATCCGAGGCCGAGGCCGGATCAATCTCCCGGGACCTGCCCACAGTGATGTCCACTGACTGACCCATCTGGCGCAACTGCGCGTAGAGGTCCTGCCATTCCCGGATCCGTAGGTAATTCAGGTATTCCCGCCTGCACATCCTGCGAAATGCCGAGCCAGAGAGCTGGCTCTGCTGCTGCTGGAGGTACTGCCACAGCAGCAGGTAGCCCAGGAAATCGGAGGTCTTGTCCTTGAACCGTGCGTGGAACTCGTCAGCCACCTGCCGCTTTTCCAACGGGCGCTCGCGGGGGTCCTGCACGGTCAGGGCGGCAGCCAGCACCATGACCTCCCGTGCACAGCCCCGTCGTTGGCCCTCCACGATCATCCGCCCCAGGCGCGGATCCACGGGCAGCGCTGCAAGAGAGCGTCCCGTGGGTGTCAACGGTGACGACGACGCCCGTCCCCGACCCCGTTTCTTGCCGTTGCGGTGGCGCTGGGCTCCGGTGCGCGTGTCCGGCCCGGTCTTCAGGGCACCAAGTTCGCGCAGCAGTGCCACACCGTCCTTGACGGCACGGGTTTCCGGTGGTTCCACAAAGGGGAACTGGCTGATCTCCTCAGGGCTGTGGACCACCCCTGCTGCGGTCATCTGCAGGATCACTGAGGCCAGGTTGGTGCGTAGAATCTCCGGATCCGTGAACTCGGGCCGGGCCTGGAAATCCTCTGCGGAGTAGAGGCGGATGCAGATTCCGTCCGAAACACGCCCGCACCGGCCAGAACGTTGGTTGGCGGAGGCCTGGGAGATGCGTTCAATCGGCAGCCGCTGCACCTTGGTGCGGGTTGAATAACGTGAGATGCGCGCCGTCCCGGTGTCGATCACGTACTTGATGCCCGGCACGGTCAGGGAGGTTTCCGCCACGTTCGTGGCCAGCACGATCCTGCGCTGCCCACCGCGGGACGGGGCGAACACCCGGTGCTGTTCGGCCATGCTGAGCCGCCCGAACAGAGGGCGGATCTGGGTGCCTGCCAGCCCGGGGCGCGTGGTGATCAGCGCCTCCAACGCCTCCTGGGCATCGCGGATCTCCCGCTCGCCGGCAAAAAACACCAGGATGTCCCCGGGGGACTCCCGGGAGAGCTCGTCCACCGCGTCCAGAACACCGTCAATGGGGTCCCGGTCCTCCTCCTGGGTGTTCTCCTTGGGGCTCGGGTGGGCAGCGGGGGAGTCGTCGTCGTAGTCCTGGTCATCGGCAAAGGTGACCGCTTCGGTGCTCAGCGGCCGGTAGCGGATCTCCACCGGGTAGGTGCGCCCGGAGACCTCGATGATCGGCGCAGGCTCCGGGGTGGCTTCTGGATCCGCACCTTCTGGCAGCGCCTGGTGGAAGTGTGCTGCGAAGCGTTCGGGGTCAATGGTGGCGGAAGTGATGATGACCTTGAGGTCCGGGCGCTGCGGCAGGATGTTTCTGAGGTAGCCCAGCAGGAAGTCGATGTTGAGGGAGCGTTCGTGAGCCTCGTCCACAATGATCGTGGAGTACTTCTTGAGCAGGCGGTCATGCTGGATCTCAGCCAGCAGGATGCCGTCAGTCATCAATTTGATCCGGGAATCGGCGCCCACCTCTGAGGTGAAACGGACCTGGTAGCCCACCGTCTGGCCGATCTTCTCTCCCAACTCCTCCGCAATGCGCTCGGCCACGGAACGGGCAGCGATGCGCCGCGGTTGGGTGTGCCCGATCAAACCGTGCTCCGCCAGGCCCATCTCCAGGCACATCTTGGGGATCTGCGTGGTTTTGCCTGAGCCCGTTTCCCCGGCGATCACCACCACCTGATGATCCTGAATGGCAGCCTGAATGTCCTCCCGGCGGGCAGAGACCGGCAACTGGGAGGGATAAGTGATGGTGGGGGTGGTGTCGGCGGTGTTCTGGGCACTGGTCATGACCGGCCCAGTCTACGAAACCGCCGCATGGCCAGGCTCAGGCACTCCAGAGGTTCAGCGCTGAGCGTGCCGCCGGCACCGGGCCGTCGGCCAGTCGCAGCAGCTCGGCAGCTTGCAGAGCGAGGGGGCTCGGACGGGGCTGGGCGTAGCTCTTGAGGAATGCGTGGGGGGCGATTCGGGCACCTGGAGGAATCGGGTCATGTGGAGCCTCTGGTGCGTCCTGCATGGCTGCCCGTCCTGCAGCTGCGTCACGGCCCGTAGAATCGGGGTTCCCACCGCGCTGCGCCCAGATTGGATGATCACCCACCTCATGTCCGCCTCACCATCGAATGACTCCCACTCCGTTTCCGCGGGCCACCTATCGGACCCGGACACCGTGGAACCTGAGCGGGAGCACAAACGCGCCCGGCGCCACCGCCTGGCCGGAGCCATGTTCGGTGTGGGAATCGTGCTGTTGTTCGTGGCCTCCTGGGCTTTCCCGGAGGGGCTGATTCATGTGGCCCGCGCCACGGCCGGGGAGTATGCCACCCCCATGAGCACGCGTGGTTGGGTGACTGCCATCTTGGGGCCCATCGCCCTGGTGGTCAGTGGTGCACTGCTGGTGGTCGGGTTCTGGATGCGTCAGCGCAACAAGGAAGCGGTCTCCTATGAGGACCGAGCGTTGGACCATGCCTGGGGTGATGAAACTTTCACCGACTACAACCCGCAGGACTACCGCTGAGCTGTGATCGTGGGCCACTGTGGTGGTGTCCGTGGGCGCCTGTGGCGGGTGGCTCCGCCATCACTTTCCGGTGAGAACGCCTTTTACCACGTGCTCAGCGACGTGCACCGGTGATGTCCGGCCTGAAGTGGACTTCCCCAGTATCGTCGTCTTCATCAAGACCATGGCCCAGTGCCACGTAGGCGGTGCGAACAAGGCCAGGGCCTTCCTGCGCGACCCTCTGCATCCCCGGGGAGTGGTCACAGCCCCTGACCTGGACCAGGGGTTCCTGGGTCCGGGCGAACTCGCGCTCCTTGGCCAGTCTGAGCAACCGTGATTCCAGCGATTTCCACATCATTCGACAGGCGATTGATGAAACTCCACACCCTACGGTGCCGATGAATTTCCGGGGCCAGGTGATGTACACCACCCAGAGGACGTAAGAAGTGCCCGAGATAGGATTCGAACCTACGACTTCTTGCTCCGGAGGCAAGCGCTCTATCCACTGAGCTACTCGGGCATGACCGCCCCGGGATCGCCGCGACGGACCCCAAGACTGTACCACCGCGGCGAGCATGGTCATGACATCCATGACCTCCCACCGAGATCGATCGGACCGGCTGGAACGCATACAACCGCTAGACTGTCCCGGTGACTCCCGAAGAATTGACTGCCGTTGTATCCGCATGTCTGCGTGAGGCCGTGACTCAGGGGGAGTTGTCCCTCCTGGAAGGTACAGAGCTGCCTGACGTCAAGGTTGAGCGTCCCAAGAACCGTGACCACGGGGATTGGGCCACCAACATCGCCATGCAGCTGACCAACAAGGTCGGCAAGCCGCCGCGTGAGGTTGCCGCTGTGCTGCAGCGGCGGTTGCAGGCGCATGACGGCGTCGCTTCCGTTGACATCGCAGGTCCGGGTTTCTTGAACATCACTCTCGACACGGCTGCTGCGGGTGAGCTGGCGCGCACTGTTGTTGAGGCCGGCCGTGACTACGGCCGCAGTTATTCATTGGCTGGGACCACCATCAACTTGGAGTTCGTCTCCGCCAACCCCACGGGTCCCATTCATCTGGGCGGTACCCGGTGGGCCGCCGTCGGCGATTCTCTGGCGCGGGTGTTCCAGGCGCAGGGTGCTGAGGTGACCCGCGAGTACTATTTCAACGATCACGGTGCGCAGATCGACCGTTTTGCAAGCTCTCTGCTGGCCGCGGCTCGCCATGAGCCGACTCCTGAGGATGGCTACGGCGGTGCGTACATCGCGGAGATCGCTGACCGGGTGCTGGCCGCCAACCCTGACGCGCTGCAGGCAGAGGACCCGCAGGAGGCCTTCAGGGCAGCGGGTGTGGACTTCATGTTCGGCGACATCAAGGAGTCCCTGCGCGAATTCGGCGTGGAGTTCGATGTCTGGTTCCACGAGAATTCGCTGTTCGAGGACGGCGCCGTGGAGACCCTGTTGGAGCAGCTGAAGTCCCAGGACTCCCTGTACTTCAACGACGGCGCCTGGTGGCTGCGCTCCACTGACCACGGGGATGACAAGGACCGCGTGGTCATCAAGTCCGATGGCAACGCCGCCTACATTGCCGGAGACATCGCCTACTTCAAGAACAAGCGCGACCGCGGCGCTGATCTGTGCATCTACATGCTGGGTGCGGATCACCACGGTTACGTGGCCCGTCTGAAGGCCGTGGCGGCCAGCTTGGGGGATGACCCCGCCAAGGTGGAGGTCATGATCGGCCAGATGGTGAATCTGGTGAAGGACGGCGTGGCGGTGCGCATGTCCAAGCGGGCTGGAACCGTGGTCACCATGGAGGACTTGGTGGGTGCCGTGGGCGTGGATGCCGCACGGTACTCTCTGACTCGGTATTCGGTGGACTCCAACATCGACATCGACCTTGACCTGTTGGTCAAGCGCTCCAATGAGAACCCCGTGTTCTACGTCCAGTACGCCCATGCGCGGACCTGCGCGGTGGACCGCAACGCGGAGGCCGCCGGTGTCACTCGGGACGGTTTTGACGCATCTCTGCTCTCGCATGAGACGGAGGGCGAGTTGCTGGCCGCACTGGGCGCCTACCCCTCCGTGGTGGCTGAGGCCGCGCAGCTGCGCGAGCCCCACCGTGTGGCCCGCCACCTGGAGGTACTGGCCGGGGCCTATCACCGGTGGTATGCCGCATGCCGTGTGACCCCGCTGGCTGACGAGGAAGTCTCTGACACCCACCGCACGCGCCTGTGGCTCAATGACGCCACACGTCAGGTGCTGGCCAACGGCCTGGAGTTGCTGGGCGTTTCCGCACCCGAAAGGATGTGACCGTGAGCAAGTTCGAGCAGTTCGACGCCTACGACGACGCCGACGACGTCGTCACCACCGGCTTCCGCCTCCGCCCCGTTCCTGTGGTTGAACCGCAGCAGGAGGACACCTGGCAGACGGGGCCCAGCACCTTGGCGCCGTCATGGTTGAGCGTGCCGAGTGACTGGCAGGAGTTGGACCGCAAGATCTGGCCGGATGCCTTTGGGCGGGGGACCAACGGGCAGCTGACGGTCTGCGGGATCAGCATGGCCAAGCTGGCCGAAACCTACGGAACCCCGCTGTACGTGATCTCGGAAGACACCTTCCGTGATCGCGCCCGCGGCTTCCGGGAGGCTTTCGAGTCGGCCTTTTCCCGGGTGGGCACGGAGGTTTCCGTGTACTTTGCCGGTAAGTCCTTCCTGACCCCGGAGGTGGTGCGCTGGGTCCGTGAGGAAGGACTGAATCTGGACACCGCATCCGGTGGGGAAATGGCCTGTGGTCTGCGCGGTGGCATGGACCCGGCCCGCATGGCCCTGCACGGCAACAACAAATCGGCTGCTGAAATCACTCGGGCACTGGATGCCGGTGTGGGGCGCATTGTGGTGGATTCCCTGCCGGAGATCGAACTGGTGGGGCGTCTGGCCCGCACCTTGGGCGTGACGGCTCCGGTGATGCTGCGGGTGACCCCCGGTGTGCACGCCGAAACCCATGACTTCATTGCCACCGCCCATGAGGACCAGAAGTTCGGAATGTCCCTGGCCCCGGCACGTGCCACGGATGCCCAGGCAGCGGACGCATTGGCTGACGACTCCAGTGTGAGCACCCAGGATGTTGCAGATGGGTCCGCAGCTGCTGAACTTCCGTCGGCGGCCATGCGTGCTGTGAGTGCTTGTGTGGCTCACCCCAACATTGATCTGCAGGGCATTCATTGTCACATCGGATCCCAGATTTTTGCGGCCGAAGGCTTTGCCCAGGCCGCCGAGCGAGTCCTGACGTTCATGGCTGAGGTCAGGGAGAAGTTCGGTGTTCAGCTGCCCCAACTGGACCTGGGCGGCGGTTACGGGATCGCCTACACGGAGGCGGACACACCGCGGCCTGCCCAGGAGATTGCCGATGCCCTGGCACAAGCCGTGCAGGGTACGTGCCGGCTGCTGGACTTCCCCGTCCCACACCTGTCCTTTGAACCCGGGCGAGCCATTGTGGGCCCAGCCGGAATCACCCTCTACACGGTGGGCACGCTCAAGGCCGTCACGGTGGAACCGGGCCAGGCCCGCCGTTACGTCTCCGTGGACGGTGGTATGTCTGACAACCCACGCCCGGTGCTCTACGGCGCGGACTATTCCGTGGTGGTGGCTGATGCCAAGGGTGGGCTCAGTACCGGGGACCCGGTGTTTTCCCGCGTGGTGGGCAAACATTGCGAATCCGGGGACATCGTGGTCAACACCACCTACTTGCCCTCCGACCTGACCGCAGGTGATCTGCTGGCCGTGCCGGCAACGGGCGCTTACTGCTGGGCGCTGTCCAGCAACTACAACTGGTTGCCGCGCCCCACGGTGGTGGCTGTGCGCACCGTGGACGGGGAAGGACAGTCCCGCGTGATTGTCCGGGGGGAAACCGAGGACGACCTTTTTGCCCGCATGTCCGTGGAGCCTGCAGATTCCCCTGATGTTCCAGGTTCCTGACCACCAGCATCCGTTTGACCACGGGCAGATCACATCCGCCCTGACCCATTGCCTTTCACGCACTACGTCTTGGAGCACCCTGTGACCAATTCTTCCCAGAGCCAGAGGCCGGCAAGCTCTGCTTCTGAATCATCCGTTCCCACCGTGCGCGTGGCCCTGTTGGGTGCCGGCAACGTGGGCGCGGAGGTGGCCCGGATTCTGCTCACGGACGCCGTTGAGCTGGGGGAGCGGATCGGCGCCCGCCCTAAGTTGATCGGCATTGCTGTTCGCGACGTCGATTCTCCGCGCACCGTCACGCTGCCCCTGGAATTGTTCACCACGGATGCCGACGCCCTGATCGATGACGCCGATGTGGTGGTTGAACTCACCGGTGGCATTGAGCCGGCCAAGACTCGGATCCTGCGTGCACTGAATGCAGGCAAGCCCGTGATCTCCGGTAACAAGGCACTGCTGGCCCAGCACGGTGAGCAGTTGCATGCCGCCGCTGAGGCCGCTGGGACCAGCATTTCCTACGAGGCCGCTGTGGCAGGTGCCATTCCGATTGTGCGCCCCATGTTGGACTCGCTGTCCGGGGACAAGGTCAAACGGGTGCTGGGCATCATGAACGGCACCACCAACTACATCCTGGACCAGATGGACACCACGGGTGCCAGCTTCGATGACGCCCTGGCTGAAGCACAGCGGTTGGGGTACGCAGAGGCTGACCCCACGGCCGACGTCGAAGGTCATGACGCCGCATCCAAGGTAGCCATTCTGGGTGGGATCGCGTTCCACTCGTCCTACACGTTCGACGACGTCTACTGCCGCGGGATCACCGGGGTCACGGCAGAGGACGTTGAAGCTGCACGCCGGTCCGGTTTTGTGATCAAGCTCTTGGGTGTGGCCGAGCGGGTCACCGAGGGTGAGGGTGATCAGGCGCAGGAAAAGGTGAATCTGCGCGTGGTGCCCACCATGCTGCCGCGCAAACATCCCTTGGCCGGTGTGCACGGCGCCTTCAACGCCGTGTTCGTGGAGGCGGAAAACGCCGGTGAACTGATGTTCTACGGACCTGGCGCCGGTGGCGCGCCCACAGCTTCCGCCGTCATGGGGGACCTGGTGGCAGCACTACGCCGCTCCGTGGCAGGTGGTCCCGGCGTGGGTCCCACCTTCCACGCAGGCTTGCCTGCCACAGGCATGGACGGGGTCAAGACCAGTTTTGCTCTGACCCTGCTGTGTCCGGACCGTACCGGTGTTCTGGCGGAGATCTCTTCCGTGTTCGCCGAGCACGGGGTGTCCATCTCCACCATGCAGCAGCGCGACCTTCCGGAAGACCCCGCCCATCCGGGCCAGGGTCAGGCCGAACTGAGGTTTGTGACCCACCGGGCGCGCAATGCCGACCTGGTCCGGACTGTGGAGGCCATCCGCCAGATGGACGTGGTCCTGGACATGCGCGGGCTGATCCGCGTGGAGAACGACAACTGAATCAGCCCCATCAGAGCAACGGAGCCCGGAAACGGAGCTCCACACCGATGTTGAACAGACTCAGGAGAGAACCATGGCGCACTTGTGGCAAGGCGTGATCAACGAGTACCGAGACCGCCTGCCGGTCACCGATTCCACCCCTGTGGTGACCATGGGGGAGGGTGGCACACCGCTGATCAAGGCCCACGCCCTGTCCGAACTGACGGGCAATCATGTCTGGGTCAAGTTCGAGGGCATGAACCCCACGGGTTCCTTCAAGGACCGTGGCATGACCATGGCCATCACCCGCGCCAAGGAAGAAGGTGCCAAGGCCGTGGTGTGTGCCTCCACGGGCAACACCTCCGCTTCAGCTGCCGCCTACGCCAAGCAGGCCGGCATGCGCTGCGCGGTCCTGGTGCCGGAGGGCAAGATCTCCATGGGCAAAATGGCTCAGGCCGTGGCGCACGGGGCGGACATCATCCAGATCGACGGCAACTTTGACAACTGCTTGGAGGTGGCCCGCAAGCTCTCCGATTCCTACCCGGTGTTCCTGGTCAACTCCGTGAACCCGTACCGTATCCAGGGCCAGAAGACCGCTGCCTTTGAGGTGGTGGACGCCTTGGGCGATGCCCCGGATTACCACATCCTGCCGGTGGGCAACGCCGGGAACATCACCGGTTACTGGAAGGGCTACACGGAGTACGCGTCCACCTTCACCAATGACGCCGGGACAGACCTGCCCGCTGTGGCCACCAAGACCCCCGTCATGTGGGGTTTCCAGGCCGAAGGTGCAGCACCTCTGGTGGCGGGGCACCCGATCGATCAGCCGGAGACCATTGCCACGGCCATCCGGATCGGCAACCCGGCCTCCTGGGACACCGCCATTGCCGCCCGGGACGAGTCCGATGGGTTGATCGAATCCGTCACGGATGAGGAGATCATCGAGGCCCAGCGTTTCCTGTCCTCCCGTGACGGGGTGTTTGTGGAGCCTGGTTCGGCTGCAGGTGTGGCCGGTCTGCTGAAGAAATTCCGTGCAGGGGCTGCACCGTCCGAGGCCACCATTGTGATCACGGTGACCGGCCACGGGCTCAAGGATCCTCAGTGGGCCATCAAGGGTGCTGAAGCAGAGGACCCCACGGCAGCTGAGCCCCGGCGGGTGGACTTTGACGTCGTCTCCGTGGCGGCGGCTCTGGGACTGGAGTGATTCCTGTGGTGTCTGCACGGATCAACCAGGAACGGGGCATGTGATGCAGTGGCGTGAGGTCTTGACGCCGGACCGAGCGGTCACGGTGGAGGTTCCTGCCTCCAGCGGCAACGTGGGACCTGGTTTTGACAGCTTGGGCCTAGCTCTGAGCCATGACGACACCGTGCGGGTGGAGATCCGGGAAGCGGGACTGGAGTTCGATCTCAACGGGGAAGGCAGCGAATCCGTGCCCCGCACGGAGGACCACCTCTTGGTGCGCGCCATCCGCGCAGCCTGGACCGCAGCCGGGCTTGAGGATCAACCGGGTCTGCACCTGACCACCAGAAACCGGATCCCTCACGGCCGCGGCATGGGGTCATCAGCCACATGTGCCGTGGCGGGGGTGGTGGCGGCCAACGCTTTGCTGCCGGAATCCGCGCAGTTGGATGATGACCAACTCCTTCAGGTCAGCGCTGCCATGGAGGGTCACCCGGACAACGTGGCGCCCTCGCTCAACGGTGGCCTGACCATTTCCTGGGGGGAGCCGGGAACCTGGCGTTGCGCACCGGTGGAGGTCCACCACGACGTCGTCCCCGTGGTGGCCATTCCCAATTACGAGGTCTCCACAGCACTTGCGCGCTCCCTGCTGCCCGGTGAAGTTGATCACCGCACGGCAGCCGTCAACGCTGGACGCGCAGCCCTTCTGGTGGAGGCTCTGACCCGCCGCCCCGAGCTGCTTCTGCCGGCCACCCATGACGGTCTGCACCAGCCGTTCCGGGCACCGGCCATGCCTCCCAGCGCTGCCCTGGTGGCTCACCTGCGGGAGCACGGCCATGCGGCCCTGATCTCCGGGGCGGGTCCCACTGTCCTCACTGTGGCGCCGTCCACCGCGGCTGCCGATGAGGCGGAGGCTGAGATCGCGCGGTTCGTGGCTGATCCGGAAGCTGACCGTGAACACGTCACCTGGCGTGTTCTGCGGCTGACCGTACCCAAGCAGGGTGCTAGGGTGGTCGAGTACCTCAACATGTGATCTGATCCAGGTCACTCAGGTACATCCCGACTCCGTGAACAATCACCGGGCGGTGCGGCATTGCATCGTCTCAGTGGTGAACAGTTCAGGGGTTAGGCGGTTCAACGACCATCGGAACCCTGTTGTGGGTCTCCGGTATCACGGTCAACCGTGACGTTCATCAGCTTCAGCCAACGGTGCGGTGTGCCCGTACCACTGCTGGGCTGACCCACGAACCGCCGCTGACCACACCCCGTCTGATCGGGTGTGGGCGGCCCGCTGTGTGCGGCCCGCACCAACAGTCAAGGCAACCGGCGTCTGAGTGCCGATTGCCCCAATCGAGGGAAAAGGAAACCTTCGTGACCGAAACCACCGACCTGAACACCGGGACGGACCAGGACACTTCATCAACCAAGGGCACCGGTCTCTCCGGTCTGAAGCTTGCACAGTTGCAGGCTCTGGCTGCCCAGCTGGGGATCACCGGGGCGCGCCGCATGCGCAAGTCCCTGCTGGTGGACGCCATTGAGGCCCACCAGCGCGGTGGCAGCGTGGCCGCCCGCGACCGCAAGGTCACCGAGCAGATCGAACAGACTGCCCAGCGTGCCTCCGCCAAGGCAGGCATCAACGATGCCCAGGGTTCAGCCGGATCTGAAACCGGTACCGACGACGACGCCCCCGTGGTGGCTGCTCGTACCGGACGCGGCCGGACGCGTCGTGCCTCCAGCGCTGACACCAACGCTGCAAACAATGGGCCTGATGCTGAGGGCAACAGCTCCAACGCCGCGCCTGCTGCAGACTCCGGTGCCTCCGCGCAGACCGGCGAGCAGCAGGAGAACAACTCCCAGGGTGCCGCCACCGCAGGCGACTCCGAGCGCAACGGCGAAAACTCCAACCGCGAGCGTCCTTCTCGCTCCCAGCGTCGCGGCCGCAACCGCGATCAGAACAAAAATGACAACGCCGGGGAGAACACCGGTCAGGCCGGCAACGACGACTCCTCCGACTCCGAATCCTCCTCTGGCTCGGAGGAGAACCAGAACGAGTCCGGAAACCGTCGCAACCGTCAGGGTCGCAATCAGGACGGCCAGAAGAACGACCGGAACAACCGCAACGGCGGTCGAGACGGCAACAATGGCCGAGACGGTAACAACGGCCGGGACAGCAACAACGACGACTCCGGCAACAAGAACAAGCAGAACAAGAACAAGCAGGGCGGCCGCAACGACAACCAGGGCGGCGGCCAAGGCAACAGCGGCAATCAGGGTAATAACGGCCCCGATGACGACGGCGGATCGCGCCGCAACCGCCGTAACCGCAACCGCAACGACCGCAATGACCGCCGCAACCGGCGCAATCGCAACAACGGCCCCGAGGTGGATGACACGGAGCCCACGGAGGACGATGTCCTGCTGCCCGTGGCCGGTATCCTGGACGTGCTGGACAACTACGCCTTCGTCCGTACCTCCGGTTACCTGCCCGGTCCCAACGACGTCTACGTCTCCTTGGCCCAGGTCAAGAAGCACAACCTGCGCAAGGGCGACGCCGTCGTCGGTGCCATCCGAGCACCCCGTGACGGTGAGGACAACAGCCGCAACCAGCGCCAGAAGTTCAACGCGCTGGTCCAGCTGACCAGCGTCAACGGCAAGAAGCCGGAAGAACTCACGGACCGCGTGGACTTCTCCAAGCTGGTTCCCCTCTACCCGCAGGAGCGCCTGCGCCTGGAGAACGAGCCCAAGAAGATCGGTCCGCGCGTGGTGGATCTTGTGGCTCCCATCGGCAAGGGCCAGCGTGGCCTGATCGTCTCCCCGCCCAAGGCAGGCAAGACGCTCATGCTGCAGTCCATTGCCAACGCGATCACCACCAACAACCCTGAGGTGCACCTGATGATGGTGCTGGTGGACGAGCGTCCGGAAGAAGTCACGGACATGCAGCGCACCGTCAAGGGTGAGGTCATCGCCTCCACCTTCGACCGCCCCGCCGATGACCACACCACCGTTGCCGAGCTGGCCATCGAGCGTGCCAAGCGCCTGGTGGAACTGGGGATGGACGTGGTGGTCCTGCTGGACTCCATGACCCGCCTGGGACGCGCCTACAACTTGGCTGCACCTGCTTCCGGGCGCATCCTCTCCGGTGGTGTGGATTCCGCTGCTCTGTACCCGCCCAAGCGGTTCTTCGGCGCAGCCCGCAACATTGAAGGTGGCGGTTCGTTGACCATCCTGGCCACCGCCCTGGTGGAGACCGGATCCAAGATGGACGAGGTCATCTTTGAGGAGTTCAAGGGCACCGGCAACATGGAACTGCGTCTGTCCCGTCAGCTGGCTGACAAGCGCATCTTCCCGGCCGTGGACGTCAATTCCTCCGGTACCCGCCGTGAAGAGTCCCTCATGTCCGGTGAGGAACTCAAGATCATGTGGAAGCTGCGCCGAGTGCTATCCAGCCTGGACCAGCAGCAGGCACTGGAACTGCTCACCAACCGTCTGCGGGACACCCAGTCCAACGCGGAGTTCATGATGCAGGTCCAGAAAACCACGCTCAACGTCAAGGCGGACGACGACCGCTAGCCCACACGACCCGGCCCCGGTGGATCCCGGGCGTCCTGACCACAGCACCCCGGTGCACGGTCACGACGCCGGACCCCGGGGCCGTCGTCGTCGTCGGTTCTTGTTTCACACCGGCGCACCGGAAAGATCCCAGGGTGCGCATCTGAAAGGACTCTGCCTTCCGTGGCTGACCCCATCCAGGCTCTGCTTGATGAGCACGCCCAGCTGCAGACGCAGCTGGCCGATCCGGCTGTGCACGCCGACCCCCTGCTGTCCAAGCGGCTGAACCGCCGGTACTCCGAGCTGAACAAGGTGGTTGAGGCTCGCAACATCCTGACCAGCCTGCGGGAGGACCAGGAGACTGCCCAGGAACTGGCCGGGGAGGACCCCGAATTCGCCCGTGAGGCCGAAGCCCTGGGCCCCCGGATCGAGGCGGCTGAGGAGAAGTTGCGGGTGCTGCTGATCCCGCGCGATCCCGACGACGCCCGCGATGCCATCCTGGAAATCAAGGCCGGTGAAGGCGGGGCGGAATCGGCGTTGTTCGCCGGAGACCTTCTGCGCATGTACTTGCGATTTGCCGAGTCCAAGGGCTGGCGCACTGAGGTCCTGAGCGACACCCCTGCTGATCTGGGTGGCTACAAGGATGTCCAAATCGCGGTTAAGGGACGCTCCGATGACCCCGCAGAAGGGGTCTGGGCGCATCTGAAGTACGAGGGCGGTGTGCACCGCGTGCAGCGTGTCCCGGCCACGGAGTCACAGGGCCGCATTCACACCTCGGCGGCCGGGGTCCTGGCCTTTCCTGAGGTGGAGGCCCCGGAGGAGATCGAGATCCAGGGCAATGACCTCAACATCGACGTCTACCGCTCTTCTGGGCCCGGCGGACAGTCGGTCAACACCACGGACTCTGCCGTGCGGATCACCCACCTGCCCACCGGGATCGTGGTGGCCATGCAGAACGAGAAATCGCAGTTGCAGAACAAGGAAGCCGCCATGCGTGTTCTGCGTGCGCGCCTGTTGGCCCATCAGGCTGAGCAGCAGGCAGCTGAGGCCTCGGCAGCGCGCAAGTCCCAGGTGCGCACCGTGGATCGTTCGGAACGCATCCGCACGTACAACTTCCCGGAGAACCGGGTGGCGGATCACCGCACGGGGTACAAGGCGTACAACTTGGATCAGGTCATGGACGGGGATCTTGGGGCCGTGGTGGCATCGGCCATCCAGATGGATGAACAAGTGCGACTGGCTGCCCTGGGGCAGCGCGGGCAGAGCTGAGAGACCATGACTGAAGCCTCCGACCAGAACCAGGGGTCCATGGACTCGGCCGTCAGGATGACCTCGCTGTCCCAGGCATTGCGATGGGCCACCGGTGAACTCACGGCTGCCGGCGTGGAGACTCCTGAGAACGATGCCGTCCTGATGGCCGGCCACCTCATGGGCCTGGACCGCGGTGAGGTGCAGGCCAAGGCCATCATCGGGGCTGATGTTCCCCAAGGATTCGAGCCGATGGTTCAGCAACGAACACAGCGTGTTCCCTTGCAGCATCTGACCGGGACGGCACCGTTCAGGGGGATCGAGCTGGCCGTGGGGCCGGGGGTCTTCATCCCACGGCCGGAAACCGAGCTCTTGGTGGAGCTGGCCACACAGCGCCTGCGTGCCGACCTGGCAGAAGGCATTGGTCGGCCCGTGGTCATGGATCTGTGCACCGGTTCCGGCGCCATTGCAGCGGCTGTGGCTCACGAGGTCCCGCAGGCTCGCATCCACGCCGTGGAACTCTCAGATGAGGCCTTGGTCTGGGCACAACGCAACCTTGCCCCGTACAAACGTGTGGAGCTACGTCAGGCGGATGCCACGGAGGTCCCCGGTGACCTGGTGGGCCGCGTGGACGTGGTGGTCACCAATCCGCCGTACGTCCCGGACAGTGAGCCGCCCGTGAGCCCCGAGGTGACGGATCACGATCCCGCCATGGCGCTGTGGGGTGGCGGAGCAGACGGGATGCGGCTGCCCGTGGCCATCATCCGAGCCGCAGCCCAGGTGTTGCGCACCGGGGGATACATGGTCATGGAACATGCAGAATCTCAGGCCGATGCCGTGCATCAAGCCTATGAGGGCAACGGCTTCACCTCCGTGGAACTGCACCACGATCTCACCGGCCGCCCGCGAGCCACCTCTGCAGTTCTTGCCGCAGGGGAACCTGAATCAGACGGTCCGGATGTGAACCACCACCAGCATGGAGTGCAACAATGACCGGCGTGAACCAGACACCCCAGGAGAACTCCCAGCAGGATCTGCAGGCACAAGACGCGCAGACCCAAGAGATCGGCGCCGTCGTCTACCAGTGCACGCAGGAGAATCAGCGGGCGGTGGCCATCAAGCATGCACAGCAGGCTGTGGCCTCGGACGAGTGCGTGGTCATGCCCACGGACACCGTGTACGGAATTGCAGCCAACGCTTTCTCCGCCGCGGCCGTCCAACGACTCCTGGAGGCCAAGGGCCGCAACCGCACCATGCCACCGCCCGTGTTGATTGCGCATTCCGGGGTCCTGGACGGCTTGGCGGATCAGGTTTCGGACGAGGCCCGTGCACTGGCCCAAGCGTTCTGGCCCGGCGGCCTCACCCTGATCTGCCACTCCCAGCCCTCCTTGCAGTGGGATCTGGGGGAGACCCAGGGGACGGTGGCGCTGAGGGTGCCCGACGACGACGTCGCCCGGGAACTGCTGACCCAAACCGGTCCGTTGGCGGTGTCTTCCGCCAACCGGACAGGCCTGCCGGCTGCCACCACCGTGGAGCAGGCACGGGAGATGCTGCAGGACAAGGTCTCCGTGTACCTGGATGCAGGTGCGCGTGGGAAGGTCAGTTCCAGTGGCTCGTCTGCTCACCCCGTTCTCACGCGAGCACCACAGGCCTCCACCATCGTGGACTGCACCGGCGCCACACCGTTGGTGGTCCGTGACGGAGCCATCACGTTGGCCCAACTGCGTGAGGTGGTGCCCAGTGTCATCGGTACCGGTGGCGGTTCTGAAACTGTCGCCCAGAACTCCGACCCTGCCGACCCGAACACCGCATCTGCGGCCCAGCAAACCACTGAATCTGCCGCCAAGGACACGCTCCAAGCTGGAGGGCAGGGTGAGCCGGTGGATCAAGGAGCCGGTGAATCTGTGGGCGATGGCCGCAGCGAGTCCGGGGCGGCCCAGAACCTTCACGCACCGTCTCAGGCCGACGGCACGGAAGAACACCTAGAAGCGTCGGGGGACTCTGCGACAACGTCCGCACACTCTGACCCTGCCGCGGCCCATCCTGGTACGCATGGCGCATCGACTGAAGGGGTGACCGACTCACCCGAGGGCGATCGCATCAGCACAGACCGTGTGCCTGCGGACCAAGGCGGTCTCGACCACGGCCTTGGCGCCCGTGCCGGTGTGAGCGGTGTCAGTGTGGATCGTCGTCAGGCGGAGGTCCTGGTGGCCAGCGGGGCGGGCTTGGCGGTCAGCACCACTGCAGAACAGACGGATGCCGCGCAGGCAAGACCCCGAACGCAGCATCACCCGGGACCGGACCAGAACCGGCGCCGGACCGGTCGAAGCCCAGCGGCGGGGCAGCCGCAGCCTGTTGACCGGCTCACGGCAGCAGCCCTGGTGGCCCGCGGCAGTGACGACGGATATGACTCCGGGCCGGGAGCCGGCGACCAGAGCCGCAGCTGAACAGAGGAACTGCCCCTCACCGCGCCGCGACCTGCGGTGGGTGAGGGGCAGTTCTTGTATGAGGCTCAAAGGATGTGCAGCGGATGACAGACGCCCACGGCGCTGCCCATCAGGAGCTCACGCGCGCTTGGCATGCACTGCGCGCAGCAGCTCACCAATCTTGGGTGTGGGCAAAAGGCCCTGCTCACGGCCCCATCCCGGGACCTGGTTCTGACCGAACCATGTGACCTCAATGCGCCGCACCGCCCCGTGCCACCGGTTCGCGGCCATGCCTGAGAGAAAGTATCCGGTGGCCACAGCAGCTTTGCACAACGCAGTGGGGAGTTTGACGGGGTGGCGGCGGCCGGCGTCGCGCAGAATGGAAGCTGCCGTGGCACCTTCCCAGGGCAGCAGCACGATCTGGGGCACGGAATCCTTGTGGGTACCCACGGTCACCGTGAACTCAGCCAAGGCATCAATGGAGGTCACCGGCGTGTGAGCGCTGCCATCGCCGGCCACCGAACACAGCGGGGAAGATGCAAAGGCAGCCAAGCGCTTGGTGGTGCCGCGGGTCGGACCCTGGACGGATGTGGCACGCAGAATCACCAGTTCGGGGCGTGCAGGTCGGTCCTCGCGAGCGGCCATGCGCTGCAGCGCGGATTCGCCCAAGGCCTTGGAGAACGAATACGGGGAGAAGGGAGAAGTCCGCGCAGACTCGTCCAGATACGGGGTCTTGCCTTGAACCGCGGCCGAGCTGATGTGCACCACACGTTTGACTCCGGTGCGCTCAGCTGCCGCCAGGATCAACACGGGAAGCATGGCGTTGGCGCCCACCAGGGCATCCTGATCGGTGCCGTCAGGTGTGGCGATACCCGCGGCGTTGACCACAACATCTGCTCCGGCAAAGGAGTCGGCCAGATAGTCGATCACGGACTCCAGGTCCTTGGCCCGGCCCAGCAGATGATGTACGGTTCGGGCGCCGCTGGAGAGCCTGGGAGCCGATACAGCTTGGACGGTGTGACCCTGCGCTCGCAGTTGCCGGGTCACCGCGGAACCCACGAACCCCGTGGATCCCACCACACGCCATGCTCTGGACGTCACAGACCTTCTCCTCTCGGTCGGGCTGGGCAAATGCAGATGCCCACCGCAACATCGTACAGAGAACCAGATGACGTGAACCTCAAGAAGGCGCCCATGACCGGGTGCTAATCTCAGCAGTTCCGACTCTGCATGACGCATCAGGTACCCGTGTGCCCGTTGCAGGGCCGATCGGAGGATGATCTTCTCAAGGGACAACTGGATGGGGCGTGGTCGTGAGGCCTGAACCGCGGGTGACTGCCGTTGTGGTCAGTTACAACCGACGAACATTGTTGGAATCCACCTTGCGCGGAATCCTGGCAGGTTCCATGGTGCCACAGACCGTTGTTGTGGTGGACAACGCCTCCACGGACGATTCGGTGCCCTTCATCAAGGCATTCGCTGCAGAGCACGCCGCCACAGGATCTGAAACCACCATTGAACTGGTGGAGTTGAACCGCAACGTGGGCGGGGCCGGCGGGTTCACCGTGGGTATCGACCGGGCCGCCAACCAGTTGCAGGCTGATCTGATCTGGGTCATGGATGACGACACCGAACCCTTGAGAGAAACCCTGAGTGCTGCTGTCCACGCCTGGCGGTCGTATGACCCCGAGGGGGCACGCCGCCCGGCTTTTGTGGCCAGCACCGTGTTGTGGACCGATGGCTCGGAACACCCCATGAACTCCATGATCGAACGCATTGGAGCGGGTCCGGGACGCAAGCAGCGTGCGGCGGCTGTGGGTGGGCGCAGCATCCGATCGGGATCATTTGTTTCCTTGCTCATGGACGGGGATGCCGTCCGGGCTTCGGGTCTGCCCATTGCCGATTACTTCATCTGGAATGACGACTTCGAGTTCTCCACGCGCCTTGCCCGCTGGTCTGATGCCATCCAGGTACCGGCTTCCACCGTCATGCACCACACCAAGCAGCCGGGCAACACGGATGCCGACCCCGGTCCCCGGTTCTACAACGACGTCCGCAACAAGCTGTGGGTCTTCACCCGTTCCGCATCCCTGGCTCCTTGGGAGAAGGTGCTCTATGGGGGTGCCACTGCACGGCTGTGGCTGCGCACCCTCAAGTCTTCACAGGACCGTCGCACTCTTGCGGGGCGTTTCTTGACCGGCGTCCGTGACGCTCTGCGCCCGCCGCGCAGCAATGCCGAGGTGCTGGACCAGCTGTGGACTCTCACCCGGGACCAGCAGAGCGCGGATCCCGTGCCTGCCGTGTTGCCGGAAGGCACCGCGTTCTCGCTGTTGATGCCGGTCTATCACGGGGACACTCCGGAGAGGTTTTACCGGGCCTTGATCTCCTCCACCTTGGAACAGGCCAGGCCCCCGGCCCAGGTGGTGATTGTGCGTGACGGGCCGGTTGCCCCGGAGCTACAGCAGGAACTGGAGACACTCACCCGGCGACTGGAACAGGCCAACCCGCCGATCGCCGTCGTCCGACTGGATCTGGAGACCAATGCAGGCCTCACCCATGCGCTGCGGCTGGGTTTGAGGCAATGCCGTCACAACATCGTGGCGCGCGCCGATGCCGATGACGTCTCCTACCCGCATCGCTTTGCCCGTCAGCTGCCGCTGATCGAGGCCGGTGCCGATGTGGTGGGTGCTGGCATGAATGAAATCGGCGACGACGAATCCCGGGTCCTGGCACGCCGTGAGGCACCTGTTGGCGCGCATGAGATCCGGTGTATTGCCAAACTGCGTAATCCGGTGTCACATCCCACCGTTGTGATGCGCAGGGATGCAGTCAACGGCGTGGGCGGTTACGAGTACGTGCCGTTGGCGGAGGACTACTGGTTGTGGGTCCGACTGCTCAAAGCCGGGGCGGACATCAGAAACATCGCCGAGCCCCTGGTGGGTTACCGGGTTTCCGGTGGGGCCTATCAGCGCCGCGGGGGACTGGCGGTTTTCCAGGCAGAGATGCAGTTGCAGGCCCGGTTGCGGGGCAGCGGCTACCTGAATTTCCTAGAATGGGCACGCAATGTGGTGGTCCGTGGCGGGTATCGCTTTGTCCCACGGGCTGCGCGCACACGTGCTTACCGCAACATGGTCAGTGGCTACCCCAACTCCGTCGGCGGCGATTCAACAACCGCTTGAGGGCATACCCGCCCCGGAGAGCAGCCACTGACCTGCGTTCGGACGGCAGGCATCTGAACCGCTTGGATCTGCAAGATCCACATCTTGGCCCACACGGGTGACATGATTTGTGATCATGTCTGAACCCCTGTTCACGGAAGGACCCCCGCATGACGACTCCGCACGGACGTGACTCTGCGGGTCCTGCCACCGGGTCCCAACCGCAGGTGAGATCCGGCACCACCTCGGCTCGTGGTGGTTCGGAGTCCGAACGTCCCACCGCCTGGTTGTGGATCCAGATGATGCTGGACTCCGTGGCCTGGATCGCGGCCATGGGCGTTGCCTTGGTGCTGCGTTATGAACTGAGCATCCAGTTCATCAACGTTTCCAGCCTCCTGGCAGCGTGCCTGATTGCCGTGGTGGCTCAGATTGCCGTGGGCTATTCATTTGCCCTGTATCGCGGGCGTTATTCCTACGGCAGTTTTGATGAAGGCAAGCTGTTGATCGTGGTCACCTTGATCGTGACCGCCATTTTGCAGATCGTGCTGTTGGTGGCCGGCAGCACCATCGGCATTCCACGGTCCGTGGCCCTGATCGCCTTCCCGTTCGCAGCACTGTTCATGGCGGCCTTCCGCTACCTCAAGCGGATGTACCAGGAGTCCACCTCCAAACCACAGGCCAACGCGCAGCATGTGGTCATCTACGGCGCAGGTCAGTCCGGGACCTTCATTGTGCAGCGCATGATGCAGGACCCGGATTCGGAGTACCTGCCGGTGGCCCTGCTGGACGATGACCCCTCCAAGAAGCACCTACGAGTCTCCTCGGTCCCGGTCCTGGGCACCATTGCAGATGCTCCCGCAGTCCTTGCGCAGACCCGTTCCAGCATCTTGCTGGTGGCGCAGTCCAATGCCTCCTCCAAACTGATGCAGCGGGTGTCCGACGTCGTTGCCGGCACCAACACCCGCGTGATGACTGTGCCTCCGGTGCGGGACATGCTGACGGGATCGGGCACCAGCGTGGACATCCGGGACATCAGCCTGGAGGATCTGATCGGCCGGATACCGGTCGACATCGACGCCGCCGGCATTGCCGACTACATCACGGGCAAACGCGTGTTGGTGACCGGTGCCGGCGGTTCGATCGGGTCCGAACTGTGCAGGCAGCTGCTGGCCTTCGACCCGGCCGAGCTGATGATGTTGGACCGGGACGAAACCAATCTGCAGGCCACCCAGATCTCCATCACGGGCCGGGGACTGTTGGACGGCCAGGACACTGTGCTGGCAGACATCCGCGACGCCCAGAACCTGGCCACCATTTTTGAACGACGACGCCCCCAGGTGGTCTTCCACGCAGCCGCCCTCAAGCACGTCTCCCTGCTGGAGACCTACCCGGACGAGGCTTGGAAGACCAATGTCCTGGGAACGTTGAACGTCTTGGCGGCAGCCCGCGCAGCCGACGTCGATGTTTTTGTGAACGTGTCCACGGACAAGGCCGCCAATCCCACCACTGCGCTGGGGCATTCCAAGCGGGTGGCGGAGAAGCTGACGGCGTGGATGGCGCGCGAAACCGGCAAGCGTTACGCCTCGGTCCGGTTCGGCAATGTCTTTGGTTCCCGTGGCTCCATGCTGCCGCTGTTCACGGAGCAGATCCGCCAGGGCGGCCCCATCACGGTCACGCACGAGGACGCCACCCGATACTTCATGACCATCCCGGAGGCCTGTCAGCTGGTGGTGCAGGCAGGGGCCATTGCCAGTGGTGGTGAGGTGCTGATCCTGGACATGGGGGAGCCGGTTCGCATTCTGGATGTGGCCAAGCGGCTGCGTTCGCTCTCCGGTCAGGAAGGGATCGAGATCGTGATCACCGGGCTTCGGCCGGGGGAGAAGCTGCACGAGGACCTGATCGGCATGGACGAGTCCGATGCCCGGCCGTTCCACCCCAAGATCTCCCACGCCCAGGTGCGAGCCTTGAGCCCGTCCAACCTTGATCGCCACGTCTGGAAAGAACGCGGTGGGATGACCCTGACGGGCGCCATTCCCGTGGTGGGACCCTCCACGCAGCCCGCCCTGACCCAGTTCCATGGTGCGCGGGAGATTCCCAAGCGGCAGCAGGGCGGCGGATCAACCGCGAGCAAGGGGCAGGGGCCAGGGGAGCACCGCGCGGTTCAGCGGCCTGATGACCAAGAGGCTACGGACCAGGGGACCAGCGGCCACGGTACCTCGAGGCACCGGGCCGAGAATGCGGAGGGCCAGGCGTCATGACAGACGGACCCAGCGTTCTTTCCGTGGACCCGGGATCCATCCCCACAGTGGAGGAGCTCCAGCACCTGCTGGTCTTGGCAGTGACTTTCGGGGCCGCCGCCCTGGTGCTCAGCGTTGCGCTGCCTTTTGTGGTCAAGCCGCTGCTGACGCGTTGGGGGGTGGTGGACATCCCCAACGAACGTTCCTCACACACCCGCACCGTGATCCGCGGCATGGGTCTGGCGGTGGCCGGTTCGGTCATCACGGTCCAGGCCGCGGGACTGGCCACGGGTGCGGTCTACACGGACCGGTCCGTTGCTCTGATCGTGCTGGCCGGAACAGCGGCTTGCGCTGCACTGGGGTGGGCCGAAGACTTCAAGGGTGTCTCCGTACGTGTCCGACTCCTGATTCAGGCTCTGGTGGGTGGGGTGTGCTCAGCCCTCCTGATCTGGACCCTGGAGACCAGCCTGCTGTGGTGGGTGGTGTGCACCGGGGCCGTGGTGGTTTACGTCAACGTGGCCAACTTCATGGACGGCATCAACGGGATTTCCGGGCTGCACGGACTGGTGGTCGGTCTGCTCTACGCCTGGGCCGGAGCCTCCAATGACCTGACCTGGATGATAATTGCCGGTCTGGTGGTGGCCTTTGCCTTTGCCGGGTTCCTGCCCTGGAACCTCAGCCGCGGGGCAGTGTTTCTGGGGGATGTTGGGTCCTATCTGTTGGGCGGATCCATCATCTTGATAGCGGTGGCGGCATTTCTGTCCGGGGTGTACGTGGAGTACCTTCTGCCGCCGCTCTCCGTCTACCTGGCGGACACCTCTTGGACCCTGCTGCGACGATACCGAGCGGGGGAGGCCTGGTGGCGGCCGCATCGCCAGCACGCCTATCAGCGTCTGACAGACGTGGGTCTGACCCACGTCCAGTCCTCGGCGGTGGTGGCACTGACCACGGTGTTGGTCTCCGTGGTTTCCCTTCTGGGCCTGCAGCTCACGGGTGTGGCCGTGCTGTTGGCTGGGATCCTGGTCATCCTGATTCTGGTGCTGTACCTGGCACTGCCATGGCTGCTGGGCCGTGCACGACGCCGCACCGTGGTCTCCGGTGACAACCCCCAGGCATCCGCGGCATGAGCCGGTCGCACACCGGGCGAAAAATGTTGCCGGGCAATGTTTGGGCCAGGATGCTGCGGGTGTCCCTGCTGCTGGGGGTGACCGTGGCAGCTGTAGTGCTCGGCACTGCGTGGTTGGTGGACGGATCGGCCGCTGCAGCAAGCGTGGCGGTGGGTACCGCGGTGGTGGTGTTTGTTTTTGCGGTGTCCCTGGTGGCTCTGTGGTGGGCCTCCCGGTACCCACCGGCACTGGCGGCCATGGTCATGTTGATTCTTTACGTGGGTCTGGTGTTCGCTGGGGCCATCATCCTGTTCGCCGCGCCTGCGCCGCAGGGCCTTGAAGCTCCCTGGGTGGGTGCTGCCACGGTGGGGCAGCTGTGCGCTTGGCTCACCGGTGTGGCCTACGCGGCACGCCGCACTCGTCTCCCCATTTTCGACGTCCAGGCCACAGCCAGGGCGTCCAAGAGCACATCCGAGACAGCAAAGGATCAGATGTCATGAGTTCTGCCCACAACCCGCAACCCAGGTCATCCGAAACTGATGCGATCCCCACGGGTGAGAACCCGCAGACTGGGCGGCGCAGACGCAGTTTGAGCACTGTGGGAGAGCTGGTGGAAGCCGGTGGAAACCGCGGCGCGCTGGGGATCTTGGCCTACCTGGTGATTGGGACGGCCTTCTGGAGTCTGGTAGGGTTCCTGCTGGATTACCTGGTGGGGACGCAGTGGCTTGTCCTGCTCGGAGCGGGCGTCGGCCTTGCAGCCGGGGTGACCCTCGCCTACCTCCACCTGCAAGCCGGACTGGGAACCAATGATGGTTCAGCAGCCGGTGATGACGCCCGAAACCGCCCCGCAGACAAATGATCATGGCCTTGAGTCGTGACTGCGCGGATGGAAGCAGAAAGGACCGCCATTGATCGTCGCCCCAGTTCTTGAGGGACAAGGCTTCCAGGCTCCCAGCGTTTCGGACATGCACCTCCCGCCGTTCTTCGAGATCGGCTCCTTCGAATTCGCCAAGCACACGGTGCTGATCTTCCTGTCGGTCATTCTGATCGTGGGCTTCTTCATGTGGGCCATTCGCAAGCAAGCGCTGGTTCCCTCCAAGGGCCAGTACCTGGGTGAAGTCGGCTACGGATTCGTGCGCAACTCCTTGGGCCGCGACATCATCGGTGAGAAGGAGTTCCGGCCCTGGCTGCCGCTGCTGTTCAGCTTCTTCTTCTTCATCCTGGTCAACAACCTGTTCGGGTCCATCCCCGTTCTGCAGTTGCCCACGTTGTCCCACCCCGGCTCGGCCTACGTCTTGGCCATCATTGCTTACGTTGCCTGGGTCGGTGTCGGCGTCAAGCGTCATGGTCTTGGGCACTTCATGGCCAAGATGACCATGCCGCCGGACGTTCCCAAGGTGCTCTACGTCTTCCTGATCCCGATCGAGTTCATCTCCAACTTGATCATCCGTCCGGTCACCCACGCGCTGCGTGTGTTCGCCACCATGTTCGCGGGTCACATGGCCATCATGGTTGCTGCCTCCCTCTTGGGCTTCTTGATCACCGATGTCGGTGGCATCGGCGGCATCCTCGGTGGTGCTGGCGCACTGTTTCTGGGCATCTTCATTTACTTTCTGGAGATCCTGATCCAGGTCCTGCAGGCCTACATCTTCACCCTGCTGTTCGCCGTCTACGTTGACGGTGCCCTGCAGGAAGGCCACTGACCCCTCGGCCCCACGGCCCCACTAGTTTTGGTCCGGTGCAAGCTGGATCGACCTACGGAGAACTTCTCCGAAACGTCAACCGCCATTCGTGGCACACCGCCCGCACAGGGCAGTACGAAAGGAAACACCAAGAATGGACATCACCGGTTCCCTCTCCGTCATCGGTTACGGTCTCGCAGCCATCGGCGGTGGCATCGGCGTGGGTCTGATCTTCGCCGCCTACATGCAGGCCGTGTCCCGTCAGCCCGAGACCCAGCGCATCATCCAGCCCATGCTGTTCATGGGCTTTGCCGTGGTCGAGGCCCTGGCCATCCTGGGCTTCGTGCTGGCTCTGCTCTGATCTTTCCTCACGGGAAGGTCGGACCAGGTCAGTCATAGAGAACAGGAAAACCGTCCATGACCACAAACATCATGGCAGCCAGCGAAAACCCGCTGTTCCCCAACGGCTGGGAAATGCTGATCACCACGATCGGCTTCGCCTTGCTGCTGCTCGCCGCGATCAAGTGGATCGTGCCCATGTTCGAGCGCACCTACGCGGAGCGCACGGAAGCGATCGAGGGTGGCCTGGCCAAGGCCGAAGCTGCGCAGGCAGAAGCGGACAAGGCCCGTGACGAGTACAACCAGCAGCTGGAATCCGCTCGCCTCGAAGCCCAGAGGATCCGCGAGGAGGCTCGCACCGAAGGCGAGAAGATCCTGGCTGACTTCAAGGACCGCGCCAACGTGGAGTCGGCTCGCATCACCGAGAACGCTCACACCGCAATCGCTGCTGAGCGCACTGCCGCTGTGGCGTCCTTGCGCAATGAGGTCGGCACCTTGGCCATCCAGCTGTCCTCCAAGATCGTGGGGGAGTCCCTGTCCGACGACGACCGTTCGCGGCGCGTGGTGGACCGGTTCCTCTCCGACCTTGAGCAGACTCCGACCGATGCAGGTGCACAAGCGTGACGGCCGCAGGATCCGACGGAAACCAGGTCAACCTGTCACGCGTGCTCGAACGCTGGACCGGCTCGGCTCAGCCGCACCTGGCTCGTGACGTGTTCGGGATCGCTGCCGTGCTCGACGAGCAGGGCAGCCTCCGCCGGGCCCTGACCGATCCGGCTCACTCCGATGATCAGCGCGTGGCCCTGGCCTGGCGGATCTTCGAAGGACACACCTCCCGCGAAGCCTGCGAGGTGCTTGAGGCTCTGGTGCGTCAGCGCTGGAGCGGTGAAGGTGGTATGGCCGACGGACTGGAAGCAGCTGGCGTTCTCTTGGCCGGTTCGGCTGCTGAGAACCGTGCAGGTGCCCAGGGCTTGGACAACGTCGTGGACGATGTCCTCTCCGCCCAGGCGCTGTTGGACTCCGATGCTGAACTGCAGCGGGCGTTCACCGATGCACGAGCCTCCAATGAAGCCAAGCTGCGCCTTCTGGACCGCATTGCTCCCTCGTTGAGTGAAGAAGGCCGCTTGCTGGTGGAGCAGGCCGTGACCAACCCACGCGGTGCCTTGCCGCAGAGGTTGTTGGGCACATTTGCAGACCACTTGGCAGCCCAGCGGGATCGTTGGATCGCCCGTGTGGTCACTCCGGTCGAGCTGGATCAGAACCAGGTGGAGCGCTTGCGTTCCTCTCTGGGACGGATCTACGGCCGGGATCTGAAAGTTGTCACGGACCTGGACCGCTCCTTGGTGGGCGGATTGCGCATCACCGTGGGTGATGAAGTGATTGACGGTTCAGTGGCAACTCGCCTCAACGAACTGCAGCTCAAGCTCGGAGCCTGAGCCACCACAGCACCGGACACGCGGGGCGGCACAGCCCCCAGAGTCCACCAGACGAATGAGTTGGTCATCGGCACGATGATCACCGACCAGGAAGCAGGGACACGAGATGGCCGAAGTGACCATCAATGCCGATGAGGTCCGTAGCGCGCTACAAGAGTTTGCAGCCTCCTACGACCCCGGTAACACCGAACGCAAGGAAGTTGGCCGCGTCATTTCCGCTGCCGACGGGATCGCCCGCGTGGAGGGCCTGCCCTCCGTGATGGCCAACGAGCTGCTCCGTTTTGAGAACGGCGTGCTCGGTCTGGCACAGGACCTGGACACCCGCGACCTCGGCGTCGTGGTTCTGGGTGACTTCCAGGAGATCGAAGAAGGCCAGACCGTCGAGCGCACCGGTGAGATCCTCTCCGTGCCCGTCGGTGACGGCTTCCTGGGCCGTGTCGTGGACACCCTGGGGCAGCCGATCGACGACCTCGGCCCCATTGAGGCCGAAGGCCGCCGTGCGCTGGAGCTGCAGGCACCGGGCGTGACCATGCGTAAGTCGGTTCACGAGCCGCTGCAGACCGGTCTGAAGGCGATCGACGCCATGATCCCGATCGGCCGTGGCCAGCGTCAGCTGATCATTGGCGACCGCCAGACCGGTAAGACCGCGATCGCTGTGGACACCATCCTGAACCAGCGTTCCAACTGGGAGACCGGGGATCCGCAGAAGCAGGTTCGCTGCATCTACGTGGCCATCGGTCAGAAGGCCTCCACCATTGCCTCCGTGCGCAAGACGCTTGAGGACAACGGCGCCTTGGAGTACACCACCATCGTGGCTGCCTCCGCCTCCGACTCGGCCGGTGTGAAGTACCTGGCCCCCTACGCCGGTTCGGCCATCGGCCAGCACTGGATGTACGGCGGCAAGCACGTGCTGATCATCTTTGATGACCTCTCCAAGCAGGCAGAGGCCTACCGCGCCACCTCCTTGCTGCTGCGCCGTCCTCCGGGACGTGAGGCCTACCCGGGTGACGTGTTCTACCTGCACTCCCGCCTGCTGGAGCGTTGCGCCAAGCTCTCCGATGATCTTGGCGCCGGCTCCATGACCGGTTTGCCGATCGTGGAGACCAAGGCCAACGACGTCTCGGCCTTCATCCCGACCAACGTGATCTCCATCACCGACGGTCAGATCTTCCTGCAGTCGGATCTGTTCAACGCTGACCAGCGCCCCGCCGTTGACGTGGGCATCTCCGTGTCCCGCGTGGGTGGTGCCGCTCAGATCAAGGCCATGAAAAAGGTCTCCGGCACGCTGAAGCTGGAACTGGCTTCCTACCGGTCCATGCAGGCGTTCGCCATGTTCGCCTCCGACCTGGATGCCGCTTCCCGTCAGCAGCTGACCCGCGGTGCTCGTCTGACCGAGCTGCTGCGTCAGAAGCAGTACAACCCGTACGCGGTCGAGGAACAGGTTGTCTCCATCTGGGCCGGCACCAAGGGCCACCTGGATGACATCGAGGTTGCTGACGTCCTGGACTTCGAGGCCGCTCTGCTGGACCAGGTGCGCCGGACCACCAACGTGATGGACTCGATCGCCTCCACCGGCAAGCTCGAGGACGACACTGTGGACGCCCTGGAAACCGCCGTTGCTGAGGTCAAGCGCGACTTCCGCGGCCACAACCGGGACAACCACGCACCGGGCCATGAAGAGCACCAGGCGCTGGATTCGGGCGACGTCGCCCAGGAACAGCTGTCCACCGGTGGCTCCTCCGCCAGCCGCTGAGCGATCCGCGAATCGTGAAGTCTCCGTCCGGGTGCCCTGAACCGGCACCCGGACGGTAACGAAAGGAAGCTACATGGGAGCGCAGATCCGGGTTTACCGGAACAAGATCTCCTCCACGGAGTCGATGAAGAAGATCTTCAAGGCCATGGAGATGATCGCGACTTCGCGCATCAACAAGGCCCGGCAGAGGATCAACTCGGCCTCGCCGTACGCCAACGCACTGACCCGTCTTCTGTCACAGGTTGTCACTCAGACCTCCGGGGACCACCCGTTCCTGCGCAGTTCGGATGACGTGCGTCGCTCCGCCGTCGTCGTCTTCAGCTCCGACCGAGGACTGGCCGGTTCCTACTCGGCCAACGTCCTCAAGAAAGCCGAAGGCCTGCTGGAGATGCTGCACGGAGACGGCCGCGAGGTGAAGATCTACCTGGTGGGCCGTAAGGCCAAGCAGTACTTCGACTTCCGTGGTCGTGAGTACGACGCATTCTGGGAGGGCGAGACCGACAACGCCAGCAGCGATCGTGCCCACGAAATCGCTGATGTGCTCCTGGAAGCCTTCACCAAGGACCACCAGGACGGCGGGATCGACGAGATCCACCTGGTCTACACGCGTTTTCACTCCATGGTGACCCAGGAACCCAAGGTGCTGCGCTTGCTGCCCCTTGAGGTCGTGGACGCCAACGCCCTGGGAGATGACATAACCAAGGGTTACGGGGAGATCGAAACCAACTCCCAGGAGTTCGAGTTCGAGCCCAACGCTGAAGAGTTCCTGGACAAGGCACTGCCGCGTTACTTCCGGGCCCGGATCTACTCTTGCCTGTGCCAGGCTGCCGCCTCCGAACTGGCCTCACGTCAGCGCGCCATGAAGTCGGCCGGTGACAACGCGGATGACCTGATCCGCAAGTACACCCGCTTGATGAACAACGCCCGTCAGGCTGAGGTCACCACCGAGCTGACGGAAATCGTGTCGGCTTCCGAGGCCCTCTGACCCAGGTATTGCGCGGACAGCGCCCCATCCACACCCGCCACCCACGAAAAGTGAAGTGAGAGACATGACTGCCACCATCAACGAGCAGCAGGCAACCCAGCCTGCCGCTGGTGCCATTGGCCGCGTCGCGCGCGTCAAGGGTTCCGTTGTGGACATCGAGTTCCCCGAGAACCAGATGCCCGACATCTACAACGCTCTGACCACCGAGCTGAACTTCGAGGGCGAGCAGAAGACCATCTACCTGGAGACCGCCCAGCACCTGGGTGACAACCTGGTGCGTGCGATCTCCCTGCAGCTCACCGATGGTCTGGTTCGCGGCACCGAGGTCCAGGACACCGGCGCTCCGATCTCCGTTCCGGTCGGCGACGTCGTCAAGGGCCACATCTTCAACGTTGTGGGTGAGGCCCTGGACGTGGACACCGAGCAGCTGGAGATCAAGGACCGCTGGCCGATCCACCGCACCGCTCCCGGCTTTGCGGAGCTGGAGGGCTCCACGGAGATGCTGGAGACCGGCATCAAGTCCATCGACCTTCTGACCCCCTACATCAAGGGCGGAAAGATCGGTCTGTTCGGTGGCGCCGGCGTGGGCAAGACCGTCCTGATCCAGGAAATGATCACCCGTGTGGCCCGTAACTTCGGCGGTACGTCCGTGTTCGCAGGGGTGGGTGAGCGTACCCGTGAGGGCAACGACCTCTGGGTGGAAATGGAAGAGGCCGGCGTGCTCAAGGACACCGCGTTGGTGTTCGGCCAGATGGATGAGCCGCCTGGAACGCGTCTGCGCATCGCCCTGACCGGTCTGACCATGGCGGAGTACTTCCGCGACGTTCAGAACCAGGACGTGCTGCTGTTCATTGACAACATCTTCCGCTTCACCCAGGCCGGTTCCGAGGTTTCGACGCTGCTGGGCCGTATCCCCTCGGCCGTGGGCTACCAGCCAACCCTGGCGGATGAGATGGGTGTGCTCCAGGAGCGCATCACCTCCACCCGTGGCCACTCGATCACCTCCATGCAGGCGATCTACGTGCCCGCCGATGACTACACGGACCCGGCTCCGGCCACCACGTTCGCGCACCTGGATGCCACCACCAACCTCTCGCGTGACATCGCCTCCCGTGGTCTGTACCCCGCGATCGACCCGCTGGCTTCGACCTCTCGTATCCTCGACCCGCAGTACGTGGGCCAGGAGCACTACGACGTCGCAACCCGCGTGAAGTCGATCCTGCAGGAGAACAAGGAACTGCAGGACATCATTGCCATCCTGGGTGTGGAAGAACTCTCCGAAGAGCAGAAGGTCGTGGTTTCCCGCGCCCGCCGCATCGAGCAGTTCCTCTCACAGAACACCTACACCGCGTTGCAGTTCACCGGTGTGGAGGGCTCCACAGTCCCGGTTGCGGAGACCATCGACTCCTTCAAGAAGATCTGCGACGGCGAGCTGGACCACGTTCCGGAACAGGCGTTCTACAACGTCGGTGGCCTGGACGATGTCATGGCCAAGTGGGACGAGATCAAGCGCTCCACCGGAGAGAAGTGATCATGGCTGCTCCGTTGATCGTTGAGATCGTTGAGCTCTCCGAATCTGTGTGGAACGGCGAGGCCCGTCAGGTCATCGTGCGCACCACGGACGGTGACCTCGGCATCCTGTCGGGGCACGTGGCGACTGCCGGTGTGCTGGTTCCCGGTCGGGTTGTGATCGACCCGGTGGACGGGCAGCGCATCGAGGGTCAGATCGACGGCGGATTCGTCTCCGTCGACGGCAACCGCGTGACCATCGTGGCCGACCACTACGAGGCACCGGGGGCACACGCCTGATCGGGGTGTCCCGGTGATGTGAAGCACCTGACCTGCTGGCGGTGTCGACGTGATCGCGTCGACACCGCCAGTGCAGTTCAGTGAGGCCAGTTCAGTTCAGTGAGCTTTGACCGGCCGTACAGTGTGGGCGAGAGTTCTGACGGCCTGAAGCAGGAGAAGAAGCATGGAAGAAAAGATCGTTGTCCACGGACCCACGGCGGTCAACGGCGTGCTGCCTGTTTACGGCGCCAAGAACAGCGTGCTGAAGCTGATGGCAGCCACTCTGCTGGCGGTGGGCAAGTCCCGGATCACCAATGTTCCGGAGATCGATGACGTTTCCATCATGGCTGAGCTGCTGCGGCGTCTGGGCTGCCAGGTGAACTACAACAAGGGCGAACGTTGGGTGGACATCGACGTCCCCGAGCAGCTACACCACCAGGCCGATTACGACCTGGTCCGGGCCATGCGGGCCTCCGTGTCCGTTCTAGGGCCGTTGATTGCCCGTTGCCATGCCGCTGAAGTGGCTTTGCCTGGCGGAGATGCCATCGGCACCCGGGGTCTGGACATGCACCGCGCCGGGCTGGAAGCCATGGGTGCCCGGTTCCGCACGGAAGCCGGTTACTTGAAGGCCACGGTGGAACATGAGCTCACGGGTGCTGAGTACCACCTGTCCTACCCATCCGTGGGCGCCACGGAGAACCTGATGACGGCAGCAACTCTGGCCAAAGGCACCACGGTTCTGGAGAACGTGGCGCGTGAGCCGGAGATTGTGGACATCTGCCAGATGCTCATGGCCATGGGTGCCCAGATCGAGGGAGTGGGCAGTTCAACGCTGACCATCACGGGCGTTGAAGCCCTGCAGTCGGTGGTCCATCGCACCGTGCCGGACCGGATTGTGGCTGGAACGTGGGCCTTTGCGGCCGCCATCACCGGCGGTTCGGTCCATGTGAAGGGCGCAGAGTCCTCCCATCTGAGCCTGGTCCTGGACAAGCTGCGCAGCGCCGGATGTGAGATCACCGAGCTGGAGGACGGTTTCCAGGTGCACGGCCCGTCCCGGCCCAAGGCCGTGAACATTTCCACCTTCCCGTATCCGGGCTTCCCCACGGATCTGCAACCGTTCGCCGTCGCCATGAACGCCGTAGCGGAGGGCTCCGGAATGATCACGGAGAACGTGTTCGAGGCCCGGTGGGGTTTCACAGCTGAGCTGGAACGCCTGGGTGCCCACGTCCGCCTCGACGGACACCATGCCTGGCTGGATGGCGTTGACAAGCTCTCCGGTGCGCCCGTGGAGGCCAAGGACATCCGTGCCGGTGCTGCCCTGGTGATTGCCGGCATGCGTGCTGATGGCGCCACGGAGGTCAACGGGATCGGGCACATCGATCGCGGGTATGAGAACTTTGTGGAGAACCTGACCAACGCCGGTGTCGCGGTGGAACGGCACATGGCCTCACCGCTCTACTGAGAGCATCGCCTGTGACAGTGAAATGACCACCTGCATCGCGAGCAGGTGGTCATTTCACTGTCAAACGTGCCTGGTTCAGAACAGGCGAGCGTCCTTGTCGTCGACGTCGCGCATGGCGTCGTAGTCCAGTGTCAGGCAGGAGATCCCGCGGTCAGTGGCCAAGACCTTGGCCTGGGGCTTGATCTGCTGGGCGGCGAATATGCCACGGACCGGCGCAAGCCGGGGATCGCGGTTGAGCAGTTCCAGGTAGCGGGTCAGCTGCTCCACACCGTCGATGTCACCGCGGCGTTTGAGTTCGATGGCAATGGTGGCGCCCTTGGCGTCACGGGCCAGGATGTCCACGGGCCCGATCGCTGTGGGGTATTCACGCCGGATCAGCATGGAACCTTCACCCACGAGATCGATCTGCTCGGCCAACAATCGTTGCAGATCGGCTTCCACGCCGTCCTTGGTCAGTCCCGGGTCAACACCCAGATCATGGGCGATTTCCTCATGAGTCTCATGGATCAGGATCTTCAAGACGTCATCGGACTTGGTGGCGGAGACCGTCCAGACCTCTTGGACACCCACCGCGGATTGGTCCTCCGTGGGTTCTGAGGTGGAGAGCCTGGCGGGTGGAGACATCCAGTTCAGGGGCTTGTAGCTGCCGCCGTCGGAATGCACCAACACGGAGCCGTCCGCCTTGATGATCAGCAGGCGGCGGGCCAGCGGCAGATGGGCCGTCAGCCGGCCTTGGTAGTCAACGGAGCAGTCAGCGATCACAACACGCACGGCGGACAGTCTGACACAGCGCACGGCGCCGGTCGGCCATCGCAACAGGCAGCAACGGTTGCAGGGCGGTTCCTGCTCACTGTCAACGGTCAGCCCGACTTCCCTGTGGGCGGTCAGGTGATCTCCCCGTGGGCGGACAGCTGATCTCCC
>NZ_JAAVUN010000160.1 GCF_012163155.1 Kocuria subflava
GCGCCCCCACGGGGCCCCCCCCACCCGTGATCAGGAGTACCGGCATGGTGAGAGGCGGCCCCACTTCGGCCACGGTCCGGGAGATCGAGGAGACGTAGGCTTCGCGGATCACGCGCTTCTCGGCGTAACTGCCGAAGTAGGCGCGGTGCTGGTTGACGATGTATTCGCGCAGTTCCGGATCCTGCGTGGTGGTCAGTTCCCGGCTCATGATGTCCGTCGCGGTGTTGCTGCGCAGGAGTTTGTCGCCCAACCCGAAAGGCAGCTTGGACCCGAGGCTGTAGTACGTGTCGGCGACCTGGGAGGCCCACACGCGGTCACTGGTCAGTGCCGGTTCGCTGATCGGGTTCACCAGGATCAGCCGCTGCACCATGGCGGGGGACTCCGCGGCCAGGTGAGCGGCCACGACGGATCCGAAACTGTGCCCCAGCAACGCGACCCCGTGATCCGACTCGGGGTTCACCGCCCCGTCGGTCAAGCGCTGGATGAAGGAACGCAGAAACCGGACGTAGTTGGCCACGTTGTGCCGGCCGGCACCGTCGGCGCCGCCCGTCTCCGCAGGGCCCTCTGCCTCCCGCGGCGAGGGCCCGGGCCGTCCGAAGCCCCGCAGATCGG
>NZ_JAAVUN010000161.1 GCF_012163155.1 Kocuria subflava
GAGGCGGGAGCCCCCGCCGCGCTGGGCTCGCGGACCTTGGCCGACGCCGACCGGGTCGCGGCAGCCATCCTGGGCTGATGCTTTGCGCAGCAGCACCTTCCGGACGGTACGGGGCTACTGCTTGTGGTCCTGGGAGTCATCGGGCCGGAGGCCCCTGAGGTAGATCTCGACCAGCCACGCGTCCATCTCCTCGTGGGGGAACACCCTGGAGGCAGGCTCCGGCAGTGGGCGGGTGATGGCCCCCAGGCCAATGAAGAACCGCTGCGGCGTCAACGTGGGTTCGATCAGCCCGTGGGACCGGGCGCGATCCAGGACCGGGGTCAGCACCTGCATCAGCCGATCGCGGCGCTCCATGAACGGGCCCAAGTCCTTTTCCGCCAGGGCAGTCGGGGCATTTGAGCCCGTGGCAATCGCACCCGTCCGCAGCGCACCACACCCCCGGACGAACTCCGCCCACGCACCCTGGGGGCCGGCCTCCCAATCAGCCAGAGCCTTGGTCGCCAGGGCCTCGACTTGCTGGGCGATCTCATCCACGATGCCCAGGATCAAGTCCGGACGCTCGGGGAAATGACGGTAGAGAGTCCCGACTCCGACGCCCGCGGTCTGGGCTA
>NZ_JAAVUN010000162.1 GCF_012163155.1 Kocuria subflava
CCGGCTCGAACTCGAACGTGGTGGCGGAGGCGAAAGACTTGAAGCCACGCACGGTCAAGGTCTTCAGATGCACCCGTCGATCCTAGCGTGCGCCTTGTCACGGGTCCGCCAGGGGAGAACACCCTGCCCGTTGAACAGGTGCCTTCCCACCGGTGGCTAGACTGACCGGGGCCGTTCTCATCCCCCCGACGAAAGCTCGTGCGTTGCCAGGAAACTCCATCATCAAGCACCAGAACGCCTCCCTCTTGTCGATCAAGAAGGTCGAGGCCGACGTGGTCGTCAAGTCGGAGACCGCCGACCAGAAGCTCGCGGAGACTTTCGGACGGCTCAAGTTGCCCACCGGGCTGCTCGAACGGTTGGCGGGAGTCAAAGAACACCGGGAGTGGTCGGAGGGTCGGCACTACACCGACGGCGCTGTGGAGGCCGCGCAGGCAGCCATGGACGAAGCCGGGATCACCCCGGACCAGGTGGGTCTGCTCATCAACTGTTCGGTGACCCGTGACGGTTACGAGCCCGCGGTGTCGGTCTCCGAACACGCACGTCTGGGCATGCCGTCCTCGACCCTGAACTTCGACATCACGAACGCCTGCCTGGGCTTCGTGAATGGGCTG
>NZ_JAAVUN010000163.1 GCF_012163155.1 Kocuria subflava
ATCTCCACGCTGTCCACCATGGTGATCATCGCGGCCATGATTGCGTTCAACGCGTTCATGGCAGATCGGGCCACGGAGCACGACCTTGCCACCAGCGGTCCGTTGGCGGCCGAGGCGGTCGAGCAGGCCGACGCCGCCATGGGGGACAAGACCACGGTCACGGGACGCGAGGTGCAACCCGTGGAGGCCGAGGACCTGGTCCGTGACGAGGAGGTGGACGCGGCGCTCATTCATGACGGCGACTCGTGGTCCCTCGTGGCCGACACAGAGATCGACTCGGACCTGGAGACGGCGATCGAACAGGCCGTCTCCCAAGTGACCGTTGCGGACAACGCCGAGGACCACGGCACCACCGTGGAGCAGCTGAACAAGGGGTCGGCGCTGGAAACCACGTTCCTCAGTGTCGGCGAGGACCGAGGTCTGGCCACGTACCTGCTCCGGTTCGCTTTCGCCTTCCTGTTCTACATGGCGGCCCTGATTTTCGGGATGGCGATCGCCAACTCCGTATTGGAGGAGAAGCAGAATCGAGTGGTCGAGATCCTCGCCACGGCCATCCCCCTCCGAGAGCTGCTGTACGGCAAAGTGCTGGGGAACTGTCTGGGGGCCTTTG
>NZ_JAAVUN010000164.1 GCF_012163155.1 Kocuria subflava
AGCGGTGGTATTTTCTGTGGCACTTTCCGTGTTCCAGGTCTCCTTGGGCGGTAACCGCCGATTCCTGATTCCGGCGCTCTTGATTCCCATCATTGCGTTTCTGGTCAGGAAACCGCAGAGAGTCACGCTTCCGTGGGTGGTTGCTGCCGGAATCGGTGCCGTCTTCTTGGCGGTGGTTCCGATGGTTCGATCGGCTGGGGCCCGGTTGCCCGGAGAGAATCTGTTCTCCGCGAGCTGGCGCTACATCACCGAAGAGGGTCCATTGGCAAGTGTGTTGCCGGTGTTCACCTCCTACGACACCGAGATGATCGACTACATTGCGGTGATTGCCCCCCGCTTGGGAGGAGACCAACCCTGGGGGTGGGGAAGAGGGACGCTGCTGGAATTCCTGGAACACCCGTTGCCCTCGGGTGGATTGGACGGTTCCACCACAACTCAGGTGTTCTCGGATGAAGTCCTCAGTAGGGTCTGGGGCGGCGGGTGCGCGGAGGCTGTCTGCCCCGTGAGTTCGGTGGCCGGGGTCTCGTACTTCGACGGAGGGTTCCTGGGCGTCGCAATCGGCTGCTTCCTCTTCGGCGCCGTACTGCGGTTGCTTTCCAATCTGTGGTGG
>NZ_JAAVUN010000165.1 GCF_012163155.1 Kocuria subflava
GATCGGCTCGACGCCGAACTCATGCCTGTACTGGTCGATGTACTCCACGATCAACGCTGTGGGCGGTCGAGCTCCGCCGCGAAAAAGCCGAGGCTGACCTCAGGATCGGCGGATTCAAGCGGTCAGCGCAACATCTCCTGTGAGATGGGACAGTCACTGACCACAGGAGGATCCGGATGCAGGGCAAGCACGGTCATCTCAGCCGGGAGCAGAAGCAGCTGGCGCTCAGGCTGCACGCGAGGGGCTGGCGGCTGGTCGATATCGCCAAGGAGATCGGCTGCAGCGCGCCGATGGTCGGGGTCATGGCCCGGAGCGGCAGGCACCTCGATGCCAAACCGCTCGGCTGGAAACCACGCCAGGGCTGCCTGACGATCGATGAGCGCGAGCAGATCCTTCTGGGGATCAATCGTGGCGACACATTCACCGCGATCGCCGGGCAGCTGGGGCGAACGGTGTCCACCATCAGCCGTGAGGTCAAGCGCGGCGGAGGCCGCTGCGAATACTCGGCTTGGCGCGCACATGAACGTGCCCGCCAGCAGACTCGTCGGCCGAAGCCGGTCCAGCGTGCGTCGGGGCGGCTGCTCGGGGGGGGCGCCCGGCGGGGGGGGG
>NZ_JAAVUN010000166.1 GCF_012163155.1 Kocuria subflava
CGCGGGGTCGTTGCAGCCGCCGACCGCGACGACCGAATACCCGCGGGTTCCCGCCGCGCCGGCCATGCCGTGATCCGTGACGACCAGATCGGGCAGCGGTGCGCTCGGATCAGCACGGTGGGCCGCTTCCAGCTGGTCCAGGACCAGGTCCATGGGCTCGGGCCGGTGCGTGTGCCGCAGGCCGCCGTACTGTTCGACCATCACGACGTCGCCCACGGCCCGGACATCACCCGTGTCCCAGGGGATCCCGCCGTCGATCGTGAGCACCTGAGCCCCCGCCTCCCGGGTGGCCTGGGCCATCGGCGCGTAGACCGCCGGCATCGCGGCCGGGTGGGCGGTCGCGAACAAGATGCTTCCGCGCTCGCGGACCACCCGCCCGAACACGTCCGCGTACCGCTCCAGCGCGGTGACGCACAATTCCGCGCTGATGGTGTCCTGACCCTGCTCGTGGGACCGATCGGGGCTGATGCCGACCTTGTCCACCATGAGTTCGAAGACCGAGTCCCAGGTGTCCTCCGGGCCGGCGGGAATGCCCATGTACTGGTGCTCGGAGCCGGCCAGGAAGTCGTGGATGGTGCGCAGGTTCGCTTCGCGCGGGGTGGCGACCT
>NZ_JAAVUN010000167.1 GCF_012163155.1 Kocuria subflava
GTCCAGGACCTCCGCGACGGCTTCGTGCACCACGTCCCCCTGGGTGTCCCGGTGGAAGGCTGCCTTGTACCAGGTGCCCATCTGGGTGAGGTAGTTCGGTCCGCCGGCCTTGGCACCCAGTCCCACGGAGGACTTCTTCCATCCACCGAAGGGCTGCCGTTGCACGATCGCCCCGGTGATCCCGCGGTTGGCGTAGAGGTTGCCCGCCTCCACCCGGTCCAACCAGGGGTCGTCCTCGGAGGTGTCCAGGGAATGGATGCCCGCGGTCAACCCGTAGTCCACCGCGTTCTGCCATTCGAGTGCCTCGTCCAGGTCCGTTGCGTGCATCAGTCCGAGCACGGGGCCGAACACCTCGGTCAGGTGGAAGAAGGAACCGGGCCGGACCCCGGTCTTGATCCCGGGTCGCCACAGCCGCCCGGTGTCATCGAGCTGTTTGGGTTCGAGCAACCACCGTTCGCCGTCGTCGAGCTCTGTCAGGGCACGGCGCAGCTTGTCCTGCGGTTCCTCGATGACCGGTCCAACGACCGCCTGAAGGTTCTGCGGCCAGTCGACCACCATGGACTCAGCGGCGTCCAGCAACTGACGTTCGAAGCGTTCGGACGTGCCC
>NZ_JAAVUN010000168.1 GCF_012163155.1 Kocuria subflava
GGCGAACCGCAGCCGCCCTGTTTCGCTGCGAAATATGCACGTAGCCGGGGGCACCCGCCATAACTGCTCCTCGAATCCTTCGGGGCTCACGGAGCCCACCACCGACAAGAAGGTCAAGCCGGTATGCCGCTGCTCGTCTGCCTCAAGTCGCCCTAGCTCTCCCACAAGCAAGACGTTCGCCTCAGCACCGAAACCTGGGTACACACTGAAAGCGGCACGGACATCTTCCCGCGATTCACCCAGATAGATCAAGTAACAATCGTGTCAACGTCTCACATAATGAGACTTTGAGCTGAAAATCGACACTTTGGTCGCATCAGTCATCAAAGGCTGGTTTATCCGGGTCGCTCGGTATCGCCTTTCTGGGGGCATTTGCACTGAAAGCCAGCGATTCTCCGACTGAATTGGCGGACTAGCAAACACTTGATCTGAAGTCAACGAGTTGCCGAGTGGACCATGCGCATCTCACTATTCGAGATACGCATGAGTAGGTTTGCTCACTCACCACCTCTTGTGGTCGCCAGGCTGAACCCAGCGATGGCAGCACAAAGGCCGCCCCTCGGTGTCGAGAGACGGCCTTCCCCGCAGCGTGTGCTCGCCCGGGCCT
>NZ_JAAVUN010000169.1 GCF_012163155.1 Kocuria subflava
CGTGCATGAGACCCGGCACGTCGCCGTCGCGTTTGCCGTCCAGCATCCACTGGCCCAGCTGTACGGAGTTCTCCACCACCACGCGGGCTCTCGGTACTCGCTGGTCCCTGAAGGAGCGGAAGCTCTCTTCGTCGAAGGTGTCTGCGGCAATGATTTCGCGGGCCAGGACGGCGGCGTCCTCGATGGCCATGGCTGCCCCTTGCGCAATGGTGGGCGGGCAACTGTGGGCGGCGTCGCCGATCAGCACCACTCGTCCGCGGTGCCAGTCACCCTCGATCAGGTGTTGGGTGAAGTGGGTGTAGTTCACCCGTGCGTCGTTCTTGATGTGCTCTCGGATCTCCACCCACGGTCCGCCGTAGCCGGCTGCGAGCTCGGCCATGATTTCGGGACCCTCCGTGAGGTCACGTTCCTGGGCGGCCTCCACCAGGTAGGCGTACATCATGGAATCACCCGTGGGGCAGTACCCCGCGATGAACGCAGGGCCCCCGTAGTACAGATCCGTGCGGACCACTTCCTCGGGCCGGGGGACGAAGGTGCGCCAGATCCCCATCCCCGTGGGCTCGGGCCGTTCGGTGATGCCGATGGCTTCCCGCACGGTGGAGTTCA
>NZ_JAAVUN010000017.1 GCF_012163155.1 Kocuria subflava
TGCTGAGGTCCTCACGCAGTTGCTGAACACCGACCACAAAACCGGTGTTGCAACCACCACATGAATCCACCCCCCGGTTTTCCGGCCTGAAGCGTGTTCCAAACATTGAGCGATTCGGTGACCTGGACCACACTGGAGGTGTGCAGGGTGCTGATCAACACTCCGCAGCGCTCGGTGCCACCCACAGGCCGCCCGGGCACACCATCGGCTCCACGAAAGGCTCACCATGCTCATCGGCATCCCCAAAGAGACCAAGAACCAGGAAGATCGCGTGGCGATCACCCCGGCAGGGGTACATCAGCTGGTGAGCCAAGGCCACGACGTCGTGGTTGAACAGGGCGCCGGGGCGGGTTCGCGCATCCCTGATGAGGAGTACGTGGAAGCGGGCGCCCGCATGGTCTCCGTGGAGGAGGCGTGGGGTGTGGAGCTGGTGCTCAAGGTCAAGGAGCCCATCCCGTCCGAGTACGGCTACCTGCGTTCTGACCTGGTGTTGTTCACCTATCTGCATTTGGCCGCTTCAGAAGAACTGACCAGGGCGCTGGTGGAGGCCGGAACCACGGCCATCGCCTATGAAAACGTGGAGACCGACGACGGCGCCCTGCCCCTCCTGGCGCCCATGTCCGAGGTTGCGGGGCGGATGGCTGCCCTGGTGGGCTCCCACCTGTTGCTGGCCACGAGCGGTGGGCGTGGCCTGCTGGTTCCGGGGATTCCGGGTGTTCGCCCGGCGGTGGCCACCGTGATCGGTGCTGGAAACGCCGGCTCCAACGCGTTGAGCCAGCTGGTGGGGCTGGGGGCAGACGTGACAGTGCTCGACCTGTCCATCGATGCCCTGCGCCGAGTGGATGACCAGTACGGCGGGCGGGTGCGCACGGTGGTGTCCAGCCCGTACGAAATCGAAAAGTGTCTGCTGCGCTCCGACCTTGTGATCGGTGCAGTCCTGGTTCCTGGCCGCAAGGCACCCAAGGTGGTCCCGCATGAGCTGGTGGAGAGGATGATGGATGGCTCCGTGCTGGTGGACATTGCCGTAGACCAAGGTGGGTGTTTTGAGGACACCCGAGCCACCTCACACGATGACCCCACATTCACGGTTGGCCCGGCCACGTTCTACTGTGTGGCCAACATGCCTGGGGCAGTTCCGGTGACCTCCACATACGGGCTGACCAACGCCACATTGCCGTTTGCTCTGCAGCTGGCCCACTCCGGGTGGCAGACGGCCTGCCAGGAGAACACTGCATTGAGCCGCGGCGTTCTGGTCTCCGGAGGCAAGATCCAGCACTCGGCCATCGCAGCAGAGTTCCCGGACCTGCCGGCCGCCTGAGTCCTGCCCGCGAGCCCCGCTGGGGCTTGCCGGCCCACCCCGCCCGGCTGGCCACGGTCCCGCTGCCCGTGAGATCACCGGTGAATGCTGAGATGACACCCTGTTGCGGGTCACCTCAGCATTCACCGGTGATCTCACTGCGCGGAGACATGCATACTCATGTGCATGCATAAAATGAAAGCAGCAGGTGGAGATCGATGGGGTCACTCACCGTTGGATGCACCTCAGGTGAGCTGACCGGTCAGAATTCGATGTAGGCCGGGGACCACGTACTCCCTCCGGGACCCGGAAACTCCATGGGGAGTGGAGAGATGGGAGAGTCAGCGTCATGATCAGCACAGGATCATTGACTACGGGGGCGCAGCCTCGCAGCTGGGCGGATGCACAACGCCGGAAAGCCCACGTCAAGACTTTGGCACCGAACCCCTCGCTCAGGGATGTTCTCTACGCCGGGGTGCTGGTCCTGGTGACGGACCTGGGCGCCACACTCGGCGTGATTCTGGGTGGGTTGGCCTTTGGTGCAACCGGCGCCACAACCACGGGCGTGGTGGCCAGCGTAGGGATCGCCGCCGTAGGCCTCGCCCTCGACGTCATGAGCTTGCGGCCAGGCGCCGGTCCGCTTTCACAGATCAGACCTGAAACTGCGCAGGGCTTGATGCTGGCGCTGGTCCCGAGCCTGGTGATGGCTTTGGCCCAAGAGGTCCTCTTCCGCCGGGTCCTGTTGGACTGGCTGCTGCAGCACTTGCCGATCCCTGCGGCTGCAACCATCACGGTGGTGGTCTTTGCAGCAGTACACCTGGATGCAGCATCGATCCTGTTCAGCCTGATCTTGGGTGTGGCGTTGACGGCATCCAGACTCTGGTACGGAAACCTCTGGGCACCGGTGATCATGAGTTGAGTGGTCAGCGCATCAGTTCTGGGTGCCGTGCTGTTCTGCATCTCATGACCGCACACGAACCAACCTGACACCGAGCCAGGCAACCAACAGGACGGTCGCCAGCACAAAGCCCCACGCTTCCAGCCCAACGGCCTCGGTCCACGCGAACAGATCCGGAGTCCCGAACCATTCCGCCAGCGCACCGGACAACGACGCTGCACCCACCACCAGCGCCACCACCACGGACAGGGTGGTGATCCCGATGTTGTAGGTCAGAAGCCGCCGCGGGTGAGCATCTGCCCACCCGTAGGCTCGGCGAGCCACCCAACCTTGGGCCAGGTCAAAGGTGCTCATGCCCGCCGTGAAAAGAAGGGGCAGCGTGAGAACGGCCCACCACGGCACAGCTGCCAACCCTGCGGTCCCGGCCAACAGGAGCAGGCTGATCTCCGTGGCGGTGTCGAATCCAAAGCCGAACAGCAACCCCACCACGTACATCTGACGCGGGGTGCGGATATGCGCGCCGAGTCGGTCCAGCACGCGGGTCACAGGACCCACCGTCATGTGGCGGTGGGTGGCCGCCTGAGTCAGATGAGCATTCCCGTCCTCCTGGCCAGAGCAAGCGGAGCGAGTGACCAGAATCCGCCGCAGGGTCTGGACGTTCAAAGCCGCAATCACCAGCAGAAATATCCCGGCCACCAGCGGCCCCCACACGCCGGTGAAGTGATGCCATGCGGAATCTTGGTCCGCCACAGGGTCCATCAGAGCGGAAAGTCCGAAGGCCAGGAGCAGGCACAATCCCACAACCACGGTGGAATGGCCCATGGAGAACCAGAAACCAACCGTTGAGGCGGGTCGGTTTTCGGCAAGCAAACGCCGTGTGGTGTTGTCGATCGCCGCAATGTGGTCGGCATCAAAAGCGTGGCGCACACCCAGCAGGAAGGCCGTGACCCCCAGTGCGCCGGTGAACACCGCAGGTGTTCCATCGGCCTGTACGCCCAAGCTCAGATCGGCAGGAACCACCGTGAACAGCAGCAGCCCCCAACCCACCGCGTGCAAGAGCACAACGGTCAGGGACACCACCACGGTGGACCTGTGCTCCCGCGCTCTCACCCCCCGCGGCTGAGCGAGTGGTCGCGTGAGTGTTGACATGGTGGTCTCCCCTCCAGAGTTTCCGGGCACGTGCATCTGGTTAGTACTTCCGGGCGTTCAGTCGCCCTTGATTTCCCCAACGACGCCGCAGCGCTGCGTGCACATCCAGCAGCAGGTCTTCAACAGCGGAAGTTCCCGGACCCAAAACTCGGACAGCCAGACCGGCGGCAGCCGAACCCCGGGTGCCTTGCGCGACACCAGCGGGCTCGGCCAATCCCGTGACGCCCGCCCGCAGCCCGGTCACCTCGGCCTCCCGTTTGGTCAACAGGTCATGGACTACCTCGATCACTGCCCAGTCGATCTCCGGAGCCACCGCCAGCAGGGTGCCCAGATGGGTCCGTCCGGGCAGGAACCCGTGATCGGCCACGGCGTCGTCGTCAGGAACCAGGTGCAGGGTGTCCAGACTGATCAGCCCACCGTGGGGCCGGGCAAGTGTGGTTCGCAGCAGCACCGAGGACCACCGGTGGAGCGAACCGTCCGGGGCCCAACCCGGCGTCACCACGTCCGTCAGGACCGCACGTGCATCCGGACTGACCACCACTTCCGTGCGCTGCAGGTAGTCGGCGTCCTGATAAGCGATCAATGGGTCCGGAATCACCTCCAAGGTGCCGCCGGCTCCCACGGTGAAGGTCTGTTCCTGGACCACGGCCCGGCCTGGCGTCCGGTACACCTTGGTGGCGGATTGGGTGGTCACCAGAGCGGATGCCTCCGATCCCACCGCAACGGCCAATCGGTACCGGTCCCCACCCACATAACCGCCACCAGGGTTGACCACGGTCAGACACGGCTGGCCGGAGGAGTCCAGGTACAGGGGACGCAACAGTCGCAGCGCACCCTGATGGCGTTGACCGGTCACCACATGGCGGCCGCCACGGTGTTCGACCTGGAGCAACAAGCCTCCGGTCAGCTCCACGTCATGGGCAGCACCTGTCCGGGTCACCGCGTCGATCACCACAGAGAATCCCCGGTCACTGTGCCAAGTCGAGCATCAACACGTCCCGACGGATCCAGTCCAACACCGTGTCCAGGCCCTCATCCGTTTTCAGGTTGGTGAAGGCGAACGGCTTGTCCTTCCGAAACACCCGCGAGTCGGCTTCCATCACGGACAGATCCGCCCCCACGTACGGCGCCAAATCAGTTTTGTTGATCACAAACAGATCCGACTTGATCATGCCCTGACCTGCCTTGCGCGGGATCTTCTCCCCCTGTGCCACATCAATGATGTAGATCGAAAAATCCACCAACTCCGGGGAGAACGTGGCGGAGAGATTGTCCCCGCCGGACTCCACAAAAATCACCTGCAGATCCGGGTGCCTTCTCACCAACTGCTCAATGGCCGCCTCGTTCATGGAGGTGTCTTCCCGAATGGCTGTGTGCGGACAGCCTCCGGTTTCGAGCCCCACAATGCGGTCCTCATCCAACACGGAGGTACGCGCCAGGATCTTGGCGTCCTCGATCGTGTAGATGTCATTGGTGATCGCCGCCGTGGACACCTCGCCGTCCATCGCACGGGTAATGCGCTCCACCAACTGGGTCTTGCCGGCCCCCACTGGCCCTCCCACACCGATCCGTATTGGTTCAGTTTTCATCTGCGCCTCCTTTGTGTTGGTGGTGATTCACGACGACACCAGCCGCCGTCTCATGACATGAACATCCGGGCCCGTTGCCAGGCGTGACGCATCTGATCTATCTCCAGCGCGGGGCTGACCGCACCCACCTGGTCCTCCGTCAGTGCAGCCACCCGGTCCACAGCACGCGTCACCTCCGGGTGCATGGCCCGCAGCACCCGCTGACCGGCGTTCTGCCCGATGGGAATACCCCGCACCGCGTTCTGTGTCAGGGCGGTCAGCGACGTGAACACGTGGGCGGCACAGGCATCCCGCCAGTGGATGCCGTGCTCACGCGCCAAGAGCGCCAGGACCACCGGGACACTGCCCACAGCCCGGCGGGTGGAGACCAGCGCCGCGTAGTCGGTGATCTCCAGGCTGGGGAAATTCTCTGCCGCGATCTGCACGGCCCGCCTCCCCATGGCCGCATTGGCCTCCCTGACCTGTACCGGAAGGCTCATGGCGTGCAGCATGGCGTCCACTCGCAGGGCATACAGGCCGTCACGCACCACGGCGCGGATGGCCCAGCCGTCCGCCGGTGCCAGTTGGTGGTGCAGGAAACGGTGGAGCCAGGTCTGAAATGTGGCCTCGTCATGGACGGCGTCGTCGTGGATGGCCGTTTCCAGGCCCAGTGACTGGCTGAAGGCACCGGTGGGCAGGGCCGAGTCCGCGAATTGCAGAACGGTGAGCAGCCCGGATTCATCGCCGATCACGGTCAGTGCGTGTGCTCGGCATGGCGGAAAGGAACTTCCATGACCCGGTCCACCCGGGCAAAGCGCACCGTGTGCTCGGTCAGGAAGTGCTCTGAGGTGTGGTCGTACTGAACCACCATGACCCCGCTGTGACCCTCCAGACCCGTGAACTGGGCGTCCGGACCAAAGAACTGTGCCGGCAGGTGGCGGTTGCCCAGCGAATGAGCAACAAAGGCAGCTTCCTCCACCGTTGCCGGAGCAATGGCCAGAACCTCCGTGGGCAGAGTGGAGACGACGACGACGTTGCGCCCCTCCCGGTGCAGGATGTCCCCATCACGCAGTTCACGGCGCTCGGTCAGCCGTAGCCCCAGCTCATTGCCGTGATCGGTGGTCACACGCTGCACCCGCTGGCGCAGGGCAGCCCCCTCCATCGCCACGCGTTCAACATGCAGGTCAACCTTCTCTTCCTCAGAGAGGTCATGCAGGTTGCCCTGAATGGAATCAACAATCAACGGTTCGGCTCCTTGGAAGTACAGGGGTTTGGAAGATGCTCAGAACAGGAAGTAGCGCTGGGCCATGGCCAATTCCTGGGCCGGCTCGGCTGTGATCAGCTCACCGTCCACCCGCACCTGGTAGGTCTGCGGGTCAACTTCTATCTGCGGCGTCTGCCCGTTGTGCTTCAGATCTGCTTTGGTCAGGCCACGGATTCCGCCCACGGGCAGGGTCTTCTTAGCCAGGCCGAATCGGGTGCGGACGTCGTCGTCATGTGCGGCACCGGAGACAAAGTGCACGGAGTTGTGCGCGGGTGCCTGCCCCTGGGCGCCAAAGGCGTCCCGCATGAGCTGCGGCTGCGGCGTGGGAATGGACGCGTTGGGGTCCCCCATCACGGAGTGGACGATCTGCCCGCTCTTGAGCACGGCGGCGGGTTTGACGCCAAAGAATGCGGGCTCCCAGAGCACCAGGTCCGCGAGCTTTCCCACCTCAACCGAGCCAACGTGGTCGGCGATGCCGTGGCTGATGGCCGGATTGATCGTGTACTTGGAGACGTAGCGGCGGATCCGGAAGTTGTCCGCATGCTGGTCACCCGCCAACGGCCCGGTGCGCTTTTTCATCTGGTCCGCCAACTGCCACGTCCGCAGGACCACTTCCCCCACACGGCCCATGGCTTGGGAGTCCGAGGAGGTCATGGAGAACACCCCCAGATCATGCAGGACGTCCTCGGCGGCAATGGTCTCCGGGCGGATCCGGGAGTCCGCAAAGGCCACGTCCTCCGGGATGGAGGGGTTGAGGTGGTGGCAAACCATGAGCATGTCCAAGTGCTCTTCGGCCGTGTTTCTGGTGAAAGGCAGGGTGGGATTGGTGGAGGACGGCAGCACGTTGGGCATGGCCGCCATGGAGATGATGTCCGGGGCGTGGCCACCACCAGCACCTTCGGTGTGGAACGTGTGGATCACCCGGCCGTCGATCGCGCGGATGGTGTCCTCCACGAACCCGCATTCGTTGAGGGTGTCCGTGTGAATGGCAACCTGCAGGTCAAAGCGGTCCGCAGCGGTCAGGGCTGCGTCAATGGATCCGTGGGTGGCACCCCAATCCTCGTGGATCTTGAAGCCCACCACCCCGGCCCGCACCTGCTCCTCCAAAGGGTCCTGTGCCGAGGTGTGGCCCTTGCCCAGCAGGCCGAAGTTCATGGGGTAGGCATCAAGTGCCTGCAACATGCGTTCGACGTGCCACGGTCCCGGTGTGATGGTGGTGGCCTTGGAGCCTTCGGCCGGGCCCGTTCCGCCGCCGATCATGGTGGTGATCCCGGAGGCCAGTGCGGTGCCGATCTGATCCGTACCGATGAAATGGATGTGCGTGTCCACACCGCCTGCCGTTAGGATCTTGTGCTCCCCGGCAATGACCTCCGTGGCGGCCCCGATCAGAATGTCCACGCCATCCATCACATCTGGGTTACCGGCTTTGCCGATCGCACTGAGGCGCCCGTCCACCATCCCGACGTCCGCCTTGAACACCCCTGAGTGATCGATGATCAGGGCATTGGTGATCACGGTGTCCACCACGCCGTCCGCCCGGGTCAACCTCCCGTTGTGTCCCATGCCGTCGCGGATGACCTTTCCGCCTCCAAAAACCACCTCGTTCCCGGGGTTGGCCAGATTGCGGTTGGTAAGATCCTGTTCCACCTCCGCGAACAGTTCGGTGTCCGCCAGGCGCACTTTGTCACCGACGGTGGGCCCGTAGAGGGAGGTGTATTCGGAGCGGCTCAGTTCACGCGCCATGGTTGGCCTCCTGGTCTACTGATGCCCCGGCACTCCGGGCGATCTGGCCTGTCCCCGCAAAGCTGACCAACCGCACCGTTTTGGCATCCCCTGGTTCAAATCGCACGGCAGTGCCCGCAGGGATGTCCAGACGGTGTCCCATCGTTGCCGCACGGTTGAACTCCAAGCCGGGATTGGCCTGGGCGAACGGGAAGTGGGAGCCCACCTGGACCGGCCGGTCCCCGCGGTTGATGACCTCCACCTCCACCGTGGGCCGATCCGGGTTGATCACCACGGGCTCGTCCCGCAGCACGTATTCACCGGGAATCAAGCGGTTCTGCGTTGAGGCATTTGTGGCATCCGGCCCCGGGCGGATGGGCTCGTGCACGGTCACCAACTTGGTGCCGTCCGGGAACGTGGCCTCCACCTGGACGGAGTGGATCATTTCCGGCACCCCATCCATGACCTGCTCGGCGGTCAAAATGGTGGCTCCCCAGGACATCAGGTCGGCCACGGTGCGCCCGTCACGGGCGGCTTCCAACAGCTCAGCGGTGATCAGCGCAACCGCCTCCGGATGATTCAGTTTCAGTCCACGGTCACGACGACGTCGGGCCAGGTCACCGGCCACAACAATCTGCAGTTTCTCTTGTTCCCGGGGCGTCAGGTACATGTTTCGACCGTAGCGGGGACACGTTTCGGGCTTGTGTCCAGGACCAGAGGTCGATTCAACACCGGCGGCTCCCTGGCGGCTGGTCGAATGAGCTACCCGCTCCGAAAATCTCCAGGTTCAGGTCCGAAAATCTCCAAGTTCAGGTCCGAAAATCTCCAAGTTGGGGCATGATGGACTCATGGATGAGACCGCCGGATCCTACCCCCGACATGCTCTGTCACTGGTTCAAGAAGCGCTTGGAGACACCCCTGTCGTTGTCCTCCAGGGCGCCCGTCAAGTGGGCAAGAGCACGCTTGCTCAGATGGCCTCCACAGACAGGGAAACCACCGTCGTGTCCCTGGACGACCCCTACAGTCGATCCCTAGCCACGGAGGATCCACAGTTCTTCGTGGAGCGAGCGGGGCAAGGCATGTTGGTGGTTGATGAGGCTCAACGCGCCCCTGACCTGATCCTGCCCATCAAGGCGTCCGTGGACCGCCAGCGGCGCCCGGGCCGCTTCCTGCTCACCGGCTCCGCGGACCTGCTGCACGTGAAGGGTGTGGGCGATTCCCTCGCGGGCCGGGCGGAGACCGTTGAACTCATGACCTTGAGCCAAGGCGAAATCAGCCGTCGCTCCTCCCCGGAAGACTTCGTGTCGTGGGTACTGGAAGGAGCACAGTCAGACGATGCTTTCCTCCCCCTCGACCCCCAAACAGTGGTCAGCGGGGGCTATCCAGAGGTTCTCACCAGGTCCGGGCGCCGGAGGGATCGTTGGTTTGCCTCCTACACCGCCCGGCTAGCAGACCATGACGCACGCGATCTCCAATCGGGCGGTTTTGCGGATCACATGGCCGCTGTACTTCGCCTGCTTGCCGCGCAAGGCCAATCCGAGCTGGTGAAAGCCAAGGAGGCCCGAACCCTGGGGATCTCGGAAACCACGCTCGACTCATACCTCCGCTTGGCTCAAGTCATGCGCCTGGTGACCACCACAGCCCCTTGGCGCCGCACCCCGCGGAGCCGGCTCTCCAAACGTCCCAAAGTGTCACTGACCGACACGGGGCTGACCGCCCACCTGGCTGGATTCACCGCGCCGATGGCCGCGACGATCGGAGGACGCGAGTTCTACGGGACGTTGGTGGAACAGTTCGTCGCTCTTGAACTCCAACGGCAACGCACATGGTCAGAGCAGCTCTTCGAGCTCTATCACTACCGGGACCACGATGGTCCCGAGGTTGATCTACTTCTTGAACTCTCGGACGGACGGCTGATTGCGATTGAGGTCAAGAGTGCGCGAACCGTAAACGACCGATCATGGGCGGGACTCAAGCAGTTCCGAGATCACGTGCCAGACCGGGAGGTGGTGGGGGTTGTGCTACACACCGGCACTGAGGTTGCCCACCTGCATGACTGGCTCCACGTCCTGCCCATCAGCTCGTTGTGGGGGCATCCAACCTTTTGATGTGGCTCGGCATGCTTCCGTATACTGCGGGAGCCTGCCACACATACGACTTTCCTGGGAGGCCGCGCCGATAATTAGGAAATGGACTCTTCGTCAATGGCGACGACCGTGTCGTAGAGGCCGTAGCTACGCAGTCCCTCGTGGGACTCGATACCGGCGTAAGACAAAGACGCATCCTCATATCGCCGGAATGCGAAGACGGCCTGATTCATGTGAGTCGCGTTGAATACGCCGAGGTTTACGAGCAAATGAAAGTCCTCGACGGTCAGCCCCGTTACCGTGCGGAACAGGCCCGGTTCGAGCTTGGTGATGACATCCTGAAGGGTGTTCTCGCGGAAGTCAGTGAGGTACATGAACGCCGGAATACGGGTGGCGAACTTGACCAGCTTCTCCTGAATCTGCTTCCGCTTGGACTTGTACTCCTTCTCCTCCGCGGTGAGTTCCTTCCTCTCCGCCGGAGTGAGGTCCTCGCCCTTCTCCTTCTTCGCCTTCTTCACGGCGTCGCTCTTGTTCACGACGGTCTCAATGACGTCACTACCGAGTGCGCGGAAGCCTTCGATGTTCATGACAGCGTTGAGTGCGTCAGGGTTGTTCATGATCTTGCGCAGAGTGTCGTTGTCTACATTGACGAGGATCGCGGACTCCCACTTGCGGGCCAGGAGGGTCGCGGAGGTGCCCGACATCGCGATGTCGAGGATGCCGCCGGCATCGACCTGAGTCATGTTCGACCCGTCGTAGGCCAACACGGGTAGGAACTTCACGAGCTCCTCCACGGCCTGCTCCGGGTTCGGCGTCTCCGGCGACAGGCCCGCACCGTAGTCGGCGATCTGACGCAGCGCCCGGGTCGGCGCGAAGTCGAACACAAAGCACACCGGCTTGAGCACTGCTTCGGCGCTCGGGTTGTCGCCGTCGGGGTTCTTGATCGACCACGGCGACTGCACGCGGAACGCGGCCTGGAAATAGGTCTCGGGCGAGTTAAGGTTGCGCAGCATCAGGATCGAGGACCACTGCTTGACGGTCACACCCGTGGTGAGCTTGCCGCAGGAGAGGGTGATCGTCTTCGTGTCGTGGCCGTCACCGATCGCCGCTCGCACCGGTGGGAGGGCATCCAGGCCGATGCCCGCGCCAGTGCCTGCGACGACGAGGACCTTGTAGTCGTGCCAGAACACGTTCTGCTTCTCCGCGAGCAGGTTGGCCATCGCCTGGCAGGCAGCCACATTGGGTAGGAACCAGAATGAGTGCTGCAGGTATGGCAGGAGCCGTACATCGGAGTATGGGAAGGGCGGGCGGGTGCCCATTCGCATGGCATCGACCTGCGTGGGCAGGTGAGCGCCGCGGATGAGGTCGAGCCACTTCTGAACGTCGGTCTTGTGGGTGAATTCGGCGTCCTTGCCGATTCCCTTTGCCTCAAAGAACTCGTTGAGGTCGAACTCGTCGAACTCTCCCTGGTTCGCGACGGCGATGAGCTCGTCGGGCATCTGGTAGGTGAACAGGCGCATCTCCGGGAGTGCCCCATACGGGTTCCAGGCGTTCGGATGCGCGACGGCGTACTCGGCCTTGGCACGCTGCTCGTCGGTGTAGGTCCAGTTGAAGATTTGCTCCTCAATGAACTCACCGGTTGCCAGCGCCTTGAACGGGGTTCCCGACAGGTACAGGTAAGCGCGGGTGGTGATCGGCAGGAAGTCGTCCTCGTCGTTGCCGAGCTCGTCAAGCTCCTCGTCGAAGGCCACGAGACCGTCGTTGTACTCGGCGGCCAGTTCCTTCTGCTTGACCTTCTCGTCCTCGCCCTCGAACAGCTCCTTGGCGGACTCTCGCCAGGCACCGAAGTGGTACTCGTCGAAGATGACGAGGTCCCAGTTGGTGGTGTGAACCCACTCGTTCTTCGCTTTGATGAGCCCGGTCTTCCGGTCGCGCCCGAGCAGGTCCTGGAACGAGCCAAAGTAGACCAGCGGTCTCGTCACGTCGGCATCGTCCGGGCTACCCCCGGTAGCCGAGGAGAGGTACTGCCAGCCGTCGAAGTCGGCGTGAGACTCCAGGTCGGTCTGCCAGGCATCTTCCACCGCGGGCTTGAAGGTGACCACGAGGATGCGTCTCGCGCCGAGCCGCTTCGCGAGCTGATAGGAGGCGAAGGTCTTTCCGAAGCGCATCTTGGCGTTCCACAGGAAGCGCGGCACTGCGTGGTAATCCTCGGCCCAAATCGACTCGAAGTAGCCCTGCGCCTTCTCGACGGCGCTGACCTGCTCGGGTCGCATGGGGAAAGTCTCATGATGGGTTCCAGTGAGTTTCACACCAGTGCGAAGCTCGGTGATCGCCGTGCGCACATCGTCTGGCGTGCACCGCATCCACTCTCGCGCTGAGCCGAAGATCGGGTTCTCGAAGCCCTTGTCGACCAACCGTTGACGCACATCTGTGTCGCGGAAGATCGACCCATCGCCGCGTTCGGCGAGCTCATCCACGTGGAGCCTGTAGGCCTGCTGCATCTGACCCTGCGACTCGCGGATGCGGGCGTTCACGTCCGTCTTGGTCGTCTGCCCCACCTTCAGCAGTCCCGGATATCCCGCGGGTGGATCATTCGGCGACCACGCGTATATGCGTAGACGTGCCTTCGGCCTCTCCGGGAGAAGCTCGTCGAGACTTCTACTCATCGATTCCCAACTCCATCGGACGGACTACTTTCTCGACGAAAGCGATCTCCTCATCGGTCAGACGGTATTTCGCATACAAGTCAGAGTCGGTCCACTGCTTGGTCCACTCTTGAACAGGCACGAAGCCGTAGACCCTGCTCGTAACATGCTGGGAGGCCTTTCGGAGCTGAATCAACAAGCGCGTCAACCGGCAGGACAGGTACGTGAGCGCACTCTCTGCTTCGTCCTTCGAATCGAAGGGGCCGATGGCCAGGTATGTCTCCGTGGAGATACTCCCGGGTTCGCCGAGGAATGGCGTGCTGATGACGCGGTGGGGATACGAGTCCTTATTGCCGGTACCCGGAGCCGCGTAGCTGACAAAGATCTTCCACTTGTCGATCAACGCTTTGCCAGAAGCCACTTCACTCCTCGCGATGTAGCCGATGCCACCGTTCTGGTAGACCTTCACATCCTCGGGGCCGGCAACCGACTTCGCCTTGAAGAAGGTCCGCAACCCGAACGCACGGGCCGAACTCACAAGTTCGCTGAAGCTCTTCTCGGCCGGGAGGGAAACGCTCGGCTGCCCTGCGAGCTCGACTTTCATGATCTTCTTCAGGATGGAAACACCCTCATTGAAGCGTATGAAGACATCGGCGCCTTCTTCGAGTAGCGGCCGGGTGTCGGTCGAGTCATCCCATCCTTTGAAGTGGGTCGTCACCACGCACTCTCCAGGATGGTCGCGATCCCAGAGGAAGTAGTTCACGCCACCCTTGAGACCAACGCCGGGAAAGACATCAGCCGCACTGAGGAAGTCGTCTATCGAGCGAAGGCGTCCGTCTTTGAGCATCGACTCGCGGAAATCCTCCAATCCCTTGCCACCGGCAAACCATCTGGAGGGAATGACCATCGTGAGGAAGCGGGGATCAAGCTTCTTGGCCTGCTCTACGAAGAGTTGATAGATCGGCGCAGCACTGGTTCCGTGTCCGCCGTCGCTGAGCTGGTAGGGCGGGTTTCCGATGATGACGTCGAACTGCATGTTGTCTCCGAACAGCTCGGCCATGCGAGCTTTGATGTCGTCGGTGTGAATGAAGGCATATGCGTGAGTCTCGAGGTTATGACCACGGCCATAGTCATCCTCGCCCGCCCCGCAGTAAACACACTTGCGGTTGGTGTAGACCGCGATCTCTTCACTCGTGAGGGGATCGGCGCGGAACTCGGGTTTGCCGCCGCCCCAAGTGTGTTCGGTGCGGTCAAACCAGATGTTGCCGTCCTTGGTCGTGAACGACGCGGCAATAGAGTGAGGACCGTTGGCGAGCTTCGAGCAGTAAACGCTCCGTCGAGCCAGCAGTGCAGTGAGCTCGGTGATCCCGATGCCGAACACCTGACGGGTCAGGACGTGATCGACGCGTTCGGCTAGGTCAGGGATCGCCAAGATCAAGCCGTCTGTGAGCCGACGCACGATCTCACGGAGGAACACCCCGGACTTGGTGAACGGATCCAGGAACGTGACATCCGGATTTGCCCAGATGTCCGCGCCGTCGTTGGCATCTGCCCACGCGGCGGCAAGCGTGTCGAGCATCTGGTTCGCAAATTCCGGCGGAGTGAAGACCTCATCGTTGGAGAGGTTTGCGATGCAGGTCAAGACATCCGGGTTGTGTGCTCGTAAGTTGAAAGGCGCAAGGGTCACGTGGCGGCCCCGGCGATCTGGGCGACGGTCATCGTCAGGTAAGTCTGCGCGGGGACGAACAAGTCCTTGTCGTCAAGCTCGCCGAACAGGCTGCCTTCGTACGAGGCACGCTTGGTGAGTTCGTCATAGCGGAAGTCACGCCTCTGGAACTTTCCCTTGCCCAGGTAGCCCCATTCAGGAAAAGTGATCGGTTGGCCAGTCACTGTGGTCATTGTCAAGGCATCACCCTGGACGATATTCACCGCAAGGACCGCACGCGCCGCTTGTGCCCACTGATCATCATGACTGACACCCAGGAACGCGTTGAATACCTCATCAAGGTTATCTCGGCATTCTTCGGCATTATCAGTGAGGAGCTCGATACCGTACAGACACATAAGCGCAAACAGAGCATAGTGGCGCTTCTCGAACTCGCTCTTGCCGTGACGAAGCTGGACGGTGACCAGCTTGCGGGCAAGCACCGGGACCAGAAAATTGCCCGAGCCACAGGTTGGTTCAAGAACACGGGAGTCGATACGTTCGGACTCTGGCTTGACAAGATCAAGCATGTCGTCAACCATCCACGCCGGTGTGAACACCTCACCATGATCAGCAACGCGCTGCTTAGACTTCACCAAGCGCTGGGCTTCATTCAGCGTCACAGCCACTTCTCCCTTGCTCCATGGCGCAGACAGGCCAAGGACCATAATCATAGGCACTTCGACCCCATCAGGAGCAGTCTCGACTTTGACTGGCTCACGACCGTGGCCCGCGCCGATGCCAGAGCAACCCAGGGCCAGAAGGAGGTCACAGACGCCGAACCCAAACCACCCGCACTCACACCGCGAGCGCCTCCCTCGCGGCATCCACAGCGGCTTCATCGGCTCGTCCGGAGCGGACCACTCGACCCGTGGCCAGCACGGTGTACTGATCGGCAGCGTCCAGGGCAAAGCCGACCTTCTGCTCGGCCAGCAGCACCTGGGTTCCGGAGCGGGAGGCCAGGCCCACGATCTTCTCCTCGATCTCCTGGACCACTGACGGCTGGATGCCTTCCGACGGTTCATCCAGCACCAGAAGACGCGGCCCGGTCAACAAGGCACGGGCGATGGAGAGTTGTTGCCGTTGGCCTCCGGAGAGCAGCCCCGCCCGGCGGTCCATCAGAGGTTCCAGGGCCGGGAACATGGCCACAACCTCCTCCAGTCGCCCCCGTCCACCGGGATGCGCTTCTGCCACCACCAACAGGTTTTCGCGTGTGGTCAGGGTGCCGAAAGACTGTTGCCCCTGGGGGACCCAGGCCAGACCTTCACGAACCCGTTGGTGGGCTGACATCCGGGTGATGTCCTTCCCGTCCCAGGTGATCCGCCCGGAGCGCACCGGCAGCAGTCCCATGACCGTTTTCAACAGGGTGGTCTTGCCCGCCCCGTTGTGCCCCAGGACGGTGGTCACGCCGTCGTCGGCAATGGTGAGGTCAATACCGTGCACTACTTCCGTGCGTCCGTACCCGGAGCGCACACCTTCCAGTGCGAACATCAGTTCTCCTTGCTCTGTGTACTGCCGGAAACGGCCACGGCCTCCGGGTCCAGGCCCAGCAGTTCGGCCTCCACCTTGGCTTCCTCCAGGCTCTTGGTCCCGGCGGTTCCCAGATAGATTTCCTGCACGGTGGAATCGGCCTGGACCTGCGCCACGGTACCTTCGGCAATGACCTTTCCGGCGGCCATCACAGTCACGGACTGGGCGTATTTGCGCAGGAACTCCATGTCGTGTTCCACCACAACCACCACGTGATCGGCGGCCAGTTTGGTCAGCAGCTCGCCGGTGGCGTCGCGTTCGCCCTGGCTCATCCCGGCCACGGGTTCATCCAGCAACAACACCGTGGCGTCCTGGACCATCAGCATCCCGATTTCCAGCCATTGCTTCTGCCCGTGGGACAGCACCCCGGCCTTGGTCTCCTGGTGCCGACTCAGACCTGTGGTCTCCATGACCTCAAGAATCCGCGGAGACACCTCTTGACGGGTCCGCACCATGTCCCGCGGTCGTCTGCGCAGCCCAGCTGCGATGTCCAGGTTCTGCAGGACGGTGAGGTCCTCGAACACACTGGCCGTCTGGAAGGTCCTCCCCACCCCGTACCGCACGATCTTGTGAGTCTTGCGTCCCACCAGCTCGTGCCCGTTGTGATTGATGGATCCTTGGGCCGGTGCCAGGGCCGTCACGGCGTCGATGGTGGTGGTCTTGCCCGCACCGTTGGGGCCGATCAGGAACCGCAGATCACCTTGCTCAACCCGCAGGTCAACACCGTCAACGGCAACGAACTTGTCAAAGACCACGCGTAGATCGCGGATCTCCAGATAACTGGGGCGGTGGTCGCGGCTCATCGTGTTGCCTCCTGTTCTGAACTCACTGGTGCCGTGGTGCTTCCCGCCGCTTGGCCGCCGTCGTCGTTCGCACCCTGGGAACGACGACGCCGCACCAGCCCCAGTACCGAAGCCAACCCGCCGGGGAGGAACCCGATGACCAGGATGAACAGCAGACCCTGGAGGTAGACCCAGAAGGAGGGGAAAGCTGATGCCAGCTGCGTGCCGGCAAAGGAGACCGCAATGGATCCCAGGACCGGGCCGAGCCACGTGGAGCGGCCACCGATGGCCACCCCGATCAGGAACGCGATGGATGGGACCACGCCGATGTCCGCCGGGGAGATGATCCCCACCACCGGCACAAACAAGGCACCGCCAATGGCTGCAAAGAGAGCAGCGATCATGTAGGCCACGGTCTTGATCAAGGCGGGGTCATACCCCAGGAAGCGCACACGCTCCTCCTGATCACGGACCGCCACCAGCAGTTCGCCGAACCGGGAGCGGTACAACTGCCAGGTGACGGCCAGCATGACCAGCAGCACTGCGGCAACCACCAGGAACAACACGGTGCGGTTGGCCTGATCAGAGAGGTCCCAGCCGAACAGAGAGTGGAAGTTGGACAGGCCGTTGGAACCGTTGGTCAGCACCGGCTGGCCGATGATCAGCACGGCGAATGCGGCAGCCAACGCCTGGGACAGGATGGCAAAGTAGGCGCCTTTGACCCGCCGGGAGAAGATGGCCCACCCCAGCAGCCCGGCGACACCCGTGGGCACCAGGATGACCGCGGCCACCGCAACCACCGGGTGCTGCACGATCCCCCACAGTTCGGGCAGCTGCTCCACGCCGTTCTGGCGCATGAACGTGGGGATGGTTTCCCCCTCGAGCGTGGTGTCCGCCAGAGTCATGTGCATGGCCATGATGTAAGCGCCCAGCCCGAAGTACACGCCTTGGCCCATGGTCAACATCCCACCACGGCCCCAGGCCAGTCCGATGCCCACGGCCACCATGGCCACACACAGGTATCGGCCCAGCAGGTCCAACCCAAACCCGCCCAGGGTCAGCGGTGCAATCACCAGGAGCAGCACCGCCCCGATGCCCAGTCCCAGCAGGGCGCCGCGCGGCCCGGTGGTCCACACCCCGGCTCCCTCTGCCACGGAGGGCAGTTCAGCGGAACCGGTGGTGGGCGGCGTCGTCGTTGTTTGTTGGGGTGAAACTGTGGTGGTCATGCCAACCCCCTGGTTTGAGTGGCCACAATGCCCTGTGGGCGGATCTGGAGGAAGGCCACCACGATCACCAGGACAATCACCTTGGCAATGGACGCGGTGGTGCCGAATTCAAAGAAGACCTGCAGCAAGCCCAGACCCGCTGCGGCGATCACCGCACCGCGGATCTGACCGATGCCACCGGCCACCACCACCAGGAACGCGTCCACGATGTATGTGGTGCCCAACGTGGGACTGGTGGAGCCGATCAAGGTGATGGCCACGCCGGCCACCCCGGCCAGGCCCGAACCAATGAAGAACGTCAGGGCGTCCGTGCGGCGGGAGGAGATACCGGAGGCCTCCGCAAGGTCGCGGGACTGCACGACTGCGCGGATGCGGCGCCCCAGGGACGTCTTGGACAGCAGCAGGGAAAGCCCTGCCACCACCACAACCGTCAGTACCAGGATGAACACGCGCGAGGCCGGAACCGGGGTGCCCAGGATCATCACGGGACCGGACAAGAACTCAGGCAGTCGAACGTCAACCGAGGGCGCTCCAAAAATGTCCCGGGCCAGTTGCTGCAGGATCAGGCTGACACCAAAGGTCACCAGCAAGGTGTCCAACGGACGGTGGTACATCCGCCGTAGCAGCGTGGCCTCCAGGATCAGACCCAATGTGCCGCCGATCAGAAAGGCCAACGGGAGACTGACCAGCAAGGAAACCCCAGCGCTGCCCAGAACCTGCTGAACCGTGAAAGCCGTGTAGGCACCGGCCATGATGAACTCGCCGTGAGCCATGTTGATCACGCCCATCTGACCAAAAGTCAGAGACAAGCCGACTGCTGCCAGCAGCAGGACCGAGCCCAGGCTCAGGCCCGCAAAAACTTGGCTGATCAGAATCTCCACGTGCGCCCCCTTTCTGAAGGGTGTTGGTGTGGTGCTGGGAAAAAACGCCGATGTGCGGTGGGGCCGCAGGCATCAGGCCCCGGTGATGGAATCCGCCCAGGGATAGGTCTCCAGGAACGGGTCCGGAACCACAGGCTCGGGGGCTTCCCAGACGGTGTCGATCAAACCGTCGTCGCGAATCTGACCGATCCGCGGGGTCTTGGAGATGTGCTGGGTCTCCCCATCCACGGTCACTTCACCTTCGGGTGCGTCATAGGTGATCTCCCCGGTGTCAACGGCCTCCTGAACAGCGGCGACGTCAAAGGACCCGGCCTCCTCCACCATGGCCTTCCACAGGTACACCGAGGTGTAGGCGGCCTCCATGGGGTCGGAGGTCACCTGGTTCTGGCCGTAGCGGTCCTTGAAGTTGGCCACGAATTGGTCATTGGTGGGGGTCTGGATGGTCTGGTAGTAGTCCCAGGCCACGTACTGACCCTGGATGTTGTCCACGCCGATGCCCGGCACTTCTTCCTCCGCGATGGACACGGACATCACGGGCATGGTCTCCGGGTCCAGGCCCACGGCGTTGTACTGCCGGAAGAACGCCACGTTGGAATCCCCGTTCAAGGTGTTGAACACCGCGTCCGCATCCGATGCCATGGCCTTGTTCACGATCGTGGAGAACTCCGTGGAGCCCATGGGCACGTATTCCTCGCCCACGATCTCCATGTCATGGGCTTGTGCGTAGGCGTTGATGATCCGGTTGGCCGTGCGCGGGAAGACGTAATCCGAGCCCACCAGGAAGATCTTCTTGTGACCCTGTTCCCGCATCCAGTCCAGGGCCGGGATGATCTGCTGGTTGGTGGTGGCCCCCGAGTAGAAGATGTTGGGAGAAGCCTCCAGCCCCTCGTACTGAACGGGGTAGAACAGCAGGGAGTTCTGGGCCTCGAACACCGGGAGCATGGCCTTGCGGGAGGCTGACGTCCAGCCACCAAACGTGGCTGCCACACAGTCCTGACGGATCAGCTTGCCCGCGCGTTCGGCAAAAATGGTGGGCTCACTGGCGCCGTCCTCCGTGACGGGTTCAATCTGTTTGCCCAAAACCCCACCGTCAGCGTTGATCTCATCGATCGCCATGTTCAGGGAGCGGTTCACCGTGGTCTCACTCACCGCCATGGTGCCTGACAGGGAGTTCAGCAACCCCACCTTGACGGTATCTCCGCTGGTATCCACGCACGATGCCTGCGGCACCTGCTCTGCAGCCGCCTCCGCCTGAGGGTCGTAGCGCTGGCCACAACCGGTGATCGTCAAAGCGGCAACCAGGCTCAGAACTGCGCTCACGGTGGTACGAGCGGACACGGCGGCTCCCTCGGAACGGCGGGAGAACCCGCTGCGGTCAAGACAGCACTGAGGCTAGGGACGCTGTGTTTCGCCGTTTGTCCGAGTGTGTTTCCAGTCCTCACTCAGCGAGTTACAGCTGAGTGTCCGGCGTTAACCACAGATTTCCGCTCCACCTGATACCCGCCTGACGCCCTGGCCGACGTCCACCCACCGTGAGATCACCACCTGCTGCTGAGATGACACCCAACTGGCGGTGATTTCACCGGTAAGAGGTGATCTCACGGTGCGGTCGCAGCGGGTGGAGCCGCGACCGCGCACGCGTTCACACGGTCGGTGTCTCCACACTCTTGGCGATCGGCAGATGAATGAGCGTGGGGCCATCGGCCTCCAACGCCGCCAGCACGCGATCGGCCACGTCATCCGTGGTGGCTGACGTCCCCCGAGCCCCCAAGGCCTCCGCCAACGCCACCCAGTTCGGCTGCTGCAGATCCACTGCCAGGGGCTCGATGGAGCGGTCCTCCATGTTGGCCCGGATCTCCCCGTAGCCGCCGTTGTCCACGCACACGATCGGCAACGTGATCCCCAGCTCCACCGCGGTCATGAGCTCCTAGATGGAGAACATCAAGGCGCCGTCGCCCACCAGGCACACCACCGGGCGATCGGGTGCAGCCAGTTTGGCCCCGATCGAGGCCGGCAGCCCGTAGCCCAACGTGGCGTAGGTGCCCATGTAGAGCAGCGAATTCGGCTGCTGCGCCCGGAAGAACGTGGTGGAGCCCATGTACGTGACTTGGGAGGAGTCCCCGCCAATGATGGTGTCTGCCGGGACGGCATTCATGATCGCCTCGTTGAGCTCGGCCAGCTCTGGCGCCCACTGGCGCCCCTCCTGATCCAGGCGCGCGAACACCTCCGTCAGATCCTGCGCCGCCCGCTCCCCCAGATCACCCAGGGCCTCGATCAGTTGCGGTACGACGGCGGCCGAGTTGCCCGGCAGCTCGATCTCCGGGTCCAGGTTGCACAACATCTGATCGCGCATGATGTCCACGCGGATGATGGGCCCGTCCGAGGTGATGTCTCCACCCCACAGTTCAGCAGCCCCCACCTTGGAGCCGATCACCAGCAGGGCATCGGCAGATCGCAGGAACTCATGTGCGGTGCTCAACCGCAGGTCAGCACCCAGGGACAGCCGGTGCCGCTCCGGGATGGCGCCCTTGCCGTTGGTGGTGGTGATCACCGGGGCTTCAAGCTTTTCGGCCAGTTGCAGCAGGTCCGTGCCGGCCGCCAGAGATCCCCCACCGGCCAGAATCACGGGGCGTTCAGCTTGGCGCAGGGCCCGGGCCGCCCGTTCGACGTCGTCCACCGGAGCCGGCTGCGGGGTTCCCAGTGGCCGCGGGGCAACCTGATGCTCCGTGTAGTCCAGCTCCGCTTCCAGGATGTCCAGGGGGATTTCAATGTGGACGGGCCGCGGGCGGGAGTGGGTGAAGTCCCGCATGGCGTCGTGGATCATGGTGATTGCCTCGCAGCCGTGGGTGACCCGGCGGCTCCTGCCCACGATCGAGTTGACCGTACCGGAGGGGTCCTTGGTTTCGTGGAGGTCCCCGATGTCCCGGAAGTCCTGTCCCAGCGGACGCCCCGGGGAGAGCAGGATCATGGGTCGGGACTCCGCGTAGGCGGTGGCAGCCCCGGAGAGAGAATTGAGCAACCCGGGGCCCGACGTCGTGATGACCACGCCGGGAAGCCCGGACACCAGGCTCCACCCGTCCGCACCGCAAGCCGCGCCTTGTTCATGCCGGGGTGTGACGGCACGGATTCCGAGTTCACGCATGGGCCGGTAGAACTCCAGCGAATGCGTTCCGGGGATGCCGAACACGGTGTCGATCCCGTAGCCCTTGAGGGTTTCCAGGACGGCGCGGCCGGTGGTGCGTCGGGGGGGGGCACAGTGTGCTCCTAGTGGTGATCTCACGGCGAAAGTAGTCAGTCCTCAGGACCGGCGATGAACAGCAGGCGTTTGTTGACGAACTCGTTCATGCCCAGCGGACCCAATTCGCGTCCGTACCCGGAGCGCTTGACACCACCGAACGGCATCTCCGCGGTCTCCGCCGACGCCGCATTGACCGCGCTCATGCCCACGTCCAGCAGTTGGGCAATGGCCTCGGCCCGCTTGGGATCCGTGGAGTGCACGGATCCGCCCAGACCAAAGGCGGTGTCGTTGGCCAGGGCCAATGCTTCCTGGTCCGATTCCACCTTGTAGACCACAATCACCGGGCCGAACAGCTCTTCCTTGTAGGCCTCCGTGCCGGGCTTGACGTCGGTGAGTACGGCCGGGCTGAAGTAGGCCTCCGGGCCCTCGGAGAGTTCACCTCCTACGTGCAGGGTGGCGCCTTCCTCCACGGCCTTCTTGACCTGCTCATCCAGAGTTTCCGCAGCCGCTCGGGAGGACATGGGGCCATAGGTGTTGGGCTTTTCCGACGCCGGATCGGCCGGTTCCAGCTGTTTGGTCAGGCGCACCATCTCGGCCACAAAGTCGTCGTAGATCTCTGAGGAGACAATGATCCTCTTGTTGGAGTTGCAGGCCTGTCCGGTGTTTTCGATCCGGGTTTCAAAGGCCAACTTGGCGGTCTCCGCCAGGTCCTTGGTGTCCAGGACGATGAACGGATCGGACCCACCCAACTCCAACACGGCCTTCTTGAGGTTGCTGCCGGCGATTGCGGCCACCTTGGCACCTGCACGCTCGGAACCCGTCAAGGACACACCCTGGACCCGGGGGTCGCCAATGATCTGCTCGATCTGGTCATGGCTGGCAAAGATGTTCTGGTACACGCCCTCCGGCAGCCCGGCATCCCGCATGAGTTCCTGGATGGCCAAGGCCGCTTGCGGGCATGACTCCGCGTGCTTGAGCAGCAAAACGTTGCCCAACATCAGGTTGGGGGCGGCAAAACGGGCCACCTGGTAGAACGGGTAGTTCCAGGGCATGATCCCCAGCAGCACCCCGATGGGCAGTGACTGGATGACTGCCTTGCCTTCAACCGTGGATTTGATGGGCTGATCCGCAGCCAGCGTGGGGCCTTGTTTGGCGTAGTAGTCAAAGATGTCGGCACAGAACTCGGCCTCCCCGCGGGATTCACCCAATGGCTTGCCCATCTCCTGGGTGGCAATGGCCGCAAGGTCGTCCGCTCGGTTCTTGAACAGCTCCGCAATGTTGGTCACGATTCGCGCCCGCTCCTCAATGGGAGTGGCACGCCACTCGGCATACCCAGCTTCAGCGCGCACCAGAACGTCCTCGATCTGGTCATCCGTCAGACCGTCGTACTCGGCCACGGTCTGACCGGTGGCCGGATTCACGGTTTTGTAATGCAACGCGTTGCTCATGTCCATCTCCTGATGTGCTACTGATCACGTACTGCTGGCCATGCTTCTACAGCCGGCTCGGCCTCGCCAGAGGTGTTCGCTGCCAGGTGCAGACTCTATGACGGCGCACAGATACGGTCCCCGCATGTCACGCGTGCTCGCCCACGGAATCCTCCGACTGCCCGGCAAGGCGCCGGTCCCAGGCGCCCAGAACAGCAGGATCGGTGGGGCGGGTGGAGAGTGAGACCACCACGTACACCACGGCCGAAACCCCCAACCCGATGTAGATGGGGGCATTTGCCATCACGCCGAAGGCCAGCATGCCAACCACCACTGCCACTGAACCGGCGGCCATGGAGGCGGCTGCCCCCAGAGAGTTGCCTCTACGCCACAACAGACCACCCAGGATGGCCACCAGCAGGCCGCCCACCAGTAGGTCATAGGCGATTGTCAGAGCCGTGACCACATCGGGGACCAGGACGGAAAACACGGTCACCACCACACCGAAAGTCAGCAGGTACAGGCGGTCACCGCGCACGGAGGGCCGCGAGTTCTGCTGACCGGTCACCAGTGTTTTGAACAGCGCGACGACGTCGATCCGGGCCACCGTGGCGGAGGCGATCAGAGCCCCGGAGGCCGTCGACATCATGGCTGCCACACCTGCCGCCAGCACCACACCACCCAGCCCTGCCGGAACGTGCTGTTGGGCCATGATGGCGAAGGCGTCGTCGGAGTTTTCCAGGGTGGGGAGGACGGCAGCAGCGGCCATGCCGATGACCGCACCAGCCACACCGTAAAGACCCACGTGAACGGCAGCCGATGTGCCGCCCCAGCGGGCCACCCCTGCCGATCGCGCGGTGAACACCCGCTGCCAGATGTCCTGCCCGATCAACATGCCAAAGCCGTAGATCACGAACATGGTGATGATCGATTGGAAGCCCATGGCATCCGGGGCAAAGAACGTGGCGTCCAACCGGTCACTCATGCCGGACCAACCGCCCACAGCCACCAGGGAGACCGTGTAGATCTTCAGCCTGGTGATCCGACCAGCAAACACCAGACTCAGCACCAACAGGCCTGTGGCAATAGCCATCACCAGCCACATTCCGGAGATGCCGTAGGTGTATCCCAGCCCGATTCCACCCACAGTGGAGGCGCCACCCAGAACGACGGCGGACATGGTGCCGGTGTAGAACGGGGGCCCAGCCGGTGGCCAGCCACCCTGTAATCCTCCGTACTGGATGCCCGGCGGGCCGCCCACAGGCCGACCACCACCATGGCCACCAAGTAGACGACGATGATCGCAATGTCCATGGCGGGATTCCTGTCTGTTGCGACTGGCCAGCGGCTATGTTTCTTCCAGAGAAACAAAAGTTGCGTATCAGTATAGGCATCATGTGATCCACGGCATAGTGTTGGATCACAGCTGCGACAACTCGTGCCCCCGGAGGTTCCACTGAAAGCTCTTCCCGTTCACAGCGGATCCGGGGACGCACGGATCGGGGCGCGGCTACGCAACCTCCGGCGTCGTAATCACATGACCGTTGAACAACTGGCAGCAGCAGCGGAACTGTCCAAGGGTTTTGTCTCCCGGGTGGAGCGTGACCTGACGTCCCCCTCCGTGGATGCCTTGGTCCGACTGTGCAGGGCGCTGCGGGTTGAGGTGGGGGAAGTTTTTGCCGCTGAGGCAGCAGTGGATGTGGTGCGACTGGCTGAAGCCCCGGAGGTCGATCTGGGTGGTCACGGGATTCGCGAACTGCTGGTCACCCCGTCCGTCAACAAGGCCCTGCAGATCATTCGGGCCACAGTGGAACCCGGCGGGCACAGCGAGGACGAGCCCTACAGCATGGATTGCCGCCATGAGGCCCTGCACGTGATCAGTGGGCAGTTCGTGTTGAGCACTCCCGACCAGCGCCTTGAACTCCAGGGCGGAGACACCGTCAGTTTCCCCGGCTCCGAACCCCACGGATGGGAAAACCCAGGCTCGCAGCCCGCCACGGTCCTGTGGATCATGGCCACCTGACCCACCTCACCTGTTGACCACCATCACCACCATCCACCCAGGAGAGAACCATCGACCCCGAACGTGTCACCCACACCGGCCCCGACGGGCGCCACCTTCTTGGCCCCGTCAACGCCGCCAAAACCCCGCGCTGGGCAGGCGTGGGGACGTTTGCGCGGTTGCCCAGGACGGATCAGGTGGAGCACACGGACATCGCGGTTCTGGGCATCCCCTTCGATGCCGGGGTCTCCTACCGCTCGGGCGCCAGTTTCGGTCCCAACCACGTCCGGGAATCCTCCAGGTTGCTGCGGCCCTTCAACCCGGCCCAGTCCGCCTCACCGTTTGCCGCGTGCCAGGTGGCTGATGCCGGTGACTTGATCGGCAACCCTTTCGACATCGCAGAAGCCATCGAATCCATTGCTGCCGGAGCCGCGGAGCTGATGGACGGCGGCACCAAGATGGTCAGCGTCGGCGGAGACCACACCATTGCCCTGCCCCTGTTGCGTGCCCACCACGCCCTCCACGGACCCGTGGCGCTGCTGCATTTTGACGCGCACCTGGACACCTGGGACACGTACTTTGGCGCGGAGTACACCCACGGGACACCGTTCCGGCGCGCCCATGAGGAAGGCCTGATCGATCCCGAATCGATCATGCACGTGGGTACCCGTGGCCCGCTCTACGGCACACAGGACCTGGACGACGACGCCCGGTTCGGCTTCGGCATCGTCTCCTCCGCAGATGTGATGCGCCGGGGCGTGGACGCCGTGGTCAGCCTCCTGCGGGACAAGGTAGGGAACCGGCCCTTGTACGTCTCTTTGGACATCGACGTCCTGGATCCCGCACACGCCCCCGGGACCGGGACCCCGGAGGCCGGTGGCATGACCAGCCGTGAGGTCCTGGAGATCCTGCGTGGACTGCGCGGCTTGAACATTGTGGGCTGCGACGTCGTGGAGGTCTCCCCCGCCTACGATCATGCGGAACTGACAGGCATTGCCGCCGCCCATGTGGTCTACGAACTCATCACCGTGATGGCATTGGGGCCGCAGGCCGAGCCGGGTGGCCCTGCCTACGGCATCTCCCGCAACCTCTACGGCTCAGCCGCTGAAGACTGAGATTCCGATGACCGCGTTGCCCCAGCCAGCGGGATCCGGCTCAGTCTGCTGAACCTGCCTCAACACGCTGGGTCCACCACGAGTGGAATTCCCCGATGTGGTGCTCACTGGGCACCAGTGCGCCACCTGACCGGTAGGCACGGGAACTCATGGAGGGCTGGGTCTGTTCACAGGCCTCAAAGTCCTGCAGATTGACGCGGTGGAAGAGCTCAACGGACTTGGAGACGTCCAGCTCTCCGGCATCCACACGTTCCACGACCTCCGGGAGGAACAACCAGTCGCACACCACGATGGTCCGGGACTCGGAGACCGGGAACATCCGGTGGATGATGACCTGGTCCGGCGCGGTGTTGATGAACACCTGCGGCTTGACCGTGATTGCGTAGTACTTGCGCTCCTGGTCGGGTGCAATGGAGGGGAACTCAGTCACGCCGTCGGAACCGTCCACGGTGAACCCGCGGATCTGCTCGCCAAAGGAAGCGCCGTGCACCTCACCGTTGGCACGTTGCGAGGCCAGGCCGTCCGCGAACTCCGGGATGACCTCGGTCAGCTCCGGGTGAATGGTGGCGCAGTGGTAGCACTCCATGAAGTTCTCAATGATGAGCTTCCAGTTCGCTGCGACGTCGTAGGTCTTGGACTCACCGCACCGCAGGTTCTCGATCCCGTAGTTGTCGATCGATTCCACGGCACCGAAGCTGGTGCGCACCTCTCCAAGGACGGTTTCCTCAAACGACGGCGGCTGCTCACCCTGGTCCGCATCGGACAGGCACACCCACACGTAACCCAGCCATTCCCTCACGGCCACGGACTTCAGCCCGTACTGCTCGCGGTCCACATCAGGCATGGAGGTGAGGTTGGGCGCGGCCACGAGCTCGCCTTCCAACGCGTAGGTCCATGCGTGGTAGCCGCATTGAAGGGTCTTGTTCTTGCCGTCACCGCTGGTGCAGACCCTCATGCCACGGTGCCTGCACACGTTGTGATACGCCTTGATCCCGGCCTTTCGAGTGCGAACCACAATGATTTCCTCGCGCCCCACGGTCACGGTCTTCCACTGGCCAGGGCTGGGAATGGAGTCCGCGCGCAACACGCAGTTCCACATCTTCTCGAAGATCTCCTGCTGTTCGCGTTCAAACACCTCCGCTGAGGTGTAGGCCTCCCCCGTCAGGGTGGGGTGCAGGGATGATCCGGGAACGGGTGCGTCCAGGTGGTCAATGATCACGATGTTTCCCTTCAGCGTTCAGCACCGGCTGGTGACCGGTCAATTGATCAGGCTGTTGTGGTTTCTCCGTTCGCTCAGACTGCAGTCATGCGGGACTTGCCGCCGCGAATTCGCCATTGCTTGCGCCACTTGGTGACGTCCCGCAAGCGGTTGATCCCCAGGATTCCCACCTCTTGTCCGTCACGCAGGTAGCGCACCAGAAGGTTGTGCTCCTCAGGCGTTCCGTCCAGCACTTCCACCTGGTTGGCCAGGTGGATTCGTCCAGCGCCCTGGATACGGAGGTCGAACTGGTCGGACCAGAAGTAGGGCTCCTGCAGCGCAACTTCATCGGCTCCGGTCAGCGCCGCTGCCACCACCGCAGCCTCTTCCACGGCTTCCTGCCAGTGACCCACCGGGCGCAGACCGCTGGAGTGAGAAGCCCATTGGGCACAGTCGCCGGCCGCATAGACCCCGGGGATCACGGTGGCACCGGAGTCGTCACAGCGCACCGCGCGGGTGTCCGGGGTGAAGGTCAACTCGGAATTCGCCAGCCATTCGGTGCGCGGCTTGGCCCCGATGGCACAGATCACGATGTCGCCCTTGAGAACGGTGTCGTCCGTCAGCAACACTTCATGACCGTCCGTGGCGGTTCGCAGGCACCTGGCACGCGACGGCGGGGCAATCTGCACCCCACGCTTTTCCAAAGCGGACCGAATGGCCTGTCCCACGGCATGTCCCAGACGCTTTGCACCTGGATACTGCTCACCCGCTGCCACGGTCACGGAGGCAGCTCCACGCTGAATACAGGTGGCTGCCGCTTCCAAGGCCAGGAATCCGCCGCCGACCACCACGATCTCAGCCCCGCTGAGGGTGGCATCACGCAAGGCCAGCGCGTGCCCCATGTCCCGCAGGACGTAGGGCTCCACGTGGGGTTGGGAGGAGTCGGGGGCAGCCGGCAGGGTCAGCGCAGAAGCTCCGGTGGTGATCACGACGGCGTCACCGGCGTGGAACTGGCCATCTGCGGTGTAGATCCCCAGCGGTGCAGGGAGTTCCTCAACGTCGCCGTCTTCTTCGGCCGGTACTGCCGACCCAGACAGTCCAACAACTCCCACGCCGCTGATCCAGGTGGCCTCCACCGGGTCCTCGGGGTCATCGAGGTGGAGATCCTCCTCGGTGACTGCACCCGTGAGGTAGGCCTTGCTCAAAGCGGGGCGATCGTAGGCCGGGCGGTTCTCGTCACCGAAGATGGTGATGGGACCGGTGTGACCGTGACTGCGTACGCCGCGAGCCACGTGATACCCGGCAAGACCCGCACCCACAATCAGCAAGTGACCGTCCGGCGCCAGCACCGGACCGTCTGAACCCACGGCCTCGTGCTGCAACAGGCTGTCATCGAGCACATCAGCACCGTGCGTGGTCATGCGGTGACCCCCGGAGGCAGGTTGGGTGCGTCCTGAGAGAGCTCCACCAGAACGTCGTCGCCGTCGATTTCCACACTGTGGACCCGCACCCGGCGCTTGGCGGGTGGCTGATCCACCTCCCCGGTTTCCAGGGAGAACGTGCTTTCGTGCAGAGGGCATTCCACCCGGCAGTCCTCCACCCAGCCGGCCGCCAGAGAAGCGTCTTGGTGCGTGCAGGTGTCGTCCAGCGCGTGGACAGTTCCTTCCTCGGTCAAGAACACGGCAATGGGCGGCTGCACCGAGTCGATGCGCAGCCCTTCACCGGGAGTCAAGTCTTGGAGGGAGCAAGCTCTGAAGCTCACGTCAGATCACCAACCATTCGTACCTTCGTTGCAAGATATGCAACAGTGGTCACATTCCACAACACGTGGTTGGGGAAAGTATGAAGGCATCCGTGGCACAGTCGTCAAGAGGCACAACACAAGTGATGGGAAATTTACGGGCGTGAAACCAGAACAAACCACCATCCAGTCAGTCGACCGGGCAGCCACGATCCTGGAGGTGCTCAGCGACGAGGCCCCGTTGAGCATCAGCGAGATCGCCCGCCGCCTGGATGTTCACCGCTCCACCGCATTACGCCTGCTGGCCACCCTGGAGGCACACAATTTGGTGGAGGAGACCACCACCCGCGGCTCCTACCAACTGGGCTTTGCGCTGCTTCATCTTGCCAACTCGGTCACACACCGCATCGACTTTGCCCGGGACGCCCAAGCCTGCTGCGATGCCGTTGCCGAACAACTCAACGAGACCATCAATGTGGCTGTTCTGGACTCCGGTTACGCCATGACCATCACCCAGACCACAGGCAACCGGATGATTGGACTCACGCGGCAGTACGTGGGCCAACGCGGCCCCCTGCACGCCACGTCCACCGGCAAGATGCTGCTTGCTCATGCCGACCAGATCGAACTGGAGCGCGTCCTGGACCAAGGCCTGGAGGCCTACACCAGCATGACCATCACGGATCCGGATGTGCTGCTCATGGAACTGGAGACGCTGCGTGAACGTGACTGGGCGTCATCCGTGGCGGAGTGGGAGGAGGGGATCAATGCGCTGGCGGTCCCCGTCCGTGACCCCGAGGAACGGGTGGTGGCAGCGCTGGCGGTCAACGCCCCGGCCTTCCGGCTGCCGGAATCCAGTTTTGCGGAGGTGGCCGGCCTGTTGCGTGAGCACACGGAGTTCCTGGAGTCGCGCTTGAGCCTGGAGACTTCAGTGATCGGCGGCCCACGGACTGCGTTGCTCGGCCACTGACTTTCTCCAAAACGGTGCGCGTAACTATTGCCTGGATCACAGGTGCATTCGTACTGTAGTTGCACTATGCACTATGGCGTTGCATAGTTCGCAACACACGCGCTGTGGAGGTTTTCTCATGACAGAACTCCGGTCGGGACCCGAGTCCCGCGTGGTGATCATCGGGCTGGGCGTGGTTGGCGCCGCGTTGGCCGATGAACTGGTTTCACGTGGCTGGACAAACGTGACGGTGGTGGAACAGGGGCCGATTTACGTCACGGGCGGTTCCAGCTCCCACGCCCCCGGTTTCGTCTTCCAGACCTCCCCCAACCGCACCATGTGCCAGCTGGCGCAGCGGACCCTGGACAAACTGGACGGCCTCACGGTCAACGGCGAGTGGGTCATGAAGCGGGTGGGTGGCCTGGAAATCGCCACCACGGAAGAGCGCGCTCAGGAACTGCGGCGCCGTCACGACCTGGCCAACTCCTGGGGTGTGCCCTCTGAGCTGATCTCCCCTGAGGAGGTGGCGCAGCTATGGCCGGGCCTGGACGTCAGCCGCGTGCTCGGCGGGTTCCACACCCCCACCGACGCCGTGGTCAAGGGGATTCGCGCCGTCGAGTTCCAGGCACGTCGCGCCCAGAAAGGTGGCGCCCAGATCCTGGAGCACACGGAGGTCACGGGCCTGCAGTACGACGACGGCCGTGTCACCGGCGTGCAGGTCCGCCCTGTTCAACCGGGAGATCCGTCCGAAACCGTGGACATCGAGGGCGACCCGTCAGCTGACGAATCGGCAGAAGCCTCTGAGGTGATTCCCGCCGACGTCGTCGTGACGTGTGCGGGGCTGTGGGGGCCCAAGATGGCCCGTGAAATGCTGGGGATCGACATCCCCATGCTGCCGGTGGAACACGGCTTCGGATTCAGCCTGCCCATGGATTCATTGGCGGAGATGGATTCGGCCACGGAAGTGGTCAAGCCCATGCTGCGCCACCAGGACCACGCCATGTATCTGCGCGAATGGGACAACCGGATTGCCATTGGCGCCTATGAGCACCGGCCGCTGCCGGTGGACGACACCCAGATCGCCAGCGCCCAGAGCTTTGCCACCACGGGGACCCACCCGGCCATCCACCCCTTCACCTCGGAGGATTTCGAATCCACATGGCGTGAAGCCCAGGATCTCCTGCCTGAATTGCGCCAGAGTGAACTCGAAGACTCCATGTGCTTCAACGGCATCTTCTCCTTCACCCCCGACGGCGGACCGCTGTTGGGGCCGGTGCCGGGATCGCCAGGTCTGTGGATGGCTCAGGCCGTGTGGGTGACCCAGTCCGCCGGAGTCGGTCAGGTCATGGCGGAGTGGATCACCACCGGGGACCCGGGAATTGACACCCACAGTGTTGACCTGACCAGGTTCGATCCTCGGGTGACCTCCAAGAGGTGGGCCCGCGAACAGGGCGAGGAGTCCTACGACGAGGTCTACGACGTCGTCCACCCCAAGGCCACCACGTTGCGGATGCGGGGGCTGCGCACGACGTCGTTCAACGACCGTCAGCGGGAGGCCAAGGCGGTGTTCTCCGTGGCCAACGGCTGGGAGCGCCCGCTGTGGTACGAATCTTCTGCTGAGCGTGGTCAGCCCATGCTCGGGGATCAGCCGTTGCCAGGACGTGGCGCCTGGGCGGCACGGCACTGGAGCCCCTTGGCGGCCGTTGAGGCCCACGGCCTGCGCAATTCCGTGGGGTTGGTGGACATGACCTCCCTGCCACGGCTCCGGGTCTCCGGAACGGGACGGCCGGGGCGCGATGCCACGGCGTTCTTCACCTCCCTTGCCGACGACGGCCTGCTGAGCCGCACCGTGGGCAAATCACCTGGCAGCGTGGTGTACGCACTGGTCCTCAATGCCTCCGGGGGGATCCTCTCCGACATCACCATTGCCAGGACCGGCCCGGACACCTACCACGTGGGTGTCAACGGCAACCAGGACCGGGCATGGCTGCAGGAGCGGATGCGCGAACGCGGCGTGGACCTGACCGTGGAGGACGTGACCTCCGGGCACTTCGGTCTGGGCCTGTGGGGCCCCAACGCCCGGCGGACCCTGGAAACCCTGGTGGATCAGGACATCAGCAATGAGGCCTTCCGGTTCTACCGGTGCGGTGAACTCAGCATTGCCGGTGTCTCCACCCTGGCTCTGCGTCTGAGCTACGTGGGTGAGCTCGGCTGGGAGCTTTACGCCCCTGCGGAGTTCGGCGGCTACCTGTGGGACCAGATCATGGCTGCCGGGCAGGAGTACGACATTCTCCCGGTGGGGCGCCGCGCATTCGAGAGCATGCGACTGGAAAAGGGATTCCGCCTGTGGGGTGCGGACATGGACCGCAGCAACACACCGGAGGAGGCCGGGCTCGCGTTTGCCGTCAAGGGTGTGGCAGCCGAGCACATGGAGGCCCGTGGGGCACCCAGCAAGATCCTGTCCTGCTTGCTGCTGGGTGATCCCTCCGCCGTGGTGCTGGGCCATGAGCCGGTCCACGCGGTGGGGGCAGATCCAGATGCACCAGCCGTGGGCTATGTGACCAGCGCGGATCAGGGATACACCATCGGCAAGTCGATCGCCTACGCGTGGCTGCCTGCGGAGCTGAGCACCCCGGGCACCGCGGTGGAGATCTCCTACTTCGGTCAGCGCTACCCGGCCACCGTGACCCCGGAGCCCTTGCTGGATCCGAGTGCGGAGCGTATGCGCAGCTGATCCGCACGTCCTCACCGTCAACGGCGTCCGTGATCCGGCCATCTCTTGACCGGGTCACGGGCGCCGTGCACGCTGGTGCTCGCGTGTGCTCCGCGAACATCGGGGTCCGCAGCCCTGGACCTTCAGCAGATCGAGGCAACCCCCGATGTCACGCCATCAGCCCTCCCCCACTGCTTCATCCACAGACACGGGTTTCGCCACCCGGTCCAAGGAGTTTCGTCCGTCTCCGGTCAGAGCTGTGTTTGAGACGGCCCTTGATCCATCAGTGGTCTCCTTGGCCGGTGGAAACCCGGATCTGAGCACTCTGCCGGAAGGTTCGGTGGCGCAGCTGGCGTCGTCGTTGCTGAGCGAGCGTGGACCGGAGATCCTGCAGTACGGCTCCGGTGCAGGCATTGACGGGCTGCGCGAACTGGTGGTTGAGCTGATGGCGCGCCGTGGCTCCAGCATCGGTTCTGGTGAGGTGCAGCCGCTGGCGGGGTCGCAGGTTGGGCTGGACCTGGTGACCAAGCTGTACTGCAACCCGGGTGACGTGATCCTGGCCGAGGACCCCACCTACGTGGGCGCGCTGGGGGTGTTCGGCAGCTATGAGGTCCAGGTCCGGCACGTGAACATTGACCAGGACGGCCTGGACCCTGAGGCGGTGGCCCACGCGATTGACGCCGCACGCGCGCAGGGGCACCGGGTGCCGTTCGTCTACACGGTTCCCACTCATCAGAACCCCACGGGGGTCACGCTCTCCCCTGAACGACGCCGGGCGTTGGTGGAGGTTTGCGCCGCCCGCGGCGTGATGATCATTGAGGACGATCCCTACGGGCTGCTGGATTTTGAGCGCACCACCGGGCCGGTGGCCACGTTGCATTCCATGGCTCCCGAGCACGTGATCCACCTGGGCAGCGCGTCCAAGATCTTTTCACCCGGTTTACGCGTGGGGTGGGCCGTTGCACCGGCCCATGTTCGGGCTCGTATGCAGATCGCGGCCGAAGCCGTCCTCGTCCACCCCTCGGTGCTGTCCCAGGAGCTGGTGGTCACGTGGCTGGGTTCACCGCAGTGGACCACCGTGTTGGACCGCTCCGTGGAGTTCTACCGCGAGCGCGCACAGGCCACCACCGCTGCATTGCAGGAGCATCTGGGCGACCGTGCCGAATGGACGGATCCCAAGGGTGGGTTCTTCACCTGGGTGCGTTTCCCCGGAGTGGAGTTGGGGGACATTCTCAACCGTGGCATCCAGGAGGGTGTGCTGATTGTGCCAGGCGCCGCGTGCTACGCCGACGGCCGATCCTCCGACGCCGTGCGGGTGGCCTACTCGGGCGTGAGCCCCTACCGCGTGGCGGAGGGCATCCGGCGCCTGGCACGTGCTGTGCCGGCCCGCTGACTGACGGCGGCTCGTACCACCTCAGAGCCGATCCAGGAATTCGTGGTGGAAAGTCACGTCCCCGGTGAGTTCCGGGTGGAAGGACAGTGCCACCGCTTGATCCGTGGCCACACCAACAATCGGCCCGTCACCGGCGACATCCGTGCCCCTACGTGCCACGACTGCAACACCGTCCCCCGCGGAGACCACCGCCGGCGCGCGAATGAAGGCGGCATTCACGGGGCCCAAGGTGGTCTCCAGCATCTCCGTGGCCGAGTCCGCTTGAGGCCCAAAAGCGTTGCGCTGCACGGAGATGGGCACCACAGCCAGGGACTGCTGCCCGGGAGCCGGGTCCACGATCTGCTCCGCCAGCAGGATCATCCCCGCGCACGTGCCCAACACGGGCAGGCCCTCCGCCAGCATCTCCACCAGCGGGTCACGCAGCTGGAATCGCCGCAGCAACCGGTCCACCGTGGAGGACTCACCACCGGGTAGCACCAGCCCGTCCAACGACGACTCCGTCAGCGCACCTTCTGTGCGCACCGGCACCACCCGAGCCCCCAAGGTCTCCAGCATGGCGGCATGTTCCGCCACGCCACCCTGCAAAGCAAGAATTCCCACCGTGGGACGGGCAACCCCGCCGCTGACCCCGCGGACCGGTGAGGTTGCGGCGCGGACCGGTGCGGCGGCGTCGTGCTCCGGCATGCGGTCACCAGCCGCGTTCGGCCAGCCGATGCGGGGCGGGCAGGTCTGCCACGTTGATGCCCACCATGGCTTCGCCCAGACCGCGGGACGTCTTGGCAATGGCTGCGGGGTCGTCGTACTGGGCCGTGGCGGCAACAATGGCCTCCGCGCGCTGGGCGGGGTTGCCGGACTTGAAGATCCCGGAGCCCACGAACACGCCATCGGCGCCCAACTGCATCATCATGGCGGCATCGGCCGGAGTGGCCACACCACCTGCAGTGAACAGCACCACGGGCAGTTTCCCGGTTTCGGCCACCTCCCGGACGATGTCATACGGGGCCTGCAGTTGCTTGGCGGCCACGAACAGTTCATCCGGGTTGGCACGGAAGGTGGCCTGCAGATCGGCAATTTGTTTGCGAATGGTGCGGATGTGCTTGGTGGCCTCGGAGACGTCCCCGGTGCCGGCCTCACCCTTGGAGCGGATCATGGCCGCACCCTCTGCCAGTCGGCGCAGCGCCTCCCCCAGATTGGTGGCCCCGCACACGAACGGCACGGTGAAGGAGTGCTTGTGGATGTGGTTGACGTAATCCGCGGGGCTGAGCACCTCGGATTCGTCGATGTAGTCCACACCCAGTTCCTGAAGGACCTGAGCCTCCACAAAGTGCCCAATGCGCGCCTTGGCCATCACAGGAATGGAGACGGACTCGATGATCTGGTCAATCAGATCCGGATCGGACATCCGTGCCACTCCACCCTGCGCCCGGATGTCAGCGGGCACCCGCTCCAGGGCCATCACGGCCACCGCGCCCGCGTCCTCCGCGATTCGCGCCTGCTCGGCTGTGACAACGTCCATGATCACCCCGCCCTTGAGCATTTCGGCAAGGCCTCGCTTGACCAGAGGTGAGCCGGTGGTGGACGTGGGTGCAGCGCTGGTTTCAGTCATGGAAGCCATCCTCACGGGGCTTCTGGTCCATCACAAGATCCAGTTCTGACCACTTTCACTGGACCAGTTGGGGGGATCCCCTGGAGAATTCACACCATGACCCCGCGTGCCACCATCGATCTCACCCTGGTGCTGGACCGATCGGACCCCAGGCCCCTACCAGTACAGGTGGCTGACGGCATCCGTGAACAGATCACCCGATCCACACTGACTCCAGGCGATGCCCTGCCGTCAACACGGGTACTGGCCAGCCAGTTGAAGGTTTCCCGCGGAACCGCAGTGGCAGCCTATGACCAACTGTTGGCCGAGGGATACGTGCTGGCTTCCCAGGGCAAACCCACCACGGTGCACCCTCAGTTGGACCGCATTCACCCTGTGGCAACGGACCAGCAGTCCATCAAGGAACCAGACTCAAGCCACGCCGTCGTAGCTCATGACACTCGCGCAACCCCGGCCGCCCCCGCAGATCGGGGACGATCCGCCGCATTGCTGGACCTTCGCCCGGGCCAACCGGACACGGGCCAGGTGGCGGGAACCGCTTGGCGCTCCGCGTGGCGTCATGCCGCGCAACAACCCACCGATGCCCCCGAGCAGCCGCTGGGTTCAAGTGATCTGCGCACCGCCGTGGCGGAACACCTGCGGTTGATGCGCGCCCTGCCCGTGCCGAGTTCACACATCGCCGTGACCGCTGGGGCGCGGGAGGGACTGACGCTGCTGTTGGCCGCGGCAGCAGCACGGGTCAGTCGAACCCAGCTGCGGATCGGCCTTGAGTCCCCAGGCCACCCCGGGTTGCGCCAGGTTCCCACCGCACACGGCCACACAGTGGTTCCCTGCCCAGTGGATTCACACGGCCTGAGAGTGGACCTGTTACCCACGGGGCGAGATGCCCCGGACGTCTTGATCGTGACCCCCAGTCACCAGTACCCGTTGGGCGGCTCCTTGACACTGGATCGACGCCTGGCGCTGTTGGAATGGGCCCAACGCTGGGACGTGTTGATTGTGGAAGACGATTTCGATTCGGAGCTGCGCTACGTGGGTACGCCGCTGCCCACGCTCTCTGACTTGGACACCTCCCGCGAGCAAGTGGCGCTGCTGGGAACGTTCTCCACATTGCTCACACCGTCCTTGGCCACCGGATACCTGGTGCTGCCGCTGAACCTGGTGGGCGACGTCACCCGTCTACGCGCCACATTGGGGCTGCCCGTTGCTGCCACCACTCAGTACGCCTTGGCGCACTTGTTGGATTCCGGTTACGTCCGCCGGCACACCCAGCGCATGCGCGCCACCTATCGTCGTCGTCGGACTGCGGTGCAACAAGCGTTCGAGCAGGCCGATCACGCCCGCCTGACCCCCATGCACGGCGGTATTGATGCGGTCATTGACACAGATCTTCCGGAGGACACCGTGGTGCACCGCTGCCAGGAAGCCGGTCTGCGAGTGGGCCGTCAGTCCAGCTACTGGGCCTGGGGTACCCGGGGCAAACCAGCCTCACCTCTGGCAACCACCACGGGGCAAGGAATCGCGGTGGGCTTTGCCCAAGCCGGCGACGACGCCCTCCGGGATCTCTTGCCCCGCCTTGTCCAGGCCTGCGGAGGGTGAGTGCCACCGATACCCCCATCCGGGCTGGCTGAGCGCGGATGGAGCAGGGCAGCCACAAGCCACACTCCGGTTGAGTACGTGGTGCTGTGGCACCCCCGTTGGCCTCGATGCGATTCCCTACCTCAGCACTCCACCACGTTCACACCCACACTCACGGCCAACCCGCCCCGTGCAGTCTCCTTGTAGTTCTCTGACATGTCAGCTCCCGTGTCTCGCATGGTCTGCACCACCTTGTCCAAGCTCACATGGGTGGGGCCGTCCTCGAACAGCGCCATCCGCGCGGCGTTGACGGCAGTGACCGCGGCAATCGCGTTGCGCTCGATACACGGCACCTGTACCAATCCACCCACGGGATCGCAGGTCAAACCCAGGTGGTGTTCCATGGCGATTTCCGCCGCGTTCTCGACTTGCTGCGCGCTGCCACCCATGACCTGAGCCAGTCCGGCAGCTGCCATGGACGACGCCGATCCAACCTCACCTTGGCAACCCACTTCAGCCCCGGAGATGGAGGCCTGCTCCTTGATCAGCGCCCCCACAGCCCCTGCGGCCAGCAGGTAATCGGCAACAATCTCTTCCCGAGGCCGGGCATCATGGCCGCGAGCAGCCGGAGTGTAGTGGGTGGCGTAAAACATCACAGCCGGCACAATGCCTGCCGCACCGTTGGTGGGTGCGGTCACAATCCGACCGCCGGAGGCGTTCTCCTCGTTGACCGTCAACGCCACCAGGTTCACCCACTCCACCCAGTACTGGGAGTCAAAGGTGGAGTCGATCGCCTTGAGCCGTGCGTACCAGTCCGGGGCACGACGACGCACCGCCAACCCACCCGGCAAGCATCCCGTTCGGCGGAGGTTGGAGTTCTTGGACTCCTCCATCACATCCGCAATCTTCGCCAGCCCGGCCCTGACCTCCGCCTCTGGCCGACGAGCACACTCGTTGGCCAGCGCCAACTCGGCCACGCTCAGCCCGTGCTCATCGCACAAGGCCATGAGTTCATCAGCCGTGCGGTACGGATACGGGACCTGGACGTCGTCGTCATCCGCCATGGGGTCCGTACCCTCCGGCGGATCCACCACCACAAAGCCGCCACCACACGAGTAGGCGGTGCGCTCGGCCAGGACCTGCCCGTCAGCGTCAAAGGCGCGAAACCACATGCCATTGGGGTGATAGGGCAGCAGCGTGAGGGGACGCTGGACAATGTCACGCTCGTGAAAGTCCAGCTCAACCGGTGCAACAACCCCGTCAAGGGCACCGGCGAACTGCAGCGGTTGACCAGACTCCAACGCCTCACGGCGTTGGTCAATGGTTTCCGGGGCCACCTGTTCCGGGCGGTGGCCCTCCAACCCCAACAACACGGCGGTGAACGTTCCGTGCCCCTTGCCCGTGGAGGACAGGGACCCGTACAGGTCCACCCCCACGGAACTCACGGATTCCAACTGACCGTCGGCAACAAGGTCGGCAACAAAGTCCGCTGCGGCACGCATGGGCCCCACGGTGTGGGAGGACGATGGCCCCACACCAATGCTGAACAGGTCAAAAACGCTCACCACCATGATGGTTCACCTCACTCTTGGTCTTGTGCTGCGGCGTATTCCTCCGGGGAGAGCAGATCCCCCTCGGAGTCGACCTCCACGGAGAACAACCAGGCTGCGCCATAGGGGTCGGAGTTGAGCAGTGCCGGGTCATCAATCACGGCGTCGTTGACCTCGGCCACGGTTCCGGTGACCGGGGAGTAGATCTCGGAAACGGACTTGGTGGATTCCACCTCGCCGCAGACTTCACCCGCGGTCACGGTGGCACCGGCCTCTGGCAGGTCCACGTACACAACATCGCCCAGGGCGTCCACGGCGATCTGGGACAGCCCGATCTTGGCGGGGCTGGCGGAATCAACCCATTCGTGTTCAGCAGAGTAGCGGTAGTCCTTGTTGACCTTGTCAATGGCACTCATGGATGGGGGTCCTTTCGGTTCCTGGCTCCTGTTGAGTGGAGCCTCTGGCTGCTTGGAGTTGGTGGGCACCCGGCGTCGTACCGAGCACCGATCAGCGTTCGCGCTTGTAGAAGGGCAGAGCCACCACAGTGAACGGGGTGGGTTTTCCACGCAGGTCCACCTGGAGCTCAGTACCCACCTCTGCCAGGTCCGGGCGCACGAAAGCCAACGCGATGGCGTGGCCCAGTGTTGGGCTGGGGGCACCTGAGGTCACCTCACCCACGGTGTCGCCGTCGTGAAGGACGGCGTATCCGGGGCGAGCTGCGCGTTTGGTGTCGTTGGCCAGGCCCACCAGCTTGCGCTGCGGTCCGGATTCCTTGATGGCTGCCAGGGCATCCCGTCCCACAAAGGACACTTTGGACTTCAAAGCCACCACCGGGCCCAGGCCCGCGCTGAACGGGTCAATCGATTCGGAGAGCTCGTGACCGTGCAGCGGCATGCCAGCCTCTAGACGCAGCGAGTCACGGGAGGCCAAACCACACGGAACCAGGCCGTAGGACTGGCCGGCTGATTCCAGCAGTGTCCACAGACGTTGGGGTGCCTCTGGATCGGCTTCCGCATCCACGTAGATCTCGAAACCGTCCTCCCCCGTGTAGCCGGTGCGGGCCAGTTTCACGGGCAGTTCACCGTCTCCGGTCTCCACCACGACGTCGACGATCGCGTAATACCGCAGCGCCTTCACTGCCTCCACGCTGTCGGCAGTGACAACCTCCAGCAAGATGGCTTCCGAGGCTGGTCCCTGCACCGCAATCAGTGCAGTGGCCTCCGTGCGGTCGGAGATGGTGACGTCAAAGGTGTGACCATCAGGCGTGCCGGTGCGCCCCTCGAGCGCGGCCAACGCCGCCGGGGTGTTGGCAGCGTTGGGTACCACCAGGAACTCGTCCTGACCCAGGCGGTAAATGATCAGGTCATCGATCACGCCACCCTGCTCATTGCACAGCAGTGAGTACTTGGCCCTGCCGACCTCGACCGCGGACAACCGCCCCACCAGGGCGTAGTCCAGGAATGCTGCGGCCTCCGGGCCGGTCACCAAGACTTCCCCCATGTGGGAGAGGTCAAAGATTCCAGCGGCCTGCCGGACGGCCAGGTGCTCAGCCACGTCGGAGCCGTAACGCAGGGGCATCCACCACCCACCGAAGTCGGTGAAGGAGGCGCCCAGGCGCTCATGGACGGAGCTCAGCGCAGTGGGCTTGGAGTTGTTCGGCGCGCTCAACGCGGGGTCTCCTCCTTGGTGTTGGTGGTGGCTTCCCGGTTCTCGCTGTGGGCAGCGCCCTTGGGATCGGGAGTCTCCGTTGCATCGGCACTTTCCGAGGCCCCAGCGGTTTTTGCTGCATCAGCGGCATTCTCCACGACGACGTCGTCGTGATCACGTGAGTCCGCAAAGGCTTCAGGCGGCGGGCAGGAGCAGACCAGGTTGCGGTCCCCGTGGGCGCCGTCAATGCGGCCCACCGGTGGGAAGTACTTGTCCACGCGCAAGGACGGCAACGGGAAGGCTGCCCGTTCACGGGTGTAGGCGCGCTCCCACTGATCGGCAACCAGAACGGCGGCGGTGTGCGGTGCGTTGCGCAGCACCGAGTCCTCTGCGCTGACCTCACCATTGGCCACGGCTTCAATCTCTGCGCGAATGGCAATCATGGTGTCCACAAACCGGTCCAGTTCCGCCAGGTCCTCCGACTCCGTGGGCTCCACCATCAGGGTGCCACTGACGGGGAAGGACTCTGTGGGCGCGTGGAAGCCGTAGTCGATCAGACGCTTGGAGACGTCCGCCACGGTGATGCCTGAGCGTGCAGTGAGCTTGCGGAAGTCCAGGATGCATTCGTGGGCCACCAGACCGTTCTCACCGGTGTAGAGCACCGGGAAGTGCTCATCCAGGCGCTTGGCCAGGTAGTTGGCGTTGAGCAGTGCAACGGATGAGGCGCGGGTCAGCCCCTCCCCTCCCATCAGCGCCAGGTAGGCCCAGGAGATCGGCAGGACACCGGTGGAGCCCCACCGGGTGCTGGAGACCGGCAGACCCTTGCCCACAGAGGCGGCGTCGTGCGCCTCATGGGTGTGACCACCCACGGTGGGGCGACCAGGATCCCCCGCCAAGGGGTCCCCGGGGAGGAACCGCACCAGGTGTTCAGCCACGGCCACAGGACCAACGCCTGGGCCACCGCCACCGTGCGGGATGCAAAAGGTCTTGTGCAGGTTCAGGTGGGAGACATCCCCACCGAACTTGCCGGGCTGGGCCAGGCCCACCATGGCGTTGAGGTTGGCTCCATCCACGTACACCTGGCCACCGGCCGCGTGCACGGTCTCGCACACGGCCTTGACCTCTGACTCGAAAACGCCGTGGGTTGAGGGGTAGGTGATCATGATGGCCGCCACCCGGTCCTGGTTCTCCGCAATGGCTTTGTCCAGATCCACCGGATCAATGGTGCCGTCCGGCGCAGTCTTGACCACGCGAACCCGCAACCCTGCCAGAACGGCAGAAGCGGCGTTGGTGCCGTGGGCGGAGGCCGGGATCAAGCACATGTCCCGCTGATCATCCCCGCGGGAGATGTGCCAGCGGCGAATGGCCAGCAGACCCGCCAGCTCACCCTGTGAACCGGCATTGGGCTGCACGGAGACCTTGGCATAGCCGGTGATCTCCGCCAGGCGGTCCTCCAGGTCCGTGACCAGATACTGCCACCCCTGCATTCGCTCGGCCGGCGAATACGGGTGGACGTCTGCGAACTCAGGCCACGTGATGGCCGCCATCTCCACTGCAGCATTGAGCTTCATGGTGCAGGAGCCCAACGGGATCATGGTGCGGTCCAAGGCCAGGTCCCGGTCGGCCAAACGGCGCAACCAGCGCATCATCTGGGTTTCGGAGCGGTAATCGTGGAAGTTCTCGTGCGTCAGGAAGTCGCTGGTCCGGCGCAGGTTCTCGGGCAGGTTCGGCTCGGACAGTTCGGTGGCCGGTGCCTTCGCTCCGAACACCTCGGCCACGGCCGCGATGTCCTGGGCCGTGGTGCGTTCGTCCGTGGAGACTCCTACGTGGTCGGCGTCCACGCGCCGCAGGTCGATGCCCTGCGCTGCCGCGGCGGCCAGGATGTCGTCCGCCCGACCGGGCACCCGGGCGACGAGTGTGTCGAAGAACTGCTCCGCCACCAGCTCGACCCCGGCCTCGGCGAGTGCTGCCGCCAGGTTGACGGCGTGTCCGTGGACGCGCTTGGCGATCGCGGTCAGCCCCTCCGGGCCGTGGTACGCCGCGTAGCAAGCGGCCACCTCGGCCAACAGCGCCTGGGCGGTGCAGATGTTGGAGGTCGCCTTTTCACGGCGGATGTGCTGTTCACGGGTCTGGAGCGCCAAGCGGTAGGCGGGTCGGCCGGCGTCGTCGTGACTCACGCCCACCAGGCGACCGGGCATGGAGCGCTGCAGACCATCTGTGACCGCCATGAAGGCGGCGTGTGGACCGCCGGCGAACAACGGCACGCCGAAGCGCTGGGAGGTGCCCACGGAGATCTCCGCGCCCAGGTCCCCGGGGGCGGCCACCAGCGTCAGGGCCAGGAGGTCGGCGACGACGGTGACCATCGCGTTGCGCTCGTGGGCCTCACCGATCACCTGCGACCAGTCGTGCAACCGACCGGAGGAACCGGACTGCTGGACGATCACGCCGGCCACCGGCTCGTCGATCTGGGGCAGGCCCTCGGTCAGGTCCAGGATGCGCAGGTCCAGGCCGACGGCGCGGGCACGGCCGGGGAGCAGCGCGAGCGACTGCGGGAACAAGTCCTGGTCCACCAGGATCACACCGTTCTTGGCCTTGCGGTTGGCGCGGCTCATCAGCAGCGCGGCCTCGGCTACGGCGGAGGCTTCATCCAGCAGGGAGGCGTTGGCGATGGGCAGCCCCGTGAGGTCCTGGATCATGGTCTGGTAAGTCAACAGCAGCTCGAGGCGGCCCTGTGAGATCTCCGGCTGGTACGGGGTGTAGGCCGTGTACCAAGCCGGACTCTCCAGCAAGTTGCGGGCAATTGCCGGCGGGGTGATGGTCCCGTAGAACCCCTGGCCGATCATGGGTGTGCCGGGGTCGTTCTGGTCTGCGATCCGGCGCAGTTCCGCCAGGACCTGGGCCTCCGTCAACGGGGCCGGTAGCTCCAGCTCCTGTTCCTGCCAGATGCTGGCGGGAATCGCCCGGTCGACCAGATCGGCGAGGGAGTCCACACCCACGGTGCTCAACAGGCGCTCGAACTCGGCGCCCCGCGGACCGATGTGACGGTCCACGAAATCGTGCGCATCCTGCCCCACGGGGCGGGCGGGTGCTTCTGACGAACTCATATGGGACTCCCTCATTCGTGGGGCCTCGCGCGAGCCCCAGCCGGATCCTCCCCGCTCTGTCCTTGGACCTGAGAGATTCAACGGGAAACCTCCCGTTTGCCCCGTCGGTGACGGATCCCGCCCGCAATGGGCCGGCCCGTACTTTCCAGAGTTGCCGAGCGTCCCGGTGCGGGTGCCTGAGAGTTTCCCGGGGAGGGATTGCTCCTACGGCGCCCCACGCAGTTTCCGCGGGGTCTCTCCCGGGAACGCTCGTCGGCATGTTCGTTTATGCGGTGAGCTTAGCGTGACGTGGGTCTCTGCACCAAGGTCCGGAACACCCCGGGCCCTGGCGCGGACCCCGCGGCCGCCGGCCCCTTGGACACTGGTCCGTGCCCGCGGGTTTCAGCGGCTCCGCTCGACAGTGCGGGCCAACCGGTCGCTCATCGCACTCATGGCTGCCACCAGCTCCGGCGGCTCGAGGACCTGGGCCGGCATGGGCAGGGACACCAGCCGGAAAGCCACCCAGTCGAACTCCTCCGTGTACGTGGTCAGCACGCAGCTGTCCGGTCCGTCGGCGTCCAGCGGTCCCACATCGGCCGGGATCTGGGCGCTGGCCTCCTCCCTGGAGGCCAGGAACCGGACGCGCACCCGGGTGCTTCGCCCACCGTGGGAGACCGCTTGGCGCAGGTGCACCTGAATGTCCGGGGTGGGCCGTGGGCTGTAGCGGAACGTGGTCAGCCGCGCGGACTCGATCCGGTCCAGCCGGAACGTCCGCCAGTCATCGCGGTCCAGGTCCCATGCGAACAGGTACCAGTTGCGCCCCATCGACAGGACCCGGTACGGCTCGACGCGACGTTGCGTGGCGGCTCCGTCCCGCGCCACGTAGTCCAGCCGCAGCTGAACCTGTCCGCGCACCCCCTGGGCCAGAACCAGCAGGATCTCCAGTTGGACGGGTGGGACACCCGTGAGCACGACGTCGACGGCGGCCCCCACGGTCGCGATCTCGTCCTTGATGGATTGGTGCACCAGTTGCTCGAGGTGAGCCAGGGACCTGACCGCGACCTCGTCCAGGCCCGTGATGCCGGAGGCTGCGGCCAGACGGAGTCCGACCCCCACAGCAACGGCCTCGTCTGCTTCCAACAACAGGGGCGGGAGGCGCTGCCCGGCACCCAGCTGGTACCCGCCCCCGTGCCCCTTCTCGGACAGCACGGGATACCCCAGCTCCCTCAACCGTTCGATGTCACGCCGCAAGGAGCGCGTGGTGACACCCAGCTCATCCGCCAGGCTCTGCCCGGTCCACACGGGTCGAGCCTGCAGGAGGGTCAGCAGGCGCAAGGCTCGTCGGGTCGTGTCGCTCATGGTGTCATCATCGCCTTTTCAGAGGACGGAAAGTGACCTTTGATGGCGTGACCCTGGTGGTGTCCGGGGCGGAAGGCCCGCCCGGTTCAGCCGGAGGAGCGACACCGATGAACACGCAGATCGACCCCCTGACCGCCGTCGTCGAACAGTTCAAGATCCACTGGAACCACCAGTTGAAACAGCGGCTGGTCACGTTGACGGACGACGAATACTTCTTCGATCCCACGCACGACCGTTCAGCCTGGACCGTCCACGCGCGCGACAGCGGAGGGGCCGCCGTTCAGGGCGGATCCGGCGAGATGGTCATCGACTTCGAGTTCCCCGAACCCGATCCCACGCCGTTCACCACGATCGCCTGGCGGCTGGGCCACGTGATCGTCGGCATTCTGGCCGTCCGCAATCACGACCACCTGGGCGCGCCGGAGGCGTCCTACCTGGACTGGGAGTACGCCCCGACGGCGGCCGAGGCGATCGACCAGCTGCAGCACCAGGTGGACGTCTGGTTCAGCGGCATCCGCAGTTTCGACGCCGAGCGGCTGGCGGCCCCGTGCGAGCCTGCGGAAGGTGAATGGGCCGACCGTCCCATGCTGAGCCTGATCCTGCACATCAACCGCGAGCTGATCCACCACCTGTCAGAGGTCTCCTTGTTGCGAGATCTCTACGCCCACACCCGCTAATTTCTGCCTCCGAGCACTGAAACTTTGTCAGCAATCCACGAACAGGAGCAGTCATGCCGTTCTTCACCCGCCAAGTCACCACCGAAACTGACGCGCTGGCCGCGTACGCGGCACAACAGATCCACCAGCTCGCCACCACTCTGATCGGGCTGGATGACGAACAGATCCGGGCCACTCCCACGGCCAGCGAGATGAGCCTTGCGTCCCTGGCCAGGCACTGTCTCTACGTGGGCAACGACGGATTGTTGGCCACCGCTGTCGACCCCTCACGGGCTGAGACACACGGCACGGGCGACATCTCCGCGGGGGAACCGTTGGCCGCAGGGATCCGCCCGGAGGACACGTCGGAGAGCCTGATCGAGGCGCTCGAGGACATGGCCCAATGGGCCGAAGACCTGGTCCCCACGCTGGACATGGACGCCCGGGTCGAGAAGCCGGATGCCCCTTGGTACCCGCAGGACCTCGAGTCCTGGCCGATGCGCTGGGTCGTTCTGCACTACGTCGAGGAATACGCCCGTCACGCGGGCCACGCGGACATCATCCGGCAGTCAATCGACGGCAAGACAGCCTACGAACTCAATGCACTGGCCGATGGCGAACCGTGGCCGCCCGAGGACTGGGGCAAGAACTGGGACGAATGGGTCGAGAACCAGAACCGCGACTGAGATCTGGAACCCCGGCCCGTCATCTTCGCCCACACGGGTTCCGCGACGGTTGCGTGGGTCACACTTGTTGACAACGCAACCGTCGTGCCGGGGCGCCGGCCTCAGGACGGCGGTTCCGCGCGGAGGAGCGACCACCTCAAGGTCGCCGCCGGAACACTTCAAGGGAGAAGAACTATGCAGGTCACCGCAGCCGTCGCCACCGCCCCCAAAGAACCACTGACGATCCAGGACCTCGACCTCGACGAGCCCCGCCCGGACGAAGTGCGCGTGCGCATGGTGGCCACCGGGGTCTGTCACACGGACGCGATCGTCCGCGACCAGTGGTATCCCACTCCCCTGCCCGCCGTCCTTGGTCACGAAGGGGCCGGCGTCGTCGATGCCGTGGGAGCAGCGGTTACCAACGTCTCCCCCGGCGACAAAGTCGTCCTGAGCTTCGACAGTTGCGGCTCGTGCCGCCTGTGCCTCACGGGTCACCCGGCGTACTGCGAGCAGTTCTACTCCCACAATTTCGCGGGCAGGCGCGGGGACGACTCCTCGGCGCTGTCAAAGGACGGCCAGGTCCTCTCGTCCCATTTCTTCGGACAGTCCTCGTTCTCCACCTACGCCAACGTTGCCGCCCGCAGTGTCGTGAAGGTGGACGACGACGCCCCGCTGGAGATCCTGGGGCCGTTGGGGTGCGGCATCCAGACGGGGGCCGGTGCAGTCCTGAATGTGCTGCAACCGCGACCGGGCTCCTCCGTCGTCGTCTTCGGCGCAGGCGCTGTGGGGCTGTCGGCCGTCATGGCCGCCAAGATCCGCAACGCCACCACCATCGTCTGCGTGGAGATCGTCCAGGAGCGGTTGGACCTGGCGCTCTCCTTGGGGGCCACCCACACCGTCAACGGGCGCGACGGCGACCAGATCCAGCAGATCAAGGACATCACCGGCGGTGGCGCCGACTACGTCCTGGACACCACGGGTGTGGCCGCGGTGTTCCGCACCATGACGGACTGCATGGGCATCCTGGGGCACGCCGCGCTGGTTGGCGCCAGCGCATTGGGCACAGAATCCACCATCGACATCGGCACCCAGATGCTCTCCGGACAGAAAATTTCCATGGTGATCGAAGGCGATTCAACACCACAGGTGTTCATCCCCGAGCTGATCCAGCTGCACAGGGCAGGACTGGTCCCCTTCGACCAGCTGATCCGGACCTACACGTTGCAGGAGATCAACCAGGCCTTCGACGACAGTCACTCCGGGGATACCCTCAAACCGGTCGTTGTCTTCCGAACGAGAGGTACAAGGAAGTCATCATGTCCCTCACGGAACAACTCGGTTTGGACATCCCACTGGTCGCAGCCCCCATGGCGGGTGGGCCCTCCACCCCGGAGCTGGTGATTGCGGCTGCTGAGGCCGGTGGCCTGGGGTTCCTGGCTGCCGGGTACAAAACTCCGCAGCAGTTGGCTGACCAGATCAGCACCGTGCGAGCAGCCACGTCCACTTTCGGCGTGAACCTGTTTGTGCCCAACACCTTCCACCCGGATCCGGACCAGTTCAGGTCCTACGTGGAATCACTGGCCCCCGTTGCCACAGAACTGGGAGTGGAACTGGCCACGGAACCACGGGATGACGACGACGCTTGGGAGGCCAAGGTGGAGCTCCTGGTCAAGGACCCCGTCCCGGTGGTGAGCTTCACCTTTGGCCTGGCCCCGGCTGATGTGGTGGGCCGGCTCAAGACCGCCGGTTCCCTGACTGTCCAGACGGTCACCACCCTGGCTGAGGCACACCAAGCTCGTGAGTGCGGCGTGGATGCCTTGGCCGTCCAGGGGTCTACTGCCGGTGGGCATTCGGCAACGGTTACTCCGCAGGAACCCATCGCCCAGGTCCCCCTTCCGGAGCTGGTGCGCACCATTGCCGGAGAGGTTGAACTCCCGATCTTTGCCGCCGGTGGGATCAGCACCCCGGAGGCCCTCCAGGAGGTCCTGGCTGCTGGTGCGGCAGCCGCGGTGGTGGGGACTGTGCTGCTGCGCTGCCCAGAAGCCGGGACCTCGGCACCACACCGCGCCGCGCTGGCCGATTCGCAACGGACGGAGACCGTGATGACCCGCGCCTTCTCCGGCAGACCGGCCCGGGCCTTGCGCAACCAGTTCACAGACCGGTATACGGAGAGTGCTCCCCTGGCCTTCCCTGCCGTTCATCACCTGACCGCACCGCTGCGCAAAGCTGCCACCGCTGCAGGCCAACCCGAGTACATCAACCTGTGGGCCGGTACGGGCTTCCGTAACGCCTCAGCGGCCCCTGCTGCAGAAATCCTCCGGCACCTGACGGGTCACTGATGCCTTGAACAACAACGACGACGGCGGGTCACCTCCCACAGGAAGGTGACCCGCCGTCGTCGTTGCCGTGAGGAACTAGCTCGCCAGCAAAAGCGTCACGCGGTGACGGAAGTCCCGGCCGAGCCGAGGTCCTGGCATGCCTGGACCACGCGGGCGGCCATGCCGGTCTCAGCGGAAGCGCCCCAGACGCGGGGGTCGTAGAGCTTCTTGTTGCCGATTTCGCCGTCAATCTTCAGCACGCCGTCGTAGTGGGAGAGCATGTGACCGGCCACGGGGCGGGTGAAGGCGTACTGGGTGTCCGTGTCCACGTTCATCTTGATGACACCGTAGGAAACGGCGTCAGCGATCTCCTGCTCGGTGGAGCCGGAGCCGCCGTGGAAGACCAGGTCGAACGGACGGTCCTTGCCGTACTTGGCGCCGACCTCGTCCTGGATCTGCTTGAGCAGCTCCGGACGCAGCTTGACGTTGCCCGGCTTGTAGACGCCGTGCACGTTGCCGAAGGTCAGAGCCGTGATGTAACGGCCCTTCTCGCCCAGGCCCAGTGCCTCAACGGTCTTGATGCCGTCTTCCGTGGTGGTGTAGAGGGTGTCGTTGATCTCGCCGACCACGCCGTCCTCTTCACCGCCAACCGCACCGATCTCAACTTCCAGCACGATCTTGGCCTTGCCGGTGCGCTCAATCAGCTCGGCGCCGATCTTGAGGTTCTCATCCAGGTCAATGGCGGAGCCGTCCCACATGTGGGACTGGAAGATGGGGTCCTCGCCGCGGGCCACAGCGGCCTCGGACTCGGCCAGCAGCGGCAGCACGAAGCCTTCCAGCTTGTCCTGGGGGCAGTGGTCAGTGTGCAGGGCAATGTTGACGTCGTAGTTCTTGGCCACCTCGCGGGCGAAAGCAGCCATGGCCAGGGATCCACGGACCATGTCCTTGACGGAGGAGCCGGACCAGTAGGCAGCGCCACCGGTGGAAGCCTGGATGATGCCGTCAGAGCCGGCCTCAGCAAAACCACGGATGGCTGCGTTCAGGGTCTGGGAGGAGGTGACGTTGATCGCCGGGTAGGCGAAACCCTTCTCCTTGGCCCGGTCGAGCATCTCGTTGTAGACCTCAGGGGTTGCGATGGGCATGCTGGCTCCTTCTTCGTCGAGTGCCTTGGGCTGCCACCGGCCACGTGTGCACGGCGGCACTGCTGCCCAGTCTACTGGCCCGTTGTGGGCAACGTCAGGGTGATGCCATCAGGTGCCGTGAGGTCCTGACTCGTGAGATCACCGGTTGCTGCTGAGATGACCCCCAACTGGGTGTCATCTCAGCAGCAAGTGGTGATCTCAGCGGTGGAGACGACGTCAGCCCCGGCGCAGGACCAACCCGTGGTGGGCATGCAGCACGTGTTTTCGTGCCACAGGCTCACCGGAGGCGTCCACCATGCCGCGGGGAACCTTGATCTTGCGGCGCATCCGCCGATCCTTGGCCAGGTTGGCGGCGGCAAAACCGTGTTTGAACTCCCGCGTCCAGGTGTCCCCCACCTGTTGCGGCGGCCCCAACGGGGAGCCCAGCTGGAAGTCCAGCTCCGGCACGTACTGCAGCTGGGAGTAGTCATCATGGCCCGTTGCCGAATAGGCCCCGGAACCATCACCGAAGATCCAGAAGGCGGCCAGTCCGTACAGAAAATTGGGGTGGTCATCCGAACCGTGGGTGGGCACCCGCAGGATGGAAATGCCCGGCCCGGCGGCCTGCCCGAGTTGCTGATGTGCCGTGTAGGGCTCGAACAGCTCATCAGGATTCCAGCCCAGCCACACCTCCTCGAACCCGCCACCCCACTGCGCGTGAGTGTCCCACCGGCCGGGTTCGCGCCGCGATTCCGCAATGTTGGGGACCAGGATCTTGCCCCGCTCCCGTAACGCAGCCCCCGCGGCAGCCACCAACTCACCCAGCGCCGCCCGCAATTCAGACATGGAATCCAACCCGGTCAGAGGAAGGTTCAGCCCGTAATAGTCGTCAAAGACGTCGTTGTCCGCCATGACCCCGTCAAACGGCGAATCAGCCAGTTCGGCAGACACGTTGGCCACCCACCGTTGCCGGTAGGCCGGGTCCCAGACCCGCATCTGCCAGTGCCGCGGGTAACGCTCCCACTCAATGCGGCTGCCGTCCAGGCGAGTGGCGAACCAGTCCCCACCCTCCCGTTCGGCCTCCGTAGAACTGACTCCGGAGGTGAACACCGGACCAGGTTCGTAATCCCTGGTGGAGGACAGGCACTTGTAACAGAGCACCGTCATGTCCGGGCGTCGGCGTTTGAGCTCGGCGGCGGCCTCCACTTCCCAGGGCTGCAGAATCGCAGCCCGGTAGTGCTCCACCGCAAAGTCGATCTCATGCGCCTGAATCGGGTCTTTGTACCGGATCCACGCCCCCACCCCACTCATGAATCACTCCTCACGCACGGTGCCGGGGCGACCCCGGGCGTGCGTGCTCAGCATCCAGCTCCAGCCACTGGTCTCCTTCATGGATGGGCTCGACCTCAGGCATGGAGGCGGCAGCCTTGCGTGCCTGCTCCACACCGGTGGCGGTCGTGGACTCCACCTGATCCGGGGAGACCACCATGAGGGACTCCGTGATCGGATCCATGCGGCGGTGGGCCACCTCGGAGGCGCCCTCGTAGCGCACGTTGCGCTCACCGGCGGTGTCACCGAGCATGCGGTAGAGCTGGTTGTAGTTGGCCATGACCTCGTGCAGCTGGAAGAAGTTCTGCACGCGCTCGCGGGAGTTGACCGAATAGGTCTTGTAGAGCTCCGGGTTGGAAACCACGCGGTGGATGCCTTCAGCCATCATCTGGATGTCACCGGCCACCACCAGTTCACCGCAGGCCTCATACACGCGGCCATCACCGGTGGTGAGGTCATCGTGGATCAGCTGCTTCATGCCGCCAACGTCCGTGCCCACGGTGGGGATGCCCGCGGCCATGGCCTCCAGGACCACGATCGGCTGCCCCTCGTTGTAGGACGGCAGCACCAACAGGTCGTACTCGTGCAGGTGTTCGCGGACGTTCACGGTGCCGTGAATGGTGACCATGTCCTCCAGCTGCAACGCAGCGATCTTCTCCACGCAGGCCTGGTGGTACCCGGGATCGTGTTCGGTGGGGCCCAGCACGTTCAGGTGCACGTTGGGGTAGCCCATCTCCCGCAGCATGGCCATGGATTCCAGAAGATCCAGCAGTCCCTTGATGGGCACCAGACGCGCAATGTAAACCAGGCTCCAGCGGTGCTCCTTGGGGTTGGCAAAGATCGACTCCATGGCCTCCGCCCGGGCACGGTAGGGACGGTCGAACTCCTCGATCACCATGCCGTTGGGAACCACCACGGACTTGTCCACGTCCGTGCCCAGGGAGGCGGCCTCCGCAATGGCGGACGGGTACAAGTAGGTGATGACCTGCGCGGACGGGTAGCAGAAGTGGCCCATTTCCGTCCACCATGCCATCCAGGCCCGCTCCTCCGCGGTGACGTCGAACTCCCTGTAGTCGTGGGAGGTCAGCGGCAAGGCCATGTTGCGCCCCAGCAGGGTGTTCACGGTGTCACGCACGTAGAGGTTGTGCTCGGTCAGCAGGAAGGAGGTGTCGTGCTCACGGGCGGCCGCAGCAGACATCAGGGATGCGTACCCGGTGGTGTGCGCGTGGTAGACCTTGGCCCGCGGCATGGTCTCCGCCAGCACGGCGTGCCCCAGGGAGAAGAAGTTGCGCAGCGTCCAGAAAGCCTCGGACAGGGACAGCCCCAGCTCCGGCAGGTGCCGGCCCACGCCCATCATGAATTCACGCGATCCCAGCAGGGCCCACAGCGGGTACCGGCGGGTGGATTCCAGGACACCCTCGTCCAGCAACTCCCACAGGGCATCCACTTCACGCTTGGACGGATCCTGGTTGGCCAGGACCTTCAGCGCATTGAAGAGTCGGTCGGTCAGCTCACGACGCTCCCGCGAGGTCATGTTCAGGTCCGCCACACGGGCTGAGCTGAAGTCGTGGCGATGCTCCTCCATGGACAGGTAGACCATGCGCACCCACTTGACGTTGCCCGGCATGCCGTAGAGATCCTCGTGCGGCGCCTTGGAATCCCACGCGATGTGAATGATGCCGAACTCCACGTCCGGGTTCTCCACCACGATGTCATGCACCACCGCAGACACCCCACCCTTGAGGTAGGGGTAGGTGGACTCCATCACGATGGCGACGTCCACCTCCGGGTAGTCACCGTTGTAGGCGATCTGCGCAGCGTTGAGTTCGGTGCTGGTCTGGCTGGTCTTCTTGAACTGCTGGGTGAACTTGTCCAGGAACTTCATGATGCAATCCGTTTCAGAGTCAAAACTTCTTGGGGGTTCGCCAACCTCAGCCCTGCACAGGGGAGGTGAGGCGGGAAGGTGAGCGGGGCGTCGTCGTCGTGGGATTGCATGAACACCCACGACGACGAACGGGGCTCACCACGTGACGGCGTGACGCCAGAAGAGCGTGTACTCCGGCTGGGACCAGGCGCGCTTGTAGAGCCACCAGGCCACGGCCACCAGGGCCAGGTCACCGGTGACGATGATCAAGTAGGCGCCCACGCTCGGCACCAGGGCGAATGCTGCGATCATCACGATCAGGTGCGCGGCGGCCAGCCACTGGGAGAGGTGACGTTCGCCGATGTAGTCCAGCTCGTAGCTGAGCATGGTGAGCATCATGAAGGCCCAGGAGGCCAGCGCGATCCCCACGGCCAGACCGGCCTGTTCCGGGACCAGAACCTCAAGGACCAACGAGCAGGCCAGGGTGAGCAACATGCCCAGGGCGCCGGTTCGCAGCACGGAGCGGTCAATCACACGGGAGAGTTCGGCGGAGGTGTTGACCAGGTCCTTGATGGGCTCACCCTGGATGGCGGTGTGCAAGCCACGGATGTTGTTGTCCACCGCCGGAGCCAGGTTCACAAAGTAGAAGTTGTAAGCCAGCACGGCCGGCAGCATGGCCATGAAGACCACAATCACCTGGAACTGACCGTCCGTGACCATGAACAGGATGAACTTGTCCCCCCACAGAACGGAACCCAGCAGCAGGCCGCGCAGCAGATCCTTGGCCACATCACGGTGCGGGAGGCGGATCAGTGCGGTGACGTGACGCAGGTGGCCCCGGATGAAGAACAGCTGGGTCAGCGTGGCAGCAACGGGTGGCAGCCAGACCCAGGTGGGAGCCACGGCCAGCGCTGCGGCGTAGGCGATCCAGGCAACGGCCCAGTGGCCCCGGCGCTCACCGATGTTGGCGATCACCAAGGACTGGACAAACACCAGGTGCAGCACGCACAGCAGGGCGTAGAGCCCCATGGCCTGCGCGGACCAACCGCTGACCAGCCACAACGGCAGGGCAAACACGGCCACCAAGGGTAGGGCCTGGACCAGCATGGGCACCCAGCCCTGAACAAAGCGGGGGACGATCTGGGACATGTCCTTGTCGCCCATGAGCTGCGCCAGACCGCGATAAGCCGGCATGCAAGCAGCCTGAGCCAACCACGGGGTGGTGATGGAGCTGGCCAGCACAATGTAGGTCAGGGTCACTCCCCCGACTTCCTGGTTGTTGATGGCCGGGGTGACCAGGGGGAACACCAGGTTCAACAGAACCAGCGGGGAGAGGTAGAGGGCCAAGGCAATGCCCTGCCCCAAGGTGCCGCGGGTGTCAGTGCTACCCGTGACGGCGGCGTTGAGCCGCTTGTTCGGCATGAGCAACACGGTGATCACACCGATCACCACGCCGGCCACGATCAACAGACCGCTTTCAGTGGCGGGCACAACCCTCACCAGCGCTGGCACAGCCAGTGTTGCCACCAGCGCGGCGGCAATCACGAACGCTCGACGGCGACTGTAGGTGTCTTGCAAGACGGCAGCAAAAGAGCCCATCAACTCATCTCCCCAATGAATCGTCGGAGGCGCTCCGAAAGTTCCCCAACCCGGCCCCCCGGCCGGATGCGGACTTGGCTGCGGATCAGAAACCGCGTGCCTGGATACGCCCGAACTTGATGGTTTCAGTCTGCTTCCGGGCGTTCACAAATGCACTAGTTGGGCAATGTGATTCAGGTCTAAATCTCTACTGACCGGTAACCGCGGGGGTGTTCCGGCAGGTCACAAGCTCTTCTGTCGGTACTTGGTGGGCAAGGTCACGGTGCACAGCCTGGGTTGGGCCACGGCAACCGTGCAACATGACGGCATGTTGGAGCCACTGCCCCCGAGATCACCGTTTGCTGCTGAGATGACACACAACTGCAGGCGCTCTCAGCAGTAACCGGTGATCTCAGACTGTGGGTCTCTGTCCGAACACGTGGCGGCGGATCCACGCGTGCATGGTCACGGCCGCTGCGGCACCGGCGTTGATCGAGCGGGTGGAGCCGAACTGGCTGATTTCCAGCACCGCATCAGCGTGCTCTGTGACCTCGGCAGAGAGCCCAGGGCCCTCCTGGCCGAACACCAGCACACACTTCTCCGGGATCTCAAAAGTCTCGATCGGAACCGAGCCCTCCACGTTGTCCACGGCCAGCACGGTGAACCCCTCACCCCGGGCCCAGTCCAGGAACTGCGCCACAGAAGCGTGGTGGTGAACGCTCAAATACCGGTCCGTGACCATGGCACCCCGCCGATTCCAACGACGACGGCCCACCACGTGCACCCCGCCCGCATTGAACGCGTTGGCGGTACGGACCACCGAGCCGATGTTGAAATCGTGCTCCCAGTTCTCAATGGCCACGTGGAAGGCATGCCTGCGCGAATCCAGCTCGGCAACGATTGCCTCCAGGCGCCAGTACCGGAACTCGTCTTCCACGTTGCGGCGGTCGCCGTCGCGCAGAAGCTCCGGATCCCAGTGGTTGCCCTCCGGCAAGGGCCCCTCCCAGGGACCAACCCCCACCTCCGGGCGCTCGGTCGACGCACCAGGATCTGCCACCGGCTCAGTCAAGACCGAGTTCGTCCTTGCCGTAGGCGTACAGGCAGGGCACTCCCGCGGTTTCCTCGATGCGTTCCTTGGCCCCGGTGGCGCGGTCCACGATGATGGCCACGGCCACCACGTTGGCACCGGCCTTCTTCAAGGCCTCAACAGCAGTCAGCGCAGATCCGCCGGTGGTTGAGGTGTCCTCGACCACCACCACGTTGCGCCCCTCAACAGCCGGGCCTTCCACCTGGCGTCCCATGCCGTAGGACTTCTGCGCCTTGCGCACCACAAAGGTGTCCACGGCGCGCCCCTGGTCTCCGGCGGTACGCATGATGGCGTGGCCCACGGGATCAGCCCCCATGGTCAGCCCGCCTGCGGCGTCAAAATTCACACCGGCCTCATCCAGCATGCCCAGCATGACCTGACCCACCAGCCGGGAGGCTTCATGGTGGAGGGTCACACGGCGCAGATCCACGTAGTAGTCAGCCTCGATCCCGGAAGCCAACGTGACCTTGCCGCGGACCACGGCCAGTTCCACAATCAGTTCACGCAACCGCTCACGGGCGGCGGCCAGGTCAGGGGCGTTCAGCTGGGTGCTCATGGGCACCATCCTATGTGGGCCACCTCATGCAAAGGCGCTGTGGCCCGTGAGCTCCCGACCCAGGATCAGGGCCTGAACAGATTCCGTGCCCTCATAGGTGTGAATGGCCTCCACGTCCAGAAGGTGGCGGATCACGTGGTTCTCCAACAACATGCCGTTGCCCGCCAGCATGTCCCGGGCAATGGTTGCGATCCGCCGGGCGGCCCGCGTGTTGTGAAACTTGACCAGGGAAGCCTGCTGGGGACGCAAGGTGCCCGCAGCTTGCAGTTCTGTGGCCCGTGCACACTGCAGCTGCATGTTGGTCAACTCCTCCAGCATCTGCACCAGACGTTCTTGGACCATCTGCTTGGTGGCCAGCGGCTGCCCGAACTGGGTGCGACGCTTGGAGTAGTTCAAGGCCGCATCAAACATGGCCAGTCCGTGGCCCAGCGCGGACCATCCCACGCTCAGGCGGGTTTCGGACAGGACCTTGGAGACGTCTTTGAATGACGTGACACCGGGTAACTGCGCATCAGCAGGCACCCTGACGTTCTCCAGGGTGATGTCCGCCTGGTGGATGGCCCGGATGCCGCCCTTGCCGGCGATGGGCACACCTGTGTACCCCGGGGTCTCCTGGTCCACAATGAAGCCCTTGACCTGGTTGTCCTCCGGGTTCCTTGCCCACACGATGGTGATGCCACCGGAGGCGCCGTTGCCGATCCATCGCTTGTGCCCGTTGATCACCCACTCCTCCCCGTCGCGCACCGCGGTGGTTTCCAGGGACACGGAGTCGGAGCCGTGATCCGGCTCCGTCAGCGCAAAAGAGCCCAGCACCTCTGCTGTGGCGATGGGCAACAGCCACTTCTCCCGTTGTTGCTCACTGGCAAAAAACGCCAGCGAGCGCAGCACCAGTCCACCTTGGACTGCTGCGGCGGCTCCCATGGAGCCATCCGCCCGGGAGATCTCCATGGTCACCAAACCTGCTGCCAGCGGGGACATCGGTTCCAGGCCCGGGATGTCCAGGCCGTCGGTCAGCAGCCTCAGCTCACCCATCCGTTTGACCAGATGCAATGGGTATTCGGCCTTGTCCCAGGCCTGACCGATCACCGGAATGATTTCCTCCGCGTACTGCTTGGCCCGGTCCCAGTGGGCGCGGTCATCTGCATCAACGTCACTGAATACGTCCAGAAAATCAGTGCCCAGGTATTCACCCAGTCGGTAGTCCTGCGGTGCACCCACAGTGGTCTCCTTCTCCTGCGGGGTTCCCCGCGGCGTCGTCGTTGGTGGTGTGGTCCTGTGTTCAGCGCGGGGGCATCCGCAGCGCACCGTCCATGCGGATGGTTTCGCCGTTGAGGTAGTCGTGCTCCACGATCATCTGCACCAGCTGCGCGTATTCCTCCGGTCTTGCCAGGCGCTTGGGGAACTGGACGTTGGCTTCCAGTTCGCTCCGGAACTCCGGGGTGATCCCGGCCATCATGGGGGTCTCCACGATGCCGGGGGCAATGGTGCACACCCGGATCCCCACCCCTGCCAGATCCCTGGCGGCAGCAATGGTCATGGAGTGCACCCCACCTTTGGAGGCCGCGTAAGCCGCCTGCCCCACTTGGCCTTCAAAGGCCGCAACGGAGGCGGTGTTCGCGACGACGCCGCGCGCCCCGCCCTCCAGGGGAACGTTGTGCGCCATGACCGCCGCAGCGCGTGCCAGAACGGTGAAGGTGCCGATCAGATTGACCTCTATCACGGTGCGGAACAGACCCAGGTCATGTGGGCCCTTTTTGCCCACGATCCGCGCCACCGGGGCAATGCCTGCGCAGTTGACCACGGTCCGCACAGGGGCCAGCGCCTGGGCGGTTTCCACAGCGGCATCAACGGCGGCTCCGTCCGTGACGTCGGCAGCCACCAGGGTCACGCCATCAGGAACAGAACCAGCTTGTTGCGCCCTGGTGATGCCGGAGTCCAGGTCCACGCCCACCACGTGCACTCCTTGGGCGGCCAGTGAGGCTGCCACAGCAGACCCCAAGCCGGAGGCCGCACCGGTCACCAGCGCACTTGAGTTGGAAAGATCCACGGTTTCTCCTTGGTTTTCAGATCCCGCCGAGCAGTGGGTTGTGCCGCTCATCAGCGCTGATGGGCGGCACAACCCACTGCTCGGCGGAGGCGTGAGGTTCAGACGAAAGCGGATTGCCCTGTGATGGCGCGTCCCACAATCAATGAGTTGATTTCGTAGGTGCCTTCATAGGTGTAGAGGATTTCAACATCGTTGAAGACTTTGGAGATCTCGTAATCGCGTAGCACTCCGTTGCCACCCATCAACCCCCTGGCCACGGACACGGCCTCCCGTGCGGAGGACGTGGTGGTGGCCTTGGCCAACGCGGCGTGGACCATCTGGAACCCGCCGTCCTCCTGCAGCTGGACCAGGCGAACCATCAGTGCCATGGAGGTTGAAAGCCCGGCCATCATCCGGGACAGAGCATCCTGGACCAGTTGGAATTTGGCCAATGGGCGGTCGAACTGCTTGCGTTCCAAAGCATAGTCCCGAGCGATTTCAAAGGCCGCCATTTGCGCGCCGACCCCCTGCCACCCCACCCAGGCGCGGGAGTCACGCAGTTTCACGTTGGCGGCATCGAACCCCTCGCCACCGGGCATCAAGTTCTCCCCCGGAATGCGCACGCCGTTCAAACTGATGTCTGCGTTCTGCATGATGCGCAGGCCCATTTTGCGTTCGATCTTGGTGGCGGTGAATCCCGGGCGGTCGGTCTCCACCAGGAACGCCTTGGCCTGCCCGTCGGCTGCGTCCCGCGCCCAGACGATCGCAAAGTCCGCGAAGGTTCCGGCCCCGATCCACCGCTTGGCCCCGGTGATGACCCATTCGTCTCCGTCACGCTGGGCGGTGGTCTCCAGTCCACCGGCAATGTCCGATCCGTGCTCCGGTTCCGTCAAGGCAAAACAGCCCACGGCCTCAAAGTTCTTCAGCTTCTCCAACCAACGATCCTTCTGCTGATCGGAGCTGAGTTCATGAACCAAACCCAGAATGAGCTCGTTGTGAATGCCCACCAGGGCGCTCAGGGAGATGTCCGCACGCGCAACCTCCGCGTACACCAGCCCGATGAACAGCCGGCTGTGACCGGAGAGCACCAGATTTCCCAGGCCCGCCCTGGCCAGGACAGGCAACAGGTGGAAGGGGAATTCCTCCCTGTCCCAAAACTCCCCCACGGCCGGACGGATCTCACGGGAGAGGATTTCGCGGATGGAATGGAGTTTGTTGCGTTCGTCGTCGTCCAGGAGGTGTTCGACGTGGAAGAGGTCCACCTCCGGGTGGGCAATGCCCACCTGACGCTCAACCACGGGAGATTCGCCGCGCATGACCGGGGGCATGGGAACTCGCTTTCTGATCACCTGGCTCTGAAGCGTGCCTGTGGGCGCGGCTGGTCAGAGCGGTGGGGAGTCAAGAGTGGTTAGTGATCCAGCTCACCTGTACGATAACGGCATGAATCGTACTGTGCAATGGGTCAACTTCACTCCGGGATCCGGCCCGTGACGCTCACCCAACGGCAACAAGAGGTTTTCGGCCACCTCCGCACCATGTTCCTGGCGGAGGGTTTTGCGCACTTCACCATCGACGCCGCCGCAGCTCGGCTGCAGTGCTCAAAGTCCACGATCTATGCGCTGGGCCGCACCCGCGAGGAGTTGATTCGTGCGGTTCTGGTGCACTTCTTCAAGGGCGTCACTGCGGTGACCAATGCTGCACTGGCCCAGCCCGGCTCCGTAAGTCAGCGCCTGATAGCATACCTGGAGACCATGGCGCGGGCCCTGGAACCGGCCTCCGCGCAGTTCATGCGGGATGTTGCCACCTCCCCCAGCGCATCCCAGGTTTATGCCACCAACACCAAAGCCGCCACGGCCAAACTGCGCGAACTGTTGGATCAGGGTGTGACCACGGGAGAGTTCCGCCCCGCGCCCACTGCTTTGGTGGCGGAAATCATCGCCTCCGCCATGGACAGCATCCAGCAGCGCACGATTCAGCACGGATCCGGTGATGCGTCGTCGTACAAGGCACTGGGCGAGTTGATAGTGAACGGAGTGGCCACACCCGCACACCTTGTCAACTAATAGGAAGTCCAAATAGTCTGCCTGTGACTCCGATCACAACTTTTGCTGACCAGGCGTGTTCCACCCTGGGGCAACCGAACGGGAGCAGGACGCCATGACATCCGAGGCCACTTCCACCACTGAAGGCAATTCCGTCACGGAGCGTTTTCGCGCGGCACGCGACCAACTCTTGAGCTTGCGCACAGACCTCAATGGCGCCCACCGTGATTTTGAATGGCCCCGTTTCAGCCACTTCAACTTTGCCTACGACTGGTTCGATCAGATTGCAGCCGGTCCACGTGGCGAGCAGGAGGCCCTGGTCCTGGTGGAGCAGGACGGCTCCTCCACTCGGCGTACCTACAAACAACTCTCCGAACGATCCTCCCAGGTGGCAGCGTGGCTGGAGAGCATCGGTGTCAAGCGCGGGGACCACGTGCTGCTCATGCTGGGCAACCAGGTGGAGCTGTGGGAAGCCATGCTGGCTTGCACCAAGTTGGCTGCGCGCCTGATTCCCACCACCGTGATGCTCGGGCCATCCGATCTTGCCGATCGCATTGAACGCGGCCGCGCCTCCTGGGTGATCACCACCGCCGTGCAGGCCCCCAAGTTCAACGCCGTCCCCGGGGATTTCTCCGTCATCACCATCGGTGAGGCCACCGGCGAGCGCGTGCCCGGTCACGACGGCGAACACCAGCACCCCGAGCACGACTGGGCTGATTCCTTCGGTGCACCCGCAGACTTCAGCCTGTCGGAGCCAACCGCTGCGGATGAAACCCTGCTGCTGTACTTCACCTCCGGGACCACCTCCAAGGCCAAGTTGGTGGAGCACACCCACACCTCCTACCCCGTGGGGCATCTCTCCACCATGTACTGGATCGGCCTGGAACCGGGAGACGTACACCTGAACGTGGCCTCCCCGGGGTGGGCCAAACACGCCTGGTCCAACTTCTTTGCACCGTTCATTGCCGAGGCCACGGTGTTCCTCTACAACTACGGACGCTTTGACCCCAAAGCCCTCATGCAGCAAATGGACAAGGAGGGTGTCACCAGCTTCTGCGCGCCTCCCACGGTGTGGCGCATGCTGATCCAGGCTGATCTGACGCAGCTGAAGACCCCGCCACAGAAGGTGGTTGCCGCTGGTGAACCGCTGAACCCTGAGGTCATCGCCAAGGTGCAGCGGGCGTGGGGCACCCAGATCCGGGATGGGTTCGGCCAGACCGAATCCTCCCTGCAGATTGCCAACACTCCTGGACAGCCGGTCATCCCCGGAGCCATGGGCAGGGCTTTGCCGGGTTACGACGTCGTGCTGATTGATCAGGTGACCGGGCAGGAATCTGCCACGGAAGGGGAGCTGTGCCTGCGCCTGGACCCGCGGCCCGTGGGGCTCACCCCCGGTTACTGGGGAGACGAAGCCAAGACCGCTGAAGCGTTCCGGGACGGGCTGTACCACACGGGCGACGTCGTGAGCAGGGCCGATGACGGCGTGATCACCTACGTGGGGCGTGCGGACGATGTGTTCAAGGCTTCCGACTACCGCCTCTCCCCGTTTGAACTGGAGTCCGTGGTGATTGAGCACCAGGCCGTGGCTGAAGTTGCCGTGGTGCCCTCACCTGACCCCATTCGCCTGGCGGTCCCCAAGGCGTACGTTGCCCTGGCCAACGGGTACGAACCCACGGAGGAGACCGCCCGCAGTATCCTCCAGCACTGCCGCGACGGCTTGGCGCCCTACAAGCGCATCCGGCGCCTGGAGTTCTTTGAACTGCCCAAGACCGTTTCCGGCAAGATCCGCCGCGTGGAGTTGCGCAAGCGCGAAGGCGAAATTCACGACGACGCCGGTACCCCCACCGGCGGGCAGGAGTACTCGGACGTGGACCTGCTGCAGAACACCAATGACTGAAGCGGCAGGCAGCACCGGCGACCCCATAGACCAGGCACGGCGGAACTGGGAGCAGCGGGGCTGGAGCGCAGCGGCACCGGGGATGGCCACCGTCACGGCCATCTTCCGCACCCAGCAGATCCTACTGACCCGCATTGACCAGGCACTGCGCCCGCATGGGCTGACGTTCTCCCGGTACGAGCTGTTGGCGCTCCTGCAGTTCACCCGCTCCGGTGCCCTGCCCATGAGCAAAGCCAGCGCCCGCCTGCAGGTCCACCCCACCTCCGTGACCAACACGGTGGACCGCCTGGAGGCAGCCAGGTTGGTCCGCCGCGTGGCCGACCCCGCCGACGGCCGCGGCCGCCTGGTGGAAATCACCGACGCCGGCCGGGAGCTGGTCACTGCGGCAACACCAGGTCTCAATGCGGTGTTCGAAGACGTTGGCATGCCACCCGAGGACCTGGAGGCCATCTACCGGGCACTCAAAACGTTTAGGCAGGCCACAGGGGATTTTGAGGCGTGAGAGCTGTGGCACGATACACATCATGTGCCTCGGCCAGCACCTGACCACGAATAGAGTCGTGGACGGCCCTTCTGGCGACCACATGAACTGGACTGCCAAAAGTAGCGTCAGCTCCTCAGCGACGGACTCGATCGCCCATCCCAAGCGGGACAGCCGGCACCATGAGGTCACGTCCTCGAGGCTTCCTCACCCAGTCGGAGGGGATGCTGGTGGTGTGCATCAAGTATTGGTGCACACCACCAGCATCTCCTGAAAAATGGGTCAGATGGCCGCGATTGCCACAGGAAGCACAAGACTTCCGAATATGGCCAGAACAATCGCGATGAGGGAATTAAAGGGAGTTTTCCGATCCCATTGCAGACCCAGATACAGGCCGGATAAACCAGCGGCGATGAAAATTCCAGCGACGACAGCGTAAATATCGAATCCCGACAAGTCGCGATATACGCTTACGCCGGTGAACATCACACCAGCACCAATCATCAGAACGGCCACGGATACTAAATTGTACCCCTTGATCGCACTCTTCTTGTGGTTAAGTTGATTCATGGCAAATCTCCGTCAACGATTATCAGCAGGCCGCCAAGCTGCCGCCCGTAAGGATTGCAGTCGTCACAACACCCCCAGCGGCCGCAACAGCCGCTGCAGGAGGAGCCACAGCGGTTACGCCCGCCGCAGCCCAGAGAACGGTATTGGCCATACCAACTCCTGCGAACATGTAATCACAGGTGTTCGCGCTAGCCGTCGCCATGGGCGCCCCGACCTGACTCCCTGGCGCCCTGCCGAGCTCCTCTTGCACTTCAGCCATGGTGGTCTCCCCAATGAGAGATGAACCAGCAAACAGCTGAATATCGTTCGTCACCTGATCCCATACGATGCGAACTTCAGTGCCATCTGCGGGAACCACTGTCTCCGTCACCACGGCGTCATTTACTTCGCTACTGGAAACCGAAGTCTCCGATGCATTCACATCTGCATTGGCGGGCGTCACTCCGCCCAAAATTCCAAGCGACATGACAGCAAGCGTAGACACAACAATTGACTTCTTGGACATGTTCATCATTCTTCCTTTCGTCCCGCACCTTTGCGGTGATTGGCTGTGAACAATATCGGCCATAACCACGATGCCCTCCCGATTGCAACGCACAGTTATCCATTTGACACAACACCCCATGGTCATCAACGCGAGTGATCCACAACCGCAGAACACAACTTAAAGGATGCTCGGCGCGCAGGCCGTTGTCGATGCCGGTGGGGGGCATCCGACCATCCGTGAGCACCAAGTCGGGCGGATCCAGCTGGGGGAGGAGTCGGCTGCTGCACTCTGTGAGTTGGGGCATCAGCCGTTAATACCGCCACCCGGTGTCTGACGTTGGTCAACACCGCCTGGATGCCAGCGCCAATCAGGGCGACCTCTCCCGCCATCGTGATTCCCATGGGGTGACTTCGTTGGTGGAAGCTGCCGGACCGGTCAGTCTTGTGGACGACTGGTTGTAGGGGCCACCAGGACCGCGGTGGTACGCGTTTGGCCCGCATCGTCACCTGATACGGGCCAAACGCGTACCAACGCGGCAAGAGCCACCTCAGCGGTGCTTGAACTCTGCCTTCCGCTTTTCCGCGAAAGCGCTCATCCCTTCCTTCTGGTCCTCCGTGGCAAAGGCCGCGTGGAAGACCCTGCGCTCAAAGAGCACTCCCTGGTCCAGCGTGGTCTCAAAAGCGGCGTTGACCGCCTCCTTGGCGGCCAGGGAGGCCACCAGCGAGCGCGTGGAAATGGTCTCCGCCACCTCAAAGGCCTTGTCAGCCAGCTCATCCGCGGCAACCACGCGGGAGACCAGGCCCGAGCGCTCGGCTTCTGCGGCATCCATGCGGCGCCCGGTCAGGATCATGTCCATGGCCTTGGCCTTGCCCACGGCACGGGTCAGGCGCTGGGAACCACCCATGCCCGGCAGCACTCCCAGGTCGATCTCCGGCTGCCCGAACTGGGCTGTGTCGGCGGCAATCAGGACATCGCACATCATGGCCAGTTCGCACCCACCGCCCAGTGCGTACCCGGAGACAGCGGCAATGGTGGGGGTGCGCACGCGGGTGAAGTTGTCCCAGTGGGCGAACCAGTCGGCCAGATACATCTCCGAATAGGCCTGGGAGGACATCTCCTTGATGTCAGCACCGGCCGCAAAAGCCTTTTCCGAGCCACTGAGCAGAATGGCGCCGATCCCCGGTTCCCGGTCGAAAGCACGAGCTGCAGCCACCACCTCCTCCATGGTTTGAGAGTTCAAGGCGTTCAACGCCTTGGGCCGGTTCAAGGTGATGAGTCCCACGCGACCGCGGGTCTCCACCACGATGTTTTGGTAGGAAGAATCAGTGGACTGGTCAGTCATGTTCACGCCTCCTCAGCGCCGTCGTTCTCAGATGCTGCACCGGAGGCCTCACGGATGGTGTTGATGACCCCGGAGAAGTCGGTTCGGGCTCCGCCGTCGTCCGCAAAAGACCGGTAGATCTCCGCGGCCAACGGGCCCATCCGGGCCGCGGTGCCCGTGGTTGCGATGGCCTCCACAGCCAGCCCCAGGTCCTTGGCCATGAGCGCACCCATGAACCCGGGCTGGTAGTCGCGGTTGGCCGGGGAGGTCGGCACGGGGCCGGGCACCGGGCAGTTGGTGGTCAGCGCCCAGCACTGCCCGGAGGAATGTGCGGCGACGTCGTACAGCGCCTGGTGCGTCAACCCCAGGCGCTCACCGAGCACGAAGGCCTCGGAGACCGCGATCATGGAGACGCCCAGGATCATGTTGTTGCACACCTTGGCCGCCTGACCGGCACCGGATGCGCCGCAGTGGACCACGTTCTTGCCCATGATCTCCAACAGGGGGCGGGCATCCGCGGCTTCGGCGTCGTCCGCGCCCACCATGAACGTCAGGGTCCCGGCCTCCGCACCCACGGTCCCCCCGGACACCGGCGCATCCACGGGACGATGACCGGCAGCCCGGGCCAGCTCAGCAGCTTGGCGGGCATCGTGGACGTCAATGGTGGAGCAGTCCACGAACAACGTTGCGGGCCGTGCCGCAGCCAGCAGCCCGCCTTGGTAGGCGTCAATCAGGTGAGCCCCGCTGGGCAGCATGGTGATCACGACGTCGGCCTGGGCCACCGCCGCTTCACCGCTTTCGGCGGCCTCCACTCCCCTGGCTGCACCAGCCTCCAGTGCGGCTGGAAAGAGGTCGTACCCGAGCACGCGGTACCCCGCAGCCACCAGGTTGCCGGCCATGGGGCCACCCATGTTGCCCAAGCCGATGAAGGCCACGGTCTTGACTGCGTCAATGGTGGTCACGACTGGTCCCCTGCCGGCATGTGGAAGCTGGACCGTGCATTCTGGGCCGAGCTGGTGACGGTTTTGTTGGCCATGGACCAGCGGGAGGTCACGGTCTTGGTCTTGGTGTAGAACCGGAAGGCGTCCGGGCCGTGCTGGTTCAGATCCCCGAATCCGGAAGCCTTCCAGCCGCCGAAGGTGTAGAAGCCGATCGGCACGGGGATGGGCACGTTGATGCCCACCATGCCAACGTCCACGCGGGAGGCGAAGTCCCGGGCAGCGTCCCCGTCCTGGGTGAAGATGCTGACACCGTTGCCGTATTCGTGATCGGTGGGCAACGCCAGGGCTTCCTGGTAGTCGGCGGCACGCACCACACACAGCACGGGGCCGAAGATCTCTTCCCGGTAGATCCGCATGTCACGGGTGACTCGGTCGAACAGGGACGGGCCGATGAAGTACCCGCCTTCGTGACCGTCCACGCTCAGCCCGCGTCCGTCCACCACCAGATCAGCACCTTCCTCCACCCCGATCCCGATGTAGGTAGTCACCCGATCCAAGGCGTCCTGACCCACCAGGGGGCCGTAATCGGCGTCGTCGTCGAAGGAGTGGGAGACCTTCAGGCCCCGGGTGCGTTCGGTGAGCTTTTCCACCAGGGCATCCGCAGTCTCCTCCCCCACAGGAACGGCCACGGAGATGGCCATGCAGCGCTCCCCGGCGGAACCGTAAGCCGCGCCGATCAGCGCATCAGCCACCTGGTCCAGGTTGGCGTCCGGCATGACGATCATGTGGTTCTTGGCTCCGCCAAAGTACTGGGCACGTTTGCCGTTGTGTGCGCAGCGTTCGTAGATGGCCTGGGCGATCGGGGTGGAGCCCACAAAACCGACCGCCTTGATGCGGGGATCGTCAATGATGGCGTCCACCGCCTCCTTGTCCCCGTTGACCACGTTGAAAATCCCGTCCGGCAATCCGGCCTCGGTCCACAGTTCGGCCAGTTTCAGCGGCACGGAGGGGTCACGCTCGGAGGGCTTGAGCACAAAGGCGTTGCCGGCCGCGATGGCCGGGCCGCACTTCCACAGCGGAATCATGGCGGGAAAGTTGAACGGGGTGATCCCGGCAACCACACCCAGCGGCTGACGCATGGAGTAGGTGTCGATCCCAGCGCCCACAGAATCGGAGAACTCACCCTTGAGCAGGTGCGGGGCACCCATGGCGAACTCGATCACGTCCAGACCGCGCCGAATGTCCCCTTCCGCATCAGGGAGCGTCTTGCCGTGCTCGGAGGAGAGCAGGCGAGCGATCTCCGCCATGTCCCGCTCCACCAGCTCCAGGAACTTCCCCAGGATTCTGGCTCGCTTGGCCGGGCTGGTGGCAGCCCAGGCGGGTTGGGCCCGCTGGGCGTCGTCGATGACTGCCGCCACTTCCTGCGCCGTTGCCATCGGGAGCTTGGCCTGAACCTCACCGGTGCTCGGGTTGTAGACATCTGCAAAACGCCCGGAGGTCCCTTCCAAAGGTGCCCCGCTGCGGTAGTGAGTCAGTGTCCGGGTCATCAAGCCGCTCCTGAGTGTGTGGGTCACGCGCCACCTGCACCGTTGCGAATGTGGCCTGGGGCACACCTTAGTTGGACTTCCTACTATTTGGAAGAGTGGGGCCGGGAGAGCTCAACGACGACAGCGGGGGTGCGGCGGCCCACACGCAGGCACTGGCGGAAATCACACACCCATCAGGCAGTTCAGTGAGTGGTCGTCGTCTGCTGATATAGGACCAGACGAGGTGTGCCATTCTCCAGAACATAGGTACTGCTCATGAGTGCCTCGAAAGGCGCCTCATCTCCGCGATGGGCGACGGCGCGATAGACGATCGCGCTTGAATCAACACCCACCGAGACCACCTGTGCATCATTGATCTCATACCGATCCCATGCCGGTGCGTCGTTCAAAGACGCGACGACGGCTTCGCGATTCATGACAACACCATTGACCAGGACCATCAGGGCACCCTCAGTCATCAGGTCACCGTAGAACGACCCACCAGTACCGTTGCACAACGACCGCCAGCCCTTCTCCTCGAGCTCGACAAGGGTGGCCAGCGTCAACTTGTCCATGTCCCCAACCCTACCGGCACCCACACAGGTTGCCCGTGCCTTTCGAGGCACATTCGCAGTACGGAAGTTCGGAAAACAGTAGGGTAGATGCCCTGAAAACAGTAGCGTCCGGGGCAGGACCAGGCAGACCACTAAGCCAGTTCGCCACGCCACCTGGAAACATCGATCTCCAGCCAGGCACTCCACAGCAAGCCAGATCAGATGACCTGCCCTACGGTTAGGTTTCCACTCTTGGTCGCTAGCTTCCGATGGTGGTGAGTGCCCGCGGGGTGC
>NZ_JAAVUN010000170.1 GCF_012163155.1 Kocuria subflava
GAGGGGTGGCCTCCAACGGAGCGGGGATCGGCGAGAGCACGCCGGATGACCAGCATCCGACGTTGGACAGGCTCGCTGCAGATCTGTCATGCGTCGTCGGTAACCAGGGCAGTCGAGTGGTCCTGGTTGGTCATTCCTGGGGTGGACCAATCGTCCGACGGGCGGCCAGTGGTCCTGCAAAGGAAATAGTGCGCGGAGTGGTGTTGGTCGATCCCTCTGACGAAGGTGCCACGGTCTATTTCACGAAGGGCAACGCGGTGATTACAGCAGTGCAGTCTGCTGTGATGCCGGTCTTGGCACGAATGGGGATTCTGCGGTGTGTACTCAATGCAGTGATCAGGGGCGTTGGCCTGCGTAAGCACCTCAGAGGCGCAGTTGAGGAGTCGACGACGCTCGCCGCAGTGCGAGCCACTGCCGCGGAGGACCGCCAGATTCGTAACGGTCTGAAAATGCTCAGGTGCGATCCTGATGTGATCGATGTGCCGGTCACTGTGATCAGTGGCACGAAGAAGACACGTTGCGGGTCGAGCCGTCAGGAGTTGGTCGAAGCACATCGGCGTTCCGCGGGGCTCTACCCACGGGGGCGTCACGGAGAGGCCCATAAC
>NZ_JAAVUN010000171.1 GCF_012163155.1 Kocuria subflava
CTGTGGCCCAGAGGGGTCGCGCGACCGTCGTCGTCGACCGCACCCAGGCCTCGCAGGGCCCCCTCGGCTTCCCGTGCGGCCCGTTCCGGCAAGGGATCGGGCAAGCTCAACCCGACGCCGCGCGGCGTGCCCCACACGGCCAGCGTCAACATCGCGTCCGTCAGGTCACCCGTGGCGATCTCGGGAGCCGACTGTTCGGGCATGGCCGCCCACGTACGCTCGTCATGGCAGCGGACCACCTGCCCCGGCCCCAAGCGGGCGGCGCGTCCCGCACGTTGGTCCGCCGAGGCCTTGGACGCCGCGACCGTGACCAGCCCGGACATGCCGCGCACCGTGTCTCGCCGAGGCACCCGCGACAATCCGGAATCCACGACCATCCGCACGCCGGGCACCGTCAAGGAGGACTCGGCCAGTGCCGTGGACACGACGATTCGCGCTCGTTCGTTCGGTCCGCGGCCGGACACCGCGCGGTCCTGGGAGCGCGAGTCGATCCGCCCGTGCAGTTCGAGAACCTCCACGGCCTCCGCGTCCACGGTTGCGCGGATCCGTTCGGCCACCCGGGCGACCTCCCAGGCACCCGGGAGGAACACGAGAACATCCGAAT
>NZ_JAAVUN010000172.1 GCF_012163155.1 Kocuria subflava
AAAACACCACACCGGTGGCCGCGGGAGCGACCCTGTTGGACATCTCCGGAGACCAACCACCGCGACAGCGCCAACCGACCATCACGGCCGTACGCACCTTCCCCGCAGACGCCTTCCCCTTGCGGATCATCTGGGGCGACGGTGACAACGCATACGCCGTGCACCAGGACGGTTTCCTGATGCGAACCCAGTCTTCCGGAGTGGACTGGGTTCGGCTCCACTCCCCTGGGCCGAACGACCCCATCCCGGGATACAAAGACGTCTTCATGCCCATTCCGGACACAGACCTCCAACGGATCGTGGCAATGGGTAACGCAGGAACATTCACGGCACCAGTCATGCAACCCATGTATTCCGCGGACGGCGGGCGGACCTGGACGAACGCCGCATCCGGAACGTTGCTCACCGGGGACCAGCCCCTGGGCGCCACTTCAATGGGACGTGATCCCAATTCGGGACACCTCTACTTCGGTGCCTACCTGCCGTCCGGGGCCGACCGCGTGCCCGAGTTGCGCCTGTGGCGTTCCACGGACCAAGGGGTGGATTGGAGCGTGTTCCATGTCTTTCCCGGGATGTCCTCGGCCACTGGGCAACCCGT
>NZ_JAAVUN010000173.1 GCF_012163155.1 Kocuria subflava
ATCTTCTCCACCTTGGCCTCCACCAAGATGATCGACGAGGCCTTCCGCTGGTCCAACGAGAACGAGTACCTCCAGCGCAAGGCCGACATCATCCTGGACCGCTACGTGGGGGATGACCCGCTCAAGAAGAAGGTGGCTTCCACGCTGCTGGAGTCCTTCCTGTTCTACTCGGGCTTCTACCTGCCCATGCACTTCTCCTCGAAGGCCAAGCTGACGAACACCGCGGACATCATCCGCCTGATCATCCGCGACGAGGCCGTGCACGGGTACTACATCGGGTACAAGTACCAGAAGGGTCTGGAGAAGGAGACCCAGGAGCGTCGCGACGAACTCAAGACCTTCACCTACGACCTCCTGGACGAGCTCTACGAGAACGAGATCGCGTACACCGAATCGCTCTACGACGGCGTGGGGTGGACCGAAGAGGTCAAGAAGTTCCTGCACTACAACGCCAACAAGGCGCTCAACAACCTGGGCTACGAGGCGCTGTTCCCCAAGGAGATGACCGATGTGTCGCCCGCGATCCTTTCGGCCCTGTCGCCGAACGCGGACGAGAACCACGACTTCTTCTCCGGTTCGGGTTCCTCCTACGTGATC
>NZ_JAAVUN010000174.1 GCF_012163155.1 Kocuria subflava
CTGGGATTCGTTGGCGGCCAGCAGGGCCGCCTTGCGTTCCTCCGCGTCCGTGTACATGGGGCGGAACTTCAGCATCTTGAACCGTGATCCGTCCAGTCCCACGCGCTCCTGGCCGAAGAACACCGGGCCACGGTCATGTGCCTTGATCATGGCTGCCACGACGATCATGACGGGGGACAGCACGAGCAGCGCGAACATCGAGCCCAGGATGTCCATGCCGCGCTTGATGATTCGTCGTGACCGGGAAAGATGCGGTGTGGAGACGTGGATTAACGGAAGACCTGCCAGGTGCTGGGTGTGGATGCGCGGGCCGGCGATGTCCGTGAGGCCCGTGTTCATGACCAGACGGATGCGGGCGTCGGCCAGGTACCAGCTCAGGTGCCGGATCTCCGCAGAGCTCAACGGCGAGTTGTTGGTGAGTACCAGGGCCTGGACGCGGTTGCGATGCGCGGCCTCGAGGATTCCCGCCACGGTGGGGCGTTCGCCGACGGGGAGGGTGTTGCGGATCTCGATGTCCTTCAACTTGGCCGGAATCGGTTGCTTCCCCTTGGGGTAGTAAGCGACCACCGGTGCCAGGCCGGCTTCCACGTGG
>NZ_JAAVUN010000175.1 GCF_012163155.1 Kocuria subflava
GAGCCGACCATACCGGCCGCACCGATGATCGAGATGTGCATCATGTCCTCCAAAAGTCCGTGTGTTTGACCTGGCGAACACAATGGTATGAACTAGTAATCGATTACCTCAAAGTAACCAAGGGGCCTCGATGACCGATGTGATGGACCAGACCGTCAACCCCAACGCCGCCCAGCTGCCGGCGGATGTCCTGAACCAGGACTGCCCGTCCAGGACTGTTCTCCGCCACCTGACGGACCGGTGGGCGCCCATGATCTTGACGGTACTGGCTCCGGGGCAGCCCGTGAGGTTCACCGAGTTGCGCCGAACGGTCCAGGGTGTTTCCCCCAAGGTGCTGACGGAAACTCTGCGTTCCATGGAGCGCGACGGGTTGGTTACCCGGCGGGTCACCCCCAGCGTCCCGCCGCGCGTGGACTATCTGCTCACGGACCTGGGCGCCAGTACCGTCGAGCCGCTGGCCGCACTCCGTCGATGGGCAGAAGCGAATGTGGGTGAGGTTCAGCGCAACCGTCGACGTTATGACCGGGAGCAAGCCGAAGGTTTAATCGCCTCCCCATGCGGCCAAGCCCCTCCCTAGGACCTCTCCACTAC
>NZ_JAAVUN010000176.1 GCF_012163155.1 Kocuria subflava
CCACCCCCACCCGGGGGGTAGGGAGGGGGGGGGGGCAGGCGCCGTTAGGCTTGTAGACCGACGGCCGACGGGGAGGATGAAGTGACGATTGGATTTTGGGGTGGCTTGGGGCTTCTGGTCCTGTCCTTCCTGCTGCTGACCCTGTGCGTCTTCGTCGGTATGTGGGTGATCGGCGGTGCCGGGCGCGGGGCGAACAAGCTGCGCGGAGGAAAGCGTCGGAAGTCGATCCTGTTCCCCCGGCGTCGATGACCCCGCCCGTCACCCCCACACCGCCGTCGCGGCTGGCCGGCGGCGCAGTCGCGATCCTGGCTGCTGACATGTTGGAGCCATCCGGCCATGGACTGCGCGGGAAGGTCCTGACCAACCCCAACGTGGATCTGACGTTGGCTCTCTAAGACGACCTGGCGCCGGCTGGACCAGGGTTGGACCTCCCCACGGCCGGGGCAGCTGCATGTTGGACACCGGCCGGATCCGCGTCCAACCCCCTCGACATCGGGTTACCGGCGAGGGTCAACGCGATCCTGGCCGTTGGAGATCAGGATGCTCTACTGTGCGAAGCACGGGAGTTCTCCCACCGGAGTCCCGGCCGC
>NZ_JAAVUN010000177.1 GCF_012163155.1 Kocuria subflava
GCTCGAAGCCGGCGTCTCACGGCGAGAGCACAGGGACAAGGTCGATCAACAAGCGGCCGTGACCATCCTTGAATCCGCGCTTCAGACGGCGCGCCGCGCCATGGAACGGGCCGAACCGGCCGATGGCCGCGGAACAGACAAGAATACTGACACGAAGGCGGACGAATCTGCCTTGTCCGCCAACTCGGAGGGAGACCTCACGTGAGCGACCAGAAGAACGGCCCGGAAAGGCCGGGCCAGTCGCGGACGCCCCAGCGGGGTACTCGAGGGATCTCGGGGGCCTTCCAGGTCGAAGAGCGTTCCGAAGCGCAACTCGACCGACTCAAGAAGCGGCACAACATGTCGCTGGTCGGGGCGATCGCCCTGTTCACCGTGGCCGCGGTTTTCGCCTTTGCGGTGGTCGGCAACAACTTCGGCTGGTTCGAACGCAAGGACTACCGGGGCGAGGGCAAGGAAACCGTCAACTACACGATCGCCGAAGGTGCCTCCACGCAGGAGGTCGCCATGGACCTGGCGAACCAGGACATCGTGGCCAACGGTGAACGCTTCATCGAGACCTTCAACGAAAACCACGAGGGCGAATTCATCC
>NZ_JAAVUN010000178.1 GCF_012163155.1 Kocuria subflava
TGCAGTTTGATCGCTCCTGGCACCTTCAGCAGCGATCAAACTGCCCATTCGCCGGCGGAAACCCCGTGTGAGACTTCCCTCCCCGCGTAGATGCTGCGATCCTTGACCGTTTCGTTAGACTTGCGGGGGCCAAGACGGCCTACTGCACGCATTGCACCGACGCCCGCTCGAGCAGCGCGCGGCCCGGCGGGTCGCCCAGGGGAGGGTTGGGGCTCATCAGCCCCGTCCGAATCCCACGCTCAACACGCGGGGCCGGCAACATGACCGGCCGGCCCACGGTCGAGACCAAGACCCTAGGAGAGATCTGTGCTCAGCGCTTTCGGTCGGGCGTTCACGACCCCCGAGCTGCGGACCAAGATTCTGTTCACCATCGGGATGATCGTGATCTACCGACTGGGTACCTTCGTTCCAGCCCCCGGCGTGGACTACGGCAACGTCCAGCAGTGTCTGGCATTGGGGAACACCTCGGGCGGGGTCTACGACCTGGTCAACCTGTTCAGCGGTGGCGCCCTCCTACAGGTCTCGGTCTTCGCCCTGGGCGTGCTGCCGTACATCACGGCCAGCATCATCGTGCAGTTGCTGCGCGTG
>NZ_JAAVUN010000179.1 GCF_012163155.1 Kocuria subflava
GCCAGAAGGCCTGGGACCAGTGGGCGCCGTCGCGCATCCTGCACGTGCCCCGGGAGGTCACGGACACGTCCGTGGCCGCCCATGCGGAGTTCGATCAGGCCGCAGCCTACGGACGTACGGCTCCCCTGGTCGTGGAGATCGGGTCCGGTCTGGGGGAGGCCATGGCCCACCGGGCCGCGGAGGTCCCCGAGCACGACTTCCTGGCCGTTGAGGTCTACACGCCCGGGCTGGCCGATCTGCTCATCAAGACGGCTGCCAACGGCGCCCAGAACGTCCGCGCGGTCCAGGCCAACGCCCCGGAGGCCCTGGAGCACTTCCTCAAGCCGAATTCGGTGGACGAACTGTGGGTGTTCTTCCCGGACCCCTGGCACAAGAAGAAGCACCACAAGCGCCGGTTGGTGTCCCCGGCGTTCGTCGACCAGGTGGCCAACGTGCTCAAGACCGGTGCCACGTGGCGCCTGGCCACCGACTGGCAGGAGTACGCCGTTCAGATGCGTGAGGTCATCGAGGCCGACGGACGGTTCGAGAATCTCAACCCCGGCCCCCTGGGCACTCCGGCCGGTCCGGGCCAGGGGTGGGCACCC
>NZ_JAAVUN010000018.1 GCF_012163155.1 Kocuria subflava
CGGCACCGCCAGCGAGATCCTCACCGCCACCGGCACCGAATGGCCAACACACTAAATTGGCACGACTCGGGTCCTACCAGGACCTGCCGCGCAAGTCATGCACCTAGTTTTTACCGGCGGAACAGGTCAGCCTTTAGGAAATGGGTGGAGAATTGTAGCCAAGAAAAGGGACTTCTATGTTGAACCATTAGGTGATTCAACTTCATCCCCATTTCATATTTCTGCACACGGACCTCAGGGGAGGCACATTAACCATCGATTCCACATAAGGGTCGACGAAGCCAATTTTCACCAGAGGGGACTGATCTACAATCACAGCATCCCCAAAGGGGGCGCTGAATTTACGGGCAAGAAAATAGCCGACGATGCTTATCACATACTGAGGCTGCGGTGGACCTGGCATTTAGGTCGCCCACGATACGTCCGACACTATTCTCCTGATTATCCGTTGACGCAAACACTGGATGCTGATCAAGCCTACAAAATGGACAAGCCCCTGGAGGTAAACGAGGTGTGGGATGTCGATTTGATCGCGTCGTACCACCGTCCATACATGCCCCACATGGGAGCATTTTGGCCAGATGCTTCAAGAACTGCACCCCCAGCAAGATTCGGACCCATCCTTAACGCAGCGGGGATGTATCTAACTGGCACCTCCTACAGGCGAACAGAAACTCGTTTCAAAACTCCCCGTAGAGTGAACCCGCCCCTACCTCGGAAAGGTCAGACGCCTAACAGGATTCTAGTTGGAGGTAGCGACCACGAAGGGCTGTATTGGCTAAATCAAACGATCACGTCGTTAGACATTATAACCGGGGATAAGGACTACGTATATGCTGAATGGCCAGCCTATTCAACCGCTGAGATCTGATTGCGTCCACACCCGTCACATTGGCATCGTTACCCAAGAATTCTGGACCTTTCGCACTCAGAGCTTGTCACTGAGCCTCAGAGCAACGGCTCCCAAATGAATCCACCGCTGCCGGAGAGAAGTCCATCCCACACCGGACGACTCCGGACAGGCTGAACGATTGGTCTCATGTCAGTACGCACCCCCTAAGCCCGCCCGCTCTCCGACAGGTCCGGGTTCTCCTCCATCGGCACGAACACGCAGAACGGGTGGCCTGACGGGTCCGCGTAGATGTAGATCTGCTCATCAGGGTCATCGGTCTCGGTGGCCAAGACCTCAGCGCCCAAACCAACGGCCTTCCGGTGAAAGGCTTCCAATTCCTCACCGGATGACACCACAAAATCCAGGTGCGCCTGCTGTGGTCGCTTGGGATCAGGCCACTGGGCGCGCTCCAGGTGATCCACGCGCTCGAATGACAACCGAACACCCGCAGCCCCCTGCAGTGTGCACCAATCTGTTGCATCATCACTGGTCAGGTCGGTCAGATACTCCCACCCGAAAAGCTGGTGGTAGAACTCGGCCAGCCCTTTGGCGTCCTCGGTGTCCAACACAATCGCCCGCAACTGGGGTTGAACTGCTCCGCTCATGACTCCTCCTTCGTCGTCGTTCTGATGAGGCCACATACCTGTGAACCCGCCCAGAAGCCTCGCCCCGGACTCCCGAACACACCTACAGTAAGCACCATGACTACTTCTGAGAGCACCCCGTCCGTCACCACCGATCCCGCTGAGGTCAAGAAGGTTCACGACCTCATGGAGAGCGTGGACATCGCCATGCTGACCACCACCGACTCCGAACCCGGCAGCTCCCGCCTTGTCAGCCGCCCCCTGTCCACCCAGGTGGCTGAGGACGGGGACATCCTGTTCCTGGTCCGCTCCTCCAGCTCCGTGGCCGCGGACGTCCGCGCGAACGGCGAGGTCAACGTGGCTTACGCCTCCAACAAGGCCTGGGTTTCGGTTTCCGGCACGGCCACTGTGGTCAACGACCGCGAACTGGTCAAGGAACTCTGGTCCAAGGGCGCGGACGCGTTCATGGAGGGCGGCCCGGAGAACCAGGACAACGTGGTCCTCAAGGTCAACGGGGACACGGCGACCTACTGGGGCGGCGAGTCCCTGATCGGCACCGCGGTCAAGACCATTGGCGCCATCCGCAACAAGAACGACGACGACGCCCAAGGCGGCCCCACCACTGTTGCCCTGCCCTGACTGTGACTGATTCCGGTCCATGACGTTTGAGTGGTCGCTCTACTGGTTCATCAGCGCTGATGGGCCAGTAGATCGGCCACTCAACGGTCTAACGGTCTGACCCCAGCCCGAGACTCCCCGGCAAGACTCGAACCGAATCCCCCACGTTCACCCCGCCCGGGCCAACAACCGCGCATCCATATCCCAGCAACAAGCCCGGGCGGAGCCGGCCCAACAGGGATGCATCCCGATTCCCGGTCCTGGCGTGGTGGTTGATGATCACGCATCGCTCCAGCTCACGCTCCACTTCCAGCACCGCCTCACCCATGACCAGCCGGGTTCCTACGCCCATGGACAGGGGTTGCCCCCGATCATCCAGGACAACATTGGCTCGGTAGCGGGCGACGTCGTGGGGAAGATCCTCCAATTCCGAGCGCAGCAACACGCTGACGGGTGAGGACCACAGGAAGTGACCGGGGCCTTCCGCGCACGCCAAGTACAGGCGCTGCCCCGCGGCTACTGACACACGGTGGGCCAAAGGCCCATCGAATACCCGCGCAGTCACGGGCCGCGAGTAGTAGCGAACGGTCTGCGGTCGGCCGTCAAAGAGGACGTGCTCGGCACCCGGGAGATCAGCTGAACCTGCAGAGAGCCCCACCATGGCGGGATGATCTGTGGCCTTGATGCACGTCAGGTCAGGGGTGACGGGAGACCAGTGGCGGTCCCCCACCACGCCGTCGCGGGTCAGGTGAACGTCAGGAGCCGAGGACCAGGACAGCCCCTTGACCACGGCAAAGCCCAGGGCGTCCACGGTGGTGCTCATGCGGAACATTGAATCACTGACCGTGCAGTGCCGCGTCCACGGAAGTCCTATTCTGGCTGTGATCGACCCCGGATCACGCGGGGGTCCAGTCAGGAGGCAGCACCGTGTTCGGAACACGCCGCACATCAACCACCACACCGCAGGACTACGCCACGTTGCCCCATGTGGTGATTGTTGGCGGCGGTTTTGCAGGGACCAACGCGGCAAGGGCGCTGAAGAACGCGGATGTGCGCATCACGCTGGTGGATCGCAACGTGTTCAAGACCTTCCAGCCCCTGCTGTACCAAGTGGCCACGGGCGGCTTGAACCCGGGGGACGTCACCTTGTTCCTGCGCAGCCTGGTGCGGGAGATCCCGAATCTGCGGGTGCGCCAGGGTGAGGTCCTGGGCGTGGACCCCCGCACCAAGACCATCACCGTTGAACAAGGTGAGGACCGGCCGGCCACGCTGGATTACGACTACCTGATCATTGCCAATGGGCTCACCACCAACTTTTTTGGCACCACCGGCGCGCAGAAGCACACCATGCCCATGTACACGCGGCAGCACGCCACGGCCATAAGGGACCGGATCTTTGCGGAGTTGGAGCGGACCAACCGTTCGGATCACGATGACCACCTGGTGATCTCCGTGGTGGGCGGCGGAGCCACCGGCGTGGAAATCGCAGGTGCCCTGGCGGACTTCCGCCGTGATGACCTCACGGTCATGTACCCGGAGATGTCCGAGGAAGTGCTCCACATCCGGGTGGTCCAGCGCGGGACTGATCTGCTCAAGCACTTGGATCAGGAGATCCGTGACTACGCAGCCTCCGAACTGCGCGAGCGCCAGGTGGAGCTGACCATGGGGCAGGGCGTGCACGAGGTCGGTTACGACTGGGTGACCCTGGCCGATGGAACCCAGCTGGAATCAGACATCACCATCTGGGCTGCCGGCGTGGGCGCAGATGACCAGATCAAGGGCTGGAATCTGCCGTTGACCGAACACGGTTTGGTGGAGGTGGATGAATCGCTACAAGTCAAGGGTTTGACTGGTGTATATGCCGCAGGTGACATAGCTGGTCAGGTCCAGCAAGTCCCTCAACAGGCCCAACCTGCCATCCAGACAGGTGTCCACGCAGCCCGCATGATTCTGGCGGACCTGCAGGGCAAGCCACACACCGCCTTCAGCTACCGGAACCTGGGTGAGGCTGCCACCATCGGGCGGCGCGACGCCGTCGTGTCCCTCCCCAACGGCACCAACATCACAGGTACGGCTGGGTGGTTGGCGTGGATGACCGTCCACGTGGCCAAGCTGATCGGCAAGCGCAACCGGCGGGCCGTGGCCGTCAACCTGTTCTCCCTCTACGCCGCACGCCGCGCCAGCCACAAACCGAACCCGGTCACGGGTGATGTGGATTCCATCAACGCCGCACGCGTGTTTGCTGAGATGGCCGGGACCCGCAGATTCGGCCCAGGCCACCGGGGCTGAGGCATTCAAACAGCGGCGACTAGGCGTTCGCGACTCACTAGAACTGGTCACACGGGACTGGATGGGCAGTGCCCGGTTCGACCGGCCCGAGGACTACTGGCACCGTTCATCCGGCGGGTGCGGGAGCATGAAGAATCCGGCCGCCTCCGCTTTGCCTTCCGCCACCGGGTGGATGGGTTGCTGGTGGTGGCCGGTCGCGTCGTCGGTGTTCAGGGAGCGGTCCTTGAACACCGACGACGGCGCCCCGCGGCACCGCGTCCAGCCGCACCCAGACGGGGCTTTCCAGATCATGGGGCAGGCCGTCGTCGTGACCTCCGGGGGTATCGGCGGGGATCACGATCTGGTGCGGAAGGTCTGGCCGAAGCGGCTGGGCACGCCGCCGGAGACCATGGTGTCCGGGGTGCCTGCCCATGTGGATGGGCGCATGCTGGCCATCAGTCAGGCCCGTGGCGCGCGGGTGATCAATCCGGACCGGCTGTGGGCGTACGTGGAGGGTGTGCGCAACTGGGATCCCATTTGGGCCAATCACGGGATCAGGATTCTTCCCGGGCCGTCCTCCCTGTGGCTGGATGCCTCCGGACAGCGCCTGCCAGCGCCGTTCTACCCTGGGTTCGACACCCTGGGCACGCTGAAACACCTGCGCGAGACGGGGCATGACTACTCACGGTTCGTGCTGACGCAAAAGGTGATCGAGAAGGAATTCGCGCTCTCCGGATCCGAGCAGAATCCCGATCTGACCGGCAAGGACCATCGATTGCTGCTGGCGCGGTTGAAGTCCGGAGCCCCCGGGCCGGTGGAGGCCTTCAAGGAACATGGGCAGGACTTTGTGGTGGCCAACTCCGTGGAGGAGCTGGTGGCAGGGATGAACCGTGTGGGTGAGCCGGGGATGATCTCGGAAGACCACCTGCGCGAGTTGCTGGAGACTCACGACCTGGAGATCGGCAAGAAGTTCAGCAAGGACGCCCAGGTCACAGCGGTGCGCGGGGCTCGGCAGTATCTGGGTGACCGGTTGATCCGAACCGCCAAGCCACACAAATTCCTGGACCCGCGCAACGGTCCGTTGATAGCGGTGCGGCTGAACATCCTGACACGCAAGACTCTGGGCGGGCTGGAAACGGACCTGTCCGCGCGATGCCTGACCGAATCCGGCCAGGTCCTGCCGGGGCTCTACGCCGCCGGTGAGGTCAGCGGGTTCGGCGGTGGAGGGATGATGGGCTACAACGCACTGGAAGGCACCTTCCTGGGAGGGTGCCTCTTCTCTGGTCGCGTAGCGGGACGGGGTGCTGCTGGGGATGTGTGATGGGGTGAGTCCGAGCCGACGCTGACAGACTGAAGCTGCCGGCACTTACCTTGGTCAATCCCGCAAGATTGATGGCAACATACCCAACTCGTCCAAGCGCTGCACCACGTGAATGGTCAGGTCGTTCTGCCACAGACTGATCGCATACTTCTGTGGCTTTCCCACCTTCTGAAGGTAACCGGACTTTACCAATCGGCCCAGTTTTTGGCTCCTTGAGGACAGCGTCCCGGGGGTCACCTCGCTGAGCTCCCCCGCCTTGCTGGTACCGCGCCGAGCAACCTCCTGCAGAACGTCTCCATCGCTCTGCGCAAGCCTCCCTTGCGCAATGGCCTTGTTGAGAGCCTCCGCAAAGACTTGGTCGACCACGTAGGAGCGATCAGCCAGTTGGGTCATACTGGCCAAGTCATCCCGCAACCCGCGAATCACGTAACTACACCAGGCGAGTGCACTGTCATCCGACAACGAATCTGCTTGAGCCAAGTGGTCGTAGTACGCCTGTCGGTCCGCCCCGAACACCGCTGTCGGGTTCAACGGACGGGCAGTACTGAGTGATGTGTAGCCACGTTTGATGAGCATGGCGTACGTCAGCAGTCGGGAAACCCGACCGTTCCCGTTGGCGAACGAGTGGATCCACACGAATCGATGGTGGACCAGTGCAACTTGAAGTAGCTGGTATTGGGGCCGGACCTCCCGGTTGGCGAACTCCAAAAGTTGATTCATATCCGGCTGGACACTGTTGGGGCCCGGCGGCAAGTGGCGGGCCCCCGCAATCGCCACACCCGCCTCTCGGTAGCTCCCGGGGTGAGGGTCGCCTTCGCGCTCCAGACCGTTCACCGACATTCTGTGAAGGTCTCTGACCAACACGTGCGACAGCTCAAGCATGCCTTGAGCCGCAAGGCGTTCGATGTACTCGGTCGCCTCCTCCAATTGAAGAATCTCGCGCACAGCGTCCGCGGCTTGGTCGCCGGTGATTTTGGCTCGCCGAGCCTCAGCGACGACGTTGGAGACCGTGGTGCGATTCCCTTCAATGCGGGCAGACATCATGCTGGTGAGGACCTGAAACAACCTGCGGAGCTCCAGGATGAACGGGTCGTCCAGGCCCCCGTCCTGAAGTCCAGGCGAACCCGCTCTAGTTCGATCAGGTCAGAGACCAGCTGGCTGGAGAAGTCAACTTGAGGGAAACCGATGGCTTGCACCTCACAAAGTTTACGTCAAGGTGCCACAAAACTTTAGACGCCTGGCATCTGTTGTGGTCTTGACAAGGCGAGATAACCGCTGGATCTGAGAGAAAAGTTGCGTTCAACTCCATGCGAAAGTTGATGTCCACGCTCGGCACCGCAATCGCAAGCGCGTGCACGTCATGAGTGTCCATCCGCGCCTGACCACCACCCCTCATAGGACGGAAACCAGCACCCTCCGGTCGCTGGATCCGCCATCGCGAGTAATCACGGTGTACTGTCCGCAACGCCTCCGCACAACCCGGGGCATCCTTACCCGTCAGCTCGATCCGATAGCATCGGCTCGTGCTTGCCGTTCAGTTCTTTCGTGACATGGTCCCGCTCAGGGCGGCCCTCCTACTCGCAGTCGGCGGTTTGACCGTGACAATGACGACCCACGCTGCGATTCTCGCGGGCCGGATCCCATGCACCGATGTCAGTGGGGGCCGAGTGACGGATCCAGCCCGCGGGCGTCGGGTTGCCGTTACAAGCATCTGCAGTCTTGTGCCGGTGGCAGTTCTCGCGGCGCGTGGCCTCGGAGCCGCCGAGGAAGTGTCCCAGGCTGAACGGGCCCTCCTCGGAGTCCTGGCCGTGGCAGCACTGGCCAGTGTTCCGGTCCAAGCACTGGGCACCAGGTTCGAACGCCGTTACATGGCCCCCACCGCCGCGGCCTTGGCAATCGGTCTGGGACGTCTGGCGATCGAACGCTGAACCACCTGAGGACTACGGGGTGACGAACCCCCAAAGCCTGCCTTGCCGGATTTGGTATATGTCTCTGCTCAGTCAATTCCCCGCGGTTTTCTTCGTTGTCACTCATCGTCACTGTGCTCGGGTGCCCGCCCATCGCCACGTTCACCCCGAAGTCGACCGGTACGTTCCAGTTGATGGAGTTGTTGTTGGTCACGGAAAATCCCCCAGCCAGCCGGCGCTCAAACGAGGGTTTCTGGTAGACGGCAATGAGCTCCAGACCCACGGAGGTGGGAGTCGATTTCTAGGTCGCGTTCGGGGAGGTGTGCCACGAGCGAGCCATGAGGGTGAGCCGATGGGCAACCAGGTGTCCTGAGGGATTTCGCGACGCGCATGAGCGAACTGTTGCGACTTCGGTGATGTGGAGGCACACTCTCATCGTCCGGGACACCCTGGCCGTTCGCACGGTCGTCTTGCCGTTGCACGATGCGCTCATGGAGGACCTACTCGACACCGTCGTGGCGCGCGCTGACGGCTCTGCCGAGCCCTCGGGGCACGCGGCGCGCCAGTCCCTGAGCACTGCGCAAAAAGCCCAGCGCGCAGTCGCTGTCCGCCGGAACCAACGACCCCTGACCGCCCACCACTAAGCCCACCAGCACTTGCGAAACCTTATGGTTCGGTGCCGTTCTGGCGCATAGTTGTTGTAAACCATGTCGCAGACGCAATTGGCTCGGCCGCGACGCGCGCGGCCCGCCTCAGAATCCTTCGTGCGCCATGTTTGCGAACCTCGAGTAGTGACCCTGAAAGGCCACCACGATGGTTTTGGTGGGACCATTACGGTGCTTGGCAACAATCACATCAGCTTCACCGGCTCGTGGTGATTCCTTGTCATAAACATCATCACGGTGCAAAAGGATCACCATATCCGCATCCTGTTCAATCGAGTTGTGAACACTAATACCGTTGGCCACAAAGTTGTGGGTCCCAACCACCGTGGCGTCAAAGACTTCCTCTTCACCGTCGTACTGGATGCTCTTGATCTGGTCCCAGAAGACGTCATTGGTCGCCTCGACCTCGAGCTCTTCCGAGTCAAGCACTTCCGCAATGCGAGCCAGCCGCTGCCGGGACGGAGCCGACTTGTACAGTGCCGATCCGCAGTACTGAGTTCCCAAGGCCGCCTGAAACTGCCTGACAGTCATCCCTGATTCAGCCAGGATCCCTCGGACCTTGTCCCAGACCTGAACGGGAACAGTGTCCACGTTGGTGTTCGCGCGTTTGGCTTCCAAAATCTGCAGCAATCGCTGTGCGTTTGTTGCACGCTCGCCATGCACTCCGATGCCCTGGAGAAAGCGTTTCTGATCATCGACTCCGTTGATGTCCAAGGTGTAACCCCGGCGATAGCTGGCTTTCAGTGTTGCGTACTTGATGCGGCTCATGATTCCAAACCGAAGCAGGAGCTGTGACACTCCGTTCAACAGGGGCAAGGAGGTTGATCCGTAGTAAATACGGCCGCCTTGTTGGCTCTTGTGGACTGTGACAGAACCATCCGTGGCCCACAAGTGACTGAGGAACAACGCAATTTGACGCTTGGGCAGCGCAAAGACTTCTTCCGGGACAAACTTCTCCCAGCTGCGCTTGTCGAAGAGGCCAAGCTCATCCATCCAACGCGCAATGGGGTTCCTCTTGCCATGAGTCAACCGGAAGGGTGCAGGGAAACGTACGGTGGTGCACCTGGCCACCGCATAGTCATCCCGCACTGCAGTCACCCCAAAGTGCCGTGCAGCGGTGGTCACGGCCGCAATGTTGAGTTCATCGCGTGTGGCGTAACGAATGGGCTGACGCTTGATGCACGAACCGTCTCCGATCATGTGTGCCAGCATGATGACTTCCTGGTCATCCCAGTGAACACGTCCCGACGGCCCATCCACATGCCGAGGAACCGCAAGCCGGGAGCCCTCAGTCATCTCGGACAAGGGCATCCATCCCTCGTACGTGAAGAACTTGTGATTGGCCGTCGCTCGAATCTCCCGACCGGAGGTCATTGTGAGTTTGTACACGGGCTTCACCCCGGTCGAGAACACGTGAGTCAGCGGACGCTCCACATAACGCATGTTGCCGTCCAAGGTCCACACCGGGACATCGCGCGCACCAGAGGCGTAGAGCTCACCCATGGTGGTTTCGGCACCCGTGTCCGCACGCAGGATGCGGGTATCTGCGGTCAGGCACCCCGATTCTCTCAAGTCAGAAACCATCGGCCGCTTGTCCGTTCGTTGCTCAGAACCACGGTTCAACTGGGACAGCGCGATAACCGGAACTTCCAATTCCTTGGCCATCAACTTCAAAGCACGAGAGAATTCAGAGACTTCCTGCTGACGGGACTCAACCCGTTTACCGGAGCTCATCAGCTGCAGGTAGTCCAGGACCACCAGTTTGAGGTCGTGCTTCTGCTTGAGCCGCCTGCACTTGGCACGAATCTCCATGAGGGACATATTCGGAGAGTCGTCAATGAACAGCGGCGCAGAGTCCAATTTTCCCATGGTGGAGGCGATCTTCTGCCACTGCTCGTCCCGCAGTCCACCCTTGCGGAGGTCCTGCAGGTTGATGGTCGCTTCAGCCGAAAGAATCTTCAGAGCAATCTCATTGCGCGCCATTTCCAGGGAGAAGATGGCGGTGGTCATGTTGTGCTTGATGGCAGCCGATCTGGCAATGTCGATGGCGAATGTGGATTTCCCCATCGCCGGCCTGGCTGCCACCACAATCATTTGGCCGCCTTGCAGACCGTGGGTCAGTTCGTCGAATTCCACGAATCCACTGGGCACACCCTGCATGCCGGATTTCCCGGCGGCCTGTTCGATTTCGTCAACGGTGGCTTCCACAACCTCTTTCAAGGCCACGTAGTCCTCGGAGTTGCGGCGCTCGGCCACGCTCATGATTTCGGCCTGGGCCTCGTTGACCAGGGTTTCCACTTCACCGTCCTGGGCATAGCCCAGTTGCACAATCTTGGTGCCGGCGCCCACCAGGCGCCGCAGCACCGCGCGCTCCTGAACAATTTCCGCGTAGAACCCGGCGTTGGCTGCCGTGGGAACGGAGGAAATCAGCGAGTGCAAGTAGGCGGCACCTCCCACGTGGTCCAGGTCCCCGCGCTTGGTGAGCTCATCAGCCACCGTGATGGCGTCCGCGGGCTCACCCTTGCCGTACAGGCTGACGATCGCCTCATAGATCGACTCGTGCGCCGGCTTGTAGAAGTCGGCCCCCACAACCACTTCCACCACGTCCGCAATGGCGTCCTTGGACAGCATCATGCCGCCCAGCACGGACTGCTCGGCAACGTTGTCGTGCGGGGGTGTGCGCACCAGATCTTCGGACACGCTCGGCCTTTCAGGGGGTTGGTGGATCAACGACGACGAACGCCGCTGAAAGTCTCTCCATTGTGTCCCATGCTTCGGACGTCACAAGCTCCGGCAGAGTGCGCTGGAGACCGTGCCACCCCACAACGTGGACCCACCCCCCACAGCTTGTGGATAACTTGTGGAATGCGTGTGGGGATCGCAGGGGGAATTGTGCGTTGAGCGTGCACAACTTGTGGATGCCTGTGGACAACTGAATTGCTCAACCCAGGGTTGAGAGATCTATCACGCCTAGTCAGATTGGCTCATAGAGCGCAAACACGCTGCCCACACTGTTTTCCACAGCAGTTGTCCACATGCCACCCACAGGGTGTTCTAGATCTGGGGAAAAGATCCACACAATCAGATGGTCAGGACGGTCTGCAGCAGAATCAACAGGGTGGCCGGGGAGACCATCACGGTGCCGATCAGCACCACCACGTTCCACGGGCGGTGTCGCCGGTACGTCACGGCGCTGGCCAGCGCAGTCAGGAACGCACCCACGTCGGCCAAAGTGGCCAGCAACAACCCGCCGATGAAGCTGATGGACATCATGGCCGCCGTCCCGGTGTTCCCCAGCACGAATGCCAGCACCAGACTGAGCAGGGAGAGCACCCACAGCCCCACAGCAATGGGCAACAGCCTCTTTTCAGCGGAACCACGACGGCGGGGGGCGGCGTCGTGGGTGTGTGCAGTTGCTGACTTGGATTGGGAGGAACTCACGCCCAGCATCCTGGCACACCCTGCGGCGAGCGCGGCCACCAAGCCCTGCAACTCTGGCAGTTCAGACCATGAATCCACCGAGCGCTCAACAGTTCGTCCAGACTTGAGTGACATGTCACCTGTTTACTAGGATTGAGGGCATGTCCGCAGCAGAATCTCCCGCAGCAGCCCCCCAGACCCCATGGTTGACCGATGACCAGCAGCGCATCTGGCGCAGCTGGCTCTCCGCCAGCTCGCGGGTTCCGGCGCGGCTGGGGCATCAGCTGCAACAGGACTCTGGGCTGTCCCTGCAGGACTACGAGGTCCTGGTCACCCTCAACGAGGCCCCGGGTGGCTCCTGCCGAATCACCGAGCTGGCCACCATGCTGGAGTGGGAGCGTTCGCGCATGTCACACCACTTGAACCGGATGGACAAGCGCGGGCTGATCCGCCGTTACGCCTGCCCGGATGACGGCCGCGCTCAACTGGTTGAACTTACGGACAACGGCCACGTCGCCCTGGAGAAGGCCGCACCGGGGCACGTCAACGCCGTCCGCTCGGTGCTCTTCGATGCCCTCAGTGACCGGGATGCAGCGGAGTTGGGGCGCATCACGGCACTGATTGCAGCTCACCTGGACAACCAGAGCTGCACCCTGTCGGGCAAGGGCTAACCAAGCCCAGATCCATCACGGACGCAACTAGTTGACATGTCACCCAATAGTGCCCATACTTATACGTGATACGTCACGTAACTGACGAAGACCAGACAGACCCCGGACGTGACGCATCTCCACGGGATCTGAGCAAGGAGTGAACACCATGCAGTTCGGTATCTTCAGCGTCGGCGATGTCACCACTGACCCGACCAACGGCACCACCCCCACGGAGGGTCGGCGCATCCAGGCGATGACCAAGTACGCCCTCAAGGCGGAGGAAGTGGGCCTGGACGTCTTTGCCACCGGCGAGCACCACAACCCGCCGTTCGTCCCGTCCTCCCCCACCACGCACCTGGGTTACCTGGCGGCGCAGACCACCAACCTCAAGTTCTCCACGGCCACCACGCTGATCACCACCAACGATCCCGTCAAGATCGCCGAGGACTACGCCTTCCTGCAGCACATCTCCGGCGGGCGCGTTGACCTGACCATGGGCCGCGGCAACACCGGCCCGGTTTACCCGTGGTTCGGCAAGGACATCCGCGACGGCATTCCCCTGGCCATCGAGAACTACCACCTGCTGCGCAAGCTGTGGCGCGAACCCGTGGTCAACTGGTCCGGCAAGTTCCGCACCCCGCTGCAGAACTACACCTCCACCCCAGCGCCCCTGGACGGAGTTCCCCCGTTCGTGTGGCACGGTTCCATCCGCTCCACGGAGATCGCCGAGCAGGCCGCCTATTACGGGGACGGCTTCTTCCACAACAACATCTTCTGGAACATCGAGCACACCGCTCAGATGGTGAACCTGTACCGCCAGCGCTTTGAGCACTACGGCCACGGATCTGCCGACCAGGCGATTGTGGGCCTGGGGGGTCAGGTGTTCGCCGCGAGCACGGAGGCCGAGGCCAAGCGGATTTTCCGCCCGTACTTTGACAACGCCCCGGTCTACGGCCACGGCCCCTCCATGGAGGACTTCACCCGCGCCACCCCGCTGACCGTGGGCACCGTGGACCAGATCATCGAGCGCTACCTGGGTTACGCCGATCAGGTGGGTGACTTCCAGCGCCTGCTGTTCCTGACCGATCACGCGGGCCTGCCGGAGGAGATGGTGCTGGAACAGATCGAAATCCTGGGCAAGGAGATCGTGCCGGTGCTGCGGACGGAGTTCGAGCGTCGTCGTCCGGCGCACGTCCCCTCCGATCCCCCCACCCACGCCTCCCTGGTGGCCCAGGGCCCGGATTCCCCGCACCTCAAGGTCACCAACGCCGTGGTCCCGGATTCCACCAACGACGACGCCGCTCACACTCAAGGAGTCGCACGATGACCCGCCATCTGGTGGTGATTGCCGCCGGTCTGTCCAACCCGTCCACCACGTCCCTGCTGGGCGAGCGCATTGCTGATGCCGTGACGGCCCAGGTGGGCGGTCGCGGGGAGAGCGTGTCCGTGGAGTACATCGAGCTGCGGGACCTGGCCGTGAACCTGGCCCACGCCATGACCACCGGCGGCCTGCCGGATCCGGTGTTGGACCAGGTCAAGCGGACAGTCTCTGCTGCTGATGGTCTGATTGCGGTCACACCGGTGTTCAAGGCCTCCTACACGGGATTATTCAAGAGCTTCTTTGACGTTCTGGACCAGGACGCCCTGGTGGACATGCCGGTGCTGATCGGCGCCACCGCCGGGACACCTCGGCACAGCTTGGTGCTGGACTACGCCTTACGGCCGCTGTTCACGTACATGCACGCCACGGTGCTGCCCACAGGAGTCTTTGCGGCCACGGAGGATTTCGGTGCGGACGGCTCCGAGTTGGAGCGCAGGATCAATCGCGCCGCCGGGGAACTGGCCACGGCCATGGTCTCCACGCAAACCGGTGTTGCCGGGTTCATGCAGGAGGGCCTGGGTGCAGGGCCCGTGCCGGCGGACCAGGGCGGGGCGTCGTCGTCCGTGGGAGGTGCACGCCGTCAGTCGGGCACGGAGCTGAAGCCGGCGGTCACGGACTTCACCACCTTGCTCCGGGGCCACGACGGTTCCTGAGCCCCCACTCCTGAGCCCACCCTCCGGGGAGGCCCCATCCCCCGAGCAGTGAGTTGTTCCGGCCATGGAGGCTCCCCACCCACCGAGCACTGCCTTGTGCCGTCCATCAGCTCTGATGGGCGGCACAGCTCACTGCTCAGCGAAAGGTAGTGGGAGATGACCGGAAATACTCACCTCACGTTCGGACCGTGGGTGTCCGGGTGGGTGGTGCCTCTGTGTGGATCCTGGATTGGGTCGGCCAGCGCCTCGGGGTGACCATGATCTGCCACCACACGCAATGCGCGCTCCAGAACTTGCAGGTTCTCCAAAGTTTCTACATCGGTGACCTTGCCCCACCGCAACGTCAAGAGCTGGAGCACCACGTTGCGGTACTGGGACCCGTCGGGCAGATCGCCACTGACCCTGGTGTTGACAGCCACCCTTGTCTGCCACGGCCCACCGGTGATCAATACCTCGCGGACATCAAAGCAAGCACCGGGGAGAAGCCGTCCGACTCGTTCCCACCACGCCTCCATAGACGCTCGGGTACTTCGAGTCCCACCTAGAGCATGCTCCCCGTGGAAGTGGTATGTGAAGTCGTCAGCCAATCCGTCCAACATGAAGTGATAATCACCCGCATTAATGGCATCAAATGTCTGTCTGATCTTCTTGGCGACCATCCGTTTGTAGATCATCCGTCCTCCATTGGGTGTGGTGCTCAGTTTCAGCGGCTGCCGAACAGTGAGTAGTACCGGCCATGGAGGCCCCCATTCCCTGAGCAGCGGGAGGTGGCCGAAATAAGCCACCAGCTACAGGCATTCCCCCAGGTTACTGAGGCCGTGCTCGCCCAGAATGTCCTCACCCAGCAGCGGGACTTCCACGCAAGGATGATGCGGCAATGCCTGGTGCAGAGTCTGCAGGTGCACCTCCTCATGACGCCGCCGCGCCGCCAACAAGTCCCCCGCAGCCTCCGGCGAGCGCTTGTTGACCACCAGGGCTGCAACCGCCATGCCGGATCGGCTCAGCTGCTGTTCCAGTTCAATGGTCTCCAACACAGGGAGCCGTTCAGCCGCCAACACTGCAATGAATGCCGTCTGTACCGGATCCTGCAAAACCTCACGCAACATCCGGAAGCGGGCTTGTCGGTGGTCCAGGATCTGGCGGATCTCAACGTCCCGGCGGGATCGTCGGTCCCCACCGGATCGCCACAACCTGCTGGGGCCACGCCCGTCACGGCCAGAACCCTCACGGGATGAACCGATGATGTCGGCGGCGGCGCCGTCATCGTCGCGTTCCAGGCCGCGCAGTGCGGCGCTGAACTTGGCGGACCGGTCCTGGCGGCGCAGCAGACCCTCCGTCCAGGCCTGCATGAGCTCAGGCAGGGCGATCAGGCGGGTGGTGTGCCCGGAGGGGGCGGTGTCAAAGATGACCAGCTCGCCCGGTTTCCGGTTCTCCACCACTTGCGCCACACGTTCCAGCACCGCAGCCTCATGGGTGCCAGGAGCATCGCGGGCAAGCTCCAGGTGCTTGGTCACCTCACCCTGCAAGTGTTCTGGCATGAGGCGCTGCATGGTGGTACGCACCGCTGACAAATGGGCATCCGTGGTCCGTTGCGGATCAATCTCCAGACCCCGCAGCCGGGGTGCCAACTCCACCGGGGAGTCTCCCACGGAGCATTGCCACAGATGCCCCAGGTTGTGCGCGGGGTCAGTGGAGACCACCAGCACACAGCGCCCCGCCCGGGCCGCTTTCAAGCCCAGAGCGGAGGCCACTGCGGTCTTTCCCACACCACCTTTGCCGCCCACAAACACGACGTCGCGGTTGGCCACCAGGTCCTTGAGAACGCTCATGTGGGATCTCCTAACAGCATGAGATGTGCTCCAAGGGGCTGCGTTCCAGGCCCATCCGACGGTGCCAGTCATGGAACTGGTCATACACGGAGGGCAAAAGTTCGATCGTGTAGTAACTGGCGGGGTTGGGCACGCCCAGAGCTTCGGACATCACGATCACCATGAACAGGTCGTCTTCATCCTGCCGAGCCCTTGCAAAAGTCCGCCGGTAAGGCCCGCTGTAGAAATCCTGCAGTCCCGCCCACACCCGTGACAGGCGTGAACGGGACTGCCGGGAGGCGGAGCCGGTCACCGTCGGCCGACTCGCTCTGCCTCTTGTTGGGCGATCTCCGCCAGTTCGGCGTCGTCATCACCGGAGTAATTGCGGGCGCCCTTCATGGCGATCACCGCTTCCACAATCACCCACAGGGCTGCCACCAGGATGATCACGTCCAGCACCAGCAACAACCAGTTCTGGTCCGCGTAGAACGTGCCCAGCTGGATGAACAGCGCGTAGACGGTCATGGCGGCCACGAACACCAGCGGAATCAAAGCAGGCAACGGGGTGATTCCGCGGCGCATGAGCATGATGGCCACGATCGACAACGTCAAGGCCGCCATCAGCTGGTTGGTGGTGCCGAACAGCGGCCAGATCAGCATGCCGCCGGAACCATCCGCCCCGGCACCAAAGGTCAGGGCCAGTGCCACACCCACAGCGATCAGGGTGGCCAGGAACTTGCCCAGTCGAACCCCGGCCAGTTCGCCAATCTCCTGCACCACAAAACGCTGCAGGCGGACACCGGTGTCCATGGTGGTGGCGGCGAACAGGATGGCGGTGGTGGCCATGACCGTGGCAGCCAGGGACTGCGGCAGCCTGATCCCGTTCTCCACAATGGTGCCGCCGCCCTCCACAAAAGCGGCCACACCGCCGTCGTTGAACGCCTGGTACACGGCTTCCCACTGCTGCAGCGTGGCGTAACCGGCGGTGGTGGCGATGATGGCACCCAAGGCCAGCAGGCCTTCACCCACGGCACCGAAGTACCCCACAAATCGGGCGTCGGTTTCCTTGGCCAACTGCTTGGAAGAGGTTCCGGAACTCACCATGCCGTGGAAGCCGGAAATGGCACCACAGGCAATGGTCACAAACAGCAGCGGCACCAACGACGGCGTCCCGTCCGGCACGTTGGTGTTGTAGACGGGGGCAACGATCTCCGGACGGGCAATCAGAACCGACCCGTAGAGAATGCCCAGAGCAATGAACAACTGCAGACCGTTGATGTAGTCACGCGGCTGCAACAGCATCCAGACCGGCAGCATGGAGGCGATGCCGGCGTAGAGGAAGAGCAGGATGATCCACACAGCACGGTCCGGCAGTCCGAACACGGTCTCCGGCAGAGCCAGCGGGACGTTGCCGCCGATCCAGATCAGCGTGTAGAGCGCCACCACGCCCACCACGGAGACGATCGGCAGGTTCCACTTGAGGCGGTAGATCGCCTGACCCACCAGCAGGGCCACCAACAACGCACCCCACGTGGGGATCACGGCGGTGGGGGTGGAGATCAGCAAGTTGGTGATCACCACGGCAAAAGCCGCGTTGACCATCAGCAACAACAGGAAGATGACCACCAGGAACAGGTTGCGGCCGCGAGCACCGATGTAACGCCCGGAGAGCGCACCGATGGACTGCCCGCGGTTGCGGATGGATGCCCACAGCGCACCCAGATCGTGCATTCCGGCAAAGAAGATGGTGCCGATGGTGACCCACAGAAACGCCGGTCCCCAGCCCCAGATCACGGCGACGGCGGGGCCAACAATCGGTGCCGCTCCCGCCACGGAGGTGAAGTGGTGACCCCACAGAACGTACTTGTTGGTGGGGACGTAGTCCACGCCGTCCTCCAGTTGGACGGCGGGGGTCTTGCGTGAGTCATCCAGGTTGTAGATGTGCTGTGCCAGGAAGCGTGAGTAGAGGAAGTAGCCGCCCAAGATCATGAGAATGCCGATCAGGGCGAGAACCAAGGAGTTCATGAGGGGGACCTCCGGTCGGTGGGCTTGTTGAAGGCTCGCAGTCCGGGCAACACATCTGCGCAGCAGGTGGTGCATGCCCCGTGGATCGAACGGATATGTTGAAAGTCACAGAAGTCTAGTGGGTGGCCTCCAAAATTTCCGGCAACCCACCCACCAAGGCCGGCAGATGAAAATCAGATGGCTGCTGAACAGTGAGTTGTTCCGTCCATGCGAGCCCTCTCTCCACCGAGCATCGACTTGTGCCGCCCATCAGCTCTGATGGGCGGCACAGCTCACTGCTCAGCGGAAGGTAGTGGGAGATGACCGGAAATACTCACCTCTCGGCCGGCGAGTAGCGGGAGGTGGGTGGCAGTTGAGGAAACAGAAACGCCCCCGACCATCATGTGGTCAGGGGCGTTTCCAGTTGCTCACCTGAACATCAGGCGGGGACAACCTCGAACTGGACGGTCGCGTTGACGTCCTCGTGCAGGCGGACGTTGGCGGAATAAGTGCCAACGGTCTTGACCTGCTCGCGGATCTCCACGCGGCGCTTGTCGATCGAGCCCAGGCCGGCAGCCTCAACTGCGTCAGCAACCTGCTCGGCCTTGATGGAGCCGAACAAGCGGCCCTCTGCACCGGTCTTGGCGGCAACCTGAACGGTGGTGCCATTCAGCTTGGTGGCCAGTTCCTGAGCGTCTTCCAGGGAAGCCAGCTCGCGGGCGGCACGGGCAGCCTTGATCGATTCGATCTGCTTCTCCGCACCCTTGGACCACGGGGTTGCAAACCCGCGGGGGAACAGGAAGTTACGGGCGTAGCCGTTCTTGACCTCAACAACATCACCGGCAGAGCCGAGGCCTGAGACCTCGTGAGTCAGGATGATCTTTGCCATGAGTTCTGGTTCCTTTCCGATCAGCGGCCGGAGCCGGCGTAGGGAAGCAGAGCGACCTCACGGGCGTTCTTGATCGCCTGGGCGATCTTGCGCTGCTCCTGGACGGACACGCCGGTTACCCGGCGGGCGCGGATCTTTCCGCGATCGGAAATGAACTTGCGCAGCAACGCAACGTCCTTGTAGTCGATCTCGGTCACGCCTGCAGCCTTGAGGGGATTGGCCTTCGGCTTCGGCTTGCGAATTTCGTTCTTCGCCATCGTGGTGCTCCTTCTGAAGCGTGGAGCCCGCAGGTGCCCTGCGGGATGGAATGGATTGTTGGGACCTTCGAATGAAGTCCCGTGAAACGCGGTCTGCACGCACCGAGCCGGTACGTGTCACGGCGTGGGATCAAGGCCTGAACTCAGGCCACCGATCAGAACGGCGGTTCGTCGTCCTGGCCGGTTCCCCAGTCGTAGTTGCCACCGGAGGACTGGCCCCAAGGGTCGTTCTGCTGACCGGCCTGCTGGCGCCCACGGCCGCCCTGGTTCCCACCAAAGCCACCCTGATTGCCACCGGACTGGTTGTAGCCACCCTGCTGGTTGCCGCCACCGCCACGGTTGCCACCGAAGCCGCCGTCGTCGTAGTTGCTGCCCTGGCCGCCACCAAAGTTTCCGCCGCCGCCCCCTCCACGGGAGTTGCGGTTGATCTTGGCGGAGGCAAAGCGCAGCGACGGGCCGACTTCCTCGACCTCAAGCTCCATGACCGTGCGGCGTTCGCCTTCCTTGGTGTCAAAGGAACGCGAGCGCAGGCGGCCCTGGCAGATCACGCGGGTGCCCTTGGTCAGGGTTTCTGCCACGTTCTCTGCGGCTTCACGCCAGACCGAGCAGCGCAGGAACAGGGTTTCCCCGTCCTTCCACTCATTGGACTGGCGGTCGAACTGGCGCGGGGTTGATGCGATCGTGAAGTTCGCAACGGCCGCACCAGAAGGTGTGAAGCGCAGTTCAGGGTCTGCGGTCAGGTTGCCGATAACGGTGATGACTGTGTCGCCAGCCATTGTGGGTCCTCCGGATCGAGTCGCGTATCTGGTGCGGGGAAGGCTCTGAGTCAGAGACCATCATCACACCGGGGTCCGACACCACATGGGCGTCAGGGTCAAACCTCAGGCCTCGGCGGGAACGGGCTCGCCGTTGACGTCGTGGTGAGGGTGGATGCGCTGCTCCTCAGGGCGGATGATCTTGGTGCGCATGATGGCCTCGTTGAGGTTCAGCACACGGTCGAGTTCCTGAGCGGTAGCGGGCTCGGAGTGGAAGCGCACAACGGCGTAAATGCCTTCGGACTTCTTCTGGATTTCGTAGGCCAGACGACGACGGCCCCAGATGTCGACGTTGTCGACGGTGCCGTTCTCGCGGGTGACGACCTCGAGGAACTTCTTCAGGGTCGGCTCGACCGCGCGGTCGTCAACCTCGGGGTTGATGATGACCATCAGCTCGTACTCACGCATGTAAGAACCCACCTCCTTCGGGCTAAGCGGCTGTGGCATTTCCACAGCAGGAGGTTCAATGCGTGTCCGTGTCCGCGGCTCCCAGGCCGGGAACGCACAAAACACAGACCTGCCAACGCTACTACACGGCCACAGCTCAGTCGAGGTTGACGGTGATCTCAGCGCTGGATCCGTCGGAGGTCACATTCACGTGGACGGGGAAGTTGATGGTTTCCTCCACCCGGCGTCCGTCTTCCAGGTAGGTCAGGCGGGCTTGGGCGGCGGAGTGCTCAGAGGCCTTCCAGTCGAGTTGGCTGCCGGTGTCCTCATCCGGCACCAGCCACAGGGACGGCCGGGAGACCAGTTCCCATTCCACGTTCTCAATGGAGGATCCCAGGGCAGGGGCCTCCAGCGGTGTGGGGGAGGCCGTGGTGGTGGGGGTTGCCATGGGGCTCTCCGGAGCCTGCGCGTTGGGGACGTTGCCATCCGCCCAACGCTGGGAGCTGGGGCAGTCGGAGGGTGCCACGGAGTTCTGGGACATGCAGTCGTCAATCTTCTCCGCTATGGCCTGATCCACCTCTTCCCACAGGTTGGGTGAGGGTTCCAGCTCAATGGTCACCTCATGGGATGAGGGGTCATCCAATTGCACAGTGACCGGGTCAAGGGGGGTTTTCAGGATGTAGTCGCCGTTCTGGGGCAGGTCCACCACAAACTGGCCGGGCATGGCCTCCCAGGTCCAGAGTCCACCACTGCCATCGGCGGCAGCACGGTCCCGGGCGCTGAGCCGCTGGTTCACACCATTGATGGTGATCGCAGAAGTTCCTGGGCTGATCACGCTGAGGGTTGCGGATTCGTGGTCCTGCAGCACCCAGGAGTCGTTGAAGGGCCCTGTGCGGTGCTCCTTGAGCACACTCCAGGTATGCTCCTCACCCTGGCTGTGGCCCTCCGGAACTTCACCGTCGGCCCACCACACCTTCGCGCTGACCGCACCACTGTCCCCGTTGGTCTGAACGTCCGTGATTTCCCACCGGTCAATCCGACCTTCGGCCGCCCGGTAGGCGCGGTTGGGCAGTGCGGAGGCCCCGGAGTAGCCGAATCCGGTGGAGAAAGTGGCCAGTCCTTGCCGGGAGCTGCCATCCACCATGGACTGCAGCCAGCTCTCCACGGGATCCTGGGGTTTGCGTTCCACCAGCATCCAGTTCACGCTCAGACCGATCACGGACACAGCGATCACCACCACCACCAGCCAGGTCCACAGGGATCGGCGCACCTTCTGGGTCCGGTCCCGGTCCCCCAGGGCCACCAGTTTGGGCAGAACATCCCACTTGTGCCGACGTCCGACGTCGGGCTCATGCGGTTCAGGCTGAACAGGCTGGGAATCGGTGGTGTTGCGGTGGCTACTCATGCGCGGATCACATGTTCTTGGCGTGGATGCCGATCAACAGGGCCCGCTTGCCACGCTGGATGTCGATGATCACCACCACCAGGAACCACAGCAGGGCAACAAAGCGGGCCACGGCAAAAATCTCCTGCGGAGTCCAGGAGCCTTGGGCGAACAACGGTTGGGTCTCCCATCCGCCGGCCGGGGCGTTGAGCGTGGCCCAGTACCCGATCTCCACGGCCTGCCAGATGAAGAACTCGATCCAGGAACGCCGTGCCAGCACCACCAGCGGCACCATCCACACGGACTGCAACAGGGACCATTCCCGCCCGAACAGGATGGCCACGATCAGCAGCAACAGCAGCACCTGGACAATGCTGGGATCCTTGCCTGCCATCAGGGTCACCAGAAGCACGGCGACGACGGCGAGCAACACCACCACCAGGGACAGGGTCTGCAAGGACTCCGGGTTGATGGACAGGCCCGTGGGACCCGCGATCACGGGGTTCCAGACATCCCACACGGTGCTGTTCTGCACGGGTGCGTTCAACGAATCCAGGAACTGCTGACGCCAGCGGTCGAACTCCGTGACCATGAACGGCCCGTTGACCGCGGCAAAAAAAATCACGGAGGACAGCAGCGCAATGAAGAAGTCACCGATGTAGCGGTAGCGCGCAGCCATGAAGAGGATGGCCACCAGCACCAGGGCCGGCAGAAGGTTGACCGTTGATCCCAGACCGATCCACAGACCGGCGATCCCCGGCGAACCGCGGATGTAGGAGGCCACGGCCAGCATCATGAACATCACGGCCCACAGGTCCCAGGCGGTGAAGCCCACCAGCAGGACGGTGGGTGCAAAGGCCATGACCACGGGATCAGAGGGCTGTTTGCCGGAGAGCCCGGCCACGGTGGCAATGATGATCACCCAGACCATGGCGGTGAGCACCACGGTCAGATCCAGCACCGTGTTGGCGTTGAGTTCAATGTTGAAGGCCTGCGCCAGGCCTGTGGTCATCCACCCCAGGACGGAGGTGAACATGCCCACTACAATGGGCTGATCCCCCGTGGGTCCGCCGGTGAAGAAGCCTTGCAACATGGTTCCGGGGGTCACGCTGAGATCCCCGGGATTCAGTTCCGTGGCGCACAGACCAGGGAAGCGGTTGGCAACGTCCCACTCCGGAACTCGGCAGGGCACGCGCAGCAGGAAGGAGAACAGGACGGCCAGAATGCCGATCACAAAAACCACAAAGCCGTTGGCTCCACGCCTGCCCTTTTTGGCTTCAGCCATGGGTGACTCCCTCCTTCCTGACACTGCTGCCGGCACCCTGGGGCGCCGTTTCGGCCGGGTTCACTGTAGCGCTGAGTGGCACCAAATCCCGCGGGGCCCGGCCGCGCATGACGTCCGTGACGGTGGCCGCACAGATGGCGACGACGGCGATCACGTGCAGGATCACAGCCACCGCGTAGACGGCAGTCCAGAACTGCGCCAGGCCTGATTCCGGTGTGGCATGGTGCAGCCAGTTGAAGATGGCGATCCAGTGAAAGACCTCAATCACCTGCCACGCCAGGAACTGTGCCATTTTGGGCCGGGCCAGAATCACCAGAGGAACCAGCCACAGCACAAACTGTGGTGAGTAGACCTTGTTGGTCAGCACAAAGGCGGCCACGATCAACAGGCTCAGCTGTTCGATGGTGGGTGTTTTGGGCGCCAACAACCCGATTCCCAGAACCGCCAGGCAGCACAGGGCGAATCCGCCGTAGGCCAGTACGTTGATGGTCTCCGCGCTCAGGGTTGGTGCACCGATCTGTGGCGCGAGCGCCACGTTCCACACGTGGTACACGGAGGAGAATCCCGCTCCGCGGTCTGAGGAGAAGGACCAGAAGAAGCTCCACTGCTGGGGATCCAGCAGATAGAACGGGAGATTGACGGCCACCCATGTACCGGCCGCGGCCAACCCGGCAGCAATCATGGGACGGAACGTGCGCGTACGGATCCCCACCACAATCAAGGCACCGAGCAACAGGAAGGGCCACAGCTTCAAGGCCGTGCCCAGCCCCAGCATGACGCCGCCCAGCACCCAGCTCTCACGCCGGAAGAACCAGATGGCTGCCACCACCGTGAGCACCGGGAACAGGTCCCAGTTGATGGCGGCAGTGGCGGCAACCGCCGGGGCCAAGGCCACCACCACGGCAAAGCGTGGGTGGACCACCAGGCGGGCCAAAATCAGGACCGTGACGATCCACACCGCCAGAAGCACTGCCACATTGACGTCAAAATATATGCTCTGAGCGGTATGTACGGATCGGTCGCCACCGATCCAGTAGGTGAACATGCCTGTCAAAGAGGCAATCACCGTTTGCAGGACCGGATACTCCAGCAGCGCATCCGGTGACACATACGGGAAGTTTCCTTCCGCCATGCCGCGCGCACTGTACAAGAACGGGAGGTCCGAGTAGCAGGCACCGGCCATGGGCAGATCACCACGCCAGGTGACCTGGTGACAGGCCAGTCGGATCAACCAGGATGCCGCCACCGCCCACGTGGCAAAGCCCACCAGGGCCCAGGTCCAGAAGCGGGCAGTGGTGCCCAGCGGCACCCAACGGGTTTCACTCACCAGTCTGTGATCCTTGCTGCTGATCTTCCCACCAGCTCAACAACCGCGCGGTGGCTTCTTCCTGACCCAATGATCCTTCATCAAGTCGCAGCTCCAACAGGAAGTTGTAGGCCTGTCCCACGGTGCGGGACGGTCCGATGCCCAGGACTTCCATGATCTGCTGACCGTCCAGATCCGGGCGGACGGCCGCCAGTTCCTCCTGCTCGGCCAACTCCGCGATCCTGCGTTCCAGATCGTCGTAGGCATGGGCCAGGCGCTGGGACTTCCGTTTGTTGCGTGTGGTCACATCCGAGCGGGTGAGCAGGTGCAGGCGCTCCACCTGGTCCCCGGCATCACGCACGTAGCGCCGCACGGCCGAGTCCGTCCAGCCGGCCTCCCCGTATCCGTAGAACCGCATGTGCAGTTCCACCAGTCGGGTCACGGTCTTGATGGTGTCGTTGTCAAAACGCAGGGCCTTCATCCGCTTGCGCGTGATCTTGGCACCCACAACGTCGTGATGGCGGAAGGTCACCCCGCCGTCGTCGTTGAATCTCCGGGTGGCAGGCTTGCCGACGTCGTGCATCAGGGCGGCAAACCGCAGCGGGAAATCCGGTCCCGGCACGGGGCCGTCCGCAGATTCATGACCGGCTGCCTGTTCCATGACCGTCAAGGAGTGCTGGTAGACGTCCTTGTGGTGATGCGCCGAGTCCGTCTCCAACTTCAGCGCCGGAACCTCCGGAAGCACAATCTGTGCCAAGCCGGTGTCCACCATGATCTCCACCCCGCGGCGGGGATCGATCCCGTTGATCAACTTGACCAGCTCGTCCCGGACACGCTCCGCGGAGACGATCTCCAACCGGGCCGCCATCTCCGTCATGGCCGTGAGGACCTCCGGGGCCACGTCCATGCCCAATTGGGAGGCGAACCGGGCGGCACGCATCATGCGCAAGGGGTCGTCGTCGAAAGAGGATTCAGGGGTCCCGGGGGTGCGCAGAATCTTCGCGTGAAGATCCCGCACGCCGCCGTGCAGATCCACCAGTTCCAAGGAGGGCAGACGCAAGGCCATGGCGTTGACCGTGAAATCCCGGCGCACCAGGTCCTCCGCCAGCTCCGTGCCGAAAGCCACCGTGGGTTTGCGTGAGGTGGGATCGTAGGCCTCGGCACGGTACGTGGTGATCTCCAGCTGCATGTCACCGCGGCGCATGCCGATGGTGCCGAAATCCCTGCCGATCTCCCAGACCGCATCCGCCCACCCCTTGACCACGGCCAGTGTCTGATCTGGTGTGGCATCTGTGGTGAAGTCCAGATCCGTGGCCAACCGCCCCAGAAAAAGGTCCCGGACGGGCCCGCCCACCAGGGACAGATCATGACCGGCTGCCTCAAAAAGGCGCCCGGCTTCCAGGACCACATCGGGCACGGCGGAGGTATCGATCAGCTGCGTCATCGCAGCCCATCATTCCAGACCGGGCAGCCGGTCACCTTGAGGAGCCCTGCGGCAAGTACGGCTAGGCTGGTTCGCATGACTTTCCCCGTTCCCAGCGCACCCAAGAAGCGGCCGGCAGCACCGGCCGCAGCGCTGCCCACGGTGGAAGAGGTCTCTGCCGGAGGGGTCGTCGTCGATCTTGAAACCCCAGGTCACCCCGTGGCCATCATCGCCCGGATCAACCGGGGCGGACGCCTGGAATGGTGTCTGCCCAAGGGTCATCCCGAGGGGCGGGAAACGGATGCGCAGGCCGCCGTCCGTGAGATCGAGGAGGAAACCGGAATCGCCGGGGAGATCCTGTCACCGTTGGGCAGCATCGACTACTGGTTCTCCGTCTCCGGTCACCGGGTTCACAAGACCGTGCACCACTTCCTGCTGGAAGCCACGGGCGGTCACCTGACCACGGAGAATGATCCTGATCACGAGGCCGTTGATGTGGCCTGGGTCAACATGGATGACCTGGGGCGCAAGTTGTCTTTCCCCAATGAGCGGCGCATCGCCGAGATAGCGCGCGAATACATCATCCATCAGCTCTAGGCTGGTCCCCGAACTCAATGGGACTCATCGGTACGCACATCGTGGCCGAGCCGCCCCCGCCACCCTCAACGGCAACACGAAGGAGCGCACATGGCCCGCTCAGGTGCGGTTTCCAGCGCCATCATGGCTTCCGGCACGCTGGTCTCCCGCGTCCTGGGATTCATCAAGGCCATCCTTCTGGCCGTCGCCATCGGCAGCTTGTCCAACATTGCCAACATCTTTGACGTGGCCATCAACCTGCCCAACCTGATCTACGTGCTGGTGGCGGCGGGTGTGTTCAACTCGGTCCTGGTGCCACAGGTGATCAAGGCCTCCAAGAACTCCACCGACGACGGCGCCGATTACATCTCACGCTTGATGACCCTGGCCGTGATCGGTATGGCCGTGATCACGTTGGTGGTGGTGCTGCTGACCGTCCCCATCATCACCATCATGACTCCGGGGTGGGAGGCGGGCCATCGGTCCCTGGCCATCACTTTCGCCTTGTTCACGCTGCCTCAGATCTTTTTCTACGGCGTCTACACGGTCATGGGCCAGGTGCTCAATGCCAAGGGTGCCTTCGGCTGGTTCATGTGGACACCGGCCCTGAACAACGTGATCGCCATTGCAGGTCTGCTGGTGTTCATTCAGCAGTTCGGCAGTTACGCCTCCGTCCAGCACGACCTTGACACCTGGACCAATGCGCAGACGTTCTGGTTGGTGGTGATCTCCACGGTGGGCGTTGCCTCCCAGGCCTTGATCCTGCTGTGGCCCCTGAGCCGCCTGGGCCTGGATCTGCGCCCCAAGTTCGGATGGCGCGGTATCGGGCTCTCCACGGCAGCCAAACTCTCCGGTTGGACCCTGGCCACCGGCGTGATCGCCAACCTGGCCTTCCTGGCACTGAGCCGAACCGCCAACATTCCGCAGGCCTACGTGAGTTCTTACCTGGAGGCGGATCCGCCCCAGGTCATTGCTGGTAACTACGCCTTGAACCAGGCCACCATGCTCTACTCGCTGCCGCACGGTGTGATTGGGCTCTCCATTGCCACGGTGCTGTTCAACACCATGGCGGCCGCGGCGGCGGAGAGAAACACCCAAGGAATCAACGCGGCCCTGTCCAAGGCCTTGCGCTATTCCGGGATCGCCAACGTGTTCTTCACAGCCTGCTTGATCGCCTACGCCGGTCCCCTGGGCATGCTGTTCTCCGGCGGGATTCAAGCATCTGGTGCAGTGGTGGGTCAGGTCGTCGTCGTGATTGCAATCGGTGCGCCGTTTTTGACCACGGCCTTCCTGTTCGGGCGCGTGTTCTACGCGCAGGAGGATGCCCGCACCCCGTTCCTGGTGCAGACCCTGATTTCGGCGCTGACCGTGGGGGCGGCCTTTGCCATCCAGCACTGGGTGGAACCCAACCGGATGGTCATGGCCATTGCCGCTTGCTACGCCGCCCAGAACATCCTTTCCACGCTGATCTACCATTTCTGGGCGGTCAAGAAGATCGGTGACTACGGTCTGGGGCAGGTGCTGGAAACGCACGTCCGCTCTTTGGGGGCGGCCATGGTGGCAGCAGGTCTGGGAACCGGTGTGCTCTATCTACTGGGTGGGTGGAGCACGGACGGATGGGCGTGGACCAGTCTGGTCACCGCACTGATCACACTTGCCGCCTGCGGCGTCGTCACGGGTGTTCTGTACCTGGTTCTTCTCAAGGTCTTTGGCCTCAAGGAACTACCGGAACTCACCCGCCCGCTCACGGCACGTCTGGCCACCCGGCTCAAGCGCTGAGTTCACCGGCCAGATCCCCCGGTGAATACCAGGCCGCCGGGTACACTGCCAACGTCCCCCAACACAGTCTGACCCCCCGCTGAGACCCCACACCGGGGCTGGCGAGGACACTCAACACTTCAGGAGAGCAAGTGCCCCAGCCGATCAGCCTCGGGACCGTTCTGGGCGGTCGCTACAAGGTGTTGGACGAGGTCCTCACAACTGATGAGCAGGATCACATCCTGGGTGGCCAGGACCAGATTCTGGGCCGCGAGGTCACCATCCTGGTGCCTTCCGAGCGGCACACCTCCCGCGTGGTGGAGAACGCGCGTGCCATGGCGATCGGCGCTGTGGATGCGGACCTGCACATCCTGGACCTGGGCCAGTCCGGCTCAACCACCTACCTGGTGACCTCCTTTGCCGCGCCGTCCGTGATCACGGAGGAGCTGCTCTCCGAGCCCGGCACCCTGGATGACGACACCCTCTCCGATGACATCTTTGGCCGCCCCCGTTCGGCAGGCACTGCTGGAACCTACGTGGTGGACGACGGTGAACCCGACTCCGTGGGTGAGGAAACCTCGGAGGAGTTCTTTGACCAGTGGGATGACGATGACATCGACTCCGCACCGGCTGCCCCGGAAATGGAGAAGCACCTGGGCCGCATCAAGCGCGCACCCGAGTCCTCCACGCGGGCCACGCTGTTCGACCGCGCCGCTGCCGGTCGCGGAAGCACCCCCCACAAGGCCCCCGTACGGGACACCCACCGCATTGACCCCACGTACGACGGCGACAACCGCTACGACTCCTATGAGTACGAGTACAACTCGGGGGCCAAGGCCCGCGGTACCGGCGGGGGCGCCACGGAGGCCCTGAACCGCCAGGCTGTGCGCTCCCGCAGTGAACAGTCAGGCACCGGCTCCACCGCGGCACGTGCCACCGAACGCAAGTCCAACAAGGCGGGTGGCCTCCTGGCCCTGCTGCTGGTGCTTTTGGGTGTGCTGGCTCTGGGTGCCGTGCTGGTGTTCGGCGGCCTGGGCAATTTGTTCACCGGTGGCGAGGGCTCGGAGGACTCCACGGCGGCAGCCACCGATCAAGCCACTGAGCAGACTGTGACGGCCACCCCGGTCTCTGCGCTGCGCCTGGTTCCGGACAACCCCACCTTGATGGCAGACCAGGACGGCACCCTGGAACAGGTCATTGACCAGGATCCGGCCACCACATGGGTCAGCTACGGGTTCAGCAGCCCTGACTTCAGCCAACTGGTGAGCTCGGTCAGTTTGGCGGTGCGCTTTGAGGAGCCCACTGTGATGAACCAGGTTTCCATCACCCAGGAATCCGGGACCGGTGGCTCCTTCACGGTGTACGTGGCGGATGAACCCTCTTTGGACAACGCCACGGAGGTGGGCCAGGGAACTTTCCAGGGTCAGCAGTCCACCGTGGAGCTGGGGGATGCCGCCCGGGACAGCGAACACCAGTACCTGATCGTGGAGTGGACCGAGCTGCCCACCTTGACCCAGCCCATCGCGGGATACAACTACGGTCTGCGCATCGGGGACATCAACGTCACCTGACATGGGCCTGTGACGCCGCATGACCCCCTGTGGGCGTGCCGGCAGCTTGGTGGAATACCTGGCAACCCCTGGGGGTTGAGCACCCATGGAAGCTCAATTTCGGACAACCACGGAAGAAGGCCACGCAACGTGAGCACGGATTTCACCCCGGCCCTGAAACTCGACCTGGGAGCAACACCCCCCGGTCAGACCCAGTCAGCCGCCTCTGCTGAGGCAGCGGGAGAGTCAGAAATTCACGACGTCGTGATCGTGGGCTCAGGTCCTGCCGGTTACACCGCTGCGATCTACACGGCCCGAGCCCACCTGAACCCGGTTGTCCTGGCAGGCTCCGTCACGGCTGGCGGGGATCTGATGAACACCACCGAGGTGGAGAACTACCCCGGGTTCACGGACGGCATCATGGGTCCGGAGCTGATGAGCACCATGGAGGCCCAGGCCGAGCGCTTTGGTGCAGACATCCGTTACGAGGACGCCATCAAGCTGGACCTGGCCGGTGAGATCAAGGAGATCACGGTGGAGGGTGGCCAGGTGCTGCGCGCCAAGGCCGTCATCCTGGCCACTGGCTCGGCCTACCGTGAGTTGGGCCTGGAGGACGAGAAGCGCTTGTCCGGCCACGGTGTTTCCTGGTGCGCCACCTGTGACGGGTTCTTCTTCAAGGGCCAGAACATTGCCGTGGTGGGCGGCGGGGACTCCGCCATCGAGGAGGCCACGTTCTTGACCAAGTTCGCGGACAAGGTGACCTTGATCCACCGTCGGGATGAATTCCGTGCATCCGAGATCATGCAGAAGCGTGCCTTTGACGATCCCAAGATCGAGATCCTGTGGAACAAGCAGGTCATCGGCATCTCCGGTGAAGCCAAGGTGGAGGAACTGAGCCTTGAGGACACCGTGACCGGTGAAGTCAGCCCCTTGGCCGTGACGGGATTGTTCGTGGCCATCGGCTCGGACCCACGGACGGCCTTGTTCAAGGACCAGGTGGAGATCACCCCGGACGGCACGGTGGCCGTGCAGGGGCGCTCGTCCAAGACCTCCCTGCCGGGCGTTTTTGCCGCCGGTGACGTTCTGGATCCCACCTACCGCCAGGCCATCACAGCAGCCGGTTCCGGCTGTGTGGCTGCCATCGACGTCGAGCACTATCTGGCCGGCCACGGCGCCTGAGCGCCTGCCACCCATCCACTGACCAAGCCATCCCGTATTGAAAGGAGCTCTCATGAGCACCATTGACGTCACCACCAGTGAGTTCGAGGCCGAAGTCCTGAATTCGGACAAGCCCGTGATCGTGGACTTCTGGGCTGAGTGGTGCGGTCCCTGCCGCATGGTGGGCCCGGTCCTGGAAGCCATCTCCGATGAACACGCTGATTCCGTCAAGGTGGTCAAGGTCAACGTGGATGACAACCAGGAGATCGCTGCCAAGTACGGCATCACCTCCATCCCGGCCGTCTACCTGTTCAATGACGGCAAGGTGCAGAAGCAGAGCATCGGCGCCAAGCCCAAGGCCGCACTGGAGAAAGAATTCGCTGATTACCTGGGCAGTGAGTGACCCCATTCACCGAGTGCCCGCAGGAGCACAACAGTTGCATTGCGATTACTTGTGAGTAAAGCAATGTGAGCACCCGGAACCCCGGCCCCGTGTACCTTTACGGGTCGGGGTTCCCCCGTTGAAGGAACCCAACTCTCACAAACAGCACCCTTAGTGTTTGGCGAGAGTACAGTTCCACTATCGGTCTCACATCCGTGAGAACACCGTCTGACCACTGATCGCATCACGAGGCACCACACAACATGTCCGAAGACATCACCCAGCCGTTGTTGCACGGCATGAATGACCGCCGCGTTGTTGGACTGCGCGAAAGACTCGTTCGCACGGGCGCAGCAGGCGCCCACCTGGATCCCCGTGATGTCACCACCCCCGCAGCTTTTGACGACGACGTCGACACCGCCGTGCGTGCCTTCCAGCAGACCCACGGCCTGGTGATCGACGGCGTGGTGGGCCCGGAAACGGAACGTCGGCTCAATGAGGCCCAGTACTCCCTGGGTGATCGAAACCTGCAGTGGGATCAGCAAGAACCCATGCGCGGGGACGACGTCGAACGTCTTCAAGAGAACCTTTCCCTGTTGGGTCTCTACTACGGGCACCTGACCGGGACCTTTGACCAGAAAACACATCACGCGGTGGTGGAACTTCAGCAGAGCCTGGGGCTGGAAAGCAACGGTGTGGTGAATCATCAGACCATTGCCGCTCTGGCAAGGGTGAACAAGAAGATTTCCGATTCCAAGGCGTTCTCTTTACGGGATTATCACCGGCTTGAGCGATCCTCAGATGCGATCCGTTCTCAAAAGATCATTTTGGTTCCGGCCATGCACACGGAAGCTCCGGTGATCCCCAGTGGCGCTCCCGATGGTTACCGTGAAACTGCCAAGCGCATCACCACGGATGTTGCAGTACGCACCCACGAGTTGCTGCGGGAAGTCGGCGCCACACCGGTCTTGGTGTCCAAGGAACCTATTGCGGACCGGCACGGTACACAGATCGAGGTTCAGCCCAACATCAGGGAAGCCTTGGACTCCACACGAGACGCTGTGGTTGTTGTGCTGGACTGCGACTGGAATGCCTCTCCGGCTGCCCACGGGGCTTCCGTGTTCTATTGGGGCAATGCAGACCGTGGAGGTGCCACCTTGTCACCGATCGGGCAGCGTGGAGCCACGCTGACACTGCGGGAGATCGTGGCTCGTACCGGAGCACTTGACTTGGGTGCCCACGGACGTCAGTGGGGATTGCTGCGCCTCAACACGGCGCCCACGTTCTCCGTGGATTTGGGCTACATCTCCAATCAGGCTGAACTGAGTCGCCTGGAGAATGCTGAGTACCGCAGCCATCTGGCCAACGCCGTGGTGATCGGCCTCCAGCGGATGTATCTCCAAGCTGCTGATGACTTGCCCACCGGCACCATGAGTGCCGTTGACTTGGCTCGCGAGCTTGCTCGTCGACCCCAGCAGTAAACCTAGTCAGGTTTCACGTGAAACGGCCCGGAACACATGGTGTTCCGGGCCGTTTTGCTTGCTGGTGCGCCAGCGGGATCAGTCCTGGTTCTCCGGCAATCCTTGCGGATCCAAGACTGAGATGATGCGGTTCAGGTCCGCCACAGAGGCGAACTCAATCATCATGCGACCCTTCCTGGCCCCAAGGTTGATTTTCACACTTGTGTCCAACTTGTCTGAGAAGGCATCGGCAATGTAGTCCAAACGCTCCCGATGCCGTTCTTGAGTAGCGGCACTGCGGCGAACCGCAGGCTTTCGGCTTTTGTTCAACGTGACAGCTTCTTCCGTGGCGCGAACTGAAAGTCCCTCCGCCACAATTCGCTGCGCCAGACGCTCCATCTCCGCAGGATCCTCAAGGGACAAGAGAGCACGTGCGTGCCCAGCAGAGAGCACACCGGCAGCCACTCGGCGTTGAACCAACGCCGGCAGACGCAGCAGGCGCAAGGTGTTGCTGATCTGCGGACGAGAACGCCCAATTCTGCGGGACAGCTCTTCCTGAGAGGCGCCGAATTCTTCCAAGAGCTGCTGGTATGCGGCTGCCTCCTCCAGCGGATTCAACTGAGAACGATGCAGATTCTCCAACAGTGCGTCACGGAGCAGGTCATCGTCGCTGGTTTCACGAACAATGGCTGGGATGGTCTCTAGCCCTGCACGCTGAGTGGCCCTCCAACGCCGCTCACCCATGACCAGCTCGTACTTGGGGCCCTCCGTTTCACGTGAAACACGGACCACTACAGGCTGCAGCACGCCCAGTTCACCGATGGAATAAGCCAGCTCGGCCAGTTCGTCTTCGTCAAAGACTTGTCTAGGCTGTTTGCGGTTCGGGTGGATGTCCTTGACGTTCAATTCCGCAAAACTGGCCCCGGGCACGAGCTGCAGCTCAGCAGCAGTGTCGGGTTCAACCCCAACGGCGCCGGTGTCCGCACCCGACGCACCATCAGGCGCTGCAATGACGTCACTCGGGTCAGGGACCGACTCAGAGGACATTGGGGCGGTCGCCGTTTCACGTGAAACGCCACGCGAATCCACAGTCTCAGGCGGTGTCTCAACCGACCAGTCAGAGACAACATTCTTAGGCGACTCTGTCACGGCCTGTTCGCCAGCGTTTGTTCCGCTCGGCCCTGGCGTGAAGAACATGTCGGATGGTCGCTGTGTGGCAGAGTTCCTGGCTGCGACCCCCATGTCCATGCGCGCCTTCATGGCCTTTTGCCGTGCCTCAGCGCTGACGGTCCGCTTCCTGGACTTGGGTGTTTCACGTGAAACCGTGTCCTCAGTTTCGGCAGGAGAAACCTTGGCTGCGGTCTCGGCACTCGACTTTGACGCTTTAGCACTGGATGAAGCCTTCTTCTTGCCCTTCTTGGGGCCAGTGGTCGGCTGTTTCCGACTGCTTTGGGGGCCGGGTGTACTGTTGGACGCCTCATTGGCCACGGCATCTACAGCAGGGGTGGACCGTTCCATACTGCGTGGCTCAGCGTTGACTGTCTGACGTGAGTTCACCGGCGAGCCACTGGACGCATCGATTGCAACGGACGCTTCACGTAAAACGGGCGTCCCGGACCGTTCCGACGCCTCGGAACCATGATCTTGAGCTTCTGTACTGACCTCCCGGGGAGTCTCCGTCGGTGCACTGGGAATGAGTGCCCCCAGTCCTCGTCCCAAACCTCTGCGTCGCTCTGCCATCTTGTGCTCCCGTCCAGTAGACAATCTGCATCATTCTACGTTGGAGGGCTCACTCGAATGGTGCGTTTCACGTGAAACATCCGACCCAACAACCTGCTCACTTCGGACACAAAGCAATGGCCCCGTTTCACGTGAAACGGGGCCATGATGGGCGCTCAAGTACTCAGATCATCACGGATCCTGTCACGACGACGCGCCCCGTTCAGCAATCTCAGCAGCAGCCTCCAAATAGGCCAAGGCACCCGTGGACTGGGGATCGTAGGTGATCACGGACTGCTGGTAGCTGGGAGCTTCAGAGATCCTGACGGAACGCGGAATCATGGTCTGCAAGACCTTTTCAGGGAAGTGGCTGCGCACTTCCTCGGCCACCTGGGAGGCCAGATTGGTGCGGCCGTCGTACATAGTCATCATGATGGTGGAAACCTCAAGCTCCGGGTTGAGGTGCTTCTGGATCATGGTGATGTTGTTCAACAGCTGGCTCAATCCTTCCAGTGCGTAGTACTCACACTGAATGGGAATCAGGACCTCGGTGGCTGCCACAAAAGCGTTGATGGTCAGCAGCCCCAAGCTGGGCGGGCAGTCGATGAACACGTAGTCCAAGCGCTCCAGGCCGGCAGCTTCACGGTCCTTCTGGTATTGCGCAATGGCCCGAGACAACCGTTGTTCGCGGGCCACCATGGAGACCAGTTCAATCTCCGCACCTGCCAAGTCAATGGTGGCCGGTGCAACAAACAGACGGTCAGTCTCTGGGGAGGCCACCACCACGTCGTTTAAGGGCATCTCGTCCACCAACACGTCATAGGTGCTGTCCACCTCCGTGGTGTGGGGGACGCCCAGTGCGGTGGAGGCATTGCCCTGTGGATCGTTGTCGATCACCAGTACGTTCTGACCATGCTTGGCCAGTGCCACCGCAAGGTTCACGGACGTACTGGTCTTGCCCACCCCGCCCTTCTGGTTGCTGATGGTGAAGATCCGGGTGCGCTCCGGGGACTTCACGTTCAGATTCTGCAACCGTTCCCGGCGCTGATTCTCTTCCATGAGCTTCCTCCCGAGCGGGCTGTCTCCCGCGGTGTGCTGCAATGATACTGTGGTGGGTTTGGGTTCGCGCACCGTGGTTCTGGCACGGTCGGGAACCATGGGCTCAGCTGAACCAGCGGGATCAGGTGGCATTCCAACGTCTGCAGCCCCGCGCTGCTGGTGCCTTGACATCAATGAGCCTCCATTGGTTCATATGTGACGTAGATCACTTTTGATCTGAATCTTCAGACCAGCCGGCTCCACCCTACCCGTTGGGTTTTGGTGGATGTCCCCGGCACGTGCGGTCACAGGCTGAGACGCACAACGGTGGTGGGTTCCGTCAACAGTTCCGCCCCCACTGTCAGGATCTCCGTGTCCTGGACCTTCCACCGCTTCAGAGATTTGCGGGCCTTGTCGATCTCTTCGGCAGCGCTGCGTCCCTTCAGAGCCAGCAACTGCCCGTGACCGTTGAGCAGGGGGAGGGTGATGTCCACAAGCCCGGAGAGTGCGGAGACCGCCCGTGCCGTGACCACGTCGATCTCATCCACCTGTTCCTTGGCCTGCTCCCCACGCGCACGCAAGATCCTCACATTGCTCAGCTGCAGGTCATCCACCACTTCCTGCAGCCACACCACTCGCCGTTCCAAGGGTTCGATCAGCGTGAAGTGAGCGTCGGGACGCGCCAGGGCAAGACACAACCCTGGCAGTCCCGCACCGGATCCGACGTCGGCAATGCGCGCGGTATCCGGAATCAGTTCCTGCACCACGGCGCAGTTGAGAACGTGGCGCTCCCACAGCCGCGGTACCTCCCGCGGTCCGATCAGACCGCGGACAATTCCCGACGACGCCAGGTGCGCCACGTAACGCTTGGCCAAGGGCAGTCCGTCGACAAAGAGCTCCTCGGCTGCCGCCAGTGCATCTCCCTCAAGAACCGGTGGCTGTTGAGGCTCGGGGGCGCGGCGCTGTGAATCGGAGATGGTGTCCATGATCTGTTCAGCTCTCTGTGTGCGTTCCTGTTGGGGGAAACCTCAGTTCTGAACAGTCACCACAATGTGGCGGTTGGCCCCTTCACCTTCGGACTCGGAATGCAGCCCGGCCTCGGCAACGACGTCGTGAACAATCTTGCGCTCGTACGGTGACAGCGGGTCCAGGTGGATGCCCTCTCCGGTGGAGCGGGCCTCCTCCACAGCCTTCATGGCCATGTCCCTCAGCTTCTCCGCCCGCTGTGCCCGGTGCCCGGCAATGTCCAGCACCAGGCGGCTGCGGTGCTCCGTGGTGGCCAGCACTGCAAGTCGAACCAGTTCCTGCAGAGAGTCCAGGACTTCACCGTTGGAGCCCACCAGGATGTTGAGGTCCTCGGAAGATTCGTCCTCGGTCAGTACGGAAAGGTAGGTCCGGCCGTTGCGGACCTCGATGTCGATGTCCCCGTCCAGATCCGCCAGGTCCAGCAACTCTTCCAGGTAGTCCGCTGCCACCTCGCCCTCCTCCACCAGAGGGTCCAGGGCGTCGTCGTCGGTGGCGTCTGTGGCAGCAGGGACCGACTGGTCCTGGGCGGAGGACTCTGCCGGAACCTCCACGTCAGCGGCCACGGCCGCCGCATCCACGTGCTGCCCTGGCTGTACGTCACTCACGTCAGTGGTTTCGGCGGCAACTTCTGAGGCGTTCTCACTCATGGGGACTCCTTGTGAACTGTGCGTGGCCCGTGGCCCAGGCCAACGGGGATGTGGTCAAGGGCGGGAGCCTTGCTCCGCGCGACCACCTACTTCTTCTTGAGGGCGGAGGAGCCGGATCCACCGCGCTTGCGCGGTTTGTTGGCCGGATTGCCAGAGGTGTTCTGCGGGGTCTCCACCACCTGCTGGTCCTGGCCCGTGACGTCCTCGGCCGTGCCATCCACAACCTCACCGGCAGCAGGCTGGTTCTGCTGACCCTGGCCCTTCTTGGCCTGGGCCTTCTGGCGCTTCTTGCTCATGGGCTGCTGACGCTGACCGGCAGCCGCCTTGGCACGAGCTTCCTCGACCTCGGCCTCGTGCTCTTCCTTGGTCTTGCCCATGGGCGGCAGGCCCTTGGCGGCGCGACGTTCGTTGAGCTCACGCTCGGCCTGAGAACCCGGAGTGGGGTTGCGGCGGATCATCCAGTACTGCTGACCCATGGACCACAGGTTGGACACGGTCCAGTAGATCAGCACACCGATCGGGAAGTTGATGCCCGTGATGGCAAAGATGATCGGGAAGATGTAGATGATCATCTGCTGCTGGCGGTACATGGGCGACTGCTTGGTCGCCTCGGACACGTTCTTGCCCGCCAACTGCTTCTGGGAGATGAACATGGTCACGGTCATGGCGATCACCAGAACCACGGCAATGATCACCGTGGAGGTGTGGTTGCCATCGCCCGGGGCGCGCAGCGTGGAGAACAGCGGGGCGCCGAACAGGGTGCCGTCGTTGAACTGATGGATCATCTGGGCGTTGAGCACCAGGATACCCTCGTCGCGCTCGGCGGCACCGCGCACGCCGTTGAGCACCTGGAACAGACCAAAGAAGATCGGCATCTGAGCCAGGATCGGCAGACAGGAGGCCAACGGGTTGACGTTGTGCTTCTTGTAGAGGGCCATCTGCTCCTGGGCCATGGCCTGGCGGGAGACCTGGTCAGTCTTGCCTTTGTACTTGGCCTGCAACTTGGCCATCTCAGGCTGGATGACCTGCATGCCGCGCATGGAACGGATCTGCTTCATGAACAGCGGGATGGTCAGGGTTCGCATGACCAAGGTCAGGCCCACAATGGACAGCACCCAGGTCCAACCGCTGGCCGGGTCCATGCCAATGGCGGTGAAGGCCGAGTGGAAGACCCACAGCACGGCAGACACGGCCCATTTGAAGGGCCAAAGAATCAGATTGAAAAAGTTCATGGTTCATCTCCTTGGGCCACATCCGGCAGCCCGTCAAGAAACTTGAGGCTCTGCCGGGGAACTCTGCCGCGTCGTGTGATCAGCGGGGCTCGAGGATGCAGCCGGGGCGAATGAGGCCAGCAGTCGTGCTCGGTCCTCGGGGGTGGGGTGGTTCAACAACACGATCTTGGGCAGCTGCTCCACGGAGGTGAACGGCCGCCCGCCGTCGGGAACTCTGTCGATTCCGCCGGCCGCCCACGGGTGGCAACGCAGCAGTCTGCGCACTGTCAGTCCCAGTCCACGCAGTGCTCCGTGCCGGGTCAGGGACTCCAGGCCGTAGGCCGAGCAGGTGGGGAAGTGTTTGCACACGTCCCCGTACAGCGGTGAGACCAGCGCGCGGTACATCTTCAGACCGGCGATCAACAGGTTCTGCGGCAGCAACCACAGGATCTGGAAGGCGTTGTTGGGGTGAACGAATTCCGAGGGTGCGGCGTCGAACAAGTCTTGGGAGGATTCGTGCTGCCGGCCGGCAACCCCGTGGTGGTGGCGCGGCTCAGTCATGGCTGCCACCTGCAAATGCTTTGGTGTGTGCTTTGGCCCATGCCGAGTTCCAGTCACCGGAGAGTTGGCTGAAAGTGGCATGTGCAGATGGCGGCAGGGCACGGACCACGACGTCGTAACCGGCGGGGTGGGTCTGCAAGCTCTGTTCCACCAGGGAACGCAGACGGCGCTTGACCTTGTTGCGGGTCACGGCGTTGCCCACGGCCTTGGAGACCACGAACCCGGCACGAACTGGTTGTTGTGACGCGGTGGGGTGTACGTAGACGACAACGTTCCGGCGACCCTGGCGGGCCCCGGAACGTGTGGTCGCTGCAAAGAGCGTGGACGTGCGCATCCTGTGCTGTGAAGGAAGCACGCGCTCACCCCTTGTGGATTGTGGTCGAACACCTCACCCCAGTATCGCCGGACTCCCTGGGAACCGGCGAACCCTCAGGTGAGGGACGAACGATCTCAGGCAGAGAGGGAGGCGCGGCCCTTGGAACGGCGGGCAGCCAGGATGGCGCGGCCGGCGCGGGTGCGCATGCGGGCACGGAAGCCGTGCTTCTTGGCACGACGACGGTTGTTCGGCTGGAAAGTGCGCTTGCTCATGGTGTTACTCCCGAAAAAGGAAGGGTGAACGGTTCAACGCGGTGATTGGGGCACACAGCCGAAGATCCAAGGAACTGGCGCGCAGCCACCCGCTCATCCGCTGAGCCGGTCCACCTTTGCGGTGGTCAAGTGGGATGTGTCCCCGGCGACCGCGGATCAATGTACGGGCGCAATGCAGACACAAGACTGCCCAAGTCTAGGGAGCACAAGGGGTCCGGTCAACTGCGCGTGAGCCAAATCGCCTTGCAGTCGCCAGATGTTCTCCGGGCTGCCCACAGCTGTGCACGGTTGCGAAAAATTCTTGTGGATAACCCCAGCCGCCCGCATCCCAACGACGGCGCGGGAGCAAGCGTGTAACTACAAAAGTGTAGTTCCATTCTGCCCTGTTTTTTCACTAGGAGCACCCTCGGCTGGTGCTCTAGGCTGACGTTCGCGTCCCGCCCCCCAACGCGATATCCACCGCTGTGAACAACTCTGTGGAAATCGGGGCACATGCCACCGACCGGAGAGATCCGGCACGCCGACTAGAGAGTCTCGGAGCCCACCGCAGTGAGTCTTCAGCAAAACCCCGTGCTCGACACTCAGTGGGCGCAATGCATGGAGGCCCTGACCTCAGATCCTGACGTCAGCGCACGTCACCGCGGATTCTTGGGTCTTGCTCAGCCACGTGGGCTGATGGGCACCACCTTGTTGGTGGCTGTGCCCAACGAACTCACCCGTGAAGTTTTCCAATCCACCATTGCCGTGGCCGTCAACCGCGCGGTGACCCGGGTGTTCGGAGCGGACACCCTGATGGCCGTGGTGGTGGACACGGAGTTGGGGGAAACCCCCACCAGCGCGCCGACGCGAACCGAGTCTTCCGCACCGTCCCTGCCTCCTTTGGAGGAACTGGAGGCGGAGCGCGGTCTCTCCAGCGCCCAGTCCCTCAGAACTGCCGAACCTGTGGCTGCTCAACCGCAGACCCCCGTTGCACAGCACGCACCGGAACACGGTGGACCTGAGGCCGAGTCCAGCGAGCCTGCTTCACCGGCCGCCACGACTCCGGCCGCGCCTGTGGCCTCGGCCAGTCCGGTGGCCTCGGCCGACTCCGTGACCCTGGCTGCTCCATCGAGCCAGGCCACCCCGCGCACTGATGCCGAGGATCACGGAACGGCCACCGCGGAAACCGCGAAATGGAACTCCTCGGCCCGACTGAACCCCAAGTACATCTTTGAGACCTTTGTGATCGGTCAGTCCAACCGGTTCGCCCACGCCGCAGCCTTTGCCGTGGCGGAGACCCCGGCCAAGGCCTACAACCCACTGTTCATCTACGGGGATTCCGGCTTGGGCAAGACCCACCTGCTGCACGCGATCGGGCACTACGGCAAGCGGCTCTATCCGGAGATGCGGGTGCGCTATGTGAACTCGGAGGAGTTCACCAATGACTTCATCAACTCGATCCGCGATGACGAGGGGTCTTCCTTCAAGGAGATCTACCGCAACGTGGACATGTTGTTGATTGACGACATCCAGTTCCTGGCCGGCAAGGAGCACACCCAGGAGGAGTTCTTCCACACCTTCAACTCCTTGCACAATCACGAGAAGCAGATCGTGATCACCTCTGACATGCCGCCCAAGCAGCTCACGGGTTTTGCCGACCGCATGCGCTCACGCTTCGAGTGGGGTCTGATCACGGACGTCCAGCCCCCGGAGCTGGAGACCCGTATTGCGATTCTGCGCAAGAAGGCTGATGCCGACGGTATGAAGGCTTCCCCGGAGGTCCTGGAGTACATCGCGTCCCACATCTCCACCAACATCCGCGAGTTGGAGGGCGCGTTGATCCGCGTGACCGCCTTTGCCTCCTTGAACAAGCAGGAGGTGGATCTTCCGCTGGCGGAGCTGGTCCTGAAGGACCTGATCACTGACGACGACGGTGGCGAGATCACGGCTGCCACCATCCTGGGGCAGACCGCCGCGTATTTTGACATCTCCTTGGACGAGCTGAAGTCCAAGTCCCGGACCAGGACCCTGGTGACGGCTCGTCAGATCGCCATGTATCTGCTGCGTGAGCTCACGGACATGTCCCTGCCCAAGATCGGCCAGGAGTTGGGCGGACGCGACCACACCACGGTCATGCACGCTGACCGCAAGATTCGCACTCTGATGGCTGAGCGGCGCCAGATCTTCAACCAAGTGACCGAGTTGACCAACCGGATCAAGCAGCAGCAGCGCACCGGATGATGCGCGGGTGACCGGATCCAGCCCCGGGAGTGACTCACACGAGGCCGCTCCCGGGGCTTTTCCACACCCTGATCTTCACGACGACGTGCAGTGGAAGTTTTGTAATCACAAGAAGTTGGGGCGCTGTGGACCGCCTGTGCACGGAGCACAATCACCAACTGTGGACAACTCTGTGGAGAACTCCCAAGCTTCCGTGGACAACACGTCATCAGCGGTGGAGTGGATGTGGAGACTGCCGTAATGACAAGGATGTTCTTCCACTGCAACCGTGGCGATCGGTGGATGCAGAACCACAAGAAACCCACAAGCAGATCAGCCCCAGGACGGACTCAAAGGCGGTTTTCCACATCTTCCACAGGGGTTATTAACACTCCTACCTACTTTTTCTTCACGCCGAACAACGTTTGGACTCCTGCCTGCGTGGCTCTGTAATTACACGAATCCGCCGCGCCCTGTTGCCGTGAACGCATCAGGGCAACATCCACAGCCAATGCACTCCGGATGGCTCAAACACACCAGCGCCGATAGCATGCTGTAGTTGTGCGTGCGGTCGTAGAACGCATGACAGGTGCGAACGAAAGGCTGCCACCCCGTGAAGTTCTCTGTGGAACGTGACGTCCTGGCCGAGGCCGTGACCTGGACTGCCCGGTCCCTGTCTCCCCGTCCCCCGGTTCCTGTGCTCTCCGGGCTGTTGTTGAAGGCTGAAGCAGGTCAGGTGTCCCTGGCCGGTTTTGACTACGAGATCTCTTCCCGGGTCTCGATCGATGCCCAGATCGAAGAAGAGGGAACCACCTTGGTCTCCGGCCGCCTGCTAGCAGACATTTGCCGTTCCTTGCCGTCAGCTCCCGTGGATGTGGTGGCTGAGGAGGGCAAGCTGACCTTGACCTGCCGTTCCTCCCGGTTCAACCTGGCAGCCATGCCGGTGGAGGAGTACCCGGAACTGCCCGGTCTGCCGGACGTTTCCGGTGTGGTGGACGGTGGTGAGTTCGCCCAGGCCGTGGCGCAGGTCAACATTGCAGCCTCCAAGGACGACACCTTGCCGATCCTCACCGGTGTGCGGGTGGAGATCGACGGCGAACGCATGACGCTGTTGGCCACGGACCGTTACCGCCTGGCCATGCGTGAGCTCACCTGGCGCCCGGGGTCTTCCTCCATGCAGACCTCCGCCCTGGTCAAGGCCAAGACCCTCAATGACATTGCCAAGACCTTGGGTCCTGCCGGTGATCTGAACATCGCGCTGTCCGATTCCGCCGAACTGGTGGGCTTTGAATCTGGTGGGCGGCGTACGACGTCGTTGTTGATTGACGGCGAGTACCCCAAGATCAGGTCCCTGTTCCCGGAATCCACCCCCATCACCGCCTCGGTCAAGACCACCGAACTGGTGGAAGCCGTGCGGCGTGTGTCCCTGGTGGCTGAGCGCAACACCCCGGTACGTCTGACGTTCACGGAAGGTCAGGTGGCCTTGGACGCCGGCACCGGTGAGGATGCTCAGGCATCCGAAATCATCGAGGCCAACCTGCAGGGCGAGGACATCACGGTGGCCTTCAACCCCACCTACCTCTCCGAGGGTCTGCACGCCTTTGGTTCGGACTATGTGCGGTTCTCCTTCACCGCCCCGCCCAAGCCGGCCGTGCTTTCCGCGCAGGCCGAGGCAGACGGTGAGGACCGGGATGACTACCGGTACCTGTTGATGCCGGTGCGCCTGCCCAACTCGTGATTGCCCAGCGTGCATCTTGAGTCGCTGGCTCTGCAGGACTTCCGCACCTACGAGTCCCTGAACCTGGAGCTGACCCCCGGCATCACGGTGTTCCTGGGTTCCAACGGCGTGGGCAAGACCAACATTGTGGAGGCCGTGGACTACGCCGCCACGTTGGGTTCTCACAGGGTTTCCACCACGGCTCCCATGATCCGCATGGGAGCTCAACGGGCCGTGATCCGTGCTGGGGTCCGGCGGGCCACACACCGCACCACCTTGGAATTCGCCCTGGAATCGGGCAAGGCCAACACGGTGGCCATCAACCATGGAGCCCCCACTCGTGCACGTGATGCCCTGGGGACGGTGCACACCGTGCTGTTCTCCCCGGAGGACCTGTCCCTGATCAAGGGGGATCCCTCCCACCGGAGGAACTTCCTGGATGACCTGGCCACTTCCATGCGCCCGTTTCTGGCGGGAGTCCGCGCTGACTACGACAAATCCGTCAAGCAGCGCAATGCGTTGCTGAAATCCGCCCGCGCTGCCGGACGGATCACGGAGGCGCATCTGGCCACCCTGGCTGCCTGGAACGATCAACTGGCAACCACAGGCGCACAGATCCTCTATGCCCGGATCCAACTGATCAAGGCATTGGAACCGGAGGTGCACCGTGCCTACGCCCAGTTGGCTGAGGGGCCACGTCTGCCAACACTGCAGTACCGATCGCAGGTGGTGCCGGCGGAGGCGGAGGGCCGGGTGGAAAACCTGGAGCATCTGAGTGTGGCGCAGCTGCGCGGGTTGATGCTCACGGCCTGTGATCAGATGCGGGACCGGGAGATCGAGCGGGCATCTTCCCTGGTGGGGCCCCACAGGGATGAACTCGAACTGACCCTTGGTCAACTGCCGGCCCGTGGCTATGCCTCCCACGGGGAGATGTGGTCCTACGCCTTGGCCCTGCGTCTGGGCTCCTGGTACGTGCACCTGGATGACGACCGCACGGAGGGTGCCTCCCCCATCCTGATCCTGGATGACGTGTTTGCGGAACTGGACGCCCGGCGTCGTGATCGGCTGGCCCAGGCCGTTGCCGGAGCCGAGCAGGTTCTGGTGACCGCAGCCGTTGATGCGGACGTCCCGCAGGCACTGCGGGAGGACCAGCGTCCAGTGACCGTTGTTCGGGTGACCCCGGGTCAGGCCGTGTTGACCGGTCCCGGCCACGACGCCGCCGTTGACCGTGCACCTGATGTGGAAACTGATCCGGGGCTGGGGGACTGAGATGACCACCCACCCGGATCCTTTTGAACCATCCGAGGTGATGGACCACATCCAGGCCGCTGAATCGGATGAGGCCGAGCTGAACGTGGTGCACATTGCGGATGAGGTGGATGCGGCTGCTGCCGCGTTGACCCGGATGCGCCACGCTGCAGAGGCCCGCGGCCAGGGCAGGCTCTACGGAGCTGCAGCCAAGGCGAACCTGCGGCAGTTCGGGGCAGCCATGGATGCGCGTACCGCCACACCCGTACGCCGGGGGGAGGAACAGACCGATCCGCGCCAGCTGGGTGGCTACTCCGGTTCGGGTACCTCCCGGCGTGACCCGCAGGGCGTGGGATCGGTGATGAGCAAGTTCGTGGCCGGACGCGGATGGCGCACCCCCATCAACGTGTGGTCCGTGATGGAGAAGTGGCCGCAGATCGTGGGCTCCTACGTGGCGCAGAACTGCACTCCGGAGACTTTTGAGGACACCGTGCTCACCGTCAGGTGCTCATCCACGGCACAGGCCACCAACCTACGGATGATGCAGTCCCAGATCCTGAAGAAAATCGAATCGGAGTTGGGCAGTGGAATCGTGACCCGTCTTGAGGTCCACGGCCCCGTGGCACCCAGTTGGAAGCACGGTCGGCGCACCGTCCGTGGACGCGGTCCCCGCGACACCTACGGGTGAGCCGTCCGGGACCGGAAGCACCACCATTCGTTCCGATTCGCTGAAGCCGTGCGTGGCTGACAGACCGCCTGGGAACCTTGGGAACGGCTGGGGACACAGGTGGCCGGTGGCAAATCGCTCCAATGCCCGATTTTTGCCCGCTAAGGGCCATTCCATGCTCGATCTGACGCTCTGATCCGTGTGAATCCGGTAAGATGAACCCAGACCAGAAACCCGCATGAAGCGCACGTGGCACAGGTCCTCAACCAGAGGGGCATCCCGTGCGATTTTTGTGCCTCCCGGTCATCACTGAAACCGTGGGCCGGCACGCGATTCGTCGTCGTGCCTGTCCCGGGTGAGCCGGGTGCAACTCCAGGAGGAACCAAAAGCTCGTGGCAGAAGAGCAGAGCTCGAACAGCGGTTACGGCGCCAGTGACATCACTGTCCTAGAAGGCCTGGAAGCGGTTCGCAAGCGCCCTGGCATGTACATCGGATCCACAGGCCCCCGTGGTCTGCACCACCTGGTGTATGAGGTCATCGACAACTCCGTGGATGAGGCCCTGGCCGGGTACTGCGACCACATCGAGGTGGCGCTGCAAGCCGACGGCGGCGTTCGCGTCACGGACAACGGCCGTGGCATCCCGGTGGACATGCACCCCACGGAAGGCAAACCCACCGTTGAGGTGGTCATGACCATCCTGCACGCCGGCGGCAAGTTCGGCGGCGGTGGATACGCGGTTTCCGGCGGTCTGCACGGTGTGGGCATCTCCGTGGTCAACGCCCTGTCCAAGCGCGTGGAGACCGAAGTCCGGCGCCAGGGCAACGCGTGGCGGATGACCTTTGCCAACGGCGGTGTCCCCCAGGGGGAAATCGTCAAGGGCGAGGAGACCGAGGCCACCGGAACCACCCAGACGTTCTGGGCCGATCCGGAGATCTTTGAAACCGTCGAGTACGACTTTGAAACCCTGCGGGCCCGGTTTCAGCAGATGGCCTTCCTGAACAAGGGCCTACGGATCACCCTCACCGACCAGCGTGCGTTGGATGACTCCGGGGACGAGGTTGCCGGTGAGAAGCGCGTGGAGATCACCGCTGAAGCGGTTGCCGATGAAATCGCGGCAGCTGACGGGCAGAGCTCGGACGGTTCCGGTGAAACCGCAGAGGCCGAGGTGCTCAACAAGGTGGGGGTCACCGCTGAGGGACACCGCAAGGTGGTCTACCAGTACGACGACGGCCTGCTGGACTACGTCACCTTCATCAACGACGGTAAGAAGGCCGAGCGCGTTCACGAGGACGTCATTGCCTTTGAGACCGAAGACGACGAGCGCAAGCTCTCCTTGGAAATCGCCATGCAGTGGACCACCGCCTACAGCGAGTCCGTGCACACCTATGCCAACACCATCAACACTCACGAGGGCGGCACCCACGAAGAAGGCTTCCGTGCGGCGCTGACCACGCTGATCAACCGCAAGGCCCGCGAGTTCAAACTGCTGCGGGACAAGGATGACAACCTCACCGGCGACGACGTCCGCGAGGGTCTGACCGCGGTGATCTCCGTGAAGCTCGGGGAACCGCAGTTCGAGGGTCAGACCAAGACCAAGCTGGGCAACTCTGAAGCCAAGCCGTTTGTGCAGCGTGTGGTCACGGACGAATTCGGTGACTGGCTGGAACGCAACCCGGCGGCCGGCAAGGACATCATCCGCAAGGCCATCAGTGCTTCCCAGGCGCGTCTTGCTGCGCGCAAGGCCCGTGAAACCACCCGCCGCAAGGGGCTGCTGGAATCCGGTGGAATGCCCGGCAAGCTCAAGGACTGCTCCTCCAAGGATCCGTCCCGCTCAGAGATCTATCTGGTGGAGGGTGACTCCGCAGGTGGCTCCGCCGTGCAGGGCCGCGATCCCGCACACCAGGCCATCCTGCCGCTGCGCGGCAAGATCCTGAACGTGGAGCGGGCCCGCCTGGACCGTGCGCTGTCCAATGCTGAGGTGCAGTCCATGATCACGGCTTTTGGCTCCGGGATCGGTGATGACTTCGACATCGAGAAGGCCCGGTACCACAAGATCGTGCTCATGGCGGATGCCGATGTGGACGGCCAGCACATCACCACGCTGCTGCTGACCTTGCTCTTCCGCTTCATGCGTCCGCTGATCGATCACGGCTACGTGTACCTGGCCCAGCCTCCGCTGTACCGCTTGAAGTGGTCCAACGCCCCGCACGACTACGTGTTCTCCGATGCTGAACGGGATGAGGCCCTGAAGGCCGGGTACGCCAAGAACCAACGTCTGCCCAAGGACAACGGGATCCAGCGGTACAAGGGTCTTGGTGAGATGTCCTACACGGAGCTGTGGGAAACCACCATGGACCCGGAGACCCGAACCCTGCTGCAGGTGACCATGGAGGATGCTGCAGCCGCCGAGCAGGTGTTCTCCGTGTTGATGGGTGAGGACGTCGAGTCCCGCAAGGAATTCATCCAGCAGAACGCCAAGGACATTCGCTTCCTGGACATCTGATCCTTCATGCCGCAAGCGACATATCACCAGATGAGAGTCGTATTGCTGAGCAGATCAGAGCCGGTGAAGCACAAGAGTTGAGACAAGGACGGACCAGGCACCAATGAGTGACGAAACTCAGGGAACGCCCGCAGAGCCCACCCCCGGGACGGATGCTGCAGCCCAAGTGGAGGCCACCACCCTGGATGGCGCCATCATCACCGAGCGCGTGGAGCAGGTGGACCTGCAGACGGAAATGCAGCGCTCCTACCTGGACTACGCCATGGCGGTCATCGTGGGCCGCGCGTTGCCGGATGTGCGCGACGGCTTGAAGCCCGTGCACCGCCGGGTGATCTACACCATGTACGACGGCGGTTTCCGCCCGGACCGCTCCTTCAACAAGTGCGCCCGCGTGGTGGGTGACGTCATGGGTCACTACCACCCCCACGGTGACTCCGCGATCTACGACGCCCTGGTCCGTCTGATCCAGCAGTGGGTCATGCGCTACCCGCTGGCCTTGGGTCAGGGCAACTTTGGTTCCCCGGGCAACGACGGCGCGGCCGCCCCGCGTTACACCGAGACCAAGATGGCGCCGTTGGCCATGGAGATGGTCCGGGACATCCACGAGGAAACCGTGGACTTCCAGGACAACTACGACGGCAAGAACCAGGAGCCCGTGGTTCTTCCCGCGCGTTTCCCCAACTTGTTGGCCAACGGTTCCTCCGGCATCGCCGTCGGAATGGCAACCAACATCCCCCCGCACAATCTGCGGGAACTGGCCGACGGTGTGCAGTGGGCGCTGCAGAACCCGGAAGCTTCCCGTGAAGAGTTGTTGGAGGCGCTGCTCAAGCGCATCAAGGGTCCTGACTTCCCCACGGGCGCCCAGATCCTGGGGCACAAGGGCATTGAGGACGCCTACCGCACCGGGCGCGGCTCCATCAAGATGCGGGCCGTGGTCAACGTGGAGGAGATCCAGGGGCGCACCTGCCTGGTGGTCACCGAGCTGCCCTACATGGTCAACCCGGACAACCTGGCCGTGAAAATTGCCGATCTGGTCAAGGACGGCAAGATCCCGGGCATCGCTGACATGCGCGATGAAACCTCCGGGCGAACCGGTCAGCGTCTGGTGATCGTGCTCAAACGGGATGCCATCCCCAAGGTGGTGCTCAACAACCTCTACAAGCACACCCCGCTGCAGGAGAACTTCTCCGCCAACATGCTGGCCCTGGTGGACGGTGTGCCGCGCACTCTGTCCCTGGATGCCTTCATCCGGCACTGGGCCAAGCACCAGATTGAAGTCATTGTCCGCCGTACCCAGTACCGTCTGCGCCAGGCCCAGGAGGAAGCCCACATCCTGCGCGGCCTGCTGAAGGCCCTGGACGCGTTGGACGAGGTCATTGCCCTGATCCGGCGTTCGCCCACCCCGGATGAGGCCCGTACCGGCTTGATGCAGCTTCTGGAGATCGATGAGGAACAGGCCCAGGCCATCCTCAACATGCAGTTGCGCCGCCTGGCAGCCTTGGAGCGTCAGAAGATCCAGGACCGTTTTGCGGAGCTGGAAGAGATGATTCGTAATTACGAATCCATCCTGGCTTCCGAGCAGCGTCAGCGGGAGATCATCTCCGAGGAACTGCAGGAGATCGTCCAGCGCTATGGGGACGACCGCCGCACGGAGATCCTCATGGGCTACGACGGCGACATGTCCGTGGAGGACCTGATCCCGGAAGAAGACGTGGTGGTCACCATCACCCGCGGCGGTTACGTCAAGCGCACTCGCTCGGACGAGTACCGTGCCCAGCGCCGTGGCGGCAAGGGTGTTCGCGGTGCCACCTTGCGCGGGGACGATGTGGTGGAGCACTTCTTCACCACCACCACGCACCGCTGGATCCTGTTCTTCACCAACTACGGCAGGGTCTACCGGACCAAGGCCTATGAGCTGCAGGAAGCCGGGCGCGACGCCAAGGGTCAGCACGTGGCCAACATCATGGCCTTCCAACCGGATGAACACATTGCCCAGGTCATGGAACTGGAGAGCTACCAGGACGCCCCGTACCTGGTGTTGGCCACCCGCCGCGGTCTGGTCAAGAAGACCCGTCTGGAGGATTACGACACCAACCGCGCTGCCGGGGTGATCGCCATCAACCTGCGTGAAGGTGATGAATTGGTCTCCGCCAAGTTGGTCTCCACCGAGGACGACATGCTCTTGGTCTCCCGCAACGGCCAGTCCTTGCGCTTCAGCGCCACGGATGACGCCCTGCGCCCCATGGGCCGGGCCACCTCCGGTGTGACCGGCATGAAGTTCCGCGCGGATGACGAACTCCTGGCCGCACAAGTGGTCCGGGACGGCACGGAGTCCTTTGTGTTCGTGGTGACGGAGGGTGGTTACGCCAAGCGCACCATCGTGGACCAGTACCGCGTCCAGGGCCGCGGCGGCTTGGGCATCAAGGTGGCCAAGCTCGACGACGACCGAGGCCGTCTGGCCGGTGCCCTGATTGTTGGCGAGAACGACGAAGTGATGGTGGTGATGTCCTCCGGCAAGGTGGTGCGCTCCGCCGTCGCCGAAGTTCCCGCCAAGGGACGCGACACCATGGGTGTGATCTTTGCCAAACCCGCCACCAACGATTCGATTGTGGGCGTGGCCTGGAATGCAGATCGCCACATTGAAGAAGACGTGGTGAATGACGCTGATGAGAACTCAGTGCCGGAAACCACGACTGCAACAGACGGTGAAGAGGATACGCCTGTGACATCATCAGCTGATCCCAATGACGTAACGTTGGATCCAGAAATCAACGGAGGTGACGCATGAGCCCGGAGGCACGTTCGAGCACGAGCGGTCGAACAACATCCAAGTCGGCTGCGGGTGCCAAGGGTCAGAAGACCTCAGGTTCTTCACCCTCCGGCGGCAATGCCGCGGGCTCGGCCGCATCCGGTTCCAACGCACCGGCCAAGGCAACCGAAAAGTCCACCAGGACCAACAACCGGCCCTCCACCAAGGGCCTGGTTCGCCCGGCACCGCGCGCCAAGGTGCGTCGCGCCCGCCTGGTGGTCTCCAAGGTGGACCCGTGGTCAGTGCTCAAGCTGGCGTTCCTGTTCTCCGTGGCATTGGGCATCATCACCCTGGTGGCTGCCGTTCTGCTGTGGATCCTCATGGACATCACGGGCCTGTTCGACGGCATCAACGAGCTCATGGGAATGCTTGCCGGTCCGGAAGGCTCCACGGACATCCGTGATGTGGTCTCCCTGGGACAAGTGGCCGTGATCGCCACCGTGTTCTCCGTGATCAACGTGATCTTGTTGACCCTGCTCTCCGTCCTGGCTTCCGTGCTCTACAACTTGGCAGCCGGCCTGATCGGCGGCATCGGTCTGACCCTGACCGACGACTGATCCGTGATCCTGCCGGTGCCCGCCGGTTTGTAGAGCTGGCGCAGCATCGTGTAAGGTCTTCTCTCGGTCCCAGCCGCATGGCAAGGACCCACGGGCGTATAGCTCAGACGGTTAGAGCGCTTCGCTGATAACGAAGAGGTCCCAGGTTCAATTCCTGGTACGCCCACGGAATCGATGTCCACAGCAAGGATTTGCGTCGTGAAGAAAGTTCTTCTCACCACAGCAGTCATTGTTTCGGGCGCGATTGCGGCAGGATTTGCCAACCAGCGGATCCAGTCACAGGAAGCGGATCGCCAAGCATGGAGTGAAGCAACCGACCCGGTTGAGTAGACTGCTCAACACCGTGCTGGTTCTTCTGAACCAGCAGTCACGGGGGCATGGCGCAATTGGTAGCGCATCTGCTTTGCAAGCAGAGGGTTAGGGGTTCGAGTCCCCTTGCCTCCACAACTGAATCAATCACAAGGCCCCGGGGTTAACGCTCCGGGGCCTTGTGCATGCACCGCAGGCTGTCCCTCTCCCCGTGAGATCACCGCCCGATGATGAGATCACCGGCAACGGGGTGTCATCTCACCAGTTGCCGGTGATCTCACGGGCGGGGCCACCAAACGCAAACGTACCCACAAAGACCCACAGGAAACCTGGAGCAACTGGAGCTGTGTCAGGTGGTGGAACGCTTACTGTTCAACTGCGCCTCAATCTGCTCCAGGCAGGGATCCACGGGGAGTCATTCACCACGGGCCCAAGGGTGTAAGGTCACGGTCGGTCACGTAGCTGATTGTGTTGTGCCACACGCGGAACAATGAGCGCTACCGTACAACTGCGCCCTGTGGCGCCCGCCCCTGATCAACGGAGAGAAGAGGGACGCAATGAGTGAGCCAACTGCGGCCACCGGGATCGATTTCATCGCTCCCCTGACTGGTGTTTTGGTACCGATCGAACAGGTGCCGGACCCGGTTTTCGCCCAGAAGATGATGGGTGAAGGTTTCTCGATCGACCCCTTGGCCGGTCAGCTGGTTTCGCCTCTCGCCGGTGAGGTGGTGGACCTTCAGCAGTCGGGCCACGCCGTGACCATTCGCTCCACGGAGGGTCTTGAGGTGCTCATGCACATCGGCCTGGACACCGTGGGTCTGCAGGGCCAGGGCTTCACCCCCTTGGTGGAACACGGTGCGCAGGTCACCGCGGGCCAGCCCTTGATCGACTTCGAGTTGGATTTCCTGGCTACGCGCGCCAAGAGCCTGCTCACCCAGATCGTGATCGTCAACTCCGATCTGCTCTCCTCCCTGACCCCCGAATCCGGTCTGGTGACTGCTGGTCAGGACGTGGCCGCCCGCGCTGAGCTCAAGTCCTCCACCCACCACGACGCCGCCGCCGGTTCCACCGCCGCTGGGGTTGCGGCCGGTGCAGGAGCTGGTGCAGCTGCAGGCGCTGCTGCCGGTACCCCCTGGGGTGAAGGAGCCGACTCCCAGGACGCAGCTCAGGGTGGCGCCACCACCGCCACTGCCGAGGTGCTGATCCCTAACCCCACCGGCATGCACGCCCGGCCCGCCGCCAACCTGGTCAATGTGGCCAAGGAGTTCGATTCCGAAATCCAGTTGGACAAGGAAGACGAATCCGGCAGTGCCAAGTCGATCGTCTCCATCCTGGCCATGGCCCTGGCCTACGGGGACAAGATGACCATCACCGCCACGGGCTCCGACGCCCAGGAGGCAGTCGATGCCCTGGTCCAAGCCATCAAGGACGGTCTAGGCGAAGAAGTTGGCACCATGCCTTCTGGCACCGCTGACACCGTGGCCACCCCGGCGGTTGCAGAAACCGCCGGCCTGAAGGCTCCGGAGGAAGAGGTCTCCCACGAACCCAAGTCCGGTGACCCCAACATCCTGCTGGGTGTCACGGCCTCCCCGGGTCTGGGAATCGGGCACGTGGTGCAGATGCGCCAGGCAGAGATCGAGGTCCAAGAGACCGCTGCGGATCCCACCCAGGAACGTGCCGCTCTGGACTCCGCCATCCAGTCCTCCATCGGTGAGCTGGGTGAGTTGGAGCAGCGCCTGACCAACGAGGGTTCAGCGGACAAGGCAGAGATCTTCCGCGCCCACCAGGAGATCCTGCGGGATCCCGAACTGGTCAACAACGCGCAGAAGAGCATTGACTCCGGCAAGAGCGCGGCATTCGCATGGCGTGAGTCCTACACGGGCTTTGCTTCCCAGCTGGAGGGCCTGGACAACGAGGTGCTGGCAGGGCGTGCCGCAGACATGCGCGACGTCGGTCAGCGCGTGCTGGCCACCCTGACCGGTCAGCACCAGGAGAAGGCCGAGCTTTCTGAAGGCACCATCCTGATCGCTGAGGACCTCACCCCCTCGGACACCGCCCAGCTGGATCGCTCCAAGGTGGTCGGCTTTGCCACCACGCAGGGTGGGGCCTCCTCCCACGTGGCCATCATCGCCCGGTCCATGGACATCCCCGCCGTCGCCGGCATTGAGAACCGTGCCCTTCAGATCTCGGAAGGGTCCCGTGTGGTGCTGGATGGCACTGCCGGAAAGCTGCAACTGAACCTCTCTGACGATGAGATCTCCGGGATCCAGGACCGTCAGCGCCGGATCGCAGAGCGCAAGGCCGTTGAGGACGCAGCCAAGGATGAACCGGCTGTGACCACGGATGGCCACCAGGTCGCCGTCGTTGCCAACATCGGCAGTGCAGCCGATGCCCGTGAAGCCGTGGCCCACGGTGCCGAAGGTGTGGGCCTGCTGCGTTCCGAGTTCGTGTTCATGGAGCGGCCCACGGCCCCCACTGAGCAGGAACAGGCCGATGTGTACGCGGAGTGCTCCCGTGCGTTGAAGCCCGGGCAGCCGCTGGTGCTGCGCGCCCTGGACGTGGGTGGGGACAAGCCGCTGAGCTACCTGCCCATCCCCAAGGAGGAGAACCCGTTCCTGGGCATCCGCGGTGTGCGTGTGGGTCTGGAACAGCCGGATGTGCTGCGCACCCAGCTGCGCGCCATCTTTGCGGCAGCTGACGCCGGAGCGGAACTGCACGTCATGTTCCCCATGATCGCCACCATCCAGGACTGGCGTGCCGCCAAGGCGATCTTTGACGAGGAGAAGGCTGCCTCCGGGATCACCACCACGGTTTCCTGCGGCATCATGATGGAGGTTCCCTCCGTTGCCGTGATGGCCCAGCAGTTCGCCGCTGAGGAAGGCTGTGACTTCTTCAGCGTGGGCACCAATGACCTCACCAGCTACACCCTGGCGATGGACCGCGGCCACCCCAAGCTGGCCGCACAGGTAGACCCGTGCAACCCCGCCGTGCTGACCCTGATCGGTCAGGCCGCTGCGGCGCTGCACGCCCAAGGAAAGTGGCTCGGGGTGTGCGGTGGCGTGGCCTCCGACCCCCAGGCCGTTCCGATCCTGGTTGGACTCGGCGTTGACGAGCTCAGCTGTTCCATCCCGGCAGTCGCCTCTGTTAAGGCAGCCGTCCGGGCCAATTCCCTGGAGCACTGCAAGGACCTGGCCGCCAAGGCTGTGACCTGCTCCACCCCTGAAGAGGTTCGCTCACTGGTCCCCGTGGACGAGTACTGATTCCTCAGCTTGAGCGAAAACTGACAAGGATCCCCTCCATGAGCAATTCAGCACAGCAGATTGTCGACGCCGTTGGTGGCCCCGACAACATTGCAAGCCTCACCCACTGCGCCACCCGCCTGCGTTTCCAGCTCAATGACGCAAGCGTTGTGGATGCCAAGAAGGTTGACTCGATCGACGGCGTGATGGGCTCCGTCCCACAGGCCGGTGAGCGTTACCAGGTGATCATCGGCGGCGCGGTTCAGTCCGTGTACAACGAGATCAACGCCCTGCCCGCCATGGCCAATGCCGGTGCCAATTCCGGTGGCGCCAAGGGTGGCCAGTCTGCGGAGGACATCAAGGCTGCCGCCCGTGCCCAGGGCCCGCGCGGCAAGTTCTCCTGGTTGGACAACTTCTTCGAGTTCCTCTCGGACTCATTCCGTCCCATCCTGGGTGCCCTGCTGGGTGCCTCCCTGTTCATCACCTTCATGGCGCTCATGGGCACCCTGGGCGTGATCGGCAACTGGGCTGACCCGCGTACGGACCTGCCGGCCTCCTGGCAGTTCGTGAACTTCATGTGGCAGTCCGTGTTCGTGTTCCTGCCGCTGATGGTGGCTTACAACGCCACCAAGAAGCTGGGAGCGGACCCGTGGGTGGGCTTTGCCGTGATGGCTCTGGTCATGCTGCCGGGGTTCTCCGCCATGGCCGAGCACCCGGACGCCTATCAGGCCAGCATTGCGGGCACTGATGTGACCCTGGTGGACATCTTCGGCATTCCGCTGACCATCTTTGGTTACGGCTCCCAGGTGTTCCCGCCGTTGCTGATGGCAGCCGTGTTGGGCCCCCTTTACAAGGGCCTGAAGAAGATCATCCCCGCCAACCTGCAGCTGATCTTTGTGCCGTTCCTGTCCATGTTGATCATGCTGCCGCTCACGGCCTTCCTGATCGGCCCCATCGGTGTGTTCGCCGGTGCCGGTCTGGCCAACGTGCTGCAGTCCGTGAACGACTTCTCCCCGTTCATCTTTGCCATCATCATCCCGCTGGCTTACCCGTTCATGGTTCCGTTGGGTCTGCACTGGCCGATCAACGCCATCATGCTGCTCAACATCCAGACCTTGGGCTTCGACTACATCCAGGGCCCCATGGGTGCGTGGAACTTCGCCTGCTTCGGTGCCACCGCCGGCGTGCTCTTCCTGGCCGTGAAGGACAAGGAAGTGCAAATGCGGCAGACGGCAACGGGTGCTCTGGCAGCCGGTCTGCTGGGTGGTATCTCCGAGCCCTCCCTGTACGGTATCCACCTGCGCTTCAAGCGGATCTACCCGCTGATGCTGGTTGGCTGTCTGGTGGGTGGCCTGGTCCAGGGCTTCGGCGGCGGCCAGGTGCACACCAACGCATTCGTGTTCACCTCCCTGCTGACCATCCCGGCCTTTGACCGCATCGGCCTCTACGCACTGTCCATCGGTGGCGCCTTCCTGGTGGCCATGCTGTTGGTCATCATCTTTGACTACCGCACCCCGGAGCAGCGCGCCGAGGCCAAGGCCGCCAAGGCTGCTGCTGACGGTCAGGACGTTGCAGGCGATGCCTCCATGCCCGGTGGCGTGGCTGGCGCTGCTCCCGCCGGTGTTGCTGCTGCGGACACCGCTGGTACCGGTTCCACTCGTGCCGCTGGCGCTGCCGGTTCTGCCAATGCCGCGGATCCCAAGGACGCCGTGAACGACGACGAACAGGCAAAAGCCAGCCAATGGTTGGCCGCCTTGGGCGGGCCGGAGAACGTGACTCAGACTGATGCTGTTGCGGAAACGCGACTGCGTGTTGAGGTCAAGGACTCGGCCAAGGTGGATCAGGAAGCCCTGAAGTCGGCCGGTTTGCCGGGTGCGGTTCAGGTCTCCTCCAACCTGTGGCACCTGGTGGCTGGTTCTGATGCCAACCAGTACGCAGCTGCCATGGCTGCCAAGGTGGGTGGCCAGCCGGTCGGCTGATCCTCAACTGCCTCCAGCCGAGTGGTCAAAAAACTCGCCCCTGAGCGCTCAGGGGCGAGTTTTTTGACCACTCGGATGGAGGTGGTGGTCTCAGCGTGAGTGACCGGAACGTGTGGATGCGGGCTTATTGTCCTCCAGGCGGAAGGCGAACAGGAGGATGGCAGCACCCAGCAGGGCCATGGCAGCTCCCACCAACGACGGCGTGCGGTAACCCAACCCGGCGGTGATCACCAGACCACCGGTCCAGGCGCCCAGGGCGTTGGCTAGATGTTGTGGGTCATGACGTTGTAGTCACGGAGCGAGGATGAACGAACGGGTCCCTGACCGGCACGATGGGTGGTGTCTAGACATCCGTCGCTTCGGGAGGAACCCGTTCCATGACCCACCGTAATTCGCCGCTGACCCCTGCCGGAAGACTCCGCCTTGTCCAACGTGTCGAAGATGATGGTCGACCCATCTCCCACGTCGCCGCCGAAGCAGGCATCGCCCGCGCCACCCTGACGAAGTGGGTCCACCGCTACCGCGACGACGGCTCTGGAGCATTGGAAGACCGCAGCAGCGCCCCAGCACGACGACCATCGCGACCACCGCTCGAGGCTCTCGAACTCATCGACACGTGGCGGCGAGAGCACAAATGGTCGGCCCGCCGTATCACGCTCGAGCTCGCCGGACGCGGCCACCACTACTGCGTTCGCACGATCGGCCGCTGGCTGAAGCGCCTCGGGATCTCTCGCCGCCGTGACCTCGATGCGACCGGGGAGAACAACCGCCAGACCGGGAAGATCATCGCCCGTTTCCCGGGCCACATGCTCCACCTGGACGTGAAGAAGGTCGGCCAGATCCCCGACGGCGGAGGCTGGCGTCTCCACGGCCGCGCCAGCAAACGGGCGCGCCATCAGCGCGTGGGCTACACCTATCTGCACTCCGCGATCGACGGCTACTCCCGTCTCGCATACACCGAAGGCCTCGGAAACGAGACCGCGGCGACCACCATCGGCTTCTTCTCTCGAGCGCGAGCATTCTTCGCTGCGCACGGCATCACTCGTCTGGTCCGGGTGATCACCGACAACGGCTCCAACTACCGCGCGAAGACCTTCGTACGCAGCGTGAACGCACATGCCTCACGGCATCAGCGGACCCGGCCCTACACACCACGGCACAACGGAAAAGTCGAGCGCTACCAGCGGATCCTCTCTGAGGAATGCCTCTACGCCCACGCCTTCCACTCCGAGCACGAGCGGCGTGAAGCGATCAGCGTCTGGGTCCATCATTACAACTATCATCGGCCGCACACCGCCTGCGCTGATCAGCCCCCGGCCGCCCGAGTCCACGAACGTGTCGACAACGTCATGACCTCATACAGCTAGATTCAGGGAGGCGTGGTTCATGGCTGCCCCCAGGGTCACAGCATCCCCTGCCACGTCCATGAGGCGCAGCTGGAGGTTGGTCACCAGGATGGATCCGATGGATGTGATCAGCAACAGCACCGGAAGTGCCCACCAGCCGGCGGGAATGACCACCCAGAAGAGCACCATCACCACGGCTGATCCGGCCGCCCCCAGCAGCAGGGACTTCCGGATGGACCACCGTGCCAGCTCACCGGCCAACCAGGTGCCCACGGTCATGCCCAGTCCAAAAGCCAGCAAAAAGACGGGAACGGTGGATGCGGCCAGCCCACCCACGTCCGTCACAGTGGTGGCGATGTAGGAGTAGATGGCGAACAGACCACCAAAGCCCACGGCACCGGCGCCCATGGTGAGCCACACCTGGCGGCGCCGGAAGAAGTCCTTGGCCTCCGCCAGACCCTTGGCGTGACGGTCACGTGGCGTGCGCGGCACAAAGATCATCACCAGTACCACGGTCAGCGCGGAGATGCCGGCGGCCAGCAGGTAGGTGGAACGCCAACCATAGATCTGTCCCATCCAGGTGGCGGCCGGGACGCCGATCACATTGGCGATGGACAAGCCCAGGAGCACACCGGCCACAGCGCGTCCACGGAACTGCGGTTGCACCGAACCAGCCGCCACCAGGGACGCCACCCCAAAGTATGCCCCGTGCGGCATGCCATCGAAGAACCTGGCCAGAGTGAACATCTGGTAGGACGTGGCCAAAGCACTGACTACGTTGAACAGCCCGTAGGCCCCCATCAGCCCCAGCAGCAGGCCCTTCCGCGGAAGCCGTGCCCCCAAGATGGAGAGCACCGGGACACCCACCACAACACCCAAGGCGTAGGCGGAGATCGCGTGACCGGCCTGGGGCTCGGAGACACCCAAGGACTCGGCAATCTGCGGCAGCACACCCATGGTCATGAACTCGGTGGTGCCAATGGCGAATCCACCCACGGACAGGGCAATGATGGCAATGACCGCGCGCCCCGTGGTGATGGCGGCGTCGTCGTGACCGCGGCCGGAGGATCGGGGAGGCGAGGGTGTGGAGGTACGTGCCACGGGTGTGGTTCCTGACGGTCGATGTGACGGCGCCCGGCCGGTGAATGCCGGTGATCTGGGGGTGAGGCCAACAATGACGGCAAACTCACGTGGTGCACGCGGAAGAACACGTGCCTGTCAACGGTCAGCCCGACTTCCCTGTGGGCGGTCAGGTGATCTCCCCGTGGGCGGACAGCTGATCTCCC
>NZ_JAAVUN010000180.1 GCF_012163155.1 Kocuria subflava
GACACCGCGCAAACCTTCTTCGATCATGCGGTTCACGGCGTTAACGCCGCCACCGCCAATGCCGACAACCTTGATGACGGCCAGGTAGTTCTGGGGAGTCGTGGTGTCCATGATCACCTGTTTCGCTTCGGGGGTCCGCCCGCGTGGGGGCCGAACGGGCTGCTTCCGGTGAGACCGTCAACCGCTGCCAACATTTCTTAACCTTCAAGTGGTGGTTCAGTGTTGGACTGCCGGTCGATGTGGCTCATCTCTTTCTTCCACGCCAAAGACTAGCAATGGGATTTCGCTCGAACGGATACGCGGGGGCGTGTTGAAGGTCGCATGCGGTCATTTTCCGTTCCAAGCCTCAAGGTTTGCCTCAAACTTGACGTCATTCGAGGACGGGATGCTCCGGGGAGGACACGTCGTAGACGTTGACGGCCCCGGTCTGCTCGCGCGCGTCCACGAGCTGCGCCAAGACCTCCGCCTTGAGGTTCCCGCGCGTGGAATCACCCCACCGAACGGTGACACCGCCGTCCAGTTCGAGTTCAACGGTCGAGTCCGACTCCGCCTTCGCGGAGTTCACCTGCTCGAGCAACGACGAC
>NZ_JAAVUN010000181.1 GCF_012163155.1 Kocuria subflava
CCCCGGGCGGCGGATACCGAATCCGGCCGTGACCACCGCGGAGACCGCCGACAGGAGACCGAGTGCCGCGAACTGGGCGCCGATGCTCTCGACGACGTCGATGCTGGCGGCGAAATAGACAAGGCCGATCTGCACGGAGCCCCACAACAGACCCAACCAACCCCCACCGAGAACCGGAAGGAACCGCACGATGCGCCGTGAACGCCGACGACGACGTTCAGCGCGGTTCAGGTTCTTGCTCGAGCTCACCCACAGGGCTGTGCCCCACACGGGGAGACCGGCGGTGGGATGCAGCAGCAGCATGGCGGTCGAGATCACCAGGAGCCCGGAGCCGGCCATGGCCCCGACGAGGGACCCGGCCATGATGGCGATCACCCCGGCCACGAGTGCGCCCAGGACCATGGCCAAAGCGTCCATGACGGCGTCGTGCCGCATGGTCAGGGCCGGGAGTGACTGGTCGCGGTGGTGGCGGAGGATCGAGGGCCACCGCAGCCTTGTGGCAATGCCCAGCTGAGGTGAGGCGGCACCCACCAACAGACACAGGTACCAGGGCCAGGGACCGAAGGGGTCATGGGCGCGAG
>NZ_JAAVUN010000182.1 GCF_012163155.1 Kocuria subflava
CCCGAGCGCGGCCACAGACTTTTCGCCCCGGAGGACGGCGGCGGGGTCACGTTGGACATGCTCGTCTACCCGCTGCTGTGGTCCGACGCCTTGCAGGGAGAGATCCGTTCGCGCAGCGTGGTGGGGCATCTGGGGCCCACGGGGGTCGACGACGACCTGGCCGTCCAGCTGGAGCGCGAACACGGGTGGGCGCAGCTTTCGGCCACCTTGATGCGCGCCCCGACCACCGGGATCGCCCTCTCCGGCACCCAGGGGTGGCTCCGCGTGGACGGGCGGCTCAACAACCCGCCGACGATCGAACTCATGACCGCGCAACGGCGGGCGGAGGGCGGAGAACCGCTGGTCGAGGAGATCCGCTCGATCGGTGCCGGTTACGTCCAGCAGATCCGGGAGGCCACGCGGTGCATCCGCCTGGGTCTCACCCAGTCGCCCTTCGTCCCGTGGGACCTGTCCACGCTCCGCGCGCGGTTGTTCGACGACATCCGAGCGGACATCGGCCTCCGGTTGCCGAATGACGACAGCGTCGGGTGAGTCCGGCTCAGCCGACCGCGCTGGGGGCCCGGAACCGGCCCTTGATGTC
>NZ_JAAVUN010000183.1 GCF_012163155.1 Kocuria subflava
AGGCTTCGGGTGAGGTCCCGTCCAGGCACACGTAGTCGGCTCCACCGGTGGCGCGGTCGGCGTCGTCGAGCACCCGCCGCAACTCGTCGGAGGGCTCGGGCTTGAGGTCACCGACGATCACCCGGGCCCCGGCCGTGACGAGCATGGCCGCTTCGGCCAGCCCCTGCCCACCGTTGGCCCCGGTGACCACGACCACGCATCCCGTGAGGTCGGCGAGGACCCTTGGCGCTACGTCGTCGAGCAATCGACCTTCACCCATCTCATTCATGCAGTCGATGCTAGGAAGCCGGTCAACCCCGACGCATTCATGCCGTCGATACTTGATATGAGAATCACGGGATTCCGCCGACGGACGGCGGCGCCCACGATGGTGTTCGGAATCACATCGCATCGCTCCCGCGCGTCCCCGCGAATTGCAGGGAGCGCCGTGGACCGGACATCGTCCTAAGGCCACCACCGTGGAGAAGCTGCTTGCTCACCTGAGCCACCTGGAGATCACCTGCCCGGACGTCGAGGCCTCGGCCACGTTCTACATCGAGAAGTTCGGCATGCGGGAGGTCCACCGGGCCGATGACCGCG
>NZ_JAAVUN010000184.1 GCF_012163155.1 Kocuria subflava
GGGCTGCTTGTGTGCCGCGACCGTCCGTGTCTCGGGTTGCTCGCCGCGTTGGCGGGCGATCTCGAAGATGATCGGGAACGGGATGGCCTTGTCGATGGCACCCAGGACGGCTTCGCTGACGTCGTCGGTCTTGGCGTCGATCGTGAAGACCTGTATCTCCGGCACTGCTGGTGTGCTGGGCAGGTTGATCGTGGCCTCGGCGAGTTTGTAGGCCCAGGTGACGCGTTGGACTTCATTGATGAACTTCTCTCGCACAGAGGTGTTGACGGTGCCGTGCTCGTAGAACTTCTCCTTGGGCACGCGTCTGCCGAACTTCGCTGCCTCGGGCCAGCGGTAGAGGATGTCAGTCATCAACACCGCCCTCGGTGGGATCTACAACGGCGATGAACGCGGTGGGTTCGAAGTCGTCGAGGCCAGCGATGGTTTGCGTGAGGGCGGTGGTGCTACCTCCGGTGAAGAGGCTGTCGATATCGCGTTCTTCGGTCACATCGATCATGGAGTGGATCGCGTCGGTGAGCAGCGCCGAGTACTTGCCCATCTGCGCGCCCTCGGCGGCCGCGGTATTGAACACGTCGACGA
>NZ_JAAVUN010000185.1 GCF_012163155.1 Kocuria subflava
CTGAACGGCTTCAACATGTCCTGGCAAGCCGCGCGGGCCGGTGTCGACTTCCGCGGGGACGGCGCCTACATCATCGTCCCGCCCTCCCACCGCAATATCGATGGGCAGCAGCGGCACTACACGCTCGAGCAGATCAATCACGGCCCCGCCTCCGCTCTGAATGCCCAACGGTTGCGGGACTTCCTCGACCCCAGGCCGCAGGTCCCTGCCCCTGAGTCGCGCGGCGCTCACCGTTCCGCGGATGTCGCTGCCCTGGCTGAGCGCGTGGCGAGCCTGCGGGAAGGCGAACGGAACCTCGGACTGTTCAAGGCCGCCTGCCGTCTCGCCGAGAACGGGACTTCTCCCAGCGATGCTCTGGATGTCCTCGGTGCCGCTGCCGGGCAGGCAGGCCTTGGGGAACGGGAGATCAGCCGGACAGTGCGCTCGGCCTACGCCAACGTTCACGGCGCTGGGGCAGGCCAACGCTCATCCGCGACTGATCAGCAGAGCTCGTTTACCCCAGCACGAACGAGCCCATCGCATCCGCCGGTCTACCGGGTGATGTGGCCATGGTCGGCTCGCAACGGTGGGGGTGGGCG
>NZ_JAAVUN010000186.1 GCF_012163155.1 Kocuria subflava
GGGGGGGCGCTCGTCGGGTGGGCGACCCGCCTCTCCCCGTTGTCATGAGTGGTGCGGATCAGTGGTCCGGTGCGGTCCTACTCGTCGCCGCTTTCGTCCGGCTGGCGCCGCAGGTTCAGGATGGAGGCGATCAACCCGCCCCACACCGTCACCCCGGCCACGACCAGCATCACGATTGCTTCGGTGCTCATCGGGTTCCCTCCTCGACTGCGTTCGTGCGGGCGTCGTCGGACTCCACCCAGGGCTCGGAAGCGCGCTCCCGGTGCTCGTGCGGGTCGTGCCAGGGGGTCCCGTCACGTACCACGGAACTCGTGATCGTGGGGGTCACCCCGGTGCTCAGGTACTTCTGGTCCAACCCCGGGTCCAGCACCGCCAGTGCGGGCGAAGACTGGGCCCCACGGGAACGCTTGGACCACGGGATCTTCGAGACGATCAGGGAAATCACCACCAGGGAAATGGCCATGCCCCAACCGAAGGTCACCACGAACCAGGTGGGGAACCCACCGTAGCCCTCGGAGAGCACCGTGGTGATCTGCCCGATGATCGAGTAGCCCAGGACCACGACGGCCACACCGCCG
>NZ_JAAVUN010000187.1 GCF_012163155.1 Kocuria subflava
AATCGACCTGCTGATACGCGCCCGAGATTCGTCACCAGTGGTCTAGTTGTATGAGGTCATGACGTTGTCGGCACGTTCGTGGACTCGGGTGGCCGGGGGCTGATCGGCGCAGGCGGTGTGCGGCCGATGATAGTTGTAATGGTGGACCCAGACGTTGATCGCCTCGCGCCGCTCGTGCTCGGAGTAGCAGGCGTGGGCGTAGAGGCATTCTTCCGAGAGGATCCGTTGGTAGCGCTCGACTTTCCCGTTGTGACGGGGCGTGTAGGGCCGGGTCCGTTGAGGCCGTGAGGCATGCGCGTTCACGGTGCGAACGAAGGTCTTCGCGCGGTAGTTGGCGCCGTTGTCGGTGACCACCCGGACCAGGCGAGTGATGCCGTGAGCAGCGAAGAACGCCCTGGCCCGGGAGAAGAAAGCGATGGTGGTTGCCGCGGTCTCGTTCTCCAGGGCCTCGGTATAGGCCAGGGGTGAGTAGCCATCGATCGCGGAGTGCAGGTAGGTGTAGCCCACCTGCGGTGTGCGTGCCCGCTTGCTGCCGCGGCCATGGAGCCGCCAGCCACCACCGTCGGGGATCTGCCC
>NZ_JAAVUN010000188.1 GCF_012163155.1 Kocuria subflava
GAACATCTCGCGCAGGGAAGGGCCAGTGGAGGTCGACGGGAGTGGGCGAAGCCTGACGATGCCGCCCGGGCGAACGACGTTCATCCCGCGGATGATCTCCGCGATGTCGCCGTACTTGTCCGACTGCATTCCGGAGGAGCGGGTGGCGGCCCAACCACCAAGGGTCGAGTGGTTGAAGGAATCCGGGAAGTGCCCCAGGGTCCACCCGCGGGCATTGAGCTGCTCTTCCATGTCCGGGCCCAGGACGCCGGCCTGGATTCGGGCCAGCCCGGACGTCTCGTCGATTTCCAGGACCTGATTGAGGCGACCGAGATCCACTGACACCACGGTCCGGGTCTCCTCGGGCCGAGCCTGCAAGCTCCTGGTGATGCTCGGACCACCGCCGAACGGAATCAGCACGAGGTCGAGTTCAACGGCCGCGTCGACCAAGGCTTGGACTTCGTCCTCGGAACCGGGGTAGACGACGACGTCGGGAACGCGATCGAACCGGTTCTGGAGGGTCTTGATGATGTCGGTGACCGACTTCCCCGCCCAGTGAATGACGCGGTCGTGATCATCGGTCAGTGTGTTCTCC
>NZ_JAAVUN010000189.1 GCF_012163155.1 Kocuria subflava
GTGCACGGATTGCCATGTCCAGAGCGTTCACGACCAGGGTGGAGTCCTGTTTGGAGTCGATAGCCCAGCCGATGATCTTGCGGCTGCAAGCATCCAGCACGGCGGCGCAGTAGATCTTGCCCTCCCGGGTGGGATGCTCGGTGATGTCCGTGACCCACAGCTCGTTCAGCGCGAGACGGTGGAACTTGCGGTTGACCAGGTCGTCCGCTGTGGCGACCCCCTTGAGTCGCTTGATTCTGGCTGGGCCTGGAAGGCCACCGATTCCGGCGCGAGTCATGAGGACGGAGATGAGCCGGCTGGAACACGGAATGTTCATTCCGATGGTGAGCTCGGCGTGGATGCGGCGGTAGCCGTAGGTGCCGCGGGAGGCGACGTGGATCTCCCGGATCAGGCCGGTCAGCCAGCGGCGGCGCAGCTCAGTGGCACTGGTCGGGCGCTTTCGGTACCGGTAGTAGCCCTGACGGGAGACGCCCAGTAGGCGGCAGCAGGTGCTTGTGGGTGCCCCGGCGTCGACGAGTCGGTCGATCACCGGGTGCGCCCTTTTGGGGCAACTCCTCCCTCCTCGTCGAGCCAC
>NZ_JAAVUN010000019.1 GCF_012163155.1 Kocuria subflava
CGGCACCGCCAGCGAGATCCTCACCGCCACCGGCACCGAATGGCCAACACACTAAATTGGCACGACTCGGGTCAGATGGTGATCTCACGGGGGCGGGACCTCTGGTTAGGATGCTGGGCATGAACTTACCTGCGGATGCTGCGCCCTCATCCATTGGCTCGGTCCCCGTTGAGGTCATCACGACGCCGGGCTGTCACCTGTGCATTGACGGCTTGGCTGTGGTGGAACGTGTGGCGGGGGAGCACGGTGTGGACTGGGCGGAGCTGCCGCTGTCCAGCGTTCCGGAAGGCCCAGAGCGCGATCGCTGGTCCGTGGAAGTTCCCGTGCTGCTGATTGACGGTGTGCAACGGGATTTCTGGCAGATTGATCCGCGCAGGCTCACGCGGCTGCTGCGTGAACGCAACCAAGGCTGAAGCCACGGCGGCTCACACAACCACGGTTGCGTGAGCCGCCGGGCGTCCGCACACGGGATCACGCGCGCGGCTTGTCCGACACGTAGAGCGTGATGGTTCCCTCCACCACCACAACGCCATCGGTGCGCATGGCTTTGACCGTGACGGGTACGTCTCCGCCGGCTTCCCAGTGCGCGGGATCCGATTCGGCAACGCACAGCAGGTCCGTGTGGGCCTTGGCGGGGTAGGTCAGTTCCATACCCCGTGGAATCCAGCGTTTGGTCTCCGGCACGGTGGCCTCCGCCAGAAGACCCATGGCCGCCTCCAACCCGTTGGCCACTGCAATCACGTGAAACGTGCCGATGTGGTTCTGCACTGCCCGGCGTTTGCGGATGCTGAGCTCGGCATGGTTGGGCCGGACCTCACGCACCTGCGGACGCACCGTCCAGAAGTACGGGGCGAACTGGGCGAAAGCCACACTGAAGATCTTTGTGCCCAGGGGCTTGGAACTCAAGCGCTGATACTTCCTGTACGTCTCTGTCATGTGATCCACGATACGTCCCTGGAGGGGCCCGGCCCTGACGCGGATTCGGGCAGGGCGGCGAGGTCTGGGAGAATGACCCTCATGTCTTCACTCAACGCGCCGTCCTCGGCAACCGTGCACCTGTTGCGCCACGGACAGGTTCACAATCCGGATCGCATTGTCTACGGACGTCTGCCGGATTTTCACCTCTCCGATCTTGGGCACCAGATGGCTGAAGTTGCCGGTCAGGCCCTGGCGCAGCGGCGTGAGCAGGGTGCCAAGTTGGTGTATCTGGCGGCCTCACCCCTGACGCGGACGTTGGAAACTGCGGCTCCGGTCTCCCGTGAGCTGGAGTTGGAGATCCACCCGGATGAACGACTGATCGAGCCCAAGAACCACTTTGAGGGCTTGCACGTCAACGGCAGCCAGCTGGCCCGGGTGGCCCACTGGCCGTACATGGTCAACCCCCTGCGCCCTTCCTGGGGTGAGACCTACCGCAGCCAGGTGGCGCGCATGGCGGAAGTGGTGGTGGAAGCTGCCCGGCGTGCCGTGGAGATCGGCGGTGATGGCGCTGAGGCCGTTCTGGTGTCCCACCAGCTGCCCATCTGGATGGCGCGTCGCTCCGCAGAGGGCAAGTTCCTGCCGCATGATCCCCGCGCCCGCCAGTGCAATTTGGCATCTTTGACGTCCATGGTTTTTGACGACGTCCACGCCGGGCTGCCGCCGCGTGTGGTCTACAGCGAACCCGCTGCCCACCTTTACCCAGGAATCAACCAGCTTCCGGGTTCATGATGCCCTTGAAACCCCTCTGCCGATCTTTCAGGTGATGTTGCTGTGCCACGCACTTCCCCGCGTTCTGCGGGTGTTCCGTCCTCAACCGGTGTGCCTTCTTCCACAGGCGTGTCCGCTGACTCCGGCGACTCTCCCGCGGCGTCGTCGTCGTGGAGGCTGAGCCGACGCGCTGTTCTGACCACTGCGGGTGCGGGCCTGACCGCCGTGGTGCTGGCTGCGTGCACCCCTGAGGAGGAGAACCTCGCCGAGCAGGCAAATGCAGGTGGGGACACCGGCTACATTGCCGGGGACGGCTCCGTGACCGAGTACGCCGCTTCCGACCGTGGTGAGCCGGTGGAGTTCACGGGCACGCTGTTTGACGGCACGGAGGTCACTGCCCAGGAGCTGCGCGGAAAGCCTGCGTTGTTGAACTTCTGGTACGCGGGATGCGCCCCGTGCCGCGAGGAGGCCCCAGACCTGGTGGAAATGGCCCACTTACACGAGGGTGACATCACCTTCTACGGGGTCAACGTCCGTGATGAACAGGCCACGGCGGAGGCCTTTGAACGGACCTTTGAGATCCCGTACCCGTCTTTTGAGGACCGCGACGGTGGCGTCCTCCTGGCGCTGTCCACATTCGTCCCGCCGCAGGCTGTTCCCACCACGATCATCTTGGATGCCGAAGGGCGGGTGGCATCACGCGTGCTGGGCATTGCGGAGCCGTCCATCCTGAAGGCATTGCTGGATGACGTGGTGAACGCGTGACGGACGGCAATCAGTTCGCCTCCCTGATCCTTGACGGCTCCATGTGGGCCGCCTTCCCGGTGGCCGTTCTGGCCGGGTTGGTCTCCTTTGCCTCCCCGTGTGTGCTGCCTCTGGTGCCCGGCTACCTGGGCTACGTGACCGGGTTGACCGGAGTGGACCTGGAACAGCAGAAGCGCGGGCGCATGTTCGCAGGCGTAGCCCTGTTCATTGCAGGCTTCACCACGGTGTTCGTGTTGATGTCCGTGGTGTTGGCCCAGTTGGGTGCCTTGCCGTGGTTGCGCGGACAGAACTGGGTGATGGTTGTCCTGGGCGCTCTGGTGGTGCTCATGGGTGTGGTGTTCATGGGCGGGTTCGGTGTATTCCAGCGCGAGCGCAAGATTCACCGCAAGCCACCGCCCGGGCTGTGGGGTGCCCCGCTGTTGGGAGTGACCTTTGGTTTGGGCTGGGCGCCGTGCATCGGACCCACGTTTGCTGCCGTTCAGATGCTGGCCTACAGCGGGGGTGCCTCCGTGGGCAAAGCCACTGTGCTGACCCTGGCGTACTGTCTGGGGTTGGGAGTCCCGTTCCTGCTGATTGCCCTGGCATTCCGGCGTGGCATGGGTGCACTGACTTTCATGCGCAAACACCGGTTGCTGCTGCAGAGGATCGGTGGGGCCATGCTCATCCTGATCGGCATCTTGTTGATGACCGGTCTGTGGACGGCATTCGTCTCCTGGTTCCAGGCCGAGCTGGTTCAAGATTTTGTGCCGGTGATTTGATGCAGCATCCCAGCTTCCGCGGGCCCCGTGGCCTGCGCCCACACACAGATTCAGGAACGCGGTAATGGCCCGCAGGAGTGACGTGAGCCCAGCAGAGCAACCCGACGAGTCGCAGACCACTTCGGGGTCTTCCGCGCGCAGAAACTCCGATGCGCACAGAAACTCGTATGCGCGCGGAGACTCCAATGCACACGGAGACTCCCAGACGCACAGGGACTCGGGTGCACCCGGTGAGTCAGGCGCACCCAAGAGATGGGGCCGCCGCAAGGGATCCGGCACTGGACCGAAACAAGGCGGTGTTGCGGGGCAGGGCGATGGCCCGGGGTCGACGTCGGGCACCTCCGAGGTGGCTGTCCCCGCCCTGGGTGTGGTGGGCATGTTGCGGTGGGCCTGGTCCCAACTGACGCGCATGAACACTGCCCTGTTCCTGCTGTTGCTCTTGGCGGTGGCCGCGGTACCCGGCTCGATCTTCCCGCAGCGCGTGCAGGACGTGGCAGCGGTGAACTCCTACATCGAGGCCAACCCCACCACCGGACCCGTCCTGGACCGCCTGCAGTTCTTTGACGTGTTCTCCTCCGTCTGGTTCTCCGCCATCTACCTGCTGCTGTTCATCTCCCTGGTGGGTTGCGTGATCCCGCGTGCTCGCAAGCATTGGCAGGCGTGGCGCGCCAAGCCTCCGCGCACACCGGCACGCCTGCAGCGTCTGCCAGTGGCCCGTTCCCTGGAGCTGGGAGGCCGCGACGGCGCACCGGCACCGGAGGCCGACCACGTGATCGAGCAGGTGGCCGCCATCCTCAAGAAACGCCGCTACCGGGTGGACGTGCGGGACCTGGGTTCCCAAGCGCCGTCGGTGGGGGCGGAACGGGGAATGTGGAAAGAGGTGGGCAACATCCTGTTCCACCTGGCCATGGTGGGAATCCTGATCTTTGTGGCCTACGGATCCTTGTTCGGTTTCAAGGGGCAGAAGATTCTGACCGTGGGGGACACCTTTGCCAACTCGTTGATCAGCTACGACTCCTTCACACCGGGCTCAAACTTCAACGCCGACTGGCTGGATCCCTTCACCATCCGGGTGGATGACTTCCGGGTGGAATACAACCGGGACACCTCAGACCCTGCCTCCTACGGCATCCCGCTGCACTACGAATCGGATGTGACCATCACCGATGCACCTGGGGAAGAACCCCGCCAGGAGGTGCTGAGCGTGAACCGGCCGATCGACGTCGACGGCGTGAGTGCCTACCTGATCGGCAACGGTTACGCTCCGGTGGTCCGGGTGACGGACGGGGACGGCAACATTGCCTACGAGGGGCCTGTGGTGACGGTCCCGGAGGACACCTCCAACATTTCCTCCTTCACGCTCAAGGTCCCGGACTCCTCACCTGAGCAGCTGGGTCTGACCGGAACCTTTCTGCCGACCGCATGGACGGACGAGGCCACCGGTCAACTGACCTCTGCGGACCCCGATCTGGGCAACCCGGCCCTGGTGCTCTCCGTCTACAGCGGGGACCTGGGCCTGGATGACGGAACCCCGCAGAACGTGTACGTGCTGGATGTGAGCAACCTGAACGAGGTTGCATCCCCCATGGCCAGCAATGGCCCGATCATGCTCTCCGAGGCCAACCCGCGGGTGGAACTGCCCAATGGCCTGGGAACGGTGGAGTACCTGGAAACCCAGCGCTATGTGGGACTGGATCTGCACTACGACCCCGGAACCCGCGGCGTGTTCATCTCCTTCTGCCTGGCCTTCCTGGGGCTGATCATGTCTCTGTTCATCGTGCGTCGACGTGCGTGGGTGCGGGTGAACACCGTGGAGACTGAAGCAGGCCCCCGGGTTGTCCTGGAGTACGGCCTGCTGGCCCGCGGTGAGGACCCACGGCTGGAGGCCGAGGCCGAGAACCTGGTGGAGCTCTTCACCGCCGAATGGGAGGAAATCGGCGTCCGTGACTCCCAGCTGACCACCACTGCCGCACGGCAGAAGGCATCCGTGCAGTGACGTTGCCGAGCAGCACACGAAGCCCGGACCGAAAGTGAGAGAATGACCCCATGACTGACCCCATGACACCCGTAGACACCACACTCGGGACGTGGTCCGAGCTGTTCATGCTCATGGCCGCGGTGGTGTACATGTTCGTGTTCATCGCCTTTGCGTGGGACATGGCATCCCACTCCAAGACGTTGAAGGAGGCTGAGCGGCGCGAAGAGCGTGCCGAGCAGCGTTCCGAGGCGCTGGTGGGTGCCGGTGCCGGTGCTCGCACCGGATCCTCCGCCCTGACGGAATCCCCCGGTGAAGTTGACGGTGCCACGGAAGGCGCGGAGGGGCAGTGGTCAACCACGTCCCGGGATGAGCGCAACGATTCCGGGTCCGGATCCCGCGCAGGGTGGCGCGCACAGCGCTCCTCGGCGTTGGAGGGCCAGGTGGCTGATTCCAGCATGTCCTATGCGGACAACGATCACCGCCGACCGGCAGCACGTGTGGCCGTGGTGCTCATGGTCTTGGCCTTTGTGATCCACCTGGCCGCCGTGATCATGCGCGCCATTGCGGCCAACCGTGTGCCGTGGTCCAACATGTACGAGTTCTCCACCACGGGCGCCCTGCTGATCGTGGCGGTCTACCTGGTCATGTTGATCATCAAGGACCTGCGGTTCGTGGGCGTGCTGATCTCCGGGTTGGTCACCTTGATGCTCACGGCAGCCACCATCGCCTATCCCACCCCCGTGTCACCGCTGCAGCCGGCGCTGCAGTCCTACTGGCTGGTGATCCACGTGTCCATCGCGGTGGCGGCCATGGGCATTTTTGCCATCACCTTTGCCCTGGCCATCCTGCAGCTGATCCAGGATCGGCGGGAGAAGCGCATTCTGGAAGGTGGGCCCAGCGGTTGGGCCTTCCTGAAGATCGTGCCCTCCGCGCAGACCCTGGAGAACTTCTCCTACCGCCTCAACAGCGTGGGATTCGTCTTCTGGACCTTCACCCTGGCGGCCGGTGCCATCTGGGCCCGTGACGCATGGGGTCGATACTGGGGCTGGGACCCCAAGGAAGTCTGGACCTTTGTGATCTGGGTGGTCTACGCGGCCTACCTGCACGCGCGCGCCACACGCGGCTGGACGGGGCGGCGTTCGGCCTGGTTGTCCATCGTGGGCTTCCTGTGCATCCTGTTCAACTACTTTGTGGTCAACACTTTGTTTGACGGTCTGCACTCCTACTCAGGTCTGTGAGTTGAGGCTGCACAGCAACTTGGGCATGGAAAAGGGCCTCACCGATCAGCGGTGAGGCCCTTTTCGATGCCCAAGTTCTTGTTACGACTACCGTGGATCATCGGGGTGTTCGTCCCCGGGGAGATCATCAGGCTGATCGTGGCTGTCGTGCGGGGTGGTGGAGCTGGATCCGCCGGTTCCAGGGGAGTCCGTGGTCTCCGTGGCGGAGTCACCAGACCCACCGGAGGTGCCCGAGTCATCCGGGGCATCCTGGGCAGCCCCTCCTGCTCGACGACGCCGTTCCCATTCCTCGAGTTCAGCATCCGCCTGTTCGGAGCGCCGCTTCTCATCGAGTTGACGCAGAAAGTTGGGGTCGTCGTCGGGCCCCTTGGCACGGGCGGACTGTGAGCTGGCCGGTGCGTAGCGGGGGCGCCCCAGAGCCAGCCAGAGGATGCCGCCGATCACCGGAAGCAGCAGGATCACCGCGATCCACGGTCCGCGTCGGATGCCGCGGATGTCCCGGGGGTCGGAGCGCAGGCAGTCAAAGAACGAGTAAATGATCACGCCCACTGCCAGCGCGGCCACGCCGATGATTGCAATTGCTCGGATCATGCATCAATCATATTGCTTACCCAACGGGTGTCCTGCCGCGGCGGGGCTGGTCAGCCACCAGCGAATCGGTGGCCGGGGTGCTGGGATCAACGGCGCCGGCAGCCACGACGTCGGCCCGCACCAGGGCGCGATGCGCTCGGATGGCGTAGACGACCGCAGCCGCACCCATCACGGCAATGGCAAGGAGCACCATGCGGCTGGCCAGTGCCGGGGCGGCCAAGGCATCAGCGGAGAGCAGGGTGCGGGTGTTGGTCAACACGATCAACGCACCCACGGCCGGCCCCAGGACCCGGGCGGGGATGACCTTGACCAGGGCCGCGGCGATCGGGGCAGCGATCACGCCGCCGATCAGCAGTGCGCCCACCCAGTCAAAGTTGATGCCTTGCGAACCCAGGTGCAGCAGAAAGCCCAGGGACGCGGCCACGGTGACCATGAACTCCGCGGTGTTCACCGACCCCACCACCTTGCGGGGCTCCAGGCGGCCATCGGCCAGTAGGGCGGGAGTGCCCACGGGTCCCCATCCGCCGCCTCCGGTGGCGTCGATGAAACCGGCGAACAGCCCCAACGGAGACAGGAACTTGGCCGGGATCTTGCGCCCCAGCCGCTGCCTGCTCAAGCCCTTGAAGGTGAAGCGGTAGAGGATGTAGAGGCCCAACACCAGCAGGACGGTGCTCATCACGGGGCGGGCCACGGAGGCATCCAGAGTGGACAGCACGGTGGCGCCCAGAAATCCGCCGACGGCGCCGGGGAAACCGATCTTGGCCACCACCCGCCAGTCCACGTTGCCGAACTTCCAGTGGGAGAGCCCCGAGGCCAGCGTGGTGCCCACCTCAGCCAGGTGCACGGTGGCGGAAGCAGCTGCGGGGTTGGCGCCGATCATCAGCAGCAGCGTGGAGGTGGTGACGCCGTAGGCCATGCCCAGTCCACCGTCCACGAGTTGTGCGGCCAAGCCCACCAGGGCAATCAGGACCAGAGTGCGCACAGGGCACCTCCTTGAACGTTCGCCGGCGGTGCCGGGAGGGTTTTCCCACAATTCCCATCGAATGTGTGGGGTTTGAGTCAAGAGGAGCCAACCAGGCCGAGAACTCCTGGTCAAAGATCGTGAAACAATCGTCACATGGAGATTTCCGCGCGCTCCGAATACGCCGTTCGGGCCTTGCTCATGCTGGCTGAGGCGCATGCTGCAGGGGTGAACGGAGTGCCCGTGGCAACCCTGGCCGAACGACAGGACCTGCCGGCCAAGTTCTTGGAAGTGGTCATCAGTCAGTTGCGCCGCGGTGGCCTGGTGGTCAGCAAACGCGGTGCTTCCGGTGGCTATCGGTTGGCCGAGCCTGCAGATCAGATCACCATGGGGGCCGTGATCCGCACCGTGGACGGGCCTTTGACCGGGGTGCGCGGCATGAGACCCTCAGACACCGAATACACGGGGCCTGCCACTCATCTGCCCGTGGTGTGGGTGGCCGTGCGCGCTGCCCTGCGCAGTGTGCTGGATGAGGTCACCCTTGAGGATGTCCTGACGGGCCATTTTCCCGACGCCGTGGCGGCCTGGTCCCAAGCACCGGGTGCCTGGGATGATCGTTGGCCGTTGCAACAACCGTCTGGCTGAACACTCCCTTCTGGGCTTGTCGCGTTGAGTGGTCAGGATCCTGGTCCATCAGCGCTGACGAGCCAGAATCCTGACCACTCAACGCAGCAGCAGCCGGGCTCACACTTCCGGGCCCGTCCGGGGGATGTCCAGGGACCGGCACTAGACTGCTGGCGTGAACTTTTTGAAGTACTCCGCATTGCGTCTTGGTCTGTTGATTCTGGTGTTCGCCCTGGGGCTGTGGTTGCGCCTGGGCATCTTGTTTGCCGGTTTGGCGGCCATCATCATCGCGTTTGCCGTGTGCTACATCTTTTTCCCCAAGTTGCACATCGCCGCCAGCCGGGACCTGACGCGCTGGATTTCGCGTTCACCCAAGATCCGCAAGGACACCTTGGCGGATGAAGACGCGGACGTTGAGGACAGCTACGTGGATTCCACCGACCAGGTGCAGATCAACACGGGGGAGTCTGGCGAACGTCGTCGTTCCTGAAGGCGCTGTGAACTGGGCCGTGCGGCCTGTTCGGTGAGGTGGCTCAGGTGAGCCTCAGACCCACTGACGGGCCAGCACGGCCAGCAGGAAGAGCAGGGACCAGATCAAGTTCAGGATGCCGCATTCCTTGAGCACCGGGATCAGGGCCTTGCGGTCCTGTGTGAACAGCACGGTGCGGGCCGCCGTCACGGCTATGGGGACGGACAGGAACACCAGGAGCATGAAACCGTTGAACGGCACCAGGAACAGGTGCAGGGCAAAGGCCAGGCCCAGTTCGGCGGCGAACACCACTCGTGCACGGTGATCACCCAAGCGAACGGCCAGGGTGCGTTTGCCGACTTCGCGGTCACCGGGGATGTCCCGGATGTTGTTGACCATCAGCAGCGCGCAGGCGAACAGGCCGGTGGCGATGGCTGCAATCCAGGCGTCGATGTTGAGCCTGCCGGCTTGGGTGGTGGTGGTCCCCAAGACCGCCACCAGGCCGAAGTAGACGAACACTGCAACATCGCCCCAGCCGCGGTAGCCGTAGGGACGTTTGCCGCCGGTGTACCCCCAGGCCGCGAACACTGCAGAAATCCCGATCACGATGAACCACCACTGCCGGGAGAGCACAATCAACGCCAGGCCGGCGATGGCAGCCGCTGCAAAACACCCCAGGGCCGCGTAGAGCACCTGCTTGGGGGTGGCGGCCTTGGAACCGACCAGGCGAAGGGGGCCAACGCGGTTGTCGTCGGTGCCTTTGATGCCGTCGGAGTAGTCGTTGGCGTAGTTGACGCCCACCTGCAGGAACAACGCCACCAGGAACGCCAGGAAGGCCATGCCCAGGTTGGCCCCCCACGTGGACTGCGCCGCCGCGGTACCCGCGATGATGGGCGCAAACGCCATGGGCAGGGTGCGCAGCCGTGCGCCTTCAATCCATTGGGCAGCAGTTGCCACGGGCGACCTTCCTGAAACGAGGGTGCGGACCGGGGTGCTCGCCGGTGATGGGGGCGGATCCGCAGTCCCGTCAGCGGGTGGGCGGTGGTGGCCGCGCCGCAGGGACCGAGTCATTCTTCCACGAACAGCTCCGCCACCGCGGACCGGTCTGGTTTGCCCGTGGGCAGCAGGGGGATGTGGGAGACCAGGAGCATCTGTTTGGGGACAGCCGCACTGCCCAGGGCGTCTTTGACCATGCTGCGTAGCTCGTCCGGCAGTGTGCTGGATTCGGCAGCCGGCACCGAGGTTGCAGGCACCACGGTTGCCACGATCTTCTGCCCCCATTGGTCATCAGCCACCGGGACCACGACGGCGTCGCGCACCCCGGGGTGCTCCAGCATCCGTGAGCGGACGACGGCGGCGGAAACTTTGAGGCCGCCAGTGACGATGACGTCATCGGCGCGACCGATCACTCGAAGGCGTGGGGTGGTTGTGGCCTCTGTTGTTTCCAGGACACCCAGGTCATCCGTGCGGTACCAGCACATGGGGGTGGGGGATGGGGCCGTGCTCTTGGGTGAGGTGTTGGTGTTCGCGCGTATGGCGGCAGTGGCACTCAAGGTGTTGGCGGTGTCAGTTGCGTCCGGGAGGCTGGAGAACACATGACTATGAGTCTGCTGGGGGTCATCCAGGTAGCCGTCGGTCACCATGGGGCCTCCCAACCAGATGCGCCCGGGGGTGAGGTGCCCCTCAGGAACTGACGTCTGTTCGGGGTCCTGTGCTGTTCTCGGATCAGATGGCGGATTCCCAGAATTCGGGGTGCGTTCAAGGTGGACCTGCACCCCGGGGAGGGGGACGCCGTCGTAGACACAGCCGCCGGCGGTCTCGGACATGCCGTAGGTGGTGACCACACGGGCGCCCAGTGCCCGCGCTGCGTCCAGGAGCGCGGGCGGTGCGGCTGACCCGCCCAGCAGGATGGCGTGAAAGGAGCGCAACGCCGCCAGGACGCCAGGGGAGTCGGCGGCATCCACCAGACGCTGGAGTTGTGTGGGGACCAGGGACACGTAGCGGATGGGGTGATCCATGGCCGCTGCGGTGCGGGCAAAGGCCTGCGCGGTGAAGGGGCCCTCCTCCATGACCACCGGTGTGGTTCCCGCCAGGACTGAACGCACCAGAACCTGCACCCCAGCCACGTAGTGCGGCGGCAGGCACAGCAGCCACTGCCCGTGGCCACCGGTGCGTCCAGCTGTGGCCTCGGCGGAGGCGCGCAAGGCGCGGGTGCTCACCACAGTCTTCTTGGGCCGCCCCGTACTGCCTGACGTTGCGACGACGACGGCCGGCCCCTCCCTGCTCAGCACACCTTCCAGCGCAGTGACCAGGCCTGGGACACCGCCAAACTGACGGATCGAGTCCGGGCCGTCCAGCTTCACGGTGTCCGGTGGCAAGTCCTTGGTGAGTGGTGGGCGAATGCTCATCTCAGAAGTAGTACGGGAAGTTGGACCAATCGGGGTCGCGCTTGCCCAGGAAGGCGTCCCGGCCCTCAACTGCTTCATCGGTCATGTAGCCCATGCGGGTGGCTTCGCCGGCAAAAACCTGTTGGCCGACCATGCCGTCGTCGGGAAGGTTGAAGGCGTATTTGAGCATGCGCATGGCTTGGGGGGACTGGCGGCAGATCATCTTGGCCCACTCGATGCCAAGGTTCTCCAAGTCGGCGTGATCGGCCACCTCGTTGACGGCCCCCATGCGGAACATGTCTTCCGCTGAGTATTCGCGGGCCAAGAAGAAGATTTCGCGGGCGAACTTCTGCCCCACCTGGCGGGCAAGGAGGGCGGAGCCGTAGCCGGCGTCAAAGGACCCCACGGTGGCGTCCGTCTGCTTGAACTTGCCGTGTTCACGGGAGGCCAGGGTCAGGTCACAGACCACGTGGAGGGAGTGTCCACCACCGGCTGCCCAACCGTTGACCAGGGCGATCACGGGTTTGGGCATGGTGCGGATCAGACGCTGCACCTCCAGGATGTGAAGGCGACCAGCCCGGGCAGGGTCGATGGACTCGGCGGTCTCACCGTCTGCGTAGTGGTAACCGTCGCGACCGCGGATCCGCTGGTCACCGCCGGAGCAGAAGGCCCAGCCGCCGTCCTTGGCAGACGGACCGTTGCCGGTCAACAGCACGGCCCCGACGTCCGAGGACATGCGGGCCTGGTCCAAGGTGCGGTAGAGCTCGTCCACCGTCCCCGGGCGGAATGCGTTGCGCACCTTTGGACGGTGGAAGGCGATGCGTACCCAGGGGAGGTCCCTTGTCACCCGGCCTGCATGGTCACGTTCCACGGCACGGTGGTATGTGATGTCGGTCAGGTCCTCGAAACCGTCAACCACGCGCCACTGGGTGGGGTCGAAGGTTTCGGAGACCTGCTCCGGGAAATTGCTGCCGGTGGGGTCAGTGGGCTGGGTGGAGTTGGAGGCTGCATCAGTCACGTCCCCGATCCTACGTTGGGGATCCCGAGCATCCATGGGCGCTGGGGTGCCGGGGTGCAGCTGAGCAGTGGGGGTGTTCCTGGGGTGCCGGGGTATCCATGGCTGCTGGGGTGTGGCTGGGCAGCGGGACGTGACTGGGGCTCCGGGCCGACATGGGACTCTGGTGTGTAGCTGGGGGGTGTTGCTCGCCTGGGCGTCTCAGGACTACGCGGGCGCAGGAGGGTAACGGGGGCGCCGGAACTCACGCCGGTGCTGAGGCTGCGTGGGGTGCCGGAACAGAGACCGTCATGCCCTCTTACAGCCGTTAGCGTGGGCACCCGCCGGAGTGAACTCTTCTTCCGGGGCTGGGCTTTGTAACGGGTGACCCCCAGGCCAATGGGTTGGTGTCTCGTCCTGGCGTGGATTCTGGGGTAACTCTGCCTCAGAAAGGAGGTGGATCGTCGTCGGGTGGGGAAGGGACGGGGTCTGCCGTGCGCGAGTTGTCAGGACTCAGGGGTGTCCTCAGCGGAGGTTCTTTGGGTGAATCCAGGAACAGCGTGTGCTCGGGGCTGCTGGCGCGCCTTGTACCCAAGGGCGAAGTGAAGACCATGTCACCAGCACCAGCACCAGCACCAGCCCCGGCGTCGGCGCCATGAGGAACACCAGCACCAGCACCTGTGGCCGGCGTGGTCCGGTCTGGGGTCCCACTGTGCTCAACGGCCCAGCTCCCGAACGGACTACCTTGATGTTTGAGCCTGTGGTGGGTGCGGCACAGGTGGGAGAGGTTGTCGGCATCGGTGTGACCGCCGTCTTCCCAGGCCACTGTGTGGTCGATGTCGCAGCGCATGGCGGGTCGTCGACATCCAGGGAATCTACACGTGGCATCGCGTATCTGCAGCATGCGCCGCAAGCCAGCTGGAACCGTGTAGGTGTCCCGACTGTATTGGGTGATCTGGCCGGTGGCAGGGTCAGTGAGCAGCCTGGACCACGACGAACTGCCTGCGGCAATCTCAACCGCGGTGGACGGGCAAATGGCACCGTATCCAACCAACTCCGGAGCTGACGTCGACTCCGGTGGAGTCGACGGGGCCCCCGGTGGGGCTGACATGGATCCCGCAGCCGACTCTGACCCTCGTCGAGGTGACGTCGTCCCCGGTGGAGCCGGAGTCGGCATCGGGCTTGGCTGTGGTCCTGATGGAACTGGCTGTGACCCTGGTGGAGATGGCCTTGACCCTGGTGGCGCAGATCTTGGTTCCTGGGAATCCGGCGGGCGCGCTGCATGCCTAGAGTGCGATTCCTGCACGGCCTGCTTGAGTGTCTGACCAGCTGTCAACAGGTGCTCCACCGGTACGATCACGGACACTTGGCCCCGGACACCTCGTTGCAGTCCTGAGTCCACAGACGGTTCGGCCTCCAACAGCAGATCGGCAAGGACGTCCGCGCGACGCTCCGGCAAGGTCCGGGTGTCACGGGGAGCACCACGGTCTACATCGGGGGTGGCGGGCAATACCGAGTCCGTGCGTGATGGGTCTGAAGCTGCTGGCGCAGAGGGTGGGCATGACAGTGCTGCCGCAGATGATGCGCGTGGCACGGGCTGTACCGGCTGTACCGGCGACACGCGATGTGCCTGTGAGGCGTGAGCAGAAGGGCCGCTTGACTGCGCCAATTGGTCGATGCGGTCACACACCGCCATGGCCGTGGGCGCATCCAGCAGGGCATGGAGGTGAGCCATGCCGTCCTCCTCAGGTTCCACCCACACAGAGCGTTGCCGCCGGGCATTCGCATGAGCTCGTTCGCTGGCCGGCGCTCCCAACCCATGACGACGACGGTGCCCAAACGCCCTCAACTTGGATGCACCGCACTGCTGGGCACGTTCCAGCATCTCCTGGACCAACCGATCACCCGCCGCCTGAAGGGGGTCTGTTGAGGGCACTGGTGGGGCACTCTTTGGTTCGTCCTCTGTGCCGGTGTCCGGTGCATCAACTGTGTGGCCAGTTTCTGGTGACAGGCCTGCAGTAACGGATGGGAAATACGTGCTGGTCAGCGCCGACCACTGCTGAAGGATCACGCGAGCTTGCGTCCACAGGATTTCTCCTGATTCCAGCTGCGCCAGCACGTGGGGCAGGTGGTGGGCCAGGACCAGAGCTTGACGCAGAGTCTCCATGGCCGATCCCCGAGGAAGTTTCAAGGCCAATTCCAGCTCACCCGTAACCAAACGGCGAGTGTCCTCCTCCGCCCAGCGCTCCAGCTCTGCGGGTGTGGCCGTGTCCGTGGCGCGGGTGCTTTTGCCTTGACTGTGCTGCTCCAGGGCGGTGGCGTCATCCTGCGCGATCTGCCGTGTGGCTTGCAGGGCAACTGAGTGGAGAGATGCCACCCGGCGGAGCAGTCGACCGCGGGCAGAGGCCTCCCGACGAACATCCGCCGTGATGCCCGCAACCAACGCGGCGGCCTTCTGATGGTGATCTGTCTGCAGTGCTCCCAAGTCGAGAAGTCGATCTGCAATCTCAGCCGAGTCAGTATTCGACCCCATCCCAGTATTCGGTCCCATGCCCGTGGGGGCATCGCCCGCCCGGGTGAAAGCAGTGGTCGGGCTGTCACCAGCACCAGCACCAGCACCAGCACCAGTCACGGGATCCGGGAGCACCGCATCCAGTGACGGAAGAGGCATCTGACCTGGAGTCTTGTTCCTCTCAGGTCCTTGGTGGTGAGTCATGGTTCAAGTTTCCCGTGGGAGTCAGACAACACAAGCTCCAAATGACCTCAAACCGGAGAAAAAGCCACCAATGTGACCAAAACGTGAGCAAACGTCAGATGCGCAATCCCAGGGCTGAGAGCCCCAAGAGCAGTCAGCCACCCTGACACACTGGAGCCATGGCCCATTTCCCGTTCGACCTGACTCATATCGGCACCGGTTTGCCCGTGGCCGAGCTCGAATCAGAGACAGAACGGGCCCTCATTGGCGGCTCGGCAGTCGTCCAAGCCCCACCGGGCAGCGGCAAGACCACATTCCTCCCGCCACTGGTGGCGAACCTCCTGGCGCACTCACCCGATGACGTGGACAGCGTCATCACCGCCCCTGGCACAGCAACAGGCACAGCCACCACACCCGGCACAGTCACCACGCCTGCCACAACAAGAAACAGCGCACACCCACCCACCCCACGCGTCGTCGTCACCCAGCCCCGCCGTGTGGCGGCCCGTGCTGCAGCGTCCCGACTGGCCCAGCTCACCGGCACAAGGGTGGGGGAGTTGGCCGGCTTCACCGTCCGCGGTGAACGGGTGGTGAGCGCGCAGACAGCGGTGGAGTTCGTGACCCCGGGAATTCTGCTCAACCGCGTCCTCAGCAATCCCGAGCTGCCGGGGATCAACGCCGTGCTCCTGGATGAGGTCCATGAACGCAGCTTGGATTCTGATCTTCTGCTCGGCATGTTGGCGGAGGTCCGTCAATTGTGCCCGGACCTCAAACTTGTGGCCATGTCCGCCACCGTGGACACTCAGCGGTTTGCCAATCTGCTGCTCACGGATCATGGGGACCCCGCCCCTGTTCTCACGTCCCCCTCTGTGCTGCATCCTCTGGAGACACGGGTCTGTCCGTTAAACGGTGTGTGGGGTCCGGCGGTTCTCATTAGTGAGTGGTTCTTTCGAACCGTCCGGCGAAGGTGATCGCGAACGCGTTCAGCGCGGGCTTCCACCTCATCATCCAGCGTGCCCTCCCGCCGCCGGTGGGGTCAAGCGAGCGTGTCACCAGGTACAAGCACTTCAACGCCGCTTGCTCGTTCGGGAAGTGTCCGCGGGCTCGGACGGCCCGCCGGTATCTCGCGTTGATCGACTCGATCGCGTTGGTCGTGCAGATCACTTGACGGATCTCGACGTCGTATTCGAGGAACGGCACGAACTCCGCCCAGGAGTTGCGCCAGAGCTGCACGATCGCTGGATACCGCTCACCCCACTCGGCGGCGAACTCCTCGAACCTGTCCTTCGCCGCCTGCTCGGACGGGGCCGTGTAAACGGGCTTGAGCGAACGGACGATCGCATCCCGGTGCTGCCGGCCGGCATAACGGAACGAGTTGCGGATCAGGTGCACGATGCACTGCTGCACGACCGCCTGCTCCCAGGTGGTGTTGATCGCTTCCGGCAACCCCTTGAGGCCGTCGCACACCGCGATCAGCACGTCCTCGACCCCGCGGTTCTTCAGCTCGCTGAACACCTGCAGCCAGAACCTCGCCCCTTCCGCGCCGTCGCCGGCCCAGATACCCAGGATGTCGCGTTCCCCGTTCGTCGTGACGCCCATGACGACGTAGAACGCGGTGTTGCGGACCTGCCCGTCACGAACCTTCACCACGATCGCGTCGACGAAGATCACCGGATAGATCGCATCCAGCGGGCGGGAAGCCCACTCCGCGAGTTCCCCGGTGACCTTCTCGGTAATCTGGCTGATCGTGTCCTTGGAGACCTTCGCCCCATAGACCTCGTCGAAGTGAGCGGCGATCTCCCCGGTCCTCAGCCCGCGCGCGGTCAGCGACAGCACGATCTGATCGATCCCGTCCAGCCGGCGCTTGCGCTTGGGCACGATCACCGGCTCGAACGACCCGTCACGATCCCGAGGAACCTCGATCTCCACCGGCCCGATCTCGGTGAGCACCGTCTTTGTCCGGGTCCCATTGCCCATGTTCACCCCCATTGGGGTCTCGCCGTGCTCGTGACCGAGATGCTCGGTCAGCTCAACGTTCAGCGCGGTCTCAAGCACGTTTTTCGTGAGCTGGTTTAGCAGGCCTCCTGGCCCGACCAGGCTCACACCCTGCTCCTTCGCCTGCGCCAGTAAGCGCGCGGCGAGGTCTTTCTGATCGATGATCTCTCCCGTCACGGGATCAATCATCTCGTCGTCCAACAAATCGGTCGTGTCAGCCACGGCCGTCTCCTCTCGGATCAGGCCGGACCCTCACACACCGTTCTTCTAACAGTCCCACTGAATGACCGCGGAGTCACTCGCGATTTCTTGGACCATGTGGCCCAGACCTGCGCACGCGCTCTGGATGGCGCCTCAAACGCCCTGGTGTTCGTTCCGGGTGCCCGGGAGGTGGCGCAGGTGGCGGCTCGATTGCGGGAGATGACCACCGGCGTCGACATTGTGGAATTACACGGACGGATCGGCCCCCGCGAGCAGGACCGGGCCGTCTCTGGGCGGGGCGCACGGGAGCGGACCAGGGTGGTGGTCGCCACCTCCCTGGCCGAATCCTCTCTGACGGTCCCCGGCGTGCGGCTGGTGATTGACTCGGGACTTTCCCGCGAACCCCGCCGTGACACCGTGCGCGGCATGTCCGGGTTGGTCACGGTGGCCGCCTCCCGTGCCTCCGCGGACCAGAGGGCCGGACGCGCCGCACGGCTGGGTCCCGGCCGGGTGATCCGCTGTTACGACCAACGCACCTGGGCTGCCATGCCCGCCCACTCCACCCCGGAGATCGCCACCGCTGACCTGACGTCCGCAACCCTGATGTTGGCTGTGTGGGGCACCCCGCGCGGTGAGGGCCTGGCCTTGCCCGAACCTCCTCCCACCAACGCTGCGACCGAGGCGGAGACGGTTCTTCATCGTCTGGGTGCCCTTGACGACGCCGGCCGGGCCACCGATCTTGGGCGTCGCCTCTGCGCGGTCCCCACCGATCCCCGGTTGGCCCGTGGGTTGATGGAAGGTGCATCCCTGGTGGGTGTGGTCACTGCAGCTCAGGTGGTTGCGTTACTGGGTGCTGATGCCGCGCCGGCCGGCGGTGATCTTGCCCAGCACCTCCAGGACATGCGCTCGCGGTCCGCAGCCGACGCCGAGCGCCAGGGTCAGCGTCAGCGCCACGGCCACAGTCATGCAGCGTGGCAGCGGGAAGCAAACCTTTTGGAGCGCATGGCACACAAACTCACGGCTACCGCGGACGGGGCCTCCCAGGTGGATCCGGACCGTGTCGGAGGCAAACCCACCTCTCCCGTGCCCTCCCATCTCCACGCAGGTGCGGTGATTGCCCTGGCCCGACCCGAATGGGTGGCCCACCGGCAGGGGGACAGCTACCTGTTCGCCGGTGGCACACGCGCAGGTCTGCCGCCCGGGTCCTCGCTCAACGGCCACGAATGGCTGGCCGTTGCCGATGTCACCCGGGCACAGGAGAGCGGCGCCCAAGGCACCGGTGCCGTGATTCGCGCGGCCGCACCTCTGGATCAGGACACCGCCCAGATGGTGGCCGCATCATTGCTGACCAACACCGTGGCGGCAGAGTTCACGGACGGTCGTGTCACGGCGCGTCGTCGTCATGCACTGGGCGCCATCACGCTGAACTCCACACCCGTCAAACCCACACACGAGCAGGCGGAGGCGGCGGTCCGGTCAGGCCTCACACGGGACGGGCTCGATACTCTGCACTGGTCAGAGACTGCCACCCAACTGCGGGCCCGCATGGCCGCCGTTCACGCTCACCTGGGACCTCCCTGGCCTGCGGTGGACGACGACGCCCTCCTGAACACCTTGGATCTCTGGCTGGGTGCGGAGATGGACGAACTGGCGCGGGGGACGCGGGTGAAGGACCTGGATCTCACGAGTGCATTGCGCAGGCTGCTGCCGTGGCCCGATGCAGCGCGTTTTGACGAGCTGGCGCCCACCGCGCTGACAGTGCCCTCTGGGTCCGCCCCGCGCATCCGCTGGGATGCGGATCAGCCGGTGGTGCGGGTGAAACTCCAGGAATGTTTTGGCCTGGCTGAATCCCCGCGGGTTCTCAATGGCGCAGTGCCGGTGGTTTTCCACCTGCTCTCGCCTGCCGGACGCGAACTTGCCATCACGGCGGACCTGGCCTCCTTCTGGTCCGGTCCCTACGCCCAGGTCCGAGCTGAGATGCGCGGCCGGTACCCCAAACATCCCTGGCCGGAGAACCCCTGGGTAGCCCAGGCCACGGCACGCACCAAGACTCACGCACAGCGCACCTCAGCTGGGGAACACCCACCGCAACGGCGGACACGTCCACAAAAATCGTGACCATATTGTGGCCAGGATCGCTACATTGTGGCCAGGATCACTACCGTCGGGTAGTGTCGAGGTCATCGTTCAGCAGTCCCAGCGCGTGAACCCCCAACAGACGGGTTCCCGCACCGGATCCACCCGCACACTCGCGGTGGTGGAGATCCCAAAGGACTCAGGCCGCCGCCGCGATCCACCATTCGCGGTGACCCACAGGTGCGGGTCAGATTGTTCTGTTGACCCGCAAACGCATCAGGGGCGGTGGCCGTTCTCTCCAGCCTGGTGTTGTGGCGCAGCCGCATGCAATCACGCATGTGAACAGCGCTGCATTCATCAGGTGGAGCATCCCACGGGCTCATGGACTCGAGCCCCTCAACAAGAAGGAAACCGCAATGACCATCATCACCGAAACCGCTCACCCCGCCACCCAGGCCATGGCTGCTCCGTCAGCACCTGCAGCGCCCATCATCGGCCCCGAATTGGCTCGCTCCTGGCTGCTGGTCAACGCCGGTCAGCCGGAACGCTTTGCACCAGCTGCAGCCAGTGCCGCCGACGTCGTGGTGTACGACATCGAAGATTCCGTGGCCCCGGCGGGCAAAGCTGCCGCCAGGAAAGCCGTGGTGGATTGGCTCTCCGGCCTGGATGAGAACGGTCACCGCCGCCGCGGCTGGGTTCGTGTCAACGGTTTCGGAACGCCCTGGTGGGCGGAGGATCTGGCTGCATTGGCCGGTGTTCCCGGGCTGGACGGCGTCATGCTGGCCATGGTGGAGAGCCCCGAGCACGTGACCCGAACCGCTGAGGCCTTGCAGGACGTCCGGATCGTGGCCCTGGTGGAAACGGCTCGTGGCGTGCAGGCACTGCCTGCCATCGCAGGTGCTCGGTCCACCTACCGGCTCGGATTTGGCGTGGGAGATTTTCGACGAGACACCGGATTCGGTGACAGTCCGCTGACGTTGGCCTACACGCGCTCGCAGTTCACCATTGCATCCCGTGCAGCCAACCTGCCCGGCCCCATCGACGGGCCTTCCGTGGGGGCACTGGGGGCCAAGCTGGCAGAAGCCGCAGCCGTGACGGCCGAGTTCGGCATGACCGGCAAGCTGTGTCTGATGCCGGAACAGACCGCCACGGTCAATGAGGGTCTCTCGCCGTCACTGCAGGAGATGACCTGGGCCAGTGAGTTCCTCACGGAATTCGAGTCGGCAGGCGGTGAAATCCGCAACGGATCAGACCTGCCACGCCTGGCCCGGGCCAACAAGATCCTGGGGTTGGCCTCTGCTTTCGGACTCAGCGTGCCCCAGGGTTACGACGTCCACTTCGAGGCACCCACGGACACCTACCACTGCTGAATCACAACGAATCCAACACAAACCCACGGTGAACACCTGGAAAATATCGGCAACGGGCGGCAATTCCTTGCCGCCCGTTGCGTTGTTGTTGGAAGCTAGACCTCGTGGGGCACAGAAGTCCCACACCGTCGTTGAGACCCACTGCCGACGCCCCTGACCCGATCCGAAGGGACTCTGATGTCCGAGCCGAACGCCGCCGCAACCGCACCGTCCAGCTGGTCCACCGGTACCCGATCCGACCGCCGCTCCAAGATCGGCATTGTCGGCGCAGGTGCCGTTGGCTCCTCGCTGGCTTACTTCTGCCAGATCCGGGGCATCGCCCGTGAAATCGCCATTTTCGACGTCGCCGGGGACAAGGTTCGTGCAGAAGCCGCTGACCTCTCACACGGCGCCATGTTCTCCCCGTCCACTGTGGTGACCGGCTCTGATGACGTTTCCGTGCTGGCCGGTGCGGACATTGTGGTCATCACCGCTGGTGCCAAGCAGAAGCCTGGTCAGCCGCGTCTGGAACTGGCCGAAGCCAACGTGAACATCTTGCGCTCCCTGACGCCCAAGCTGCTGGAAGTGGCACCGGATGCCGTTTACGTGCTGGTCACCAACCCGTGTGACGTGCTGACCAGCGTGTTCCGTGAGCTCTCCGGGTTGCCCAAGGAACGGGTCATGTCCTCCGGCACCGTGTTGGACACCTCCCGCTTGCGCCTGCGCCTGGCTGAGGAAGCCGGTATCTCACCCAGCTCTGTGCACGCCATGATCGTGGGCGAACACGGAGACACGGAATTCCCGCTGTGGTCCATCGCCAACATCGGCACCGTGCCGCTGGTGGACTGGAAGAACGACGCCGGTCAACTGGCTTTCCCGGAAGACGTCCGGGAGAAGATCGCTGATGAAGTCATGCACGCCGCCTACACGGTGATCGCAGGCAAGGGCGCCACCAACTACGCGATCGGCATGGCCGGAGGCGCAATCTGCCAGGCCATCCTCTCCGATCAGCACGCCGTCATGCCGGTCTCCACCATCCTGGATGACTACCAGGGCATCAGCGGCGTGGCACTGTCCGTCCCGTCCGTGGTGGGTCGCGCCGGTGTGCTCCAGCAGCTGCCCGTGCCCATGTCTGACGGCGAGATCCAGCAGTTGCACGCCTCGGCGGAGGCCCTCAAGCAGTCCCTGGCCTCACTGGGGTTCTGATTGCCGAGCAACGGATTCTGATTGGCGAACATGCGGTTCTGATCCCTTGCGGAGCGCGTGAATCGTGACGCCAACGGCGTGTGGCCCGGACCGATTGGTCCGGGCCACACGCCGTTGGCGTTGCCTCCCGATGGTGGATGCGGTCTTGGCACAGCCCCCACCGGGAGGTCACATCACTGTGTCCTCACATCAGGAACTGGACTCCCACGGTGCTTTCCGTCCGCCAGCAGGGCTCGCCCCGCTGGAACCGGCCGGGTTGCCTTGAGGCGGGTTGCCCTGCGCTTGGCCAGTCTCCCCGGAGTGGGCTGCGGTGGCGGTGGCGGCGTCGTCGGCCTCCGGCTGGGTGGGCAGACCGCGGTGGGAGAGGGCAACGGCCTCGTCAAAGCGCTGCTCCACACCTGCATCCGGGGTGTACGTGATCAGGGAGACCACCACGGCCACAAGGGTGGCGGCAATGAATCCGGGGATGATCTCGTAGATGTCAGCCCACGGGGTGCGCGGCCACAGGAACACCACAATGGCGCCCGTGGCCATGGCTGCGGTGGCCCCGATACCGGTGAGCTTGCGCCAGTAGAGGGACAGCAGCACGATGGGGCCAAAGGCGGCACCAAAACCGGCCCAGGCAAAGCCCACCAGAGCCAGGATGGACTCGGCCGGGTCCAGGGCCATGACGGCGGCCACCACGGCCACGATCAACACACCGGCGCGGCTGATCCACAGCGCAGTCTTGGCGGCCAGCGGCTTGCGGCGGAACAACAGGGCCAGGTCCTCCACCATGGCGGAGGTGGTGACCACCAGCTGGGAGGAAATGGTGGACATGATGGCTGCCAGGACGGCCGCCAGCACCAGACCGGCAAGGAATGCCGGGAACAGCCCGATTGCGGCGTCCAGGAACACGGTTTCCGCGGTCTCCGAGTTGGTCAGGGCGATCCGTCCGCGATCCACCAGCGGGATGGCGAACAGTGCGGTCAGGATGGCTCCGAGCACGCACAGGGCCATCCAGGCCACGCCGATTCGGCGGCCGGCCACGGCGTCCTCGTGGCTGCGCAGGGCCATGAAGCGCACCAGGATGTGCGGCTGACCGAAGTAGCCCAGGCCCCATGCAGCCAAGGAGATCACGCCGATCACACCGCCGGCAGCGCCGACATCGAACAGGTTCCAGGCCCCGGGGTGGACCTCGTCCACGCGCTGGATGATGTGCCCGGGATCGCCCACCATGAACAGCACCACGATCGGCACCAGAAGCAGCGCCAGGAACATCAGAGTGCCCTGGAAGAAGTCCGTGTAACTGGCCCCCAGGAAACCGCCGATCAGGGTGTAGGCAATGGTCACACCGGCAATCACCAGCATGCCCACCACGTAGGTCTCCTCGTGGCCCCAGCCAAAGCTTTCGGACAGGGCGCCACCGAATGCGGAGGAGGTGAAGTTGCCGCCGGCCACCATGCCGGAGGAGATGTAAAAGGTGAAGAACACCAGGATCACCAGGCCGGCCACAATGCGCAGCATGCGCCCACCACGGACCAGACGATTGCCCAGGAAGGAGGGCAGGGTGATCGCGTTGTTGTACTTCTCCGTGAACATGCGCAGACGCGGTGCAACAACCTTCCAGTTGATCCACGCGCCAATGGTCAGACCAATGGCGATCCACGCCTGAACCATGCCACCCATGTAGAGGGCGCCCGGGAGGCCCATCAGCAGCCAGCCGGACATGTCAGAGGCGCCTGCGGACAGTGCCGCCACGGTGGGCGGAAGGTCACGCCCACCAATCATGTAGTCGTCTTTGTCCCGGGTGCGGGTGGAGGCCCACACGCCCACGGCCAGCATTGCCACGAAATACAGGCCAATGGCGGCCATCATCCACGAAAAGCCTGATCCGAAGTCAACCATGTGATTCCTTTCTTGAAGCCGACTGCCCGAAGCCAGGGAAGTCAGCAGTTGGTCCTACGGGCCCGTGGGCTGCGTTGAACTCGTTGACGGGGGAGTGAAGGTCCAAGGGCCGTCCGTGAGACGGAGGTGCGTGTGCTGATCCAGGACGTCTTGTGCGCAGGCCACCTGGGAGGGCAGTCCCAGCGAGCGCCCCATCCATTCCATGACCTCCGCGGTGGTGTGTCCCGCAGCACGCAGGTCACCAAGAGTTACAGCTCCGTCACGCTTTGCCAAACGTTGGCCGCTCGTGTTGAGCACCAGGGGTACATGGATGTACTTAACCTGTACCAGGCCCAGCAGGTGCGCCAGATGGGCCTGGCGTGGGGCGGAGCTCAGGAGGTCATCGGCGCGCACCACCTGATCCACCCCTTGAAACGTGTCGTCCAGAACCACCGCCAGGTTGTAGGCGGGGCGGCCGTCATTGCGCAGCAGCACCATGTCGTCCACCGCCTCCGTGACCTCACCGGCCAGGCGGTCGGTGACCGTGGCGGTTTCCGCCTGGGCCCTGAGCCGGATGGCGGGCGGGCGGTCCCGGCGTCGTTGTTCGCGTTGCTGTGCCGTCAAATTGCGGCAGGTACCCGGATAGGCGCCCGGGGCACCGTGGGGTGCACCCCCTGCGGCGGCGATCTCCGCCTGGATCTCCCGGCGGGTGCAGTAACACTCGTAGGTCAGCCCGCGTTCACTCAAGTCCACGACGGCGGCCCGGTGAACCTCCTGGCGCTCTGACTGCAGGAGCACGGGCGGATCCCAGTCCAACCCGATCTGGGCCAGGTCAGTCAACTGCCGTTGAGCAGCACCCTCTTTGACCCGGTCCAGGTCCTCGACTCGCAGCACAAACCGTTTGCCCTCGGCGCGGGCGAACACCCACGCCAGGACCGCGGTGCGCAGATTTCCGATGTGCAGATCCCCCGAAGGCGAGGGTGCGTAGCGGCCGGCGCCGACTCCCTGGGTGATCTCGGTCATGGCCGCCACGCTACGTGAGCCCTGTGGTTTTTTAGGCATTGACCGACTGCGGTGATCCCGGGTGCGGTGGCTGTGCTGCGGGTGGGCAACGGCGTCCGTGGCCACACAACCCAGGAAGGGTGCGGAGGTTCATGCAATCGGTGGCAAGTCGCCGTCAACTGCCCATGGGCCGTACGCTGACTGCGTGATCACCATCAACGAGGTCGGAGCGGACGTCCACGTCATCACCACAGAGAACTGGAGACTCAACTCCGGTCTGGTGGTGGGGGCCGGGCGCGCCCTGGTGATCGACACCGGTGCGGGACCCCGCCAGGGTCGGGCGATTCTGGAAGCCGTGCGCAAGGTGACCCAATTGCCGCTGGTGGTGCTCAACACCCACGCACACTTTGACCACTACATGGGCAATGCCGTGTTCCAACGCGCCGGCGCCACGGATTTCTGGTCTCACCGCCTTGCCGCTCACGCCATCGAGAAGTACGGGGACTACCAGCGCTCCTACGTGGGTGTGGCCGAACCGGAAATGGGGGAAGGCAAGGGCCTGGACACCAAGATCGTGGTGCCCACCCGCCACCTGCCCGGCACTGGCCGCAGACCGGCCCTGACCAGAATTGACCTGGGTGACCGTCAGGCCTTGGTGTTCTCCCTGGGCCGCGGCCACACGGACAACGACGTCTTGGTGGGCGTTGACGACGTCGTTTTCGCCGGGGACGTGGTGGAGCAAGGTGCCGATCCCTCGTTTGAGGATTCCTTCCCGCACGACTGGGTTTGCGCGTTGGAACAGCTGGCCGATCTTGAGCGCTACCGCGTGGTGGTGCCGGGTCACGGTCTGCCCGTGGACCACGGGGACGTCCGCGGGATGGCAGCCACCATGGCTGCGGCCATCGAGCGCATCACGGCCATGAACGCTCAACAGGCCGAGGGCCAGAACCCCCAGCCGGTCACGGCCAGCATGTTTCGGCTTCCCTACGGTGCGGGATCCTCCCGCATTCTGCTGGACCGCCTCACACAAATTGCTGGTGAGGCCGCAGCGCCCGCACCGTCTGGTGAGCAGCCAACAGGCTGAAGCCCACGATGCCGGCCGCACCGGCGGCCAACGGCAACCCGGTGATGGTCACGGTCTGCATGGCCGCCAGCCCACCGGCCGCTGCCAGAACCAGCAGGATGCCCAACACCAACGTGGTCACGGACAGGTTGGACGTATAGCGCTCCGGGCGGATCAGGCACCGCAGCAACAGCGCACCCACCACGGCCCAGCAAGCCACCACCAGCACGGAGACCATGGCGTCCATGGGACGGTGCCAGCCGTTGAGAACCGTGGAAATCCCGGCCGCAGCAGTGGTCAGGGCACCAAAGAACGCGACGGCGCCGCGCCACCTGGCCGGGGCCGTCATCACGGCGATCATGGCCGCGGTGGCGGCCGCTGCGGTGTGACCGGAGGGCAGCGAGTTCATGGTGGTCTCATGGATGCCATAGGGCGCCTTGACCAGGAACTCACGCTTGAGCAGTTGCACGGAGACCACCGCACCCAGCCCGCTGACCACGCCCACCAGCAGAGGCACCCAACGGCGGGAGCCCACGGCAAACAGCAAAGCCACTGCACCCCAGAGCACGCACACCAGAACCGGGACCAGATCGATCCACGGCACCCAGGCAGTGGGCAACTGGTTGAGCGCCTGGTCGCCTTCCTGCAGCGCCAGTTCATCCGCCCACTGGCCACCCACCGTGCGCAGAGCGTAGAAGGCAAGGCTGCCTGCAGCCGCAAACAGCAAGACGGCGCGCAACAACAGCCCCATCACAATGCCGAAACTCAGGTCCCGCGCCGGGGTGCGTGCAGCAGCCGGGTGGGCAGTGGCACCGTAACCGGCGGGCGCCTGCCCCACCGGCTGCTGCTGAGGCTGGCGGAATTGCTGTGACTGGCCGTGCTGCTGCCCCGGCCCACCCCGGTAATCCCCGGGTTGCTGTAGCGGCTGCTGTACCGGGTGCTGCCGTGTGTCCTGCCAGGGTGCCGGAGCACCGCTGTCGCCTGGCCCGGTGGTGGTCTCCAGGGCAGTGGTCTCGGGATCCGCGGAGAGCTGATACCGGCCAGAGCTTGACGCGCCACTCACCGAGGGCATGGGGCGGGTCACGGTGGGGTCGGATGATGCGCTGATGGACTCGGTGCCCGGGCCGCTCTGGTGGTCCTGCACGGAGTCAGCACGGGAGGCGGAGGACCCGCCGTTGCCTCGGGTGCCGGGCGGGGTGGTGATGGCCTCCGTGGGCGTCTCCTCCGCACTGCTGCCGGACCCGGACCGTCGATTCTGGTGGGGGTCGTTCTCCGCGGGGATGTACGTCACTGCTGTCCTCTTTCGCAATTCGCCGGTCCACGGGGACGCGTACCTGGCGCTGTTCGCAGAACAGTGTGACAGCCCAGCCTTCACGACTCCTGAAATTTCTTGAGGTCCCGGCGCCGTTGTCTGGGGATCTCCTGGACGCCCCGCAACCCCTTTACAGTGAACCCATGTCCGAACACCCAGTCTCCGCCAACCCGTTGGACCTTGACCTGGAGGAGGTCCTGGCCCGCGTCGTCGTGGTTGAACTGCCACTGACGGTCAAGTTCCGTGGGGTCACCACCCGGGAGGCTGTGCTGGTGGAGGGGGAGCGCGGGTGGGGCGAGTTTGCGCCGTTTCCGGAGTACGACGACGCCGAAGCGCTCGCGTGGTGGCGTTCGTGTCTGGAGGCCGCCCGGTGTGGTTTCCCTGAACCGGTCCGCAGCCATGTGCCGGTCAATGCCACGGTGCCGGCCGTGGCAGCCAACGCGGTACCTGACGTGTTGGACCGCTACGGGGAGGGGATCACAGCAGTCAAGGTCAAAGTGGCTGAGGCCGGTCAGGACCTGGAGCAGGATCTGGCCCGGGTGGCAGCCGTGCGTGCCCACTGGCCGCAGGTGGCCATCCGGGTGGATGCCAACCAGGGCTGGGATCATGGGCAGGCCGTGCGGGCCCTGAGCGCCCTGGCGCAATACGACCTGGAATATGCCGAGCAACCGGTGGCGGGCGTGGACGGGCTGTACGCGCTCAAGGAGGAGTTGGCCAGGCGCGGCGTGGAGGTGCCGATTGCTGCCGATGAATCCGTGCGCAAGGCCGAGGACCCCCTGGCCGTGGCCCGTGCTGGTGCTGCGGATCTGATCGTGGTCAAGGTGGCACCTCTGGGCGGGGTACGCCGTGCGCTGGGAATCGTGCAACAGGCTGGGCTGCCAGCTGTTGTCAGCTCAGCCCTGGACACTTCTGTGGGTCTCAGCGCCGGGGTGGCGCTTGCCGCCAGCCTCCCGGAGCTGCCCTATGCCTGCGGACTGGGAACGGGGTCCCTGCTGGGCCAGGACGTCCTGGCCCACGGACTCAAGCCTTCCAACGGTCAGCTTCCCGTGGGTGCAGTGTCCCCGGAGCCCAACAACCTGCGCGCTGTGGAGCTGCACGGGCCACGGCAGCAGTGGTGGGTGGAACGGATCCGCCGGGTTCACCGGTTGGGACAATCCGGCCCCAACCGCTGAGCACATCCACCGCCGATTGCGCGGTTCACGTCAACGTGAGGCGAGCCCCGCACGCGGGCTCGCCTCACTGCGTATATTTACATGCTGAGTAGGGGATTTGGTCGCCCACGCTTCATCAGTTGTTGGCAATAAACTCCCCAGTTCTCAACTCTGCGGGTGTCTGATGGTCGCCGTCGTTAAACAGCGCGGCCGTGCTGCGCGGAGAGGTAGTGATGGCTCGGATTCTTCTGCCCATGCTGGGGCACACAAATGGCAAACGCAGCCCGTTGACCTGTGAACTCAAGTGCGGCTCCCAGTGCACCAAGCCGGTGTGCAACACCTCCCACAACGCCACGTTCCATGACGTTGCCTCCACCGCTCTCTCTCGCCGCTCAGCCCTGGGTCTGGGCACGGCAGCAGCCGTGACGGTGGGGGTGGCTGTGACCGGTACCCGCACCGAGGCTCAGGCCACGTTCGCGCACTGGGGTGCCAACAACGGCACCTTGGAGTTCGAGCCGATTGCTCCTGTGGCTGCCACGGTGGATGACCTCAACGTTCCCAAGAACTACGACTGGTCGCCGATCATCCGCTGGGGTGATCCGCTCTTCCACGACTCTCCCGAGTTCGATCCCCGAAACCAGACCGCTGAAGCCCAGGCCAAGCAGTTCGGCTTCAACAACGACTACCTGGACATCATGCCGGATGCCGGCGGCACCGCGGGTGTGTTGGTCTGCAATCACGAATACACCAACGAGAACACCATGTTCCCGGCGGATCAGAGTGAGGACCTGCAGCGCACCGCCAGCGTGGGCATTGCTGCCCACGGCATGGCCGTGGTGGAAATCGTGCGTGAGGCACCGGGCAAGCCGTGGACCTACGTCCGTGGTGGCGCGCGCAACCGACGCATCACGGCAGACACCCCGTTCCGGGTGGATGGTCCTGCAGCGGGTTCGGATCTGCTCAAGACCGTGGCAGACCCTGAGGGCAAGACCGTGCTGGGAACCCAGAACAACTGCTCCGGTGGCGTGACCCCGTGGGGCACCATCCTCTCCGGTGAGGAGAACATCCAGAACGTTCTCTCCGGGCCGGACACCCCGGAGAACAAGCGTTACGGGATTCCCGTGGAGCCTCCCAAGCGGCGCTGGGACCTGGTCGATCCGCGCTGGAACGGCAACAACGCCGGATATGAGAACGAGGTCAACCGCTTTGGTTACATCGTGGAGATCGATCCGTCCGATCCCAACTCCACTCCGGTCAAGCACACCTCCATGGGCCGCTTCAAGCACGAGGGCGCGAACGTCTACGTGGCATCCGATGGCACGGTGGTGGCCTACTCCGGGGATGACGAGCGTTTCGACTACCTCTACAAGTTCGTCTCCGAGAAGAAGTACGTCGCAGGCGACCGCGCCCACAACATGACGCTGCTGTCCTTCGGTGATCTCTACGTGGCCAAGTTCACCGGCAACTCGGAAGGCGAGATCGACGGTTCGAGTCGGCTCCCATCAGACGGTGCTTTCGACGGCGCCGGTGAGTGGTTGCCCCTGGTGGTCGATGGCGAATCCAAGGTGGAGGGCATGGACGTGGACGAGGTCCTGGTCTTCACCCGTCTGGCCGCGGACAAGGCCGGTGCCACCAAGATGGACCGTCCGGAGGACGTGGAACCCAACCCGCACACGGGCAAGATCTACGTGGCTTGTACCAACAACACTCTCCGCGGTGAACCCGGTCTTGCCGGGGCCGATGAGGCCAACCCGCGCAACAACAACCGCGACGGTCACGTCATCGAGATCACGGAGGACGCCGCCAACTCGGCCGGGACCACCTTCCACTGGGACATCCTGCTGGTGTGTGGGGATCCGGCCAAAAATGGTTCGGCGTACTTCTCCGGATTCCCCACGGACAAGGTCTCCCCGATTTCCTGCCCGGACAACGTGGCATTCGACTCCCAGGGGTACCTGTGGATCGCAACCGACGGCGCGCCCACCGCCATCGGCTACAACGACGGTTTGTTCCGTGTTGATCTGACCGGTCCCAAGCGCGGGCGCACCCAGCAGTTCCTCTCCGTTCCCCAGGATGCGGAGACCTGTGGCCCTGTGATTCACGATCGCGAGAACATGGCCTACGTGGCGGTGCAGCATCCGGGTGAGGACGGGACCTTTGAGACCCCGCGCTCCTACTTCCCCGACTACGTGCTGCCAACCCGTGAGGGTGAAGGCCAGTTCGCCATGCCCCGTCCCTCAGTGATCCAGATCTTCTCCACCACCGAGGGAGAACCTCCGTTCGTGGACGAGGACGGCCGCCCCGGCAAGGGCGAGGGCAAGGGCCGTGGCCACAAGAACAGGGGCCCGGGCAACAACAACGGGCGGGGCAAGGGCCGTGGCCCCAAACGCGAAGGCTACCGAGGCCGCTCCACGGAAGAACTGCGCAACAAGGCACGCAACGCTCCGCGGTCCTACGACGACGGCCGATCGCACCGGTTTGGCTGGTGAGTGAACCGTGAACTCTGGGGGCGGTCAGTAGGGTGAGATGGTGACCATCGAATCCCTGCTGACCGCTTCTGCCGTTCTGGACCGTCTGGTGAATGCCGGTGCGCGCGAAGTCTTCTTCTGCCCCGGTTCCCGGTCCGCACCCTTTGTGTACGCGGCTGCGGCTGTGGATGGCACTGACCTGCGGACCCACGTGCGTCTGGACGAACGATCCGCTGCCTTCCACGCACTCGGTGCGGCCAAGGCCACGGGCCGTCCAGCGGTGGTGGTCACCACCTCCGGCACGGCCGTGGGCAATCTGATGCCTGCCGCCATGGAAGCCGATCACGCGGAGGTGCCCCTGATCCTGCTGACCGCGGACCGTCCACCGGAACTGCGTGGCACCGGTGCCAACCAGACCACCCGCCAGGACGGGATCTTTGGCAGCCACGTACGGGCCGTCGTGGACGTGGTGATTGACCCAGCGCTTGACCCCCACCAGATCACCGCCCAGGTCCACAGGGCCATGGAGCCGGTTCTGGCAGCTCTCAACGACGACGGCGCTCGCGTCCCCGGCCCCGTTCACATCAACGTGGCGCTGCGTGAACCCCTGCAACCGGCCCTGGATGACGCGCAGGCCGGTGACACGCAGGACAGTGACATGCAGGACAGTGACATGCAGGCCGCCGGACGCAACCAGGCCACAACTACTGCAGTATGGGCACCGGTGCCCGTGAACCCGAGTGCTGCCGTGCCCGTGGCAGCAACCGACCTGGCGCAGACGCAGCTCTCCCAGAACAGGCAGTTCTCCCAGAACGGTGAGGGCCACCGTGACCCCGGCACGTACCGCACCGTGATTCTGGCCGGGGACGGCGCCGGAGAGGCGGCCAGGCACCTGGCTGAAACCCTGGGCCTGCCTCTGATGGCTGAGCCGTCCTCCAACGCTCGCTGCGGGACTCACGCCATCGGTCCGTATCGGCTGTTGTTGGACACCCCGCTGGGGGTGCAGATCGAGCGAGTCCTGCTGATGGGCCGCCCCACGCTCTCCCGCCCCGTGGGTGCTCTTCTGGCCCGGCCACATGTGCAGACCGCGGCGTGGCAACCGCGTGCGGTGGCCTGGTATGACGAAGGTCGTCGTCGGGAAACCGTGGTGCGAACCCTCTCCGAGGTCCTGGATTTCACGGGCCGTCCTCCCCAGGACTGGTTGGACGCCTGGCAGCGTCTGGGAGCAGTGGCACAAACTGCGATCAACCAGGAACTGGACCCCCACCTGCAGGAACACGAACACGCAGTACCGGCCGGTGCTGCAGCATCTGCACGGGAGGTGATCCCTGTGTCGAATGTGATCCCGGGGCCAGTAGTGGCTCGGGAGGTGTGGGCAGCTTGCCGTCGGGATGGCTCGCCACTGGTGGCAGGTTCCTCCAACCCCATTCGGGACCTGGACCTGTGTGCCGATCCCGGACCCGCACCGGGGCGCGCCGGTCAAGACCACCAGGTGACCGTCATGGCCAACCGAGGGTTGGCGGGAATTGACGGCACCGTGGCCACCGCGGCCGGTGCCGCCCTGGCCACGGGGCAGCCCATGCGCGCCCTGATGGGGGACGTGACATTCCTGCACGACGCCGGATCCCTGACGCACCTGGTGCACGAAACCCAACCCGATCTTCAGATCGTGGTGCTCGATGACCGCGGCGGCGGGATCTTCAACACCCTGGAACACGGCTCCCTGGGCGAACAAGCACAGTGGGCGCACACCGTGGAACGGTTCTTCGGAACGGAACCCGCCGTGCAGATCCCCACGCTGTGTGCCGCCTACGGCGTACCGGTGCAGGCAGTCACCACCGTGGAAGATCTGCACCGTGCGTTGGAGCAGCCGCCAGCCGGGGTGTCGGTCGTCGTCGTTGCTGCCAGCCGTGCGGGCCTACGGTTCACGAATGCCAGGATCAAGCAGGCCGTCACACGAGCAGCTGCTGACCTGCCCTGAGCGGATGGAGCCGGCCAGGATGGAGGCAGCCGGCCAGGATGGATGGAACTGGCCAGGATGAATGGAACTGGCCAGGATGCAGACACGGCGCCGGGGTTGGTTCGTCGACGGTGACGAACCAACCCCGGCGCTGTGGTGATCGGTGGGATCCGGTCTGGGATCAGGCCACGGGCTGGCGGTCCCGCTCAGCAGCCAGCTGGGCCTTGGGCCGCCGCACGGCTTCACGTTCGATCAGGTACGTGTTGTGCTTGCGCGGAACAATGAACGTCACGATCGCGCCCACCAGGGCCACGGCGGCGAAGGCGTGGAACTGCTGGGTTGCACCCAGGCCTGCGGCCACCAACCAGCCGCCGATCAACGGGCCGAACACGCCGCCGGCGCGGCCGATGGTGGCACAAGCGGCCACACCCGCAGCGCGGGAATCAGAGGTGTAGTAGTTGGACTGGAAGCCGTAGATCAACACCTGGGTGCCCAGGATGCCGATGCCGGCCACACCGATGAAGGTGAACAGCAGGGCCAACGGGAACTGGAAGGTCATGAGCACCAGTGCGATGGCCGCCAGCAAGAAGGTGCTGGCAATGATGTTCTGCGGCTTGCCCTGGCGGTTGGAGACACGGGCCGCAATCAAACCGCCGATCACGGCGGCACCGTTGAGCACGAACGGGAACCAGAGCTTCTGCTTCGCGTAGCCGTAAGACTCCATGATGCGCGGCAACCAGGTGTTCATGCCGTAGGTCAGGAACAGGCCGGCAAAGGACATGGTGGCCATCAGCAGGGTTGCCAGCCCGAACTCGCGGGTGAACAGGGCTGCGTAGCCGGTGCGCTTGGGCACGGTGGTGGCGCGGCGGACAGCCAGCTCCTCCTCCAGGGGCACGCCGGTCTGGCGGGCGATCTCAAAGGCGCGGGCCTCGTGACCGCGGGAGAGCAGCCACCGCGGGGACTCGGGCAGCTTCATGGCGGCCAGGGGCACCAGGAACAGGATGGGGGTGGCCCCAATCAGGAACAGGCCGCGCTTGTCCTTGGGCGCGAACTCCGCGATGGTGGGGCCCGCGGTGGCGATCACCAGACCCAGGCCCAGACCGGTGATGAAGCGCATGAGGCCAAAGGTGAACACGGTGCCGGTGGCGGCAGTGATGGCCATGCCGATGGAGAACCAGGCAATGCCGATCATCATCATCATCTTCTTGCGTCCCAGGATGTCTCCGATGAAACCGGAGGCAAAGGAACCCAGGAGCACGCCGATCAGGGCCAGGGACCCCACGGTGCCGGCGGTGGAGGCATCCAGCACGCCGATCTGGCTGGGATCGTTCATCAAGGTGGGCATGACGGTGCCGTAGACCACAAGGTCATAGCCGTCAAAGATCAGGGCCGTACAGGCGATGGCTGCCACCCAGATGGCAGTTTTCATCTCCAACCGCTTGTCAGCGGTCACGAGGGCGTTGGTGGTTGACATCTCTGCGGATCCTTTCGATCAACCAAAGGGTTGACCAAGATCGTGACAGGGATGTGATTCGGGCATATTGGGGGAACACCCTGGAAACCACAAGGGCCCTATTAATAAGGATAAAGCTATCAATAGGGCCCTACTGCTATGTGCAGCGTTGGTTATCTCATGACTCCGGCGTGTGCACCTGCGTGGGGTTCAGCACGCGGGACAGGAAGGTCTGGGTGCGCTGGTGCTGCGGAGCCCCGATCACATCACGTGCCAGGCCTTCCTCCACCACCACGCCGCCGTCCATGAACACCACGCGGTCTGCGACGTCGCGGGCAAAGGCCATCTCATGGGTGACCACCAGCATGGTCATGCCCTCCTTGGCAAGGTCGCGCATGATGGACAGGACATCGCCCACGGTCTCCGGATCCAGTGCCGAGGTGGGCTCGTCAAAGAGCATCAACTCAGGGTCCATGGACAGGGCGCGGGCAATGGCCACACGCTGCTGCTGGCCGCCGGAGAGCTGCGCGGGAGCGCTGTCCGCCTTGTCCGCAAGGCCCACGCGTTCCAGGTTGTGCAGGGCCGTCTGCCGGGCTGCCGACTCCGAGCGCCCCAACACCTTGCGCTGGGCCACCGTCAGGTTCTTCAGCACGGACATGTTGGGGAACAGGTTGAACTGCTGGAACACCATCCCCACACGGCGGCGTACGGCGTCGATGTCGACGTCGGGATCGGTCACCTCCACGTCCCCGATCTGGATGCGGCCCCGCTGCGGGGTTTCCAGGAGGTTGACGCAGCGCAGCAGGGTGGACTTGCCGGAGCCGGAGGGCCCGATCAGGCACACCACCTCCCCGGGCTGGACGTCCAGGGAAATGCCCTTGAGCACGTCCAGGGATCCGTAGGACTTGTGCAGGCCGTCAATGGTGACCGACGCCGGGTGGGCTGCCGTTGCCGTGGCGGTTGACTTCTTCACTGTGAACAACTCCTACTTGCGGGCCGAGCGGGCATCCGCGCGGGTCTCGAAGTACCGGGCCAGAAGCCCCAGCGGGACGGTGATGATCAGGTAGCACACGCCGGCCAGCACCAAGGGGGTCAGCCCGGCTCCGGTTCCGGAAATGGCCTCCCGACCGAACTTTGTCAGCTCGTACTGCGCCACGGTCATGCCCAACAGGTAGACCAGGGAGGAGTCCTTGGCCAGCAGGATGACCTCGTTGGTCAGCGGCGGAAGCACAATGCGCAAGGCCTGCGGAATGATGATGGTCACCATGGCCCGTGCGTGGCTCATGCCCAGGGATCGTGCCGCCTCGTACTGGCCCTTGGGCACTGCCTGCAGGCCCGCGCGCAAGGACTCGGCGATGTAGGCCGCGGAGACCAGGCCCAGGGCCAGCATGACGGTGACCAGGTTGTTGAATCGCACCTGGAAGGCCAGGGGTACGCCGAAGCCCAGGGCCAGGAACACCAACACGGCCGGCACGCCGCGGAACAGCTCGATGTAGAGCGTGGCGATCCAGCGGTACGGCGCCACGGAGGACAACCGCATCAGCGCCAGCAGGATGCCGCCGGACATGCCGGCCACAAAGCCCAGTGCCGTGTAGATCAGGGTGTTCTTCAACGCCACGGTGATGATCTGCGGGAACTGCTGCGCCATGACCGACGGGTTCAGGGCCCGGGAGATCAAGGTGTTCCAGTCCGCAATGAACACCAGGGCCACCACGATCACCACAAGGAGTCCGTACTGGACTCCCCGGGAAATTCTGGCTCGCTGGCGGGCGGTCATAGCCATGTCGGGTTAATTCCTTCTCTTCACGTCACTACTGGGGGAGGTGGCCGGAACCGATCACTGTTCGGTGATCGGAACCCACTTCTCGGTGATCTCATCCAGGGTGCCATCGGACTTGATGCGCTCCAGGGTGGAGTTGACGGCTTCCAGCATGGCGGTGTCACCCTTGCGGACGCCCACGCCGAACTGGTCATCAGCTTCAACTTCTTCCACCACCACAAAATCGGGGTAGTCCTCCGAGTGCTGGGCAATCGGCACCAGGTCATCCAGGACGGCATCAACACCACCGGATTCCAGGTCCTGGAACATCAGGACGTCTTCGAACTGCACCGAGTTCAGTCCCAGTTCCTTGGCCTTTGCATCCCCTGTGGTCTGCTGCATGACTCCCACGCGGGCGTTGGAGTCGATGGCGTCTTGGACAGAGCCGATCTCCGAACCGTCCTTGACCACCAGGCCCAGCTGGTTGTCAAAGTAGGGGTCGGAGAAGTCCATCACGGAGGCGCGTTCCTCGGTCATGGTCAAGGCAGAGGTGATGATGTCGCACTGGCGGGTGTCCAGCGCAGCACCGGAGACCATGGTTTCAAACGGCAAGGTCACGTTGTGGACCTCAAGATCGTTGTCCTTGGCGATCTCCGCGGCCAGGTCCATGTCCAGGCCCACCATCTCCCCGTCCTGTTCCATCTCGAACGGCGGGTAGTTGGATTCGGAGCACACGGTCAGCTGGCCGTCGTTGATGGTTTCCAGGGAGTCCCCGGAGCCTTCGCCGTCGGATCCGGTGGTGGAGGTGCAGGCGCTCAGGGCCAGCAGCCCCACCGCGCTCAGGCTGATCAGGGCTGATGTCTTACGCGTGTTCACAGGCCCATCCACTCCTCGCGCATGGTCTCCATGGTGCCGTCGTCGTTGATGCGCTCAATGGTGGAGTTCACGGCATCCAACATCTCCGTGTTCTCCGAGTTCACGGCCACACCCAGCTGCTCGCCGTTGGACTCCTGGTCGATCAGTTCCAGGTCCGGGTTCTCTGCAGCACGGTTGCCCAGCACGGACACGTTGCCGATCACAGCCTCCACGCCACCGGTCTCCAGGGACTGCAGCATCAGGGCGGTGTCCTCCTGCTGCTCAAAGTTCAAGCCGTTGTCCTCGGCGTAGGTCTGACCGGTGGTGGCCTGCTGAACGGCCACGCGGGCATCACCGATCTGGTCAAAGCTCTGGATCTCGGATCCAGCCGGGACCAGCAGGCCGAGTTCGTCGTCGAAGTAGGGTTCGGAGAAAGCCATGACGGACTGGCGGGCCTCCGTGATGGTGATTCCGGAAATGGCGATGTCGCACTTGTTGGTGGACAGATCTGCGCCGGACTCGATGCCCTCGAACCCGGTCTGGATGACGTTCTTCTCCAGGTCCAGATCGGCAGCGATTTCATCGGCCAGGTCCATGTCAAAGCCCACCACTTCACCATCGCGTTCGAACTCGAACGGGGTGTACGGGGTGTTGCTGCACACGGTCAGCTTGCCGTCCTCCACCAGAGGAACACCGGATTCGGACTGGTTCTCCCCGGAGGTGGAAGTGCAGCCGGCCAGGACCAGGGCGGTTGCGCTGGTGGCGGCCAAGAGGGTGGGGAGGTGACGGGTTTTCATGATTTACCTCAACGTCAAGTGGTGTGGGCAGGGACCGAGCTCGCACTGGTGAGCGCCGGTGGTGGCGCTGACCTGACGGTGTCCCAGCGGCGGTGGATCCGCGGCGTGATTCAGCCGCACATGCCGCGCTGTGACCGCTTCATGGTACGCGTCCTGCTGTGACTGCCGGGTTACAGGGGTCTGTGCCAGGCCTTGTTCACGCGGGTGTGACGCCGAGTGCCCCCAGAACAGGGCGCAATTTGGCACGGGTTTCGGCCAGTTCCTCAGCAGGCACGGAAGCCTCCACGACGCCGCAGCCTGCGTAGAGCTCAGCCCTGTGGGCATCGCGCTGCACGCCTCCGCGCAGGGCGATCCCAAAGTCTCCGTTGTGCCGGGAATCCAGCCAGCCCACGGGGCCCGCATACAACCCACGGTCCATGCCCTCCAATTGGGTGATGGCCTCAGCAGCGGCATGAGTGGGGGTTCCGCACACGGCGGCCGTGGGGTGGATGGCCTCCACCAACTCCAGTGCCGAGGGCACGGTGCCGTCCGGGCCAGGTGTCAGCTCAGCCGTGACGTCAGAGGCCAGGTGCCACACATTGGGCAGTTCCAACACGAATGGATCAGGGGAGGAGACCACCTGGTTGGTGTAGGCGGACACGGAATCCAGCAGGGAGTCGATGGCGAATTCGTGTTCAGCCCGCTGTTTGGGGTCATCCAGCAGCTTCTGCTGCGCCCACCGTTGTGGATCGATTCCGGGGGGAACGGAAGCACGGTCCAGGGTCCCTGCCAGTACGCGGGCATGCAGTTTGCCGTCCAACACCCGCACCAGGCGTTCCGGGGTGGCCCCGAACAGGCGGTTCACGGAAGGATCCGCATGGTCCTCAACGGACACGGAGTAGGTCCAGCACGTGCTGTAGTCGGCGGCCAGATTGCGCAGGGCGCCCGGCACGTCCAGGGGCTGCGCATCGGAGCGAACCTCCACGGCGCGGGCCAGCACCAGCTTCTCCAGCTTGCCTTCAGAAATGAGTCCCACGCCATCGGCCACTGCCGAGCACCAGGACCGGTCCGCTGCTGGATCCGCAACGGCAACGGGGGCAGTGGCGGGATCGGGGTGCCGGGAGCCCACCGGTTGCAGCTGAGGAACCAGGCGCGTCCAGGCGGCCATGACGTCCTGCATCTGCACCTCGGGTTGGGTGGAGACCAGGGTGACCCAGGTGCCGTCGTCGTCGTGACCCACCACCAGTTCGGGCAACACCAGGCCGGATGAGGTGGTGGAGGCTCGGGCAAAGGTGAGGGCGCCAAAAGCCACCGGTCCGGTGGCCGAGCGGTTCAGCGGGTCCGTGATGTGCAGCTGAGTCGTGAGGCGGTCCCACCAGTCCCGGGCCGCGGTGAAACGATCCTCGCCGGTGACCACCACGTGGGCTGCCCGTCCGAATCCCACCAGCCCCAGGCCGCCGATGGTCCAGCAGCTGGTGCGCTGCCCGTCCAGGATCTGACGCAGATCCGGATCCGCTGCAAACGCTTGCGGCACGGGGGAGTGGGCAGCGGCGGCCAGGTCCCGGAGGTCAACGGTCAGGGCGGAGACGGGAGGCTGATCGTTACAGGACGGCAGATCGGAGGCGGACATCTGGATCAGTGTAGGCCCAGGGTGTGGCCGGGCACTGCCCGCCACCGTCCAGGCCGGGGCATGCTGCGGAGATGTCACAATGACAGGGTGAATCGTGCAGACCTGAACAAGCGCAAAGACGCCGTGACCGCCATGTTTGACCAGGTGGCCCCGCGTTATGACATCACCAATGACATCCTCTCCCTGGGGCAGACCCGCGGATGGCGCAAGGCCGTGACCCAAGCGGTGGGAGCGGTGCCGGGTGAATTCGTGCTGGATCTGGCGGCCGGAACCGGCAAGTCCTCCGAGCCGTTTGCTGATGCCGGGGTTCAGGTGGTGGCAGCGGATCTGTCCTTGGGAATGCTTCAGGTGGGGCGCAGCAGGCGCCCGGACATCGAGTTCGTGCAGGCTGATGCCACCATGCTGCCGTTTGCGGATGATTCTTTTGACGCCGTGACCATCTCCTACGGTCTGCGCAACGTGGAGGGCTACCACCGTGCCCTCCATGAGATGTACCGCGTGGCCAGGCCGGGCGGCAGGTTGGTGATCGCGGAGTTCTCCACTCCCACCAACAAGGCTTTCCGCAAGGTCTACGGCGAATACCTGGTCAAGGCTCTGCCCGGTGTGGCCAAGAAGGTTTCCTCCAACCCGGAGGCCTACGAATACCTGGCGGAGTCCATTGCCGCCTGGCCGGATCAAGAGGGCTTGGCGCGGGACATTGCCAGTGCTGGCTGGGAGCAGGTGCGCTACCGCAACCTCTCCGGGGGCATTGTGGCCATTCACCACGCCGTCAAGGGTGAGAACCCGGGCTACGGTGCACCGGAGATCAAGCTCGCGTGAAGGTTCTGATCTCAGGCGGTGGGCCGGCCGGAGCCACCGCCGCCTATTGGCTTGCCTCCCAGGGTGTGGAGGTCACGGTCCTGGAGAAGACCTCCTACCCACGGGAGAAGGTGTGTGGTGACGGTCTGACACCGCGTGCCGTGCGGGAAATGCAACTCATGGGCCTGCCACACGGGCCGGAGTTGGGTTACAAACGCAACCAGGGTTTGCGCATCAGAGCCCGTGGCAGGGCGATTGAGCTGGCCTGGCCCGAGCTGACGGACTTCCCCAATTACGGTTTGGTCCGCTCCCGGGCGGGATTCGACCAGCACTTGGCCGACCATGCCCGTGCGGCCGGGGCCACCATCATCGAACACCGGTCGGTCACTGAGGTCCTCCGAGATGACCAGGACCGTGTGGTGGGCCTGCGCGCCAACGTGCTGGATGACCGCGGCCGCCGCAGTGGTGAGACCGAGGACCACCGCGCCGACCTGGTGCTGGCCTGTGACGGTGTCTCATCCCGCACGGCCGTGTCCGCTGGTCTGCATCGGCGCCACGACCGCCCCATGGGGGTTGCCGTCCGCGCCTATTTCCAATCTCCACGCAGCGAGCTGGACTGGATGGAGGGCTGGCTGGAACTGACGGACGGCACCGATCCCAAGGGGTCTCTGCTGCCCGGCTACGGGTGGGTGTTCGGTGCCGGGGACGGCACGGCCAACGTTGGCCTGGGCATCCTGGACACCTCACCGGCCTTTGGCAACATCGACTACAAGCAGGTGCTGGCCGACTGGACCGCCTCCATGCCTGCCGAGTGGACTTTCGACCCTGCACACCGTCAGGGCCGCGTTCTCTCAGCTGCCCTGCCCATGGCCTTCAACCGGACACCACACTGGATTCCCGGGATGTTGTTGCTGGGGGACTCCGCCGGTCTGGTCTCTGCCTTCAACGGTGAGGGCATCTCCAATGCCATGGAATCCGCCCGTTACGCCGCGGAGCACATCCTGGAGGCCAGGCGTGCCAACGGCCCGGCGCAACGGGACGCGGTTCTTGCGCGCTACCCGCAGCGTCTGCGCACCGAATGGGGGGCACACTTCACCCAAGGGCGACTCCTGGCCGAGGCCATCGGACACCCGCGCATCATGAAGGCCGCCCTGGCCACCGGAATGGCTCTTCCACCCCTGATGCGCTTTGTGGTGCAGACCATGACCGAACTCACGGATCACCCGGCCCGCACCTGGCAGGACCGCACCGTGGCACTGCTGGACGCCCTCACTCCGCCCACCGGAAACCAGTAGAGTGGTGCCCCGTGACTGACTCCTCCTCCATCTCCCAACGGCCCGGTGACACCCACGCCTCCACGGGTGGGTCCGGTCATGCCGCCAGGGAGTTGAACGGTGCCCAGGTGGCACTGCCGGCGGGCATGGAGGTGCTCACCACCGATCCGGAGTTCGCGCGCCGGATCCTGGCCGGACTCGAACAGATTGAAACCCGTCTGGCGCAGCAGGTGGAGAGCTCGGATCCCCTGATCCAGGTCACCGCCTCACACCTGCTCAACGCCGGTGGCAAGCGGGTGCGCCCGGTCCTCACACTCCTGGCCGGTGAAATCGGTGGGGGCATCAACGACGACGTCATCAACGCCGCCGTCGTGGTTGAACTCACCCACCTGGCCTCCCTGTATCACGACGACGTCATGGATTCCGCCCCGGTCCGGCGCGGTGTGGACACCGCGCACACCGTGTGGGGCAACAACGTGGCCATCCTGACGGGGGACCTCATTTTTGCCCGGGCATCCTCCCTGGTGTCCACCATCTCCCGGCGGGCCTATCAGATCCAGGCCCAGGCCTTTGAACGCCTTGTGGTGGGCCAGCTCCAGGAGACCTCTGGCCCGCCGGAAGGTGCCGACGCCCTGGAGCACTATCTGCAGGTGTTGGCCGGCAAGACCGGTTCACTGATTGCCGCTTGCGGGCTCTTCGGCTCCATGTTGGCTGGTGCCTCACCTGAGGTGGAGCAGATCATGGAGACCTACGGGGAGAAGCTCGGCGTGGCCTTCCAACTGGCCGATGACGTGATTGACATCACCTCCACCTCGGAGACCTCGGGCAAGACCCGCGGCACGGACCTGCGGGAAGGCATCCCCACCCTGCCGGTTCTGGTGTTGCGCCGCATGGCCGCCCAGGGGGACTCTTCTGCTGTGAAGGTCCTGGAGCTGGTGGACGGGGATCTCAGCTCGGATGAGGCCCTGGCACAAGCTGTGACCGCGCTGTCCCACCACGCTGCCATCCAGCAGTCCTGGGCTGTGGCCGAATCATGGGTGGCGGAGGCGGAAGCAGCGCTGGAACCCCTGCCGGAATCCACCGCAAAATCCGCTCTGCACAGCTTTGCCCGCGGCATGGTGCATCGCCGGGCGTGACCCCGGGGTAACCTGAACGCTCAAACCGTCCGTCCGGCCACCCTCACCGGATTCACGGGAGCATCTGGAATTGCGCCGATCAGCCCGCCCGACTGACGGCACCTGAGCACCACGAGGTGGACTAGTGTCCTCAACCAAATCCGCACCTCCCGCTGCCCAGCAGCGCGAGGTCTTCTCCAATCGATCCGTCTTCATCCTGGCCGCCATGGGTTCTGCCGTCGGCCTGGGAAACATCTGGCGGTTCCCCTACGTCGCTTACGAGAACGGTGGCGGCGCCTTCATGGTTCCGTACCTGATCGCCCTGCTGAGCGCGGGTCTGCCGCTGCTCATGCTGGACTACGCGGTGGGTCACCGTTACCGGGCCTCCGCCCCGTTGTCCTACCGGCGCCTGCACCCTAAGGCCGAGTTCCTGGGCTGGTGGCAGTTGTGCATCTGTTTTGTGATTGCCGCCTACTACGCCGTGATCATCGCCTGGGCTGGCTCCTACACCATCTTCTCCGTGACCCAGGCCTGGGGGGATGACCCCGAGGGCTTCTTCATGGGCCAGTACCTCCAGGTTGCTGACGAGGTCGGCCCCGCCCTGGACTTTGTTCCCCAGGTTCTGATCGGTCTGGCCATTGTGTGGCTGGCGCTGCTGGTGGTCATGGCACTGGGTGTGCAGAAGGGCATCGGCCGCTTCAACGTGATCTTCATTCCGCTGTTGTTGGTCATGTTCGCCGCCATGGTGATCATGGCCCTGACCCTGGACGGTGCAGCCGCCGGTCTGGATGCCCTGTTCACCCCGGACTGGTCTGCACTGGGCAACAGTGCTGTGTGGATGGCCGCCTACGGTCAGATCTTCTTCTCCCTGTCCGTGGGCTTCGGCATCATGGTCACCTACGCCTCCTACCTCAAGCGGCGTTCGGATCTGACCAGCACCGCTCTGGTGGTCGGCTTCGCCAACTCCAGCTTTGAGATCCTGGCCGGTATCGGCGTGTTCGCCGCCCTGGGCTTCATGGCTACTGCCTCCGGCGTCGGTGTGAGCGAGGTGGTCTCCGGTGGTATCGGCCTGGCCTTCATCGCCTTCCCCACCATCGTCTCGCAAGCTCCGTTCGGGGGCCTTCTGGGTGTCCTGTTCTTCGGCGCCCTGACCTTTGCCGGTTTCACCTCCCTGATCTCGATCGTGGAAGTGATCATTGCCGGTGTTCAGGACAAGCTGGGCCTGAACCGCATTGCCGGCACCGTGGCCGTGATCGTCCCGCTGGCGGCAGCCTCCCTGCTGCTGTTCCCCACCACCACAGGCCTGAACCTGCTGGACATCACGGACGCCTTCGTGAACAACTTCGGCATTGTGGCAGCCTCCCTGGTGGCAGTGATCCTGTTGTCCTCGGGTCTGTCCGCCCTGCCCGGTTTGCGCGATCACCTCAACGCGGTCTCTGCCTTCAAGGTGGGCCGGACGTGGATGATCTTCATCGGCGGTGTGGCGGTTGTGGTCTTGGGCTACACCATCATCGGTCAGCTGACCACCGTGCTCACCGAGGGTTACGGCGACTTCCCGGGTTGGTACGTGGCCACCTTCGGTTGGGGCATGGCCATCAGCCTGGTTGTCATCTCCCTGATCCTGGCCAGGGTGCCGTGGTCCCAACGCTCGCGTGGCGCACAGCCGTCGCCGTCGTTGCCGGTGCTGGATCCCGGAGTGGATCAGAAGTACCTGACCACCGGTTCCCTGGCCACCATCACCAGCAGTGCCGTGCGCAACGGCACCCCCTGGAACGACGACGCCGCCGCAACCACCCCGGAGCCCTGGGCCACCCAGCCGGCGGAAGCGACTGCATCTGATACGACCAACACGGGAGAGGAGGCCACCCGATGAGCGCATCAGCCATTGTCATGTTGGTAGTGGCAGGTGTGACGGTGTGGGGCGGCTTGGTCGCCTCCATCGTGAACCTGCGCCGCAACCCGGATCAGGGCGGGGACGCGTGAGTCCCACCCGCAGCATCTGAGTGTTGGCACTCCAGGACTGTGGCCACCGAACCGTCTGGTTCGGTGGCCACAGTCATTGTCCGCTCCATCAGGTGCTCAGGGCGGATCAGGTGAGGATGATGCCGCCCGGGTGAGGCGCCGGCGTCGTCGTTGCCGGGTGGCATCCAGGATCAGCACTGCAACCGCTGCTCACACAACGCTGAAGCCCAGCCAACGTTCCCGCGGCATGGCCTCCTGCAGGATCACCACGGCAATCAGGAACTGCATGATGGGGGCGATGTACTGCAGCATGCCGACGGTGCTCAACGGCAGCCGCGCTGCTGCAAGACCGAACAGCAGCAACGGGACCACTGTGACCACGCCGGTTGAGGCCAACAGAAGCGTGTGCGCCCAACTGTGACCCCACAGCGTCAGATCCCCGTTCACGGCCTGGCGGGCGATGATCACAACGGCAACGGGCATGATGGCCAGCGTTTCAACCGTCATGGCCACCAGGGCAGGCCAGTTGGCGCCCAGCATGGATTTGGTCAGGCCGTACAGGCCAAAGGTGAAAGCCAGGCCCAGGGAGAGCCACGGGACCTGGCCGTAGAACACGGACATCACGGCCACTGCCGCCGCCCCCAGGCCCACCGCCGCCCACTGCAGGCGCCGCAACCGCTCCCGTAGGACCAACACACCCAGGCTGATGGCCACAATGGGGTTGGGTGAACACCGCCAGGAAACGGCCGAACTGGCCGAAAACTGCCAGCAGCACCAGGCACAACAGCAAGGCGAAAATCACCCGCAGGGAGACGATCTCCCATGCACCGGCAGGTGCGAGCGCCACGAAGTACAGGGCAACAACCCCCACAGCCCGTAAGCGCTCGCACCAAAGAGCAGTCCGCGGCGTCCTTCAGCGGCCGGGCGGACAGCTGTCCGTTTGCTCAAACAGTCACTGACCTGTCACAGGCCGAAGAAGCGGCTGAAGAAGCCCTTCTTGCGGGGCTGATCGTCCTGTTCGGTGGTCTCTGCCGGGGCGTCCTGAACCTCGACGGTGTCCTGAGTGTCGTCGGTGCGCTGGGCATCCAGTGCAAGGCCGGGCTCTTCCTGAACAGGACGCGCGGTGGCGGGTTCCTCCACACGGGGCTGCACCACGGCAGGCTGCTCACCGGCGGATTCACGCTGCTGATCGGCATCCTCCGTGCCGGTGTGCTCTGTGCCGGTGTGCTTCTGGGACTCGCCCTCCACGGCTGCATCCAGCTCCGCAGCAAAGTCCTCGTCCTGGGACTCGACCCGATCTGTGGCCTCTGCGGGTTCGGTGCCCTGGGCTGGGTCAGTGGACCCGGCTGCCTCCGTGGACTCGGCCGGCTCGATGACCTGGGGAGCCTGCTCCGAGGGCTGCTGTGCATCGCGGTCCTCGGCCAAGGACGGCACCGTGGTGGTGGTGACTTCCCCGGGAGCGACGTCGCGGCGCGGCTCTTGATCGTAGGGCAGGTCCTGATCCGGTTCCGTGGAGGCACCGGGGACCGGTGCTTCCAGGTCCTCCTGGGACAGCTCAGCAGGCAGGGGCTGCTGGTCCTCGGCCTGGGTGCTGGTCTCGGCAGAAGCCTGGGTGGCGGCGTCGTCGGTGTCGATCTCGGCGTGAGTGTCAACATCCATGCCCGCGGTACCGGCACCGGCTGCGGCAGCAGTGGCCTCACGGCGGGAGGCTTCCTGTTCCTCTCGGGCGGCGGTGTCCCGGGCGGCTTGCTCATCGGCAACCCGGCGAGCATCAGCGCGGTCTGCTGCCAGGGCCTCGCGGCGGGTGCGTGCCTCCTGCTCCAGACGGGTCAGTTCCTCCGGGCCGACCGAAGGCTCTGCCGGTTCCACACCGGAGATCTGGTGCTCCTCCAGCCAGAACCGCTGAGCGCCGTCGCGAGTGGTGATGACACACATGGCATCCGTGTCCCATTCGATGTGGGCACCACGCAACGTGGCGTAAGAGTCCAGGGCGCGGTTGTGATCCACTGCGGTGCCCGTCTGCAAGGCTTCGGCAATGACCCGCATCATGGTCTCAAGGCTCACGGGCTCCAGATCCAGCTCCGGACCCTCCAGCAGCAGCCACGCTGTGACGTTCTTGCCCACTCGGGCGGGGTAGTGGGCCCACACCCCGGTTAAGGCCTTGGATGCCAAGGTGACCTGGCGGGCGAAACCGTCCTGGGTGGGCAGTTCATCCGTGATGAGTTCGGAAACGTCAGAGCGTGCAGCGGACTCACGGGTCTGGACGGCTGCAGCCACCACCTCAGAGGGAAAATGGCCCAGCTCCTGCCAGGACCACACCCAGGTGCCACGTTCCGCGGAGTCCGTTCCCAGCAGGTGCGGGGTCAGCACCACGGGGGGATCCGACTGCAGAGTGAAGGACGGGACGGAGAAGTCAACATCCCATTCCACGCCCTGGCTCAGCTCAGCCAGCCGGGCCTGATGCTCGGTCGAAATGAAGATCGAGTCATCGATCAGTTCCTGCAGTGAAGTCGTCATGCCATCAGGCTAGCAACGCAGACCGACGCACCGGAACTGGCCAGGAGGTGGCCCCGATAAGCTGAGCGCATGACGCAGGACCAACCACAGCCCAGCCGACGCTCGCGTGATCGCGCGGGCAGCCACGCCGCCAGCAAACTCACCGACGAACAGGTTGCCCAAAGTCTGAGGGACGAGCTGCGTGCCGTGGGCGACTGGATTCTGGGTGTGCTCAACGCGCAACCGGGGTGGGAGAGCATGGACGTGGATCTCAAGCCGCAAGGTGGCCGCATGTGGTTGCGGATCACCGAATACCGCGGCGGCCGGGAGTTGCCTGGCACCGTGGGGCCCATCAAGCCCGGAAGCTCTGTTCTGCGCCGTATCAACCGTTTGCAGTCCCTGTCCTACCGTCCAGGGCGCGGGACGTGGCTCTCCACCGTGGTCACAGTCACCGCACAAGGGTGGCCCAGCCCCCAGTACTCGTTTGCCACCCGCCACAACTTTGATGAACGCCCTCCCCAGCTGGGAGAGGAAGGCGCATATCAACTGGAGGACGGACTGGAGCATCTGGAGAGTTTCCCGCGCACGGAGGCTCGCGTGCCGGACTGGTTGGGGGCGTTGGCTGCCGAAGCAGGCCACACCATTCAGGTGCTGGCCCCGGAAGCTGAAGCAGAGGCCGACCCTGAGGGCACGGTCAACCCCCGATTGCGTGAAGCCATCGCCGGATTCGCCGCAGCGCCATCGGACGCCGCACTGATCGAGGTCATGCGCAATTGCACTGCAGGGGACCTGCTGGTGGATGCCACGGGTTCGGATCTGATTCGCACCCAGACCGGTGAGCTGAGCCCGGAGTCCCAGATCCAGCTCCAGAGTTTTGCCGAACCAGACGGCACCCGCACCTTGGCTGCCTACACGGCCCAAACAGACGCCCAGGCCATGTTTCATGCCGCCGGGCAGGACGGTGAACCGGTGCTGCTGCGCCAGCCGGCAGCCGCGGTCCTGGAACTGGTGGCAGCTGACCAGCAGTACCACCACCTGATCTTGGACGCAGGTGCTGCTTCCTGCCGGATTCCGCGCAGGCAGATTGAATGGCTGCTGTCCTCACCGCGCAATGACGTGGCCAAGAACGGTCTGCTCATGGACAGTGTGCCCCAGGTGCTCTCCGGGCTGATGGCAGCCAACGGGGTGCTGCTGTTGGGTGTGCGCCCGCTGGAGAACGCCCAGGGACCGGAAGACGTTGAACCCGTCTGGGCCAAGCCAGAGGAAGGACAGGATGCAGACACCCTGCTGCTGTTCACCTCCGCGGCAGAAGTGGCTGCCCTGGACCCTACCTTGGAGATCCGCTCGGCGGCAGGTCGGGATGTTCTGCGCTATGCGCTGGGAACCGGCGCCTCCCAGGTGTGCGTCAACGCGCGTCCACCGGTGGCCACGTTCGCCATGGACGACATCAGAAGCATTCTGGACTCTGTTGCCGACTCACCCGCGGATTCAGACGACTCCTCTGAGATCTCCACTCCGGTGGTGAGCCTGGAAGATCACCCGGAGGACGTCGTCGTGGAGGAAGACCCCGGATCAGCCACCGGCATCAACCTCAAGGACTGAAAGAACGGCCGAGTGTCCGAGTGGGGTCGTTATCAATGATTCGAAACAACCCAACTCGGACACTCGGCAGTCGGCGTTGGGGGCCCAGGGCTGGGCCTCAGCGAGGAACGGGTCAGACGTTCTTGGCGTCTGCTCCGCGGTTCTCCTCCACGGCCTTGCGCACGCGCTGGCCCAGCTCCGGGTGCACGTTGTCCCAGTACTGCAGGGCGCGCTCCAAGATGGTGTTGTCCTGAACATCACCCACGTGCCCGGCAATGTTGTCCACCAGAACCTGCTGCTGCTCGGCGTTCATGACCTCCGAGTAGAGGATCCCCGGCTGGCCGAAGTCGTCATCGGCAGAGTGCAGGGTGGCCGCTGCGCGAACCATCTCACCATCCGTCTCCCAGCGCATCTCATCCGCAGGCTTGATCCCCTGACCCGCAACCGGTCCGCCCATGGTGTTGGGTGCATAGTTCGGCTGGCTGGGTGCCTTGAACGAGTACCGCATGGGCCCGTCCTGGGAGTAGGAGTTCTGCTCGGCGTAGTGCGGGAAGTTCACCGGCAGATCCGCAAAGTTGGCACCCAGGCGGTGACGGTGCGTGTCCGGGTAGGAGAACACACGGGTCATCAGCATCTTGTCCGGGGAGATCTCATGTCCCGGAACAGTGTTGCCGGGGGAGAAGGCCGCCTGCTCGATCTGAGCAAAGAAGTTCAGCGGGTTCTGGTTCAGTGTGAACCGACCAATCTTCATGCGGGGGTAGTCACCCTTGGGCACGGTCTTGGTGACGTCAAAGATGTTGTACTTGTACGTCTTGGCGTCCTCGTAAGGAATGACCTGGACTTCCACGGACCAGGACGGGAACTCGCCGCGCTCAATGGAGTCGTGGAGGTCACGGCGGTGCGCATCAGCGTCCTCACCGGCGATCCGGGCTGCTTCCTCACCGGAAAGACCTTCCACACCCTGCTCGGAGATGAAGTGGTACTTGACCCAGAACCGCTCACCGGAGTCATTGACCCACTGGAAGGTGTGGGAACCGTAGCCGTTCATGTGTCGCCAGGACTTGGGGATGCCACGTTCACCCATCAAGTACGTCACCTGGTGTGCGGACTCCGGGGACTGGGTCCAGAAATCCCACTGCATGGTGTTGTCCCGCAAGCCGGAACCCGGAAGGCGCTTCTGAGAGTGGATGAAATCGGGGAACTTGATGCCGTCACGGACAAAGAAGATCGGGGTGTTGTTGCCCACGATGTCCAGGTTGCCCTCAGTGGTGTAGAACTTCAGCGAGAAACCACGGGGGTCACGCCAGGTGTCAGGCGAGCCCTGCTCACCGGCCACCGTGGAGAACCGCGCCAGCATGGGAGTCTTGGTGCCCTTCTGGAACACCGCAGCGCGGGTGTACTGGGAGACGTCTTCCGTGATCTCCAGTTCGCCGAAAGCGCCACCACCCTTGGCATGGACCACACGCTCCGGGATGCGCTCGCGGTCAAAGGCCGCCAGCTTCTCCACCACGTAAGAATCGTGCAGGGCGATCACGCCGTCGGGGCCGCCGCTGGTCAGTGAATGGGCGTCCGAGGCAACCGGCTTGGCGTTCTGGTCCGTGGTGAATTCACCGGTGGGACGCAATCCGACTTCATGGACGTTCTGGGGGGAATTCTGTGCATTGTCAGACATGATGAGCCTCCTGCGGTCATGGCGGTCCGTTGCTTCTTCACCGTAACCCAGGCCACCGACATCCCACCCGGTACCGCGTGGAAAGTTCGCTGATGGTTGACTGGAAGCCGCCGTCGCCACGTGTTGGCGCAGGTCAGGACTCTTGGACGGCCTCTTGCCTGCGCGTAGAATCGTGTGGTTCGCGGGCACAGCCGCCCGTCCCAGGAACATTCCGTCCGTTCCGCGTACGTTTCGTCCGCTGAGGACCATCTGACCAGGAGGAGGCCGCACCATCGTTGCCCCACGTGACCCCAACTCTGCATCCGAGCATCAGTCGGAGCTTGCGGATGAACTCTTGGCCCCCGCCCAGGACTCTGCGAACCAGGCCGAGTATGACGTCCAGTACGGCGGTGCCGCGGAATCGGGCACCCCGGGTGAAGCTGCAGGCGCCGGGGACAAGGGCTACCAGCGGAATGGGGACTCGGAGGCCAAGGCCGCACAGGAAGCGGCGTTGGAGGATGAGGAGCTCCTCCAGGCGGTACGAGCCGGTGACGAGGCCTCGTACGGCCTGCTCTACGAACGGCACCGCTCCACTGCCTTGAACGTGGCACGGATGCACACCCGCAACGTGCACGACGCCGAAGATCTGGTCTCGGAGGCTTTTGCCAAGGTCCTCTCCGTGATCCGCAAGGGTGGTGGGCCGCAGAAGTTCATGCGCAGTTACCTGGTCACCACCATCGGACGCCTGGCTGTTGACCATGCCATCGCAACCGGCAAGGTGCAGCCCGTTGCAGAAGACGCCGATCTGGACCAGCCGCAGGAATTCAACGACGTCCTGGTCAAGCAATGCGACTCCGTGGCGGTGGCCACGGCCTACGCCTCCTTGCCTGAGCGGTGGCAGGCGGTGCTGTGGCACACCGAGGTCGAGGAGATGAAGCCGCAGGCCGTGGCTGGTGTTCTGGGGATGACCCCCAATGCTGTTTCGGCCTTGGCCAAGCGCGCCCGGGAAGGGTTACAGGCGGCTTATCTGCAGGCGCAGGTTTCCCATGCAGCAACTGATGCCTGTCCTGAGATGGCAGGGGATCTTGGTGCGTTCGTCCGCGGCAGTTTGGGCTCACGTGCCCGGCGTGCGGTCCAGCAGCACCTGGACGAGTGCCCCCGCTGCACTGCTGAATATCTTCAGCTGCAGGACACCGGTGTGGGGATGCGGACCTGGATTCTTCCTGCTCTGGCTGCCTTGCCGTTGTGGGGCACCGAGTCCAAGGTTCTGGCCGCTCTCATGGTTTCCGGTGCCGGTGGAGGCGCTGCTGGGGGCTCGGCAGCAGCTCAGGCGGCAGGTGCGGCCTCCGCGGATGCCGCCACCACGGGGGCGGGTACGTCTGAGTCTTCCGTTGGTGCAGGCAGTGACCTGACCGGCTCGTCCGCCCAGGCGGCAGCGGCAGGCTCAGCCGTGTCCAGCAACGGACCGTCCTCCGGTGGCAGCGGCTCCGGTGCCGGTGGCATTGTGGCCGGCGCCGGTGCGGGCATCGGACTGAAGATCGCCGTGGGTGCAGTGGCTGCATCAGCAGCTGTGGCACTGGTGGGGGTGGGGGTTTCCACCCTGGTCCAGGATGACGGCACCAACAACGCCACCACCTTGGGCGGTTTGCCGTTCCCCGCCAATGGCGAGGCCCCTACCGACCAACAGGCAGGTGCTCCGGCGGGGGAGTCGGCATCGCCTGCCTCCGGCGCCGGGTCCGCCGAGGACCGGTCCGGGCCCTCGGATGCGCAGGTGCGCGCCGTGGATGACGAAACCTCCGGTCAACCACGCTTCATCACGGCCTTTGACCGCATGCAGAACGACCTCGCGCGTTCGCAGGCCCGGAACGACGACGGCGCTGCCAACGGTTCGGTGACGGCAGGATCTGCGGATTCCGGCCGTTTTCCGGCCCCCAATCAGCGCGGCCCCTGGGCGCCACCGGTTCAGGAGACGTATCAGGGCCAGCAGTCTTGGCAGTCGGGCCAGTATTCACAGTCGAGCCAATCATCGCAGTCCGGCCAATCGTCACAGTCCGGCCAATCGTCACAGCCTGGTCGATACTCGCAGTCCCGTCCGTCTGCCCAGCAGCCCGGTGGGAGTTGGAGCACACCGTTGGCACCCGTGGCCCCAGCCCAGCCGCAGGCGCCATCGCAGCCGCAGGCACCTGCTCAACCCCAGGTGCCGGCTCAGCCACAGGTTCCGGTGGCGCCGGTGTCTCCGCCGGCCACCACCCCGACGTCGCCGGGAACCACCACTCCGGTGGCGCCCACCGCTCCGGCCACGGATGGAACAGTGGACCCGGGCGACAACCAGGGATCGGTCCTGGGCACACCGGCTGACTCCACTGAAGACAACCAGAACTCCAGTGGGGCTCCGCTCTACGCACCCGCCAACTCGCCGGTCACAGCACCGCTGCCCATGGACGGGAGCACGGATTCAGCTCCTGCCCCGCAACCGGAGCCGGCCAACACAACCGAGCCAACCACTGCACCAGAACCAACCACCGCACCAGAACCGGCCACCACGCCAAGTTCAGAGCCGGATCCCACTGCAGATCCCGGCACCACCACGGACACCGGCACCGCGCCGGAAAACACAGGTGACCCCCAACCCACGGACGGCACCACAACCGAACCCGTGGACCAGGCCACCGGCCCTCGGGATGCCCCGGCCGTGGATCCGGGCCAGTGGGAGAACACCACCCCCGGACAGGGTGTCGGACCTGGCGGTCTGTGGATCTGGACGGAGCGCGGTTGGGTGCGCCTGGCATGACCGCCGTGGCCCGGGGCCCATGTGGCGGGCAGAACCAGCACACGCAGTTTGCTGAGAGAATCATCCATGTTCCCTTCAACTCCGCCCAGCAAGCGGGCCGGTCCGGAACACAACCCCGCCTCAGATGGTTGCTGATCACAGAAGGTTCGGCACAACCCCAAGGATGACTCCACACCATGCATCGACATTTCAACGGTCTGAAAACCGTGACCCTGCTGGGCGGCATGTGGCTGCTGTTGTTGGCCATCGGTTACGGCGTGGCCGTTGCTGCCAACAACTCGGTGTTCATCTTCCTGTTCGCCCTGATCGGGCTGGGCACCACGGCCTACAGCTACTGGAACAGCGACAAAATTGCGTTGAAGTCGATGCGCGCCGTCCCCGTTTCCGAGCAGCAGGCACCCGATCTGTACCGGATCGTCCGGGAGCTCTCCAACCAGGCCGGGCAGCCCATGCCGCGGCTCTACATCTCACCCACCATGAGCCCCAATGCCTTTGCCACAGGCCGCAACCCGGACAATGCTGCAGTGTGTTGCACGGAGGGGATCATGCAGCTGCTGGACGAGCGTGAACTGCGCGGTGTCCTGGGCCATGAACTGATGCACGTCTACAACCGGGACATCCTGACCTCCTCCGTGGCGGCGGCCATTGCCGGGGTGATCACCTCGGTGGCGCAGATGTTGCAGTTCGCTGCGATTTTTGGTGGCCGCGGCGGAGACAGCCGTAACAACCCCATTGCGGGGTTGGCCATTGCCTTCCTGGCACCGGTGGCGGCCACGGTCATTCAGCTGGCCATTTCCCGGACCCGCGAGTACGACGCCGATGAAGACGGTGCCAAGCTCACCGGTGACCCGCTGGCCCTGGCCAGCGCGCTGAACAAGATCGAGAACGGTGTCAACGCCCGTCCCTTGAGCCCCAATGACCAGAAGGTGGTCAACACGTCTTCCATGATGATCGCCAACCCGTTCGCCGGGCGCGGGATGTCCAACCTGTTCCGTACGCACCCGCCCACGGCGGACCGCATCGCCCGTCTGCAGAACATGGCCCGCGGGGGTCACACCGAGCGCTGAGCCGTACCCCCCCGGGACGCCGCACCGCAGCTACGTCACCTTGAACGACGACGACGGGGGGGGGGCCCCCGGCACGTGGGCCCCCCCCCCCGCCCGCGGGCGGGGGGGGGGGGGCGCTGACAACCCCGCAGGGGGGGCCGA
>NZ_JAAVUN010000190.1 GCF_012163155.1 Kocuria subflava
ATCCGGATCGTCGAAGCCCTTGTCGATGCCGAGCTTGCGGTTGATCTTGTAGCGACCGACCTTGGCGAGGTCGTAGCGCTTCGGGTTGAAGTACATGTTGTCCAGCAGCTGCTGGGCAGCGTCCACCGTGGGCGGTTCTCCCGGGCGCAGCTTGCGGTAGATGTCCAGCAGAGCGTCCTCGCGGGTCTCCGTGGTGTCCTTCTCCAGGGTGGCGCGGATGGAGTCGAATTCGCCGAACTCCTCCAGGATCTTGGACTCGGTCCAGCCCAGCGCCTTGTGCAGCACGGTCACGGACTGCTTGCGCTTGCGGTCCAGACGCACGCCGACCTGGTCACGCTTGTCGATCTCGAGTTCGAACCAGGCGCCGCGGGACGGGATGATCTTCGCGGAGAAGATGTCCTTGTCCGAGGTCCGGTCCTGGCCCTTCTCGAAGTAGGCACCAGGGGAACGCACCAGCTGGGACACGACGACACGCTCGGTGCCGTTGATCACGAACGTGCCCTTGTCGGTCATGAGCGGGAAGTCGCCCATGAACACGGTCTGCTGCTTGATCTCACCCGTGGTGTTGTTCAT
>NZ_JAAVUN010000191.1 GCF_012163155.1 Kocuria subflava
TGCTGCCCAGCAGAAGTCCAAGCTCAAGGTCTACGCGGGTCCCGAGCACCCGCACCCTGCGAACCAGCCCAAGACCTTCGAATTCAACCAGGTCGCCCAGTAATTCCGGGCCTTTCGAGATCGACTGAACGAGGAGACATCGTGGCTCAGAACACTGAAGAGAACTACGCCCCGGAGGGGGAGGAGCTGACCTCCTACACCTCCGAGTCCAGCGTCGGCACCGAGACCGCCGTGGCGACCGAGCGTCCCGCCCTGACCGTTCCCGGCCAGGCCACCGGCCGCCGCAAGGAAGCAGTCGCGCGTGTGCGCCTCATCCCGGGCTCAGGCAAGTGGACCATCAACGGTCGCACCCTGGAGAACTACTTCCCGAACAAGCTGCACCAGCAGGAGGTCAACGACCCCTTCAAGCTGCTGGAGCTGCAGGGCGCCTACGACGTCGTCGCGCGTATTGACGGCGGTGGCCCCTCCGGCCAGGCCGGTGCGCTGCGCCTGGGCGTGGCTCGCGCTCTGAACGAGATCGATGCCGAGCACAACCGCCCGGCACTCAAGAAGGCAGGCTTCTTGACTCGTGAC
>NZ_JAAVUN010000192.1 GCF_012163155.1 Kocuria subflava
GATATTGCCAAAAATATTGATATCTATCCCCTAAAGAAACGTGAACAGATGGATTCAGGGGCTAGGAAAGACATCCAAAAGAACAAAGCCTTTATTATTCATGGACAAGAAGAGCTACCTAGGTACATGGTGCTAGACCTTCTTCGCCGTGCAACGGATGTCGAACCTGTTGTCCTGGTGGACCAGCCCAATTCAGGGCGAACCATTATTGAAAAACTGGAAGACTCTCTCGGAGACTCTGCTGCGTATGCAGTTGTGATCATGTCTGCAGATGACGTAGGTGGACGAAGAGACGGCCATCAATCGCCCAGGGCACGTCAGAACGTGGTCCTAGAACTGGGGTATGCTATGGCTCGCCTCGGCAGACGTAATATAACAGTCCTGCATGGACAGGATGTGGAAATACCATCGGACATTCAGGGCGTTGCCTATTATCCATTAGATGACGGATCCTGGCAAAACAGACTCCTTGGGGACCTCAAGGCGGCAGGATTTGATGTTCATTTTGATAGGCTGTAAAAGTTTCTGAATAGACGGAAAAACATGCCATGTTCAATTCCGAATCCTTTGTAT
>NZ_JAAVUN010000193.1 GCF_012163155.1 Kocuria subflava
GCTTCCCCGATGACTGTCAGCATGGCTCAAACAGTAGCATCGCAAGGGATTTCGTCCCCCGCGCTGACGCCCGTTGACGGGGGTTGTGGGGCGACTCCTCGGCCAGCCGTCAGGCAACCCACCAGGCAGCCACCGCACGTCTCAGGGAGTACAGGTCTTGGACGTGAACCATCTCCCGGGCGGAGTGCATGGACAGCAGCCCGACGCCGACGTCCAGCGTTCGGATGCCCAGCCGCGCTGCGGTGATCGGGCCGATCGTGGACCCACAGGGCACCGCGTTGTGGGAGACGAACTCCTGTGTGGGCACGCCTGCAGACTGGCAGGCCAGCGCCCACTGCGCCGCACCCTCCGCGTCCGTGGTGTAGTGCTGATCGGCGTTGATCTTCAGCAGAGGGCCGCCACCGGGGACGGGCCGGTTGGCAGGGTCGTGGTGACCCGGGTAGTTGGGGTGGACCAGGTGCCCGGCGTCCGCGGACAGGCATGACGACGACGCCCACTGGGCCCGGCGTCGGTCCTCCGACCAGTCGTGGGCCGCACCGATCCGGACCAGGACGTCCTCGAGGAACGGCCCGG
>NZ_JAAVUN010000194.1 GCF_012163155.1 Kocuria subflava
CTTGTCGTCCAGGGCAGCACCCTTGAGCTGGGTGAACCTGTGCAGCAGGTCCTCCGGGGTCATGCGCTGCTTCTCCTCCGGGGAGGCGTCCAGGATGATCCGGCCCTCGTGCATCATGATCAGCCGGTTCCCCACGTCCAGGGCCTGGTTCATGTTGTGGGTGACCATCAACGTGGTCAGCCCCTGGGCCTGGACCACCTGCTTGGTCAAACGGGTCACCAGTTCGGCGCGCTGCGGGTCCAGCGCGGCCGTGTGCTCGTCCAGCAAGAGCACCTTGGGCTTGGAGAACGTGGCCATGAGCAGGCTCAATGCCTGACGCTGGCCGCCCGAGAGCAGCCCCACCTTGGTCTTGAGCCGGTTCTCCAGGCCGAGTTCGAGCACCTTGAGTTCCTCGGCGAAGCGTTCCCGCTTGGACCCGGTGACCGCCCGGGCCAGCCCGCGGACCGCGCCGCGGCGGTCCGCCAGGGACAGGTTCTCCTCGACCGTGAGGTTGGGGGCGGTACCCGCCATGGGGTCCTGGAACACCCGGCCCACCCGAGCAGCTCGTTTGTGTTCGGGTTGCTTGGAGATCT
>NZ_JAAVUN010000195.1 GCF_012163155.1 Kocuria subflava
CGTGACATCGAAACCCTGCGCGAGCTCGGGTATCCCGTGGAAACGCTCAAAGGCCCGGGAGGGGGCTACCGACTCGGCACCGCAGGCAAGCTTCCGCCTCTCGTTCTCGACGACGACCAGGCCATCGCCATTGCCCTCGCACTTCAGACCGCTCCAGCCACGGTCACGGGCATCGACGACGCTGTGGGGCGTGCACTGACCACACTCCGTCAGGTGATGCCCGCGCGTCTGAGAGCTGCAAGTGAAGCGTTCGAGGTCACGAGCTTGCGCAACTACTGGGACTTCGCTGCCCCGCCCGTCGACGTCGCCACCCTCCAGGCCGCTGGGTCCGCGATCCGCACCAACCACACGCTTCGCTTCGACTACGCGGAACCGGACGGTCACTTCCTGGCACCTGCGGATCCGGGATTTCCCCCTCCCGCAGAAATCGAACCTCATCACCTGGTGGTGTGGGCCGGGCGTTGGTACCTCATCGTCCGAGAACCTGTCGCTGCCACCTGGGCCACCTACCGTGTTGATCGCATCAGGCCGAAGGCCGCCGTGGGCCGTTCCTTCACTCCGCACCCTCTTGG
>NZ_JAAVUN010000196.1 GCF_012163155.1 Kocuria subflava
TGCTCCGGCTCTGACCACGCGTGAACCGGTCACCCTTGAGCACCGGATCGTGAACACCGACCGTGCGGTGGGCACCATGCTCGGCTATGAGGTGACCCGGTCCTTCCAGACCGACGATCTGGCTGACGACACGATCACCGTTTCCCTCCACGGGCAGGCGGGCCAGTCCCTCGGCGCGTTCATGCCCAAGGGCATCACGCTGCGACTGGAAGGTGACGCGAACGACTACACGGGCAAGGGCCTCTCGGGCGGGCGGATCGTGGTGCGCCCCGAGCATGACGCGGGCTTCGCCGCCGAGGAGAACGTCGTGGCCGGCAACGTCATCGGCTACGGGGCCACGGGTGGTGAGATCTTCCTGCGTGGTCGCGTGGGGGAGCGCTTCCTGGTCCGCAACTCCGGGGCCACCGCCGTCGTCGAAGGCATTGGTGACCACGGGTGCGAATACATGACCGGTGGCCTTGCGCTGATTATCGGGCCCACCGGCCGTAACTTCGGTGCCGGTATGTCCGGTGGTGTTGCCTACGTTCTGGATCTCGCCGAGACCTCGGTGAACCTCCAGTCCCGGACCTCG
>NZ_JAAVUN010000197.1 GCF_012163155.1 Kocuria subflava
GGCGCGACGACGTGCTGCGCGCCTACGTGTCGATGGGGCGGATCACGGCGGAACGCGCCCTGGAACGCGGCACGCTGGACAGCACCGCCCACGCGGCCGTGCTCCAGGCTCTGGGCCCGGCCGACCACGTGCTCCCGACCGTCACGGACGAGATCGCCGATCTCGATCTCCCCGGCGAATCCCCTGTCGCGGCCGACACCGAGGCCGACACCGAGGCCGACACCGAGGCCGACACCGAGGCCGATACCGAGGCCGGGTCCGGTGCGGGGTCGGCACCCGTGGTGGTCGCGGACCCGGTGGAGGTCCGCGCACTCCTGCGCGAGCGCGCTCAGGCCGCTGGTCCCGAGGGCACCGTGGGTCTGGTCCCGACCATGGGCGCCCTCCACGACGGCCACTCGCACCTGGTCGAACAGGCCAGGGCCGAGAACGACGTCCTCGCGGTGTCGATCTTCCTGAATCCGCTGCAGTTCGGCCCCACGGAGGACCTTTCGCGCTACCCGGCTGATCTCGACGGGGACCTCGCGCGCCTCACGGACCTGGGCGTGGACATCGTGTTTGCACCGGGCGGCGA